>JAICQO010000024.1 GCA_025937835.1 Polyangiaceae bacterium
GGGTGAGGCTTCGCGACGACTCTTCGCGCTCCTACGGCGGAGTGCGCTGACGGCGGATCCCAGAGGGCCGATGACTGATGGCCGGGGCAGTGGGCGGTGGCCATCCCCGGTATCTTTAACTTCCACCGCGCCCGGCGATTTTGGGTTTCGGCTTCGTTTTCGCTGCGCTCGGTGCTCACGTAGTCTGTCGTGCTGGGCGGGTGAGGCTTCGCGACGACTCTTCGCGCTCCTACGTCGGAGAGCGCTGACGGCGGATCCCAGAGGGCCGATGACTGATGGCCGGGGCAGTGGGCGGTGGCTGACGGCTGACGGCTGATTCGGAGCGCTGATTATGGAGCGCTGACTACGAGCGCTGATCGCGGAGCGCCGGTGACTGATGCCTGGGCGGGGTGCAGCTGATGGCTGATGGCTGACGGCCAACTCACGACGCGGGGACGTACTCGTAGTACTCGACGCCGAGATCCTGAAACGCGGGGTCGTACGCGGTGCCGACTCGGCTGATCACGAAGCGATCGCGGGGGGTGTAGTCGATGCCGGTGATCTCGCGATGATCGTGGAGTGACTCGTATTGCGCCTGGGTGAGGTCGACTGCGCCGTCGAGGGCGCGGGCGGAGTGGAAGGTGCGGGCCGCCGCTTGCCAACCGGGCACCGGACAGAACGGGATCGCCTCGGCCGCGTCTCCGCTGCCGTAGCCCACGGCGACCATATTGGCGCCTTCCAGCGACAGGTTCCGCTCGGCGCCTTCTTCGAGACCGGCGCCGATCCAGGCGGGGAGGGCGGCGCTGTAGAGGTTACCGAGCGCACGCACGGTGTCGCTGCCGAGGCTCATCTTCTCGACCAACAGGTCGCGGAAGCTCGCGCGCTTGCGCAGCACGCCGGCGACGGCGTTGGTCGCGACGTACGGATCGGTGCCCGAGGTGCCACGCAGGACGTGCGCGTACAGATCGGGAGACGAGCTGGTCTCGCGCATCACGTCGTCGAAGGACACCTTGGCTTCTGCGCAGAGCTCGCTCAGCTCGTCGTGGTGGCTCTTGCCGCGAGCCAGGCCGCGCACGTACAAGAACGACATCGCTCGCACCGGCATCAGGTGATACGGGCGGTGGAAGAACAGGCTGCGCACGCTGCGGTAGTAGCTGCCGGCCGAGACGTCCAGGCGCGACAGCATGTTCTCCACGGCATGCACGGTCTCGTCGATGTACGAAAACGTCGAGTACTCACCGCTGAATACCGGAAAGTCGTTGGGGCGGGTGGTGCGCTGCGCGTAGCCCTCGGTGAAGTGGCGCGCGAAGGGCTTGCGAAAGTCGGGACCGCGATAGTCCGAGGCGCTGCCCGCGCGGAACAGATCGACCGCGAACAGCTTCGGCGTGGTCTCGACCAGCATGGCCACGGCACCCGCGCCCTGGGTCTGTTCTCCGCTCGAGCCGCGCTCGTACTCGGCCACGTCCGCGCTGACCACGATCGCTTGCCGCCCGCGTCCGTCGAATGCGACGTAGCGGAGCGCGTTCTTCAGGCCGTAGATGCCGCCGAGACAGGCGTGCTTGAACTCCGGTACCTCGAGGTTGCGAGACAGGCGCGGCAAGCCCAGGCTGTCGAGCGCGCGGTCGAGCATGCCGCGCACGATCACGGCGCCGGCGGCGTTGTCCGTGCTCGACTCGGTACCGAGCCCGAAGAAGCCGATCGCCCTCGGATCGAGCTGGTTGTCGACGATCAGCCGCAGCGCGGCGTTCGCCGCCATCGTGTAAACGTTCTCGTCCCGCCCGCAGACGCGGAAGCTCTGTCCGACGACGGCCTTGACCTTGTCCCAATTGTTTCCGGTCCAGCCACACCACTCGTCGAGCCGCACGCGAAACGGCGGCACATAGAGGCTCATCGCGCTGACGCCCGGGAGGTTCTCGAAGTCGTTCACGGAGACGTGAGTAGCACCAACCCCGCGGGGGGTCACGGCGGAGCTTCGGGGAGCGGAAGCGGAAACGGAAACGGGAACGGGAACGGGACCGGGAACGGGAACGGGAACGGGAATCGAGCTCGCCATTGGACTCATCTGCCGCCCTCTGACGTCGGGTCGAGCACCCCAACCCCCGAAGTCTTGGCACTAGCAGATCACGATCACCCCGAGCGGCGCACTCCAGGAACAAAACCGGCGCGACCGGCGCGGTCTGGCTTCAAGCCACCTGAGTCGCGAGGCGCCCGATGGAACCGAACCCCAAAAAAAGAAAAATCTCGAACACCCCAACCCCCGAAGTCTTGGCACCAGCAGATCACGATCACCCCGAGCGGCGCACTCCAGGAACAAACCGGCGAGCCCGGCGCGGTCTGGCTTCAAGCCACCTGAGTCGCGAGGCGCCCGATGGAACCGAACCCTAAAAAAAGAAAATCCAACCCCCGAAGTCTTGGCACCCCGAGCGGCGCACTCCAGGAACAAAACCGGCCCGGCCGGCGCGGTCTGGCTTCAAGCCACCTGAGTCGCGAGGCGCCCGATGGAACCGAACCCGCCAATCCGTGAGCCCGACCCCAAACTCTTATTCCTGCTGGTCCGCCAACGGCGCGAACAAGTCGTCCAGCACTTCTTCATCCAACGGCGGCGCCGCGCCTTCGGTGCCGAGGAGCGTGCTGGCTAGGTGGGCCTTCTTGGATTGGAGGCGCAGCATGCGCTCTTCGACGCTGCCGGCGGCGATCAGCTTGTAGACGAAGACCGGGTTTTTCTGACCGATGCGGTGGGCGCGGTCCGTGGCTTGGGCCTGGGCGGCGGAGTTCCACCAGGGGTCGTAGTGAATGACGGTGTCGGCGCGGGTCAGGGTCAGGCCGGTTCCGCCTGCCTTGAGGCTGATCAGGAACAGGTCGACCTCTCCGTTCTGAAAACGGTCCACGGCCTTCTGGCGATCGGCGGTCTCGCCCGTGAGCTCGACGTAGCGAATGCCACGCTCCGAGAGACCGTCGGCGAGCAGCGCCAGCATGCGCGTGAACTGCGAAAATACCAGGATTTTACGGCCTTCCGCCAGCTGTAGCTCCACGAGCTCGAAGAACAGATCGTACTTGGCGCTGCACTCGACGGCGCGCGCCGACGGCGTCGGGATCAGGCGCGGATCGCAGCACACCTGACGCAGCTTCATCAAAGCGTCCAGGATGGCGATCGCGGAGTTGTTGAAGCCCTTCTTTTGAATGACCTTGCGCACGTCGCCGTGCGCGGACAGCCGGATGCTCTCGTAGAGGTCGCGTTGATCGCCCTCGAGGTCGACGGCGCGGATGATCTCGGTCTTGGGCGGTAGCTCCTTGGCAACGTGCTCCTTCATGCGCCGGAGCACGAACGGAGCCACGATCCGCCGCAGCGAGGCCAGCGAGCTCAAGTTCTCCGCCTCGCTCTCGGGGGCCATGTAGCGCCGGCGAAATCCCTGAAAATCTCCCAAAAAACCTGGCATCAGGAAATCGAACAGCGCCCACAGCTCCCCGAGGTGGTTTTCGATGGGGGTCCCCGTCAAGCACAGCCGGTGGCGTGACTCGATGAGCTTCACGGCGCCGTTGGCCTGACTGCGGGGGTTCTTGATGGCCTGGGCCTCGTCCAAGATCAGGTAGTGAAAGTCTTGCTCGTTGAAGCGCTCGATCTCGCGCACGAGCAGCGGGTAGCTGACGATCACGACGTCGGCTTCGGCCATGCGCGCCATGGCGGTGGCCCGCTTGCTGCCGGCCACGACCACCGTCTCGATCGACGGCGCGAAGCGCTGGATCTCACGCCGCCAGTTCTCCACCAGGCTCTTCGGCGCCACCACCAGGCTCGGCCGATCCATCCGCCCGCTCTCCTTCTCGAGCATCAAGAGCGCGATGGTCTGCAGCGTCTTGCCGAGGCCCATGTCGTCGGCGAGGATCCCGGCCACGCCGTGCTCGCGCAGGTGCTGGAGCCACGCCACGCCCTCGGCCTGATACGGCCGCAGGCCGACCGTGAGCCCCCGCGTCGCTACCTTGGGAGCTGGAGGCGGCGGCTCGGCGAGTGACCGGCCGTGCTCGTAGATTTCGAGGTTCCCGCTCCAGGTGAGGCGGGAGCCGGTGGACGCGAAGGCCGCGTCGAGCTCGGTCACGAGCCCGGCCCGCGCCCGCGGCAGCGCGAGCTCGGCGCGTTCGCCCCGGTACATCTCCGTCATGATCGCGAGCAGCGAGCGCAGGCGGTCCGGTGGCACCGGCAGGTAGCGGCCATCACCGACGGGGACCACGCGGAAGCGCGCCGGCACGCGCAGCAGCGCTTCGATGCTCGCACTGTCCGGGCACTCGTCGAGCAGGTCGAGCAAGGCCGGCAGCAGATCGACTCGCCGCCCGTCGATCTCCACGCCGAGCTCGAGGCCGAACCAGTCTTCGCGCTCTTCGGGATCGGGCTCGAGCCGCGCATACCAGGGGCTCTCGGCGTCCGCGACGCGGAACGGGTAGTCGCTCGCGATCGAGACGTCCCAGCCGAAGGCGCGGAGCTGCGGAACTGCGTAGGCCGTGAACGAGCACCAGGTGTGGATGTTGCCGTCCGGGTTGAGGAAATAGTCCGCTTCCGAATCGAACGCGGGCTCGAGCCAGTCGAGGCACGAGATCTCGATCGCGCCAAAGCTCTCGAGCAGGCACTGGGCCTGCGCTTCGCCGGCGCGATCGCGTTCGATCATGCGCACGCCGTTGGACGCCGAAACGAAGAAGCGGTCGCGGCGATCCGAGGCGCGGATCGCCGTGCCCGAATAGTCGAACAGTAGCCGGAGCGCCGGAACCTCCTGGTCGGAGTCCGGGGCGCCCTCGCCGCCGAGACGTTCCAGAGACAGGGAAAGGCGGGGAATGAAGACCCCCAGGTCGGGGTCGACCCCACCTTCGGGGGCTCCAAGCTCGTCAGCCACAGCGCTTCCAACCAGAAAATCTCGGCTTAGTCGAGGGGCGCTCTTTCCCGACATGACAAATTGTCATTCGATTGACAAGATGTACTGCCTCTGACAGATAGTCGAAGCCATGGACGAATCGTCAGAGAGGCTGTCGGACCCCGCGGAGCCGCCATCCGAGCCGCCGCGCGCCGACTCCGAGATCACCGTGCTCGTGGTCGACGACGAACCGTCGAACGTCACCTCGCTGCAGAAGATCTTTCAGCGCGAGGGCATGCGGGTGCTGACTGCGGACGGCGGCAAGGCCGCGCTCGAGCTGGTGCGGCGGCACCGGGTGCAGGTGGTGCTGACCGATCTGATGATGCCGGGCACGAACGGCGTCGAGCTGCTGCGCGCCCTGCGCGAGGTCTCGCCCGACACCGAGGTGGTGCTGATGACCGCGTACGGCACGGTCGAGACCGCCGTGCAGGCGATGCGGGAAGGGGCCTACGACTTCGTCGAGAAGCCCCTGAAGCGCATGACGATCGTCAAGAGTGTGCGCAAGGCGGCGGAGCGGCACTCGCTGCTCGAGGAGAACCGCAGCCTGCGCCAGGAGATTCAGCTCTTGCGGCATCGCGAGATCGTGGGGCAGAGCGCGGCCCTGCGCCGCGTGCTCGACGTGGCCACGCAGGCCGCGCCGTCGACGGCCACGGTGTTGATCCTGGGGGAGAGCGGCACGGGCAAGGAGCTGATCGCGCGCTTCATCCATCACAAGAGCGCGCGTTCGGCGGGGCCTTTCGTGGCCGTGAATTGCGCGGCGATCCCCGAGAGCATCCTGGAGGCGGAGCTGTTCGGTCACGAGCGGGGCGCGTTCACGGGCGCCGTGGCGCGTCGCGAGGGGCGCTTCGCGCGAGCGCGTGGCGGCACGTTGTTCCTCGACGAGATCGGGGAGCTCAGCCCGGCGGTGCAAGTGAAGATCCTGCGCGTGCTGCAAGAAGGCGAGTACGAGCCCGTCGGCGGGCGCGTCGAGAAGAGCGACGCGCGCATCGTCGCCGCCACCAACCGCGACTTGATGGCCGAGGTCGAGGCCGGGCGCTTTCGAGAGGATCTGTATTACCGGCTGAACGTGATCGCGATCACTGCTCCGCCGTTGCGCGCGCGGCGCGAGGACATCCCGCTGCTCGTCGATCATTTCCTCGGCGTGTATTGCAAGAAGAACGGCCGGGCGCGGCTGCGGGTCTCGAGCGAGGCTCTCGGCAAGCTCGCGGACTACTCCTTTCCGGGCAACGTGCGCGAGCTAGAGAACGTGATCGAGAGGGCCGCCGTGTTGTGCCGCAGCGACGTGATCGGCATCGAAGACCTGCCGGAGTCGATCGCAAACGCCCAGAAGCAGCCGGCGTCGTCGCTGAGCTTCGCGATCGGGACGCCGCTGTCGGAGATCGAGGGGCGCGCGATCCGCGAGACGCTTCGTTACACCGCGGGCGACAAGTCGCTCGCCGCCCAGCTGCTCGGGATCTCGACCCGCACCATCTACCGCAAGCTCGGTGAGCCCGACGGCAGCCCGAGGGGGCCGTCGGCTCTGCCCGAAAATTCCGGCTGACAACTTGTCACTCGGCGCCGTCCGTCGTTCCCCAGCGTGCCAAGTTGGCGCGCGAGCTCTTCGAAAATTGAAGGGTTTACCTGATTCTCGGCCGGTGTGTGGCGGGGCTTGACCCTTGGCACGCCCCTCGCTTTAACCCTCCCGGACCCGTGGCTCTAGACCTTCTGATCCGGAAATATTTCGCGGTCGTCGTGCTGGCGTTCCTGGCGCTGGCTGCGTACTTCCAGGCGTCGGGTGTGACCGAGCTCGTGGGTGCCGGCTTGCTCACACCTGCGGCTTCCGGCTCGCTCGCGCAGAAGTACTCGCCACCGCCGATGCCGATCCCCCGTTCGGAGCCGCGCTCGGCGCTGCCGTTGATCGAGCGCAACCCGTTCGACTCGGTGACCGGCAACCTGATCCCGAAGGAGCCCGAGGTGGAGGCCGCGCCGCCCGGGCCCGACCTCAGTGACCCGCTGTCGGCTCCGGCTTGCGACAACGTGAGCGCGCTGATCGTCACCGAGTCGAGCGATCCGGAGTGGTCGGTCGCGGCGCTGATGGGCAGCGGCGAGCCGCACCCGCGCCTGCGCCGCACCGGCGACGAGGTCGCGGGCAAGAAGGTCGTGTTCATCGGCTACAATCCGCGAGACGCAACGCCTTCGGTCTGGCTCACCGGCGGGGGACAGCTGTGTCAGGCCCAGCTTTTTCGGGTCGCCGGCGCGCCCGTAGCCGCAACGCCCGAGCCGGCGCCGGATCCGGCGCCGGCCGCGAGCGAAGCGCCTGCCCCGTCCCCGCGCCGCGGACCCGCCCCGCTGCCGCCGGAGATCGCCGCCAAGATCCAGAAGGTCAGCGACACCGAGTTCCACGTCGATCGCTCGGTGGTCGACAAGATCCTCGAAGATCAGGCCGAGCTGATGCGCTCTGCTCGGATCGTGCCCGAGCAGAAGGACGGCAAGATGGTCGGCGTTCGCTTGTTCGGCATCCGCCCGGACACGCTGCTCGGCCATCTCGGGCTGCAGAACGGCGACCGGCTCGAGACCATCAACGGCTACAACATGGCAAGCCCCGAGAAGGCGCTCGAAGCGTACGCGCGGTTGCGTACTGCCAACGGCCTGTCCGTGAAAGTGAACCGCCGCGGCTCGCCCGTGGGCATCCAGTACAACATCAAGTGAGTCTTCGGTCGTGAAACGAGTTCTTTCTGGCTTCGCTTCGCTGCTGCTGTTGCTGTCGGCAGCCTCCGCCTCCGCTCAGGCGGCCCCGCCCAACCCCAATGATGCCGTGAGCAGGCGCGCCCTGCGTGCGGCCGCTGCTGCCGCCAAGGCGCGTCGTCCGGAGCCGGCGGCTGCGGCTCCTGCGGCCGAGCCGGAGCCGGATCCACCCGGCGCTCAAGGCCCGCTGCCGACCGACATGGAAAAGATCGCGGCGGCCACCGACGTGCCGTACAAGGCCAAGCCGCCGGGGCACCTCGTCAAGTTCAACTTGCAGGACGCGGACCTGGCAGAGCTCGTCAACCACATCAGCGGCCTCACCGGGCGGCGCTTCATCTACGGCGCGAAGGTCCGGCAGATCAAGGCGACCGTGGTCTCGCCCGAGCCCGTCACGCTCGAAGAGGCGTACCAGGCGTTTCTGTCGATCCTCGAGGCCAACGGCATGACCGTGGTCCCGCACGGCAGGTTCTTGAAGATCGTCGATAGCGCGGGCGTGGTCGGGCAAGCGACTCCGATCATCGCGCGCGGCGAGCCGGTTCCGGACTCCGATCGCTACGTGACGCGCCTGTACCGGCTGGAGCACGCCTCGCCGGACGAGGTGCTGGCGATCCTGAACAAGTTCAAGAGCAAGGAAGCCGACATCACCGTGCACGGCCCCGGCCGGCTCTTGATCATCACCGACACCGCGACCCAGGTGCGGCGCATGATCCGCATGATCGAGGAGATCGACGTTGGCGGCGCCGGGCAGCGCATGTGGATCGAGCGGATCCAGAACGGCAGCGCCACCGACATGGCCAAGCGCCTGAACGAGCTGTTCGAGCTCGGCGCGGCGCCGGGCCAGGCGGGGGCGGCCGGCAAGGCTTCGGGGCTCACGCGCGTGGTCGCGGACGACGCCAGCAACAGCCTGGTCGTGGTCGGCTCGGACGACGCCTATTTGCGTTTGCTCGAGGTGTTGAAGCGGCTCGACTCACGCACGCACGAGGGCGGCCGAGTGCACGTGCTGCGTCTGCAACACGGCATCGCCGAAGAGATGGCCGCCACGCTCACGCAGATGCTGGGCGGCGGCGGCAAGAACAACGCGGGCGGCAACGCTGGCGGGATGTTCGAGGGGGAGGTGCGCGTCACGCCGGACAAGAGCACCAACACCCTGGTGATCACCTCTTCGAACCGCGACTACGCCACGCTGCGCCTGGTCGTGGACAAGCTCGACCAGCCCCGCCGCCAGGTGTTCATCGAAGCGGTGATCATGGATCTGGCCGTCTCCGACACGCTGGACGTGGGCGCGGCGTTCCACGCCGGCGCGCCGATGGGCGGCGACAGCGCGCAGGACTCTCCGCTGTTGCTCGGCGGTTTCCAGGCGGGGCGCTCGCTGGCGTTTCCGGCCGATCCGAGCCTGCTCCAGGGCTTTGCGGCCGGCGTGCGCGGCCCGACGCTCGAAGACTCGAAGAACCTGCTGAACACCGGGCTCAGCATTCCGGCCTTCGGCATCGTGCTGAACACGCTGGCCAGCAGCGGCAAGTCCAACATCCTTGCCACTCCGCACATCATCGCCACCGACAACGTGGCCGCCGACATCAACATCGGCGACGAGATCCCGCTGCAGACCAACGTCGGCGGCGCGAACCTCGGTCAGCTCGCGGGCCTGGCGGGCGGGCAGGCGGGCGGCGGCCTCGGCGGGCTCCTGGGGCTCGCCGGCGGCTTCAGCGCGCCGCGCGCGGACGTCGGCAACAAGATCAAGGTCACGCCGCACGTCAACGAATCGAACCAGGTGCGGCTCGAGATCCAGCAAGAGAGCAGCGCTGCGGGCGCCGCGGTCGGTGCGCTCGGCGCCGTGCCGATCACCAAGCGTCAGGCCAACACCACCGTCGTGGTGCAGGACCAGCAGACGATCGTGATCGGCGGCCTGATGCGCGACGAATACACGACCTCGCGCGAGAAGATCCCGGTGCTCGGCGATCTGCCGCTGCTCGGCGCGTTGTTTCGTCACACCAACACCGTCAAGCGCAAGGCCAATCTGCTCCTGATTCTGACACCCCATGTGATCCGCGATCAGAGCGATCTGCGCCGGATTTTCGAGCGCAAGATGCAGGAGCGGCAGGAGTTCCTCGATCGCTTCTTCGTGTTCAACGGCAAGGATTGGACACCGCCGCGCGACTGGTCGCGCACCAACGGGCTCGTGGAAGAGATCCGCAAGACCTACCGCGAGCTCGACGAACAGCGACGGCTCGAGGAAGAGAGCCGCGGCGAAGAGCTCGAGGAGCGTCAACCGACCGAGCCGATCGCCTTGCCGGGCGAATTGAAGAACGAGGCCGCCGGCGGCGCGGCTCCCCCCGCCGCGGCCCCGAGTCGCAGGCTGCGCCGCGAGCGCGCCCGCGAGGCCGAGCCGGCCGCGCCCGCCCCAGCGCCCGCCCAGGCGCCCGGAGCTGCGCCCGCCCCCGCGGCGCCCGCGGCCCCGAACACGCCGCCGCCAGCGCCCGCGCCGGCGCCCGAAGGTCGGAACGACTTGCCGTTCCGCATCCAACCCCAGGCGCGCAGCGTGAACGTCGCGCTCGCGGAGTGAGCCGATGGAAGCGCGTGTTCTCGGCGGCATTCTGACGCGCCAGGGCGTCGTGAGCCCCGAAGCGCTGGAGCCGCTCTTCGTTCAACAGCGCGAGAAGGGTAAGCCCCTGCTCGAGCTGCTCGTGGAGTCGAAGGTCGCGAGCGAGCGCGACGTGGCGCGCGCTCTGGCGGCCGAGCTGCGCCTGAACTTCATCGAGCAGATCCCGCTCGATCAGGTTTCGACGGACGTCGCCACCAAGCTGCCGATTTCCTATTCGCGCAGCCACCAGCTGTTGGCGATGAGCGAGGATCCCGATCACGTCGAGATCGTGTGCGCGAACCCGCTGGACACGGACGGCATCGACGACGTGCGCGCGACCCTACAAAAGCCGGTGGTCGTCAACGTCTCGACCGCCGAGCAGATCGAAGACGCGATCAACCGCGTCTACGAGCGCCAGACCGCGCTGAACGAGCTCGAGCCCGAGGAGGCGCTCGAGGCCGCCGAGCAGATCGACATCCTCGACTCGGACGACGACGCGCCGATCATCCGCTGGGTGAACGGGCTGTTTTCCCAAGCAGTCAAGGAGCGGGCCAGCGACATCCACATCGAGCCCGAGGACCGCGAGGTGCTGGTGCGCTACCGCGTGGACGGCCAGCTCTACGTGGCGCGCCGAGCCAGCCGGCAGTTCATGAGCTCGGTGATCGCCCGCGTGAAAATCATGGCGGGGCTGAACATCGCCGAGAAGCGGCTGCCGCAGGACGGCCGAATTTCTCTGCGCATCGCCGGCCGTTCGATCGACGTCCGCGTCTCGACCATCCCGACCAGCCGAGATCACGAGCGGATCGTGATGCGGCTCCTGCACAAGACCAACGTGCTGCTCGACCTGGCCGAGCTCGGCTTCGGACCGCGCGACTACGCGTTGATGGATCAGCTGGTGGGCCGTCCCGACGGCATCATTCTGGTCACGGGCCCGACCGGTAGCGGCAAGACCACGACGCTGTACGCGTGCTTGAACCGCATCAACCAGCCGGACATCAACATCCTGACCGCGGAGGATCCGGTCGAGTACGAGATCGGCGGCATCCATCAGGTGCACGTCCAGCCGAAGATCGGGCTCACCTTCGCCAGCGCGCTGCGCGCGTTCTTGCGCCAGGATCCGGACGTGATCATGGTCGGCGAAATCCGTGACCGGGAGACGGCGGAGATCGCGATCCACGCCTCGATGACCGGTCACCTGGTGCTCTCCACGCTCCACACGAACGACGCGTCGTCGGCCTACACGCGCCTCGTCGATATGGAGATCGAGCCGTTCCTGGTGCGTTCGACGGTGATCGGCATCCTCGCGCAGCGCCTGGTGCGCGTGCTCTGCGATCACTGCAAGGAAGCCTATCAACCGACTCAGTACGAGCTGTCGCAGCTCGGGCTCGACTACGAGCGCGTCAAGCGCCGCGCCGAGCGCAAGATCTCGCCGCGCTACGTGGTGCCCGGGGTCGACTACGTGCCGCTCGGCTCGGACCTGACCGGGATCCCCACGTTCTTTCGCGCCAAGGGCTGCGACAAGTGCGACAACAAGGGCTTCACCGGCCGGCGCGGCATCTACGAGCTCTTGATGGCCGAAGACACGGTCGGCAAGCTGGTGCTGGCCAACGCCGACGCGCAGACCATCAAGCGCGGGGCGCAGGTCGCCGGTATGGACACGCTGCGCGACGACGGTGCGCGCAAGGTGCTGCTCGGTAAGACCACGGTCGAAGAGGTGGTGGCCGCTACCCAGGACGACGTGCTCGTCGACGAGTAGAGGAAGCCTTGGCCGTCTTCGAATACCGCGGGATTCAGATCGCCACCGGCAAGGCGATCAAGGGCTATCGGGACGCCGAGAACGCTCGGGCGCTGCGCCAGCTGTTGCGCCGGGACGGCGTGCTGCTCACGGCCGCCAACGAAGAAAACGAGCAAAAAGAAGCCAAAGATCGCAAAAACCTCGATCCGCTCGCGGTGTTCCGCCGGCCGCGCACGGCCGACGTGGCGGTCATGACCCGACAGCTCGCGACGCTGGTGCGGGCGGGCGTGCCGCTGCTCGAGTCGATCGCCGCGCTGACCGATCAGGTCGAGAACGAGCAGCTGATCAAGGTGCTGCGTTCGGTGAGGGAGAATCTCAACGAGGGCACGAGCTTCGCAAAGAGCCTCGAGCAACACCCGAAGGTGTTCCCGTCCCTGTACGTGAACATGGTGGCCGCGGGGGAGGCGTCGGGAACGCTCGAAGCGGTGCTCGAGCGGCTCGCGGATTTCATGGAAGGCCAGACGCGGCTGCGCGGCAAGGTGACCGGCGCGCTCGCCTACCCGGTGCTGATGGCCGTGGTCGGCGCGTTGATGGTGTCGGTGATGATGGTCGGCGTGGTGCCGAAGGTCACGAGCGTGTTCGACAACCTCGGACAGACGCTGCCCTGGTACACGCGGCTCCTGATCTTCGTCTCGGACATGGTCGCCGGATACTGGTGGCTGTTCATCGGGCTCGCGACGCTCGCGGTGGTGCTGTTCCAGCGCTGGAAGAAGACACCCGAGGGGCGGCTGCGCTGGGATACGTTCCGGCTCAAGGCGCCCATCTTCGGCAGGCTCACGCTGCTGGTCGCGGTCGCGCGCTTCTCGCGCACGCTCTCCACGCTGCTCGCGAGCGGTGTCCAGCTGCTGCAAGCCATGGAAATCGGCCGCCACGTGCTCGAGAACGCGCGGCTGCAGGCGGTGATCACCGAGGCCATCGGCTCGATCCGCGGCGGTCAGAGCATCGCCGAGCCGCTCAAGCGCAGCGGGGCCTTCCCTCCGATGGTGACGCACATGATCGCGATCGGGGAAAAGAGCGGGCAGCTCGAGGCCATGCTCGAAAACGTCAGCCGCGCCTACGAGGCGGACGTCGAGACGCGCGTCCAGACCCTGACCAGCCTGCTCGAGCCGATGATGATCGTGCTGCTCGGCGGCGTGGTGGGGTTCATCGCCCTGGCCATTCTGATGCCGCTGATCCAGATGAATCAGCTGGTGCAGTGAGTCATGGTCAAAAGCCGCGCCCAGTCGAGCACGAGCATCCTCTTTCCTTGGGAAGGGCGGACCGGGCTCTCGCGTTTCCTCCGAGCTCATCGTGTTCGGCCGGTTCTCGTCCTTGTTTTGGCGCTCGCTCTGTTCGGCGTCATCGCCTCGCGCGAGCGCCGAGCCGCCGGGGTCCGGCAGAGCCGCGCCACGCTGCTGGCGCTGCGCCCGGCCGTGGACGCGTACATGTCGGAGAACGGCGGCGCCTGCCCGCCCGACCTGGAACGCGTGCTGGACCTATCTGCATTCCGTAAATTACCGGTGGACGCCTGGGGCCAGCCATTTCGGCTGGTGTGTCCCTCGCGGCGCACAGGCGAACGCTACGAGTTGTCCAGCGACGGTCCCGACGGTGTGCCGGGCGGATTGGATCGAATCGAATGAGGAAAGTCATGCAAATCAGGGAAAAGATTCGGAAGGCGCGCAAATCCCGCGGCGTCACGCTGTTCGAGGTGCTGATCGTGGTCGCGATCCTGGCGATGGTCGGCGGCGGCGTCGCCGCGTTCGCGCTGCCGAAGTACCAGGAAGCGCAGAAGACCAGCGCCAAGACCGGCGCGCGCGTGGTGCGGACTGCGATCCAGCAGTGGCAAGCCGCCAACAACGAGACCTCGTGCCCGACGATCAGCCAGCTGATCCAGGAGAAGCACCTGGACTCGGGCACGAACACCAACGATCCGTGGGGGCAGCCGTACGAGCCGCGCTGCTCGGACGACGAGGTCACCGTGGTGTCTGCCGGCCCCGACAAGAAGAAGAGCACGAAGGACGACATCGCCGTGCCCGAGACCGCGGCCAAGACCAGCGAAGAGCCCTGACACCCTTCGCTTCGAGGCGCATTGACGATCATCGGCTGCCGCGGCCACTTGGTGCGGGCGAGAGCCCGGCGCCGCGGCCTCACCTTGCTCGAGGTGCTGATCGTCGTGCTGCTGATCGCGTTGCTCGTCGGCTCGGTGCTGCTCGGGCCGGGGGCGTTGCGCTCGAGCCAGGTGCGGGGCGCCGCCACGCTGATCATCAGCGGCGTGCGCCTGGCGGCAGCCCGCGCCAACACCACGGGCCGTCCCACGCGGCTCGTCTTCGACCTGGACGAGAAGCGGCTGCTCTTGGAAGAGGCGGCCGGCAGTCATTTCGCTCGCACCCGGACCGAGGTCGCGGGCGGTGCGGATGCCGCGACCGACGCCGAGAAGGCCGCGCGGGAGGAGAGTGAGAAGGTGCTGGAAGGGCCGCGCGTCCCGCGCCAACGGTTCACCCCGGTCCCGGTGCTCACCGATCCGGACGATCCGACCCGGGGCCGCCCGTTCGGCAGCGGCGTGGACCTGTCGCGGGTCCAGACCGAGCACGACGAGGAGCCGATCACCCACGGCCGCGCTTACCTCTACTTCTGGCCCGGCGGCCTCACCGAGCACGCCACGGTCTATTTGAAGCGCGCCGGCGGAAGCGACGAGGGCATGACCGTCGTGATCCGCGCGCTGACCGGGCGCGCCTCGGTCGAGAAAGGCAAGGTCGATCTCGAGCTGCCGCGCGAAGACCGGGACGTCGAAGGGCTCAGCGAGCGCGACGAGGAATGATGGCGCGCTCGTCGTCCCGCGGTTTCACGTTGCTCGAGGTGCTGGTCGCGATCGCGATCCTGGGCCTCGGGCTGACGGCGATCCTCGGGGCGCAGGCGGGCTTGTTTGCGAGCGCGACGCGCGCCGAGAGGTTGACGGTCGCTTCCAACCTCGTGCGTTGCCAGATGGAGGAGACCGAGCGCAAGCTGATCCGCGAGGGGCTGCCGTACCTCGACGACACGGAAGAAGGGGATTGCTGCGACGACGAAGGGGACACCATCGACGGCTACCGCTGTGAGACCAAGATCGAGCGCGTGACGCTGCCGGAGCCGCGCGGCTTTGCGGCGGAAGACGCCGGCGCCGAGGACTCGAGCGGCGCCGACATGGGTCCGCTCGGCATGCTGGCGCAGCTCCAGGAAGCCCAGGCTGCGCCCGGGGCCACGGGGGCCGGCTCGCTCCAGGACATCGCCCAGACCCTGGGCAAGGGCGCCGCTGTCGACGGCATGGGTCCGATGGTGATGGGCATGGTCTATCCGGATTTGAAGCCGCTGCTCGAAGCCAGCATCCGGCGCGTGACCGTGACCGTGAAATGGACCGAAGGCGTGATGAACCGCGAGCTGCCGGTGACGCAGTTCGTGGCTTATCCGCAAATGGGCGGTCTGGACGAGACCGACGCCGGCTTGCCGGAGGTGCCGGAGCAATGAACCGCCGCGGCTTCACGCTGTTCGAGCTCTTGATCGCGATCGGCATCCTGGCGATGATCTCGATCCTGATCTACGGCGCGTTCGCCAGCATGCAGCGCAGCAAGCAGGGCCTCGAGCGCCTGCAAGATCGCTACCGGGAAGGGCGCCTGGCCATGCAGCGCGTGTCGCGCGAGCTGCAGAGCGCTTACCTGTCGCTGCACGTTCCGGACAATCAGACCCTGATCGTGCAAAAGACGGCGTTCGTCGGCAGCCGCGGGATCCCGGCGGATCGCGTCGATTTCAACACCTTTGCCAACATCCGCCGCGACCGCGACTCGCACACCTCCGACCAGGCCGAGATCTCCTATTTCGGCTCGCAGGATCCGGAGCGTAGCGGGATAGTCGACCTGGTTCGTCGCTCGAGCGATCGTCCGGACCTCGAACCCGATCGCGGTGGGCGGGTCGAAATCCTCGCGACCGACATCGATCTGTTCGATCTCGAGTATCTGGATCCGACGACCGATCGCTTCACCGACACCTGGGACAGCACCACGACCACGGGCCAGCCCGGCCGCTTGCCGCTGCTGGTCCGCATCACGCTGGTGTTGAACGAGGGTCAGCGCGGTCGCTCCGACTCGGGGCGCAACAAGATCCGACTCTTGACCACGGTTCGGCTGCCGATCCAGAAGCCGCTCAACTTCGCGTTGTTGTGATGTCGCGCCGCGTTTCACCCGAGAATCGTCGCGAGCGCCGGGCACGCAGGCGGCTCTCCGCGCGCGAGCGGGGCGCGGCGTTCTTGATGGTGCTCGGTGCGCTGACCATCCTCACGGTGATGTTGACCGAGCTCCAGGACGAGAGCTCGGCGGAGCTCGCCGGGGCGCTCCAGGCGCGCGACGCCGTGGTCGCCGAGTACGCCGCCAAGAGCGGGGCGAACCTCGGGCGGCTGCTGCTCGCCGCCGAGCCCACGATCCGCAAGGCCGTGGGCCCGATCATGATGATGATGTTCAAGGGTCAGGCGCCGCAGATCCCGGTCTGGGATTTCGCCGATCGAGTGCTCGGCGTGTTCAGCGACGAGACCGGCGCGCAGGCCTTCGCTCAGTTCTCCGGGCTCGACGTGAGCCAGGGTAAAAACCTGGGGCTTACCGGCGCACACTTCGAGCTCAAGGTCGTGGACGAGGACTCGAAGATCAACGCCAACGTGCGCGCCAGCGAGTTCTCGAAGGTCCGGCTCGTCGCGCAGCTCTCGTCGCTGATGCTCGGCCCGCAATACGACCCGCTGTTCGAGCGCAAGGACGCGGACGGCAACTACTCGGACCGCCAGACCATCTGCTCGGCGCTGATCGATTGGACGGACCCGGATCAAGAAACCCAGCTCTGCGATCCGACCTCGACCACCGCACAGCAGATGCCGGCCGAGGACTCGTACTACGAGCTCTTGAAGGTGCCGTACACGCGCAAGAACGCGCCGTTCGACAGCTTCCAGGAGCTGCACCGCGTGCGCGGCTTCAGCGACGACTTCTGGGCCACGTTCATCGATCCGGATCCGGACAAACCCGAGAAGCGCACGATGACGGTGTGGGGTGCGGCCGAAGGCGTGAACATCAACACCGCCGCGCCTCAAACGCTGCTCGCGCTGGTGTGCTCGAACGCGCTGAACTCGCCGCCTCGGATGTGCACCGATCCGATGGAGGCGCAGAAGTTTTTGACCCTGGTCACCTTGGCGCGCAGCTTCACCATGGGGGCGCCGCCCTTCGGCTCGCCCAAGGCCTTCGTCAGCACCCTGAAGGGCAAGGGCATACTCGGTCCGATGTTCGTCGCCGCCGGGCTCGAGCCCGTCACGCTCGACTCGGAGGAGAACGCGATGAAGGCGATGACCACCGAGAGCAAGGTGTTCTCCCTGTATGCCGTCGGGGTAGTGAAATCCGGCAAGCGCGAGTCCCGCGTGGCGACCCATACCGTCGTCGATTTCCGCGGCGCGCCGCCGCCCGGCCAGGAGACCAACCCGGACCCCACCGGGAGCGGGACCGGGACCGCGACCGGGACCGCGACCGGGACGACCGGTAGCAGCCCCGGCGCCAGCACCCAGGAAGGCGTGGGCTCGCCGCTCACTCGCGCGATCGAGGCGAGCCCGGCGGGAAACGTGGTCTACTTTCGCATCGACTGAGCGTCAGGCTCCGGAGTATCAAAAAAACCTCGTGGCACGTTTCATCGGACTCGACATCGGCGCTCGCACCGTCCGCGCTGCGCTGATCGCCACCCGCTACCGCAAAGTCGCGATCGAGCGGCTCGAAGAGGTGGCGGTGCTCGGCAACGACTACGACGCCGTTCAGGTGGCCGTGACCACCGCTGGGAGCGCGCTCTTACCGCACGCCGAGGGGCTTTCGACCGCCATCGAGGGCGATCTGGCGTTCGTGCACCGCATCACGCTGCCGGCGGCGGCAGCCAAGCGCGTGACCGAGGTGCTGCCGTTCGAGCTCGAGGCGCACGTACCCGTGGATCCGGCCGAGCTCGCCTACGACCACCGGCTGCTCCGGCGCGAGGCGAACGACGCGCCGTTGGTCGTGCTGCTCGCCGCAGCGCGCCTCGAACACCTCGGGGCGCGCGTGGAGCTCGTGCGGCGCGCGCTGGGCCGCGAGCCCGACCGGCTAGCGTGCGGTTCGATGGCCCTCGCCAACCTCGCCGGGATCATTCCCGAGCTGCGCGTGCCCGGGCCCGTCGCGATGGTCGACCTCGGCGGGCGGCGCACCGAGGTGACACTGATGGCTCACGGCGAGCCGGTCTGGGTGCGCACGCTGTCGCGCGGTGTCGAGGGCTTGCCGGAATCTGCGGGGCCGCTCGCTGCGGAGCTCAAGCAGACGATGCTGTCGTGGTCCGCGAACCAGGGTAGCGCCGTGGAGCGCGTCTACCTGGTCGGCGGCGGTTCTCAGGCCGAGGGAGCCGCGGCGTTTCTGGCTCACGAGCTCGGGATCCCGATCGAGCCGCTGCCGCCGCTCGAGGCAGAGGGCTTGACGCCAGAGGTGGCGGCGAGCGCGCCGCGCTTCGCCAAGGCCATCGCGCTCGCTCTCGGCGCGGCCGGGCGCGGCCACGACGTGGATCTGCGGCGCGGGCCGCTGGCCTTCCAGCGCGGCTTCGGCTTCATCAAAGAGAAGGCGCCCGTGCTGCTCGGCCTGGTGGCGGCGACCTTCGTGAGCTTCTTGTTTGCGACCTGGGCCGAGGTACGCGGCCTCTCGAGGGAGCACGAGGCCTTGCTGGGCCGGCTCTCGAGCGTGAGCCAGGCCGTGCTCGGCGAGCCTCTCGAAGATGCGGAGACCGCGTCGCTCGAGCTCGAGCGCGCGACCGCCATGGACGACATGGATCCGCTGCCGCACATGGACGCCTTCGACGTGCTCGTGGAGATCTCGCAGATCATCCCGACCACGGTCACGCACGACATCGAAGACTTCGACATGCAGCGCGGCCACGTGAAGATGCAGGGCGTGATCGGCTCGGCAGAAGAGGCGCAGAACGTCGCGAACGAGCTCCAGAACGTGCGCTGCGTGCGCGGTCCCAAGATCGGCAAGATCACCAGGGCGATCAACAGCGACCGCCAGAAGTACGTGGTCGAGTTCGACGTCAAGTGCGACGACGACGGGCCGAAGAAGAAGAAGAAGGACGCCGCGGCCGCCGAGAAGCCGCCGGAAAACACCGAGGAGAACGCGCCGTGAGCTTGCGTGAGCGCTTCGAGCGCCTCGAGGACCGCGAAAAGAAGTTGCTCGGCATCCTCGGCATCGTCGCGGTCGTCGGCGGTGTGCTGATCGTCCCGCTAGGCGTGGCAGCGGCGCTGCACTCGGAGCGCACGGCGAATCAAGAGCTGCGCGACGCGATCCTCGCTCTCGATACGGCCAAACCCGAGATCGACGCGGCGCGCGTGCAGCAGAAGGCCATCGAAGCGCGCTACGCGAACCCGGCGCCGCCGCTCGCGGCCTACCTGTCGAAGCTCGCCGCCGAGGTCGAGATCGAGATCCCCGAGAGCCAGGACCGGCAGGCGGTGCCGCACGGCAAGCGCTACGAGGAGCGCTCGACCAAGATCACGATCCGCAAGACCGGAATGCTCAAGATTGCGAAGTTCATGGAAAAGATCGCGCAGTCGGGGCACCCGGTGTCGATCACGCAGCTCTCGATCCGCAAGCGCAGCGTCGAGCCCGATTCCTACGACGTCGATATGATCGTCAGCGCCTACGATCGCAAGGCCGACAAGGCGAAGGCCGAGAAGAAGCCGGGGACGCCCAAGCCCGGTGACTCCGCCGGCGAGGTGCAGAGGTGAGCCCGCGGATCAGGAACATCCTGCGCTATGCGGGGCTGGTCGCGTTTTACCTGTTCGCGCTGGTGATCTTTTGCTTCATCACGTTCCCCTACGAGCGGCTGCGCGATCGGTTGGTCGACGAGTTCAACTCCCGTCAGACCGGACCCGAGCCGCTCAGGCTCCAGCTCGAGTCTCTCGGCGCGTACTGGATCGGCGGAGTCCAGGCCAAGGGCGTGCAGCTGATCTCGCCGCCGAAGCGCCCGACCTCCGGCTCGGACGGCAGCGCGCTGCCGCCCAAGCCGAGCATCCTGCGCGTGGATTCTGCGCACGCGCGCGTCAGCCTGCTCAGCCTGCTCTTCGGCTCGGTGGATCTGAGCTTCGGAGCGGAAGCCTTCGGCGGCACGATCTCCGGGACCACCTCGGAGAGCGACGGCACGCGCGCAATCGAGCTCACGATCGAAGACGTCTCGCTCGCCGAGGCGCCGCTCCTCTCCGAGGCGATCGGGCTGCCGATGGCCGGCACCGTCGGCGGCACCCTGGATTTTCGCCTGCCGGAGGGCAAGCTCGCCAAGGCGGACGGCACGCTGAACCTGGAAATCTTGGGGCTGTCCGCGGGTGACGGCAAAGCCAAGATCCGCGACACCATCGCCCTGCCCAAGGTCGAGGCCGGCGATCTGAAGGTGGCGGGCGACGCCAGCGAGGGGCAGCTCAAGTTCACGGACTTCTCCGCGAAGGGGCCCGATCTCGAGCTCGTGGCCGACGGCAGCATGCGCCTGCGCGACCCGCTGCCCACGAGCTTGCTCAGCCTGACTGCGCGCTTCCGCTTCACCGAGCGCTACACGACGAAGAGCGAGCTCACGAAGGCGTTGTTCGGCGCACCCGGCTCGTCCGCGCCCGGTCTGTTCGACCTCGACCCGAAGAACAAGCGCGCCAAGCGCCCGGACGGCTTCTACGGCTACCGTGCCTCGGGCACCCTCTCCGCGCCGAGCTTTCTTCCGAACCCCGGCGGCGCGAGCAAAGAAAAAGCCAAGCCCGCCGAGGACTGAGACGCGACGACTACGAGTCGATCGACACGGCCAGGCGCGACCGGATCGCGAAATACGCCGGATTCACCGAGTAGAGCACGAGCTCCTTGATGCGCTCGTCTGCCGGCACCGAGCTCGAGCCGTCGTCGGACGCCTTGATCACGCGCACCGCCATGTCGAGGTCGTGACCCACGATCAGCCCCGCGCGGTCCGCCGTCAGATCGATGCCCATCACCCAGCGCTTCAGGTCGAGCGCCGCGCCGGAGGTGAGCAGCTTGGCGACCACGCGCGTCAGGTGATCGCGCACCGGACCCTGGAGGCCCGCCTCGAGCGCCGCGAGCGCCTCGTTGACGGCGCCCTCGAGCTCGGGGGCGACCGGGAACTGCGGCGAGGTGAGCTTGATCGCCGCGAACAGCCAGGCCTTCAGCGCCGTGCCCGAGGCCAACAAGTGGCGCACGTACATCCCGGTGCGCAGGTAGGCGAGCTTCTGCGCGGCGAGGAACGCCGCGGGCTGTAGCGGCAGATCCGGGCTCAGGGCGGCCTTGCCGAGCACGAGCGACGGCGTGCGCGCGAACAAGAACGAGATCCCCGCCGGATCGTTCGGGTTCTCGTAGACGGGCGGTGGTTCGACGCCGAGCACGCCGGCGGCGAAGAACAGGCTCTGGCACAGCGGCGCGGGGTTCGCGTCGAGGTTCACGCGGTAGGCGTCGTCGAAGCCGAGCTCGGTCGGAGACTGCCCGCGTTTGGCGATGATCGCCGGCTCGATCAGCGCGAACACGCTGCTGAGCAGCGGCTCGGCCGCCGGGTGCATCACGAACGAAAGCCAATCCGCGTCCGCGATCGGCGCTTGCGCCGGCGCGGCGGTCTCGGAGCGCATCCGCTTGTAGAAGCGCTCCTCGTCGGGCTCGCTCAGCTTGAGCACGCTGAGCGCCTGGCACAGGCACCAGGCGGCGTCGGCACGCTTGGTCTCGGTGTAGAGCCGGCGCAGCACGCGGTAAGATTCGACGCGGAACGGGTTTTTCTGCAGCAGATCGAGCTCGGCGCCGACGGCCTTGTCGAGGTACTTGAACGGATCGCTCGCGTAGAGCTTGCTCAGGTTCTCGCTGCGCTGCTTGTCGTCGGGGCTCAGGGTCTGGGCGGCCTCGTAGGCGTCGATGGCCTGGTCGATGGTGCTCGGATCCTGCTCGTAGAGCGCGCCGAGCTGGTCGAAGACCGAGGTCATGGCCGGCTTGTCTTCGGCCTTGGTCGCCGCGTCGAGCCGCTGCTTGAGCAGTCGCTCGACCTGTTTCGTGTCCTTCCTGTCCTTGTAGAGCTCGATCGATTCCTGGATCGCCTTGTCGAAGCTCGGGTCGAGCTCGAGCACCTGCGCGTAAAACTCGAGCGCTCGTGCGCTATCCCCGATCTGCCGGCCCGTGACGATCGCCGCGGTGTGCAGGTACTTCACCTTCTGCTTCGGATCGTCGACGAAACTCGCGAGCCGCAGCACGACGTCCACCAGCTTGTTCCAGTCCTTGTCCTCGCTGTAGAGCTGCATCAGCTTGGTGAGCAGCTTGCGGTCCTGGGGTCGCTCGTCCAGCGCGGCGACGTAGCTCTTGGCGGACTGGGTGCGATCGTTCAACTTGGCGGCGGCCACGTCGCCGATCTCGGTCAGGAGCTCGACGCGCTCGTCGTCGTGCGCCAGATCGAGATGGCGCGTCTTGATCTTGATCACCTCCGGCCAGCGCTCGAGGGCCTCGTAGGCGCGGGACAGCGCGAGCAGCGCCTCGGCGGAGCTCGGATCGAGATCTGCGGCTTCCTCGAGCGGAGCGAGCGCGTCCGCCACGCGCCCGGTTCGGCGCAGGGCTTCGCCGCGGCGGTACAGCGCGCCGGCCCGGGTGAGCTCGTTCAGCTGGTCCGAGAAGCGCGTGAGCAGCTCGCCGTAGAGCTTGGCCGCGCGCTCCGGGTCACCATGCTGGAACGTGACCTGAGCGACGCGCTCGAGGGCTTCGAAGTCGTCCGGCGCGAGCCTCTGCAGCGCCTCGATCGGCCCGAGCGCTTTCTCGCTCGAACCGCCCTGGGTGAGCGCGTCCACGTAGCGCAAGAGCACGCGCGCCGCTTCAGCGCGCTCGAGCGCGTCGGTGCGGCCCCACACGCCCTCGAAGAACTTCGCCGCTTCCAGGAACCGGCCCCCGTCGAAGGCCAGATCGCCGAGCACCGTCAGGGCGTCCAGGTTGGTCGGATCGAGCTCGAGGGCGCGCTTGGCCGCTTGCTCCGCGCGCTCGGCGTCGCGCAGCCGGCTCCGGTACAACGCGGCCATCTGTCCCGTCAGCTTGGCCTTGGCGAGCGTTCCGTCCGTGTGCGTGAGCTCACGCTCGATCAGCTGGATCGCGGCATGAGCGTCGCCGCGCGCCGCGACCGCGTCGCGCAGCCCCGCCGTGGCCGCGGCGTCCGCCGGCCGCGCGTCGAGCGCGCGCTTGTAGCGCTCGATCGCGCCGTCGCGATCGCCGCGGGCTTCGAGCAACTTCGCCGCGCGCAGCCACTGCTCGGCCTTGGCGTCGGCGGTCGTCGCTTGCACGGCCAGGGCCTCGATCGCCGACAGGGCGGCGTCGGCGTCACCGGCAGATTCGCGCAGGCGCGCCAGCGCTTCGAGCGCGCCGCTCTGCTCCGGGTCGAGCCGCATCACGGCTTCGTAGGCGGCGATGGCGCGCTGCGGGGCGCCGATCTGCTCGGCCAGCACCTGTGCCTGCTCGAGCAGCAGCGCCACCTTGCGCGGCGGATCCGCGAGGCCCTTCTCGTGGCGCTCGAGGATCGCGACCACGTCCTCCCAGCGCTCCTGCGCGCGATAGTGGCGGACCAACGCGGTCAGAGCGCGCTCGTGGTTCGGGTCGAGCTCGAGCATCCGTTCGAGCGCCTCGGACGCCTTGTCCCGATCGAGGAACTCCTCGTCGTAGAGCGTGGCGATGCGCTCGAGCAGCCCGAGCTTCTGGCGCGGAGTGGCGCTGCGCTCGATCTGCTGCTCCAGGTTGTCGAGCAGCTCCTGATAGCGGCCGCTCTTGCTGAACAGGCGCTCGAGGCCGCGCAGCGCCTCGATGCTGCGGGGGTCCTGATCGAGCACCACGTTGTAGCGACGGCGAGCCTCGAGCTCGTCGTTCAGGTTCGACTCGTAGAGCTCGGCGATCCGGCACAAGGTCTGGAGCCGCTCCTCTCCGCGCTGCCCTCCGGCGCTCTGCTCGAGCAGGCGCACCAGCGCCGAGTGGTCCCCGACGCGTTCGTACAGCCTGGCCAGGTGCTGGCTGGCCCGGGCGTGCCCCGGATCCTGTTCGACGATCTCTTCGAGCAGCGAGCGCGCGCGGCTCGAGTCGTTCAGGTAGAGGTCGTAGAGCTCGGCGGCCTCGGCCTGGTAATCGCGGCGGCGCGCCGGCGTGGCGGCGGCTTCGGCCCGGCGTGCGAGCACCGCGGCGAGCTCGCCCCATTGCTGGGCCTTGCGGAAGATCTGCGCCATGCCGTCCAGCGCCGCGTCGTTGCCCGGCTCGAGCGCGAGCACGGCTTGAAAGCAGGGCAGCGCGAGGTCGCCGCGGTGGGCGCGGTCCATCCACCAGCGCCCTGCGCGCGAGAGCAGCGGCAGCTTCTGTTCGGCGGGGGTCCCGGCGGCGTGCGCCGCGTGCGACACGCTCTCGAGCACCTCGTGCCAGGCGTTTTCGTTCGAACCGGCGAGGCGCTCGATCTCGGCGGCGAGCTCCAGGTCCGCCGGGTCTTCTGTGAGCGCCTGGGTGAAGGCGACCAGCGCCTGATCGCGGTCGCCGAGCTCGCGGGCGTAGATGCGCCCGATCTCTGCGAACGAGCGGGCCTTCTCCGCGTGCGTCGAGGCGTTCTCGGAGCGGGCCAGGAGCAGCTCCACCACCTCCTCGAATTTTCCGAGCCGCCGTCGCAGCTCGATCAAGCCCGCCTGCGCCAGATCGTCGTCGGGCGCGAGCTCGAGCAGTTTCTGGTACGAATCTTCGGCGCGCGCGCGGGTCTCGGGCCACGCAGCGGCCACGCGTGCGGCGCGGAACAACAGGCTCTTCTGTGCCTCCAGCGCTTCGGGCTTGGACTGCAACAGCCCGGCCGCGGTCTGGAAGACGCCCGCGATGCGCTCGGCGAGCTCGGGCGTCTCCGAGGCGGATTCGAGCGACAACGCGGTGCCGTCGTCCTCGGGGTTCCGCACCAGGCTCGCGATCAAGCCGTCCAGATTCTCGGGCGGAATGCTGGCCTGGGAAGCCATGCGCACTCGACCGAGCTGCTGGAAGAGCTCGAGCGCGGTGCCCGCGTCGCTGGGACGCGCGGAGGGCTCCTTCGATAGCAGCCGCTGCAGGAACGCGTCCAGGTCCGGTCCGATCCAACCCTTGGGTCCCTGACCGCTCGCCGCGGGCGGCGGCTGCGAGACGTGCCCGAACGCGGCCTGGATCGGCGCGTCGCCGAACGGCGGCTTGCCCGTGAGCATCTCGTAGAACAACGCACCGAACGAGTACACGTCGCTGCGCGGCGACGACGAGTGTCCGCGGATCTGTTCCGGGGACACGCTGCGCGGTGAGCCCACCGTCGCGAACAGCTCGGTGCGTCCATTGTCGAGCCGCGGCCGAGAGCGCAGGCGATCGGAGCCCGCGTCGAGCAACACCACGCTGGGTGAAGCGTCCGCCGCAGACCGGACCAGGATCACGTTCTCGAAGCGCAGGTCACCGTGGGGGATGCGCTTGGCATGCAGCGCCGCGAGCGCGTCGAGGATCGCGTTCGCGATCGGGTGCGCCTCTTCGATGGGCAGCGCTCCGCGGGTGCGCAGGTGTTCGGCGAGCGTGATCCCGGAGACGTGCTCGTGCGCCGCGTACACGCGACCGTCGATTTCTCCGACCTCGAGCGATTTCGGCAAACCCGGATGATCGATCGAGGAAATCAGGCGATTGACGGTCAGGAAGCGCTGCAGCCCGCGGCGGTCGCGCGTGGCTTCACGGCGCAGGATCCGAATGCGATACGTCAGCTCACCTCGTTCCCCAATGTAGGTGAGTGCGAGCCTGCCTTCGCCGAGCTGCTGCAGCTTGGAGAAGCGCCCGAAGCTTTCACCCTGCGGGATTTCAGTATCGGAGGACAGGCCGACGGCGCGGATCGTCTGCACCTGGTCGGAGACATCGCTGCGCGTCGCGAGCAACGCATCGCACAGCGCTTCGAGCGCTTCATTCTCTGCGCAGTGAGCGGTCAGCGCACCGGCGAACGACGCCTTGGCTGCAGTGCCCCCAACCTGCTCCGGTTCGAACCCCAGGATGTCGCGGCTCAGCTGGATCAGCTCGTCGAGCTCGTACAAGCGTTCGAGCTCTGCCCGCAGAATATCGGTCTCCTTCATGGTCCTCGTGGAACTGGTGCCAGGGTCGGCGTACAAGTCTGACTGGAATCGAACCATAACGCCTTCCGCGACCGCTCTCACTGGATTTCGCGGGCCGACGCGCGCATTGCTCGTTTGTGGTCCATGTCCGGCGACGCGAGGCATGCTCCGTGGCTCCATGCGTTCCGGACACTTCCTGGCTCACCGTGCCTTGCCGCTCGGCGTGCTCCTGATCGCGGCGCTGTCCGTCCCCATCATGATTTTCTCCCCCGACGGCCTGTCACGGCTCGAGCACCTGGAGCAGGAGAAGCTCCGCTCGAATCACGAAGTATCCAGAATTTCAGCCGAAATCCGCGAGCTTCGCGCCAAGGTGCAGCAGATCCAGAAGGACCCGGCCATGGTCGAGGCGGTCGCCCGGGACGAGCTCGGGTTGGTGAGGAAGACGGAAGTGGTCTTCCTGTTCAAGGACTGATTCGAGCGGCCGTCAGCTCCTAGAGCAGCTGGTACACGAGGCTCACCGCCGTCGTCATGTCCGTCGTTTCGATGCCGGGCAGCGGGTTGTTGTCGTAGCGCAGGCTGAAGGTCGTTGCGATGGAGAAGCCGGCATCGATCGATGCCGTGAGGCCGACGTCCCAGCCGAGCCTCCAGTTCTCGGTGTCCTTGAAAGCTTGCAAGTACTCGAGCGAGGTGTCGAACGAGACCGACTCCGCGAGCCCGTTTTCGTAGGCGAGCAGCGCGCGGCCGCCCTGGCGCGTCGTCGAGCGATCGAGCGGAGTGCCCGCGGCTTCCGCAGCTTCGAGCGCGTCGTCCCGGCGATAGTCGTATTGGAGATCGTAGCCGAGCTCCGACCAGAAGCGATGCTTCTCTTCGTCGATGAAGTAGTACGCGACGCCGGGATCGAAGTTCATGCGCAGCGCGAGGCCCTGAAAGCGATCGCGGAGTGCCGACACGGACGCGAACACCGCGAAGTTTCCGGCGATGAACCGGTCGTAACGCACGCGTCCCTGAAAGTTCTCGACGTTGGTCTCGCGCTCGTCGGTCTCGGGGGGCGCGGCCTCGCCGTAGTTCGCGGCGAGCGCGACCGCGAGCTGGTTCATGCCGCGGCGCATGCGGAACTTGGCCGCCGAAGTGGCGGCGATCGACTCGGAGTTGCCACCCGTGAACAGGCCACCTGCAGAGAGCTTGAGCTCGGTGGCGTCCTTGTCCTCGGCGGGCTTCTGGGCGGCCTCGAACCCGGCGCTGGCGACGTCCTCTTTTCCGCCGCTGGCAGCGTCCTTCTTCTGCAGGCCCGGCGCGAGATCTTGGGCGAAAGCAGCCGGCGCAGCGAGCACGATCCCCCCGACGGCGGCAGCGATTCCTGGCAATGAGAGCAGCGCGTGCTTCATGGCGGTTCCTCCTCGAGCGCGTCGGTGTGTCGCTGGTTTCCCTGGCGACGTCAAGTGTGTTTCGCGGTATGGTGGGCAATCGTGACTATCGAGCTCACGCGACGCTTGCTGAATGCCGGCGCGCCTGCCACCTCGATCGAAGCGGCGCTCGTCGCCCACGCGGTCGATCGCGTGCCGTTCGTGCTCGCGCTCGTCGAACGTTCGCCGGAGCTCTCCGGTCTGGTCGAGCGCGAGTTGTCGCGGGTCCCGGACGGTACACCGGAGTTGCATTTGGTGCGGCCGTCGCGAGAGCTGTGGGAGGCCTTGCCGCGCGGCCTCTGTCACCGCTTGCTCGCGCTCCCGATCCGCAAAGATCCGGAGACGGGCGTGGTCGACGTGGCGGCTCTGGACGTGCTCGATCCGCACGTTGCGCAAGAGTTCGCATTCCACCTGGAATCGACGGTGCGGGTCTGGCGCGCCGAGCTGTCCGCGCTTCGCTCGGCACTCGAGGCGCTCGGCGAGCCGCCCGCGCTCGACCCGGACCGGGCTTTCGCGCCCGCGCCAGGGCTCGGGTTGCCGTCGCGCGTGCCGACGCTGCGGCCGCCGCGCACGCTGTCGAGCAATCCGCCGATCCCGCTCACGCGCCGCCCGGTGCCGCATCAGTCGTTTCCGCTCAAGCGCGCGCGCGTCCAGGCGCAGGAGCGCAGCTTCCAGTTCGCGCGTTCGCTGGAGGAGGCCTTGCTGGATTTCACGCGGGCCGAGTCCGCCGATGCGGTCGCGGTATCGCTCGTCGAGGGGCTCGAGCCGGCGGACGCGCTGGTCCTCGCGGTGCACCGCGACATGTACGAAGCGCGCACGGCGAGCGGCTCGCTGGGGCTCCACACGGCGCCGCTCGGAATCCCGTCGGGCCGTGATTCCGTGCTGGATCAGGCGATGAAGGCCGGTTACTACCTCGGGCCCATCGCGCCGAGCGTGGTGCACGCGGAGCTCCGCGCGCGGCTCGGCGAGACGGTGTCGGAGGTGTACGTGTTGCCGATCCGCGTCAGCGGGCGACCGGTGCTGATGCTGCTCGTCGCGCGCTACGGAGCCTCGCTCGAGGCCACGCGCCGCTCCGATCGTCTGGCCGAAGCGGCCGAGCAAGCGCTGGAGCGAGTGGTTCGTGTTAGACGGCAGCGGAGTGAGCGCGCATGACCCAACCGGACGATGCGGAGACGCGCTGGAGGGCGCTGGTTCAGTCCGAGACGCGCGGGCGCTTCGCGGACACGGCGCGCACCCCCGCCGGGCTCGAGGTCAAGGCTCTGTACACGGCGCAGGACCTCGAGGGCGTCGCGCATCTCGACAGCGTACCGGGTGAGGCGCCGTTCGTGCGCGGAGTGCGCGCGACCATGTATGCGACGCGCCCGTGGACGCTGCGGCAATACGCCGGTTTTTCCACGCCGGAAGAGACGAACGCATTCTTCCGGCGCGCGCTAAAGGCAGGCCAGCGCGGGCTCAGCGTGGCCTTCGATCTGCCGACGCACCGCGGCTACGACAGCGACGATCCCCGCGTGAAAGGCGACGTGGGTAAAGCAGGTGTCGCGGTCTCGAGCGTCGAGGACATGAAGCTGGTCTTCGACGGCATCCCGCTCGCCGAGGTGAGCGTGTCGATGACGATGAACGGCGCCGTGTTGCCGGTGCTGGCAGCGTTCATCGTCACGGCGGAAGAGCAGGGCGTCGGTCTCGAGCAGCTCTCCGGCACGATCCAGAACGATATCCTGAAAGAGTTCATGGTGCGCAACACCTTCATCTATCCCCCCGAGCCGTCGATGCGGATCGTGGCGGACGTGATGGAGCTCGTGAGCCAAAAGCTGCCTCGGTACAACTCGATTTCGATCTCCGGCTACCACATGCAGGAGGCGGGAGCTTCGGCGGAGCTCGAGCTCGGCTACACGCTCGCGGACGGGCTCGCCTACGCGAGCGCGGGTGTGGCCCGCGGGCTCGACCCCGACGCCGTGCTCGGCACGCTCTCGTTCTTCTTCGGTGTGGGGCTCGATTTCTTCGGCGAAATCGCCAAGCTGCGCGCTGCGCGCTTGCTTTGGGCCGAGCTCGTGAAAGAGCGCTTCGCGCCCAAGAATCCGCGCTCGCTTTCGCTGCGCACGCACTGCCAGACTTCGGGCGTCAGTCTCACCGCGCAAGACCCGCTGAACAACGTAGTGCGCACCACGCTGGAGGCTCTGTCGGCGGTGCTGGGCGGCACGCAGAGCCTGCACACCAACGCCTACGACGAGGCGCTCGCATTACCCGGTGAGCGCTCGGCCCGCGTCGCGCGTAACACGCAGCTCATCCTGCAGCACGAGACGGGTATTCCCAAGGTCGTCGATCCTCTCGCAGGTTCGTATTACGTCGAACGGCTGACACACGATCTCGCCGCGTCGGCGCGGCAGCTCGTGCTGGAGGTGGAAGCGCACGGCGGCATGACGCGCGCCATCGAGCAGCGCATCCCGCAACGCCGCATCGCGCAAGCCGCTGCCGAGCGTCAGGCGCGCATCGATCGCAGCGAGGAGCTGGTGATCGGCGTCAACGCGTTCCGGGTGCCGGACGAACCGGAGCCGGAGCTGCTCGTGGTCGACACCGCGCGCGTGCTCGAAGCGCAGTCCGCCCGCCTGGCGAGAGTTCGGAAGAATCGCGACGAAAACCGGGTCCAGGCGCTGCTCGCCGCGCTCGAGGCCGGCGCGCGCGGCAGCGAGAACCTGCTCACGCTTTCGATCGAAGCCATGCGCGCGCGGGCGACGGTGGGGGAGGTGAGCCTGGCGCTCGAGCGCGCGTTCGGCCGGCACAACGAGGTATCGATGGCGACGACCGGGGTGTTCTCGAAGGCCTACGCGGGGGACGCCGAGTGGAGCGCCGTGGTCGAGTTGCTCCGGCGCGTGTCGGAGCGCGAGGGGCGGCAGCCGCGGATCCTGATCGCCAAGCTCGGACAAGATGGACACGATCGGGGAGCCAAGGTGGTGGCCGCGGGCCTCTCCGATCTCGGCTTCGACGTCGAGCTCGGTCCGCTGTTCCAGTCGCCCGAGCAAGCAGCGCGCCACGCGCTCGAGAGCGACGTACATTTCGTCGGAGTCTCGACGCAGGCCGGAGCGCACCTGGTGCTCGTGCCGGAGCTGCTCGACGAGCTCCGAAAGCTGGGCGCCGGCGGAGTGAGGGTGGTCGTCGGGGGCATCATTTCCGCACCCGATCGCGCGGCGCTCGAGGCCCGCGGCGTATCTGCCGTGTTCGGGCCGGGCGCGCCGATCCTCGAGATTGCGCGCCAGCTGCTGGAGCTTTTCGAGGGCGTACCGGAGGCGGGCTCCGCGTGAGCGCGAGACATCCGCTCGTGGCGGGCGTGCGTGCCGGCGATCGCCGGGCTCTGTCGCGGGCGATCACGCTGGTCGAGAGCCGGCGAGGCGACGACTCGGAGCAAGCTGCGGCGCTGCTCGCGGAGCTTTATCCCGCGACGGGGCGCGCGCTGCGCGTCGGGGTCACGGGCGCGCCCGGCGTCGGCAAGAGTACTCTGCTCGATGCGCTCGGGATGCAGGCGGTGGCCGCTGGCGGGCGTGTCGGGGTGTTATCGATCGATCCGTCCAGCCAGCTCCGCGGCGGGAGCCTGCTCGGCGATCGGGTACGCATGGCGCGGCTTTCGTCGTCGGATGCGGCCTTCATCCGGGCTAGCCCTTCGGGCGGCGCGTCGGGGGGGCTCGGGCCTCGCACGCGCGAAGCGCTGGTGCTGCTCGAAGCCGCCGGCTTCGACCCGATTTTCGTGGAGAGCGTGGGCGTTGGCCAGGGCGAGCTGGCCGTCACCGAGGTCTGCGATCTGGTGATGGTGGTGCAGATCGGCGGCGCCGGTGACGAGGTGCAAGGCATGAAGCGCGGCTTGCTCGAGCACGCGGACCTCGTGGTGTTCAACAAGGCGGACGGTCCACAAGCCGCGGCCACCGAGCGCGCGGCGCGCGAGCTCGCCTCGCTGCTCGAGTGGATGCGCCCCGGACAGAGCCGCGTCGAGCTCGTGAGCGCGCTCGAAGGCCGCGGCATCGACGGCCTGTATCGCGCGCTGCTCGAGGAACGGGCGCGCTTGACGGAGAGTGGGGAGCTCCGAGAGCGGCGCCGCGCCCAGCGGCGGAGCTGGCTGTCGCAGGCGCTCGAGGAGCTGGTGATCGCTCGCCAGAGCCGTGATCCGGAGCTGGACCGAGCCAGGCGCGAGCTCGAGCGCGCAGTCGAGGAGGGCGAGCTCGCACCGCCGCTCGCGGCGCGTCAGCTGCTCGAGCCCGACAAGGCCTCGAGCACGTCGGGCGGAGCCTGAACCAGCTCGATCAGCACGCCTTCGCCGCCCTGCGGAGAGTCCGCATCGCCCTTCGGGTGGATGAACGCTACCCGATGACCGCCGGCCCCGGCGCGGATCTCGCCGGCAAAGCGCACCCCGCGCCCCTTGAGCCAGCCGTAAGCGAGCTCGAGATCGTCTACCCAGAGCCCGATGTGGTTGAGCGGGGGCGTCTGAACCTTGGGCGAACGTCCGGGATCGATCGGCTGCATCAGGTCGATCTCGACGGCGTGGGGCCCCTCGCCGACGCGCAGGATGTCCTCGTCCACGTTCTCGCGGTCGCTCCTGTACCTGCCGACGGGGGCGACGCCGAGCAGCCCGACCCAGAGCTGCGCCAGGCGTTGTTTGTCGGCACCGCCGATCGCGATCTGCTGGACACCCAGCACACGGAAGGGAGGGCGCTCGCTCATGGCAACCGGAGTTGGAGCCCGGCCTTGAGCTCGAGCGAAGAGTGGATGGCGCGCAGCACGCCCACGGTCACGCCGCCGTCGAGGAACAACCCCAAGTTGTGCGACAGGTCGAGCTGGGGACCGGCCGCGATGTGAAACACGAGATCTTGCTGGTACTCGGGATCGTTGAGCAACCAGAACCCGTCGGCCTCGCCGTCCTCGAACTCCAAGCCGATCGCCGGCTCGACGTAGATCTTCACGGCAGCGTCGCTCATCGTGTAGATGCGCAGGCCCGCGCCGAGGATCTTCACCGCGGCCGTGCGCGTTTGCTCTTCAGCCGAGAGACCGAGCCGGAACCACAGGTAGGGCTCGACGAAGTTGGCGGGCGCGTAGCCGAGGGCCAGGTCGAGCGCCGGTGGCGCGGCGTGCCCGCAAAACTTTTGCTGATCGCTGATCGACTTATCGGCGTCGTAGGCAGCGCAGAACGGTGAGTCGTCGTAGCGCAGCACCATGCGGTAGCCGCCGACTAGCGCCGCACGCAGGCTGAACTGGCCGGCGTGCCCGTACTGGTTCGAAGGCGCCGCCGCGAGAGGCGCTGCGTCCACCGGGGCGACGTCGGCCGCCTGGGCAGGCAGTGCCTGGGCGAGCGTCGAGAGGCCAAAAATACCCAGCAGTACCTTCACGGGCCGGACCATAGACCAAGCCCGGTGCGCTCGAAAAGTCAGAGCGGCGTCTCAGCGTCGGGGTACGGCGGGGCGAGCCGTTCCCGACGCGGTCCACTCGCGCTCCGGTCCGACCGCGAGCCAGGACAGCTCGACGCCGCCCGCTTCCGTAGACACGGTGAGGCTCTGTTTGCCGTTCCATTCGAGTGGATCGGGCAAACGCAACGAGCGCTGGCCTTTGACGGCGGCGAGCGCGTCGGGTGCTGCCGAGAGCGCGACGATCCCGAGCCCGGCCAGCACCTGCACCGAGCCGCTCGGAATGTGCGGCGCGATCACGGCGCGGACCATCGCGTTCACGTCGGCGGCCTTGCGCACCAACCAGCGCACGTCGTCGAGAGACTCGAGCAGCAAGGCGCTCGGCTCGGCCGGCGCGCGGCGGCCGGCGACGATTGGAAGCTCCGCCGCGGCCCTGAAGCCGTGTTGCGGCGTGGCCTCGGTGGGGCTCGGGCGCGCGGCTTCCGCTTCCTTCGACTTGCCCTTGCCCTTGCGCACGATCAGCACGTCGTCGGTCGGAAGCAGGCGAGGCACCGTGATGCGCACCGGGCGCTTGAACGAGCGAGGATCTCCGATGCTGCCGGTGGCGACGGCGTACGCGAGCGTCTCGGCCGAAGCCACCACGAAGCCCGGTGCATCGCGCAACGCGGGCTCGGGATCGAAAGTGCGGAGCGAGACGCCGCCCGGCGGTGGCGGGTAGAGCTCGCCGCTCACGAGCCTGGGATCCGGCTCGAGCAAGCGTGCCCCGGTGGCGATCAGATCGACGAGCGCGCCCGATTGCGCGAGCACCTCGAGCGACTGCCGCGAGGGCGGGGCGAGCAGGAGCTCGAGACGGGGAGGGACGCGCTTGCTCTTCAGCAGCGCGGCTGCGGCGAGCAGATCGCGCAGCGTGGCGCCCGAGTCGCCGCCGAGGATCACCTGGTTCACGGTCTTGCCCGCGAGCTCGCGCACGGGGCGCACCTCGCCGGCCTCGTCCATCACCAGCGGGTCCACCGCGGAGAGATCGACGCTGATCACGTCGTCACACGGGGCCCCCGGATCGGGGATCAGGCTCCGATGCGCCTTGGAGCGGCGCTGGTCGCGCAGGTATACCTCGGTCTTTTCGTCGCTGACGAAGACCGCGGCGCTGGCGCCCAGTGACGGCGCCAGGGCCGAAAGCACCGCGCGCTCGGCCACGGAGAGCAGGCGAGCGCTCGGACCCGCGAACTCGATCACGACCGGAGCGCGATATTGCTCGTCCACGCGGCGCACGGTCTCGCCGAGGCCGCGGCGGATCAGCTCGAGGCCCACGTCGCGGACGCACACGAACGGGCGGATGCGGCCCGAGAGCAGCACCTGCACGCTGCGCGGCGGGCGCACGGCGATGCTGCCGGTCGCGAGCGCCTCGGCGAGCTGCGACGGCGCGACCACGAGCGACAACATGCCCGCGCCGCCGACCGCGCCGAGACGCGGATCGTCCGTCACCGCCAGGCGCGCCGGACTACCGAAGCGTTCGACGTGGACCGCTGCCGGAAAGCCGATGCCCGGCCGCGCCACGAGCAGGCCGAGGCCGAGCGCGTCGCGCAGAGCGCGAACCGAGGCCGCCGACGGCACGTCTGCCGGAGTCGTCACGCACTTGGTCTCGTAGGCCACGCCGATCTCGACCGCGCAGCGCTTGGCGCCGAGCTCCAGCGCCTCACCGACGGTGCGCTCGAGCTCGCGCGTCAGTACGACTTGATCGACCTTCACCCGGACCAGATCGCCCGCGAGGTTCGGGTCGTCCGACCGTCCAGCGAGGATCTTCTGAGTCATTGTGCGGGGCGGATCCCCCGCGCGCGCACGCATCGAAACGGTTCCGTTCGTTCCTGCCCGGCACGACGCCAGGCGGAGCGCGAAGGTAGCCGTTCGCCCTCAAATGGGTCAAGGCGAGTTATCCGGCCCCCGCCGTGCCCGGCATCGCAGAGTCTCACCGCGGCCGCAAGTGTGCGGGTCCGGCCCTCTGACCAAAGTCATCGAAAATTCCCGAGTGCCGGGCGAAACCGGATACCCTGGGCCGGATGTTCAAGGAAGCGTTGCGGAGCGTGGTCGACGGCACCGACGGCGGCATCGCCGGACTGCTGATGGACTTCGAGGGCATCCCGGTCGAGACCTACGCGCGCGAGGCAGGCTCCGACATCGAGTCGGTCGGTGCGGAAGTGAGCGTGGTCGTCAAGGCCATCCAGCGCGCCAGCGAGATGCTCCAGGCGGGCGCGCCCCGCGAGGTCTCGTTTCGGTCCGACAAGCTCGTGACGTTGATCCGCATCATCAACGACGATTACTTCGTCGCGATGACGATGACCCCGGACGGCAACCTCGGTAAGGGTCGCTACTTGCTGCGGATCGCCGCCCCTCGCATCGCCGACGAACTGGCGAGCTAGAGCCGTGGCGCCGCGAGCAAAGGCCGCCAAAGCGGCCCGCAAGAGCTCCGCCCGCTCGCTCAGGATCCTGGTCGTGAGCGGGCCGAACCTGAATCGGCTGGGCAAGCGCGAGCCGCACATCTACGGCTCGACCACGCTTTCGCAGATCCACACGGAGCTTGCGAAGAGCGCGGCAGAGCGCGGCGCTGCCGTCGATTGCCGGCAGTCGAACCACGAGGGCGATCTGATCGACTGGATCGGCGCGGCAGAAGACGACGGTTTTGCCGCGATCTTGCTCAACCCGGGTGCCTTCACGCACACGTCCTACGCGCTCTACGACGCGGTGAAGGGCTCGAGCCTGCCGACCGTGGAGCTTCATTTGTCGAACCCCGATGCGCGCGAAGAGTTCCGGCGCGAGTCCAAGATTGCGCCCGCGTGCCTGGGGCGGATCGCCGGCTTTGGAGCAGCCTCCTACGGTATCGCGCTCCGCGCCGTGCTCGATCGGCTGCTCGGCGAATCGACCTGAGCTCGCCGCGGTGCGGCGTCGCACGGCACAAAAATCGGCTCGACACGGTGCGCCAGGGCGCAGGTCTTGGTTGTCTCCCATGGCATCCGCACGCTAACGTCCGCCCCCACGCAACGAAGTGCGGCCCCCTGGCCGGCGCTTCGAGGAACCGACATGCAGATTGCCCTGGAACAGCTCGAAGCGCTCTTGAAGACGCTCGACGAGCGCAAAGTTGCCGAGTTCGAGTACGAGGACGAGACCATCCGCCTGCGGATCGCGCTCGGCCGCCCGCCGGTGGTTCAAGCCGTGGCGCCCACGGCGAGCGCGCCGGCCGTCGCCAGCGGGCCGGCTCCGAAGGCCGGCGTCGAGGCAGCGCCGAGCGTGGACGCCGACGCCGTTTACGTCACGTCGCCGTTCGTCGGCACGTTCTACCGCGCGCCCTCGCCGGACGCCGACAACTTCGTGGAGGCCGGCAACTCGGTGAAGAAGGGCCAGCCCCTCTGCATCATCGAAGCCATGAAGCTGATGAACGAAATCGAGGCGGAGTACGCTTGTACGATCCTCGAAGTCCTGGTCGAGAACGGCCAGAGCGTCGAGTTCGGTCAGAAGCTGTTCCGCATCAAGAAGAGCTGATGTTCCGAAAAGTCCTGGTCGCCAACCGCGGCGAGATCGCGATCCGTGTGATCCGCGCTTGCCGCGAGCTGGGCATCGAAACCGTCGCAGTCCACTCAGAAGCCGATGCCGGCGCGCTGCACGTGCGCTTCGCCCACGAGGCCGTGTGCATCGGCCCCGCGCCGGCCGCCAAGAGCTACCTGCACGTCCCGGCGCTGATCAGCGCCGCCGAGATCACGGCCGCCGACGCGATCCACCCCGGCTACGGCTTTTTGTCGGAGAACGCCGAGTTCGCCCAGGTCGTCGAACGCTGCGGGCTGCATTTCATCGGTCCGCGCGCGGAGGCCATGCAGAAGTGGGGCGACAAGCTGCGCGCCCGAGAGCTCGCCAAGCAGTTCGGCCTGCCGCTCTTGCCGGGCAGCGAAGCGCTCGAGAGCGCCGAGCACGCCGAGTCGGAAGCCGCGCGTGTCGGCTACCCGGTGATGGTCAAGGCGCGCGGCGGCGGCGGCGGGCGCGGCATGCGCATCGTCCGCAGCCCGAGCGAGATGCGCCGAGCGTTCGAGTCGGCGACGGCCGAAGCCATGAACGCCTTCAGGAACCCGGAGCTCTATCTGGAGCGCTTCGTGGAGCGTCCGAAGCACATCGAGTTCCAGGTGCTCGCCGACCACCACGGCCAGGTCTGGACGTTGGGCGAGCGGGAGTGCTCGCTCCAGCGCAAGAACCAGAAGCTCGTGGAGGAGGCGCCGAGCCCGAACATCTCCGAAGAGCTCCGCGCGAGCATGAGCGAACGCATCCGCCACGCCGTGCGCGAGAGCGGTTACACCTCGCTGGGCACGCTCGAGTTCTTGATGGATGGGCCCGACCAGCTCTACTTCATGGAAATGAACACGCGGGTGCAGGTCGAGCACCCGGTGACCGAGATGACCACGGGCGTGGATCTCGTCGCGGAGCAGATCAAGGCCGCGGCCGGGCACAAGCTCGATCTGCCGGACACCTCGAGCTGGCGCTTCCGAGGCCACGCCATCGAGTGCCGGATCATGGCGGAGGATCCGAACACCTTCGCGCCCTGGCCGGGGAAGATCCTCGAGTATCACCCGCCCGGCGGCGCCGGCGTGCGCGTGGACTCGGGCGTGTTCGGCGGCTGGACCGTGCCCTCGCACTACGATTCGCTGCTCGCCAAGGTCATCGCCCACGCGCCCACGCGCGCCGCGGCGATCGCGCGCATGCAGCGCGCCCTCGACGAGTTCATCATCGGCGGCATCCGCACCAACATCTCGCTCCAGAAGCGCCTGCTGGATCTGCGCGAGGTCCGCGACGGCAGCATGACCACGCGCACCGTCGAGAATTTGCTGAGCGCGGATCGAGCCACGCGCGCCACGCGAAACTAGGCGTCAGCCGTCAGCCAGCTCTCAGGTCCGGACGCGTGGCGGCTTTCGCCCCACGTTTTCAGCCCTGAAAGCCGACGGGCACAGCTCGTTCACCGGGCACGCCGCGCAGGCCGGGCTCCGCGCGGTGCAGATGCGGCGGCCGTGGAAGATCAGGACGTGGGAGAGCATGTCCCAGTCTTCTCGCGGGAAGAGCTTCATCAGGTCCTGTTCGATTTCGACCGGCTCGGTCTCGCGGGTGAAGCCGAGGCGCTGGCTGATGCGCTGCACGTGGGTGTCCACCACCACGCCTTCGGGCGTGCCGAAGGCCACGCCGAGCACGACGTTTGCCGTCTTGCGTCCGACTCCGGGTAGCTCGACGAGCTCGGTGAGCGAGCGCGGCACGTTGCCGCCGTGGTGCTCCACCAGGCGCTTCGAGAGGCCGATGATGTTCCTGGCTTTTTGCCGGAACATGCCGATCTGGTTGAGCTTGGCTTCCACCTCGCTCTGCTCGGCTTTGGCGAGAGCGGCGGGGGTAGGGTAGGCGCGGAACAACTCGGGCGTGATGCGATTCACCATCACGTCCGTGCTCTGCGCGGAGAGCACGGTCGCGATCACGAGCTGGAAGGGGTTCTGGTGATCGAGCTCGCAGTGGGCGTCGTGGTGGTGGGCGCGGAGCTTCGTGAACACGGCGCGGGCGTCGGCCGAGGTCTTCGGTTTTCGAACCGGTGCCTTGGGCTTGGGCCTGGCCGTCACGGCCAGCGCGGCTTTGCTCCGGGCTTTTTGCGCGGGGACGCGCTTCTTCTCAGCTTTCCGAGCCGCCATCGTCCGAACCGGGTTCGGCGCTGCCGTTTTCGGATGGCTCGGCTTCGACCTCGCCCTCGGCTCCGTCCGCCGCGTCCTCTTCGGCGCCTTCGGGCGCCGCGGCCTCGCCGATCAGCTCCACGCCGACCACGCGCTCGTCCTCGTCCACGCTCATCAGCTTCACGCCCTGGGCGTTGCGGCCGGTCTCGCGGATCTCGCCGACGGCGATGCGGATGGTCTGGCCACGATCGGTGATCAGCATCACCTCGTCGGTCGGCTTGACCAGGGACAGGCCGACGACCGGGCCGTTGCGCTCGGTGGCGTCGATCAGGATGATGCCCTTGCCGCCGCGGTTCTGGATGCGGAACTCCTCGAGCGGCGTGCGCTTGCCGTAGCCGCGCTCGCACACGGCGAGCACCTGATCACGCTCGGGCTCGGTGCGGGCGAGGCCCACCACCACGTCGTCGCCCTCGAGGTCGATCGCCTTGACGCCCGAGGTGTTGCGGCCGGTGTCGCGCACCTGCTGCTCGTCGAAGCGGATCGATTTGCCGGACTTGGTCGCGATCAAGAACTCCGCGTTGCCGTCGGTGACGGTGGCGGTGAGCAGCTGATCGTCGTCGGCGAGCTTCACGCCGATGATGCCCTTGTCGCGGTAGTTCTCGTAGTCGAGCACCTCGGTCTTCTTGATCTGACCGCTGCGCGTGATCGTGGTCACGTACAGGCCCTGCTCGAAGCCCTTGACCGGCGTGATCGCGGCGATCTTCTCGCCCTGTTCGAGCTCGATGAAGTTGATGATGGCGCGGCCCTTGGCGTTTCGGGCGGCCTGGGGCACCTCGTACACCTTCTTCACGTAGACCTTGCCGCGGTTCGAGAAGAAGAAGACGAAGCTGTGCGTCGACGCGATGAACAGCTGATTGACGAAGTCGTCGTCGCGCGCCTCCATCCCGCGGTTGCCCTTACCGCCGCGGCGCTGGGCGTTGTACGCGGAGACCGGCGTGCGCTTGATGTAGCCGGAGTGGGAGATGGTCACGACCATGTCCTCCTCCTGGATCAGATCCTCGATCTGGATCTCGGCTTCGTTGTCGACGATCTCGGTGCGGCGCGGCTCGGCGTGCTTTTCGAGCACCTCCTCGAGCTCCGTCACGATCACCCCGAGCAGCTGGTGCTCGTTGGCCAGGATCTGCTTGAGCCGGGCGATCTCGTTGCCGAGTTCGCCGTATTCGGCGGCGAGCTTGTCCTGCTCGAGCCCAGTGAGGCGGGCCAGCCGCATCTCGAGGATGGCCTTGGCCTGGCGCTCCGAGAGCCGATAATCGGTCCTGGTGGCGGCCTCGGCGACCTCCGCCTCTGGCCGGCCCGCGCGGAGCACGAAGGCCTCGAGCCCCTTGAGCGGCAACGCCATCAAGCGCTCTCGCGCCTCGTCGGGGTCCTTCGAGGTTCGGATCGTCTGGATCACGAGATCGACCTCGGTCACGGCCATGCCGAGGCCTTCGACGATTTCGCGCTGAGCCTCCGCCTTGGCCAGCTCGAAGCGGGTGCGGCGGCTCACCACCTCGCGGCGGTGCTGGATGAACACGTCGAGCGACTGCTTGAGGTTCAACACCTCGGGCCGGCCGTCGACGATCGCCAGGTTGATGATGCCGAACGTCGCCTGCATGTCGGTCAGGCGGTACAGCTGGTTCAGGACGACCTGCGGGTAGACGTCCTTCTTGAGCTCGATCACGAGCCGCATGCCGTCGCGGTCGCTCTCGTCGCGCGCTTCTTTGATGCCCTCGATGCGCTTGTCGCGCATCAGCTCGCCGATCTTCGCGTGCAGGCGGGCCTTGTTGACTTGATACGGGAGCTCGACGACGACGATTTGCTCGCGGTCGGCGCTGCCCTGGACCTTCTCGAGCTCGGTCCGCGCGCGCATCACGATGCTGCCGCGCCCGGTCAGGTACGCCTGAGCGATGCCGGAGCGCCCGTAGATCTGCGCGGCCGTCGGGAAGTCGGGGCCCTTCACGAGCCCCATCAGCGCCGGGATGTCGGCGTCGGGGTTCTGGATCAGGTGGATCGTGGCGCGCACCACCTCTTCCAGGTTGTGGGGCGGGATGTTGGTGGCCATGCCGACGGCGATGCCCCCGGAGCCGTTCACGAGCAGCGCCGGGAAGCGCGCCGGCAGCACCGTCGGCTCCTCGCGCGATTCGTCGAAGTTCGGGACGAAGTCGACCGTCTCCTTCTCGATGTCGGTCAGGAGCTCGACCGAGATCTTCGCCAGGCGGCACTCGGTGTAACGGTAGGCCGCGGGAGGATCGCCGTCGATCGAGCCGAAGTTACCCTGGCCGTCGACCAGCTCGTGGCGCATCGAGAAGTCTTGCGCCATGCGCACGAGCGCGTCGTAGACGCTGGCATCGCCGTGCGGGTGGTAGTTGCCGAGCACCTCGCCGACGACCTTGGCGCACTTGCTGTACGAGCCGCCGGGCATCAGGTTCAGCCCGCGCATCGCGTACAGGATCCGGCGGTGAACCGGCTTCAGGCCGTCGCGGGCGTCGGGGATGGCGCGCCCGATGATCACGCTCATCGCGTAATCGAGGTACGACGTGCGCATCTCGTCCTGGATGCTGACGGGATGCTCGTTCGGGTGCTGTGGAGGCGGCGGCTGTTCTTCCATCAATCAGCTTCGTTCGTGGTCGGCCCCGGGCGGCCCAATCGAGGCTCGGAAGTAGTCGATCGGCGGCCCGGCGACAACGGATAGGCGTTGGAATCGGAGCGGCGTCAGACGCGCGAATTCAGGCTGAAATACAGGCCAATTCGGCCCGCGGCGCTCAGCGCTCGAGCAGGATGCGCAGCACGCGCCGAAGCGGCTCGGCGGCGCCCCACAACAGCTGGTCGCCGACCGCGAAACAACCGAGGTACTCGGGGCCCATCTTGAGCTTGTGGACGCGACCTACCGCCACGCGCAGCGTGCCGGACACCGCCGCGGGCGAGAGCCGCTTCAGCGTCGCTTCCTTGTCGTTCGGGATCAAGTCTACCCACTGGTTCGCCCCGGCGAGCGCCTGCTCGATCTCGGGCAGCGGCACGTCCTTCTTCAGCTTGATCGTCATGGCCAGGCTGTGGCTGCGCATTGCGCCGATCCGCACGCACAGGCCGTCGACCGGGATCTCCGGGGAGAGCCCGAGGATCTTGTTCGCCTCGACGTGGCCCTTGAGCTCTTCGCGCGTCTGCCCGTCGGCGACCGCGCTGTCGATCCACGGGATCAAACTGGCAGCCAGCGGTGCGCCGAAGGCGCTGGTCGGGAGCTCGGCGCTCACAAGCAGCTTCGAAACGGCGCGATCCAGCTCGAGGATCGAGGCGTCGCCGTCGTCGAGCGTGCGCCCGAGGCCCTGGGTGAGCGTGCGCATCTGCAGCAGCAGCTCGCGCATGTTCTTGGCGCCGGCGCCGGAGGCGGCCTGATAGGTCATCGAGCTCACCCACTCGACCCAGCCCTTGTCGAACAGGCCCTGGATCGCCATCAACATCAGGCTGACGGTGCAGTTGCCGCCGATGCAGTCCTTCACGCCCTTGGAGAGGGCGCTGTCGATCACGCGGCGGTTGACCGGGTCGAGCACGATCACCGCGTTCGGAGCCATGCGCAGCGTGCTGGCTGCGTCGATCCAGTAACCGCCCCAGCCCGCTCCGCGGAGCTTCGGGTGTACGGCCTTGGTGTAGTCGCCGCCCTGGCAGCTCACGAGCACGTCACAGCTCTTGAGCGCTTCGACGTCGTTGGCGTCCTTTACGGGGCCCGTGGGCTTACCCACGTCGGGCGCGGCCTGGCCCTGCTGCGAGGTCGAAAAGAACGTGGGCTCGAACAGCTCGAAGTCCTTTTCGGCCTTCATCCGCTCGAAGAGGACCGAACCAACCATGCCTCGATAACCGATGATTCCGACGCGGCGTGCCATTTTTCGAAGTGCGAAACATTAGCACCACGCGCCGGCCCCGCCGGCCGTTTTTACCGAAAAAACGCCAGAATCTGCCAGGCCACGGCCAGCACGGCCAGGAAGATCAACCACACCGCCCAGGATTTGTCGGGGACGGCAGAGGGCGCCTTGGCGCGGTTTTCGAGAGACGAAAGCCGAGACTCGACCTCCGAGAGCTTGCGCTCGACGTCTGCGAGGCGCTGATCGAGCGCCAGGTCTTCGCGCGTCGCGGAGGCGGGGACCGACAGCAGCGTGTCCGTGCCGGGCTGCGAATCGGTGCTCGGCGCCGGCCGCGTCACGCTCTCGGTCGGGATCGTGCTCGGCGTCGGCGTGGGCAAGGCCTCGGACGACAGCACCTGCGAGCCGCCCCGTACGGCATCCGGGCTCGGGTCGGTGCGCGGACCGACGTCGGGGTCGCGTTCCGCGTCCGTCGTCATGGGGGGCCTAGAAGAAGTTGCCGATCGTGAACTCGAAGACGCTGCTCTCCTCGTACGGCAGCGGAGCGAAGGGGAAGCCCCACTCGAACCGCAGCGGCCCGAGCGGAGAGAACCAGCGGATACCGAAACCGTAGGATGTACGCAGATCCGCCAGGCTGTCGAGGCCGTCGAAGCAGGGACGGACCACGTCGTAGAACGGCGCTCCGCCGCTGGTCTTGCAGTAGTTGTCCTCGAGGTTCCAGGAATTGCCGAGGTCGGTGAACAGCACGCCGCGCACCCCGACGGCCTCGACGATCGGGAACTCCATCTCGAGGTTCTGGAAATACATCAAATTTCCGCCGATCGGCGCGCCGTTGCGGATCGGTTGGCTGTCCGGCGAGGTCGACTCGGTCAGGCCGACGCGCGGGCCCACGGTGCGGTAGCGGAAGCCGCGGAGGTCCATGATGCCGCCCAGGAAGAAGCGGGCGAAGATCGGCACGCCGTCCTGGTCGGGGCTCGTGACGTGGCCGGCTTCGGCGTTGAGCTTGAGTACGAAGCCCGCGCCGAGCGGGTAGTAGAAGCGCCCGACCATGCGGTGACGCAAAAATTCGTTCTCGGACCCGAGCAGGCTGGTCGCGAACTCGCTCGAGCCGAACAGGTACACGCCGCTCGTCGGAAACAGTCGGTTGTCGCGCGTGTCGTAGACCAGGCCCGGGCGAATGCTGGACGTGAAGCCGTCGTTGAACAGGTTCGCGAGCGGCAGGCGGTTGAACACGCTGGTCTGCGAGGCCTGGCCGAGCAGCGTCGAGCGCGTCTCCGTCGATACCTCGTCGAGCTCGGCCGTGTAGGTGAGGGACGCCGTGAGCTCCGGCTCGACCAGCGGGTAGCCGATGGTCAACCCGCCGCCCAGGCTGCTCTGCGAGAAGTCGCGGTAGATGCGGACCTGGTTGTAAAGGTCGATGCTGGTGCTGAACTTGCTGTCGAGGAAGTACGGCTCGTAAAAGCGCAGGTTGACCAGCTGGCGGATGCCGCTGAGCTGGCCCTGCAGCGACAGGCTCTGCCCGTTGCCGAACAGGTTGGCCTGCTGGATCTGCGCCGTGGCGATGAAGCTCTCGAAGCTCGAGAAGCCGGCGCCCACCTGGAACGTGCCGGTCGGCTTCTCGGTGACCTCGAGGTACACGTTCATCTTGTCCGGAGCCGAGCCCTGCTCGGTGGACAGATCCACGCGCTCGAAATAGCCGAGCGCCGTCACGCGCCGGCGCGACTTTTCGAGGTTCGTCTCGTGGAAGGGCTCGCCCTCGGCCACCTCGAGCTCGCGCCGGATCACCTTGTCGCGGGTCTTGGTGTTGCCGCGCACCTCGATGCGCTCGAACTTCACCAGCGGACCGCGCACGACCGGCACGATCACGTCCACCTCGTGGGTCTCCGGATCGACGTTGGTCTGGGGCGTGGCCTCGACGTTGGCAAAGCCGTGGTCGCGGTACAGCGTGCTGATGCCCTGCAGATCCTCGAGCAGCTGGGCGCGGTTGAAGTAGTCGCCGGGGTTGGCGCGCACCATCATCCGCAGGTTGCGGCGGCCGTCGATCGGTTCGACCTCCTTGCCGTCCTCCCCGCGCTCGTAGACCCGCAGCTTGCGGATCTTGTAGCGGGGGCCCTCGTCGATGGTGATCACCACCTCGATGCCGCTCTTGTCGGGCGTGAGCATCACGCGCGGCGTGTTGATCGCCACCGACAGGAAGCCGCGGTCGTAATACTCGGCGCTGATCACGGCGATGTCGCGCTCGAACGCGTCTTGCCGGAACGGGCCGCCCGAGCCGAACGCGAAGAACCCGGCGTTGCCGGTGAACATCAGCGAGCGCAGCTCTTCGCTCGAGCGGTGGTCGTTGCCGATGAAGGTGATGCGCCGCACGCTCACCTGCTCGTGTTCCTTGACCACGTAGCGCACGACCACGGTGTTGCCGCGCTGCGGGACGACCTCGCTCGTGACCTCGGCGAGGAAGAAGCCCTTCTCCGCGTACATGTCGCGGATCTTCTGGATGCCGCGGCGCACGGCCGGCTGGCTCAGCACGGTGTCGTGCTTGACCTCGATGGCCTCGAGCAGCTCCTCGTCGTCGATCTCGACGTTGCCCTCGATCTCGACGGAGGCGATGCTCGGGCGCTCGCGCACCACGAAGCGCAGCACCACCCCCTGATCCCGGCGCTCGAGGTCGACCTCGATGTCGTCGAAGAAGCCGGAGGCGTAGAGCTCGCGCACGTCTTCGGTCAGCGAGGCCGGGGAGAAGGCCTCGCCGCGGCGCAGCTTCAGGTAACTCTTGACGTCGTCGGCCGTGACGCGTCGGTTGCCCGACACCTCGATCTCGAGGATCGGCAGCCCGGCGGCCTGCTCGGCTTCGGTCGGCGGGATTTCGACGCGAGGCGGCTCGGGCAGCTCGGGGGCGGCGTCTTCGACTTGCCCCGCGCCGGCAGCGCCCGCGCTGCCCGTGGGAGCCGGCGCGTCGGCCGGCGGCGCCGCGGGCGGATCGGCAGCGCGCACGGGTCGTGCAAAGAGCCCGAAGGCGACGAGCCAAGCCAGGGCCCACGCCGCCCGAGGGCGGAGCAGGAGTGGCGAAGAGAGTGAGCGGCGCAAGAGGCCGCCCCGCGTTAGCCCAGAGCCACCCATTTGCCAAGCACGGCGCCACCGAACGGGCGCATTAAAGCTAGATCGAACGCTGGGCCGGAGGATCCGAGCACCGCGCGCGGGCGTGAAGCTTCAAACATCGAGGGGCTCGGCCTGATCGGCGCGCTCCATGATGAACCGAAAGCGCGCCGAGGCGTCCTTACCCATCAGCTCGTTGACGACGCGATCGGTCTCGAGCGCATCCTGGATCTCGACCCGCAACAGGCGGCGCGTCTTGGGATTCAGGGTCGTCTCCCACAGCACCTTCGGCATCATCTCGCCGAGGCCCTTGAAGCGCGTGATGTCGACCTTGGAGCCCGGGCGTGCCTTCTCTTTCAAGATCTTGTCGCGCGCGGCGTCGTCGCCGGCCCAATACGTCTCTTTGCCGATGTCGATGCGGTAGAGCGGAGGCACCGCCACGAACAGCCGCCTATTCTTGATCAGCTCCGGCAGGTGCCGGTACACGAGCGTGATCAGCAGCGTCGTGATGTGGTGGCCGTCGGAGTCGGCGTCCGCCAGCAGGATCACGCGCTCGTAGCGCAGGCGCGAGAGGTCGAAGCCCTGACCCACACCGCAGCCGAGCGCCGTGACCAGATCGGCGATCTCCTTGTTCTCGAGCACCTTGGACAGGCCGAGGCCTTCCGTGTTCAGCACCTTGCCGCGCAACGGCAAGACGGCCTGGGTGTTGCGATCGCGGCCCTGCTTGGCCGAGCCGCCGGCGGAGTCACCCTCGACGATGAAGAGCTCGCTCCGCGAGCGGTCGCTCGACAGGCAGTCGCTGAGCTTGCCGGGCAGCGTCAGGCGGCCGCTGGTGGCGGTCTTGCGGCTGATCTGCGCCGAAGCGGCGCGCGATGCCTCGCGGGCGCGCGCCGCGAGCACGATCCGCGCGACGATCTGCTCGGCGGCGGTGCGGTTCGAGTTCAGCCACTGCTCGAGCGCCGGGCGCACCGCGGAATCGACGCTGCCCTGGAGCTCGGGGTTGTTCAGCCGGTCCTTGGTCTGGCCCTGGAACTGAGGCTCTGCCACGAACACGCTGATGATCGCGACCAGGCCCTCGCGCACGTCTTCGGCGGTGAGCGTCACGCCGCGCGGCGTGAGCTCGTGGGTCTCGATGTAGTTGCGCACCGCCTTGACCGCGCCGGCGCGAAGCCCGTTCTCGTGGGTGCCGCCGGAGCCGGTGGGGATGCCGTTGACGTAGCTCTTGACGAGCTCGTCCGTCGCCTCGGTCCAACGGAACGCGACCTCGATCCGGCTGCCGTCGACCTCCTTGGAGAGCGAGAACGGCTGTTCGTGGATCGTGGTCTTGTTGCCGTCCTTGATCAGCCGCGACAGGTAGTCGTTGAGCCCGCCTTCCTGGAAGAAGTCGTGCTTGGTGTTGTGGACCTCGTCGTGGAAATGCACCTTGAGGCCGCGGTGCAGGTAGCTCGCGATCTCGAGCCGCTCGCGGATCTGATCACCGCTGAACTCGATCTTGGGGAAGATCGTGGGATCCGGCCGGAACCAGATGTGGGTACCCGTGCCGCGCGCGGGGCCGACCTTCTCGAGCTTGCCCTGGGTCTTGCCCCCGCGAAACTCCATCTTCCATTCGAAGCCGTCGCGCTTGACCCGCACGACGAGCTTGGACGACAGCGCGTTGACGACCGAGGCGCCCACGCCGTGCAGGCCGCCCGCGGTCTTGTAGTTCTCCCCGTCGAACTTGCCGCCCGCGTGCAGCGTCGAGAAGATCAGCTCGATCGCCGTCTTTTTGTGCTTCGGGTGCATGTCGACCGGGATGCCGCGGCCGTTGTCGCCCACGGTCACGCTCTGGCCGTCCTTGTGCAGGATCACGGATACGTCGCTGGCGTGGCCGTTCATGGCCTCGTCGATCGAGTTGTCCACGATCTCCCACACCAGGTGATGCAGGCCGGCGCTGCCCACGCCGCCGATGTACATGCCCGGACGCTTTCGGACCGGCTCGAGCCCCTCGAGTACGGTGATGTCCTCTGCGGTGTACTTGGTCGCCATCGTTCCTCAGTCGTCGCCTTCGAGCGGCGCCGGGACCTCGGGGGTCGAGAGCACGCGCCGGGTCAGGGTGCCGCGCTTCATCACCTCGCGCCCGCGCCCGCCGCGGCTCGAGAGCTCGTATTTCGCGGGAGAGATCTTGTGCTCGCCGCCGCCGGAGGTCTCGACCACCAGCGCGTCGTCCGGCTTCTTCGCGGCCAGGAAGCCCACCAGCTGATCGCCCTCGTCGAGCTTGATCAAGAGCACGCCGCGGCCGGCGCCGGTCAGGTAGTTCACTTCTTTGGACTCGCAGAGCAGCGCGCGCCGCTCGCGGCTGACGGCGACGAGCGTCTCCTTGCCCCGGATCCGCTCCACGCCGACGACCTCGGCGCCCTCGGCGGGCTTGGCGAAGCGGCGCCCGGCGCGCGTGCTCGGCTCGAGGAAGGCGGACAGGCCGAAGCTCGCTGCGTAGCCGTCGGTGGTCGCGAACACGGCGTGGCTCTTGGGCTTTCCGCCCTCGCGCTCGCCGACGTCGCCGCGCACGCGTGGGTCGAGCGAGAACGCCGCCACGATCCGCTCTCCGTCCTTCAGCTTGAAGAGCTTCTGGATCGGCTCGCCGTAGCCGGTGGTGGCCGGCACATCGACGATACGCCCGGTGTAGGCGGTGCCGAAGTTCGAGAAGAACACGATGCTCTCGCGGGTCGAGCCGACCTCGCAGGCCAGCACCGAGTCGCCGTCGCGCAGGCGCGTCGCGCCCAGATCCTTCACGTCCTTCTGGCGCTTGACCCAGCCGTCGCTGGTCAGGATCACGTAGCTGTTCTCGGCGACGATCAGGTCTTCTTCCGAGAACTCCGCCTCGTTCTCGAGGTTTTCGATGCGGGTCTTGCGGTCGCCGGCCTTGCCGAGGCCGGCGTCGAGCGCCTCGAGCTCGCTCCTCACGATGCCCCAGCGGCCGCGTGACTCGGTCTCGTCGAGCAGGCCGCGGATCTCCTTGACGCGCTTCCGCTTCTCCTTGAGCTCCTTCTGGATCACCAGGATCTCGAGGCGCGCCAGGCGGTACAGCTTGAGCTCGAGGATCGCGTCGGTCTGTTCGGCGTCGAGGCCGAACTTCTTCATGATCTTGTCGGCCGCGTCGGCCTTGCCCTCGGAGGCGCGGATGATCTTCAAGATCTGATCGAGCGCGTCGAAGACCTTCTCGAAGCCCTCCAGAATGTGGATGCGCTTGGCGAGCGCGGCGAGCTCGTAGCCGAGGCGCCGGGTCACGACCTCCAGCCGGAAATGCAGGAAGTGCCAGAGGATCTGCGACAGATCGAGGCGCTCCGGCCGGCCCACCTCCGGGTTCTCCGTCGGCACGAGGCAGGTCAGGTTGAGCGCGAAGCTCGATTGCAGCGGCGTGTGTTTGTAGAGGTAGGCGAGCACCTTCTGCTCGTCGGCCTCTTTCTTGAGCTCGAGCTCGATGCACACGTCGTCGGTGGAGACGTCGCGCACGTCGAGCAACAGCGGCATCTTGCGCGACTGGACGACGTCGGCGATGCGCTCGACCAGCGTGCTCTTGTTGACCGCGTACGGGATGCTCGTGATGTGGACGGTCTTGCTACCCTTGGAGCTGCCAGCCGGCTTCCAGGTGCCGCGCACCTTCAGCGTGCCCTGGCCGGTCTCGTAGGCCGCCTTGATGTCCTCGGCGCTCGCCACGATCTGGCCGCCCGTCGGAAAATCAGGCCCTTTGATGGTGCGGCACAGCTCGCGCGACGAGAGCTGCTTGCCCTCGAGCAGCGCGTCGAGCAGCCGGAGTGCGGCCTGACACACCTCGTGCGGGTTGTGCGGCGGGATGTTGGTGGCCATGCCCACGGCGATGCCGGTGGCACCGTTCACGAGCAGGTTCGGCAGGCGCGCCGGGAGCACGACCGGCTCGGTCTTGGTTCCGTCGTAGTTCGGCCGGAAGTGGACGGTGTCTTCCTCGATTTCGCCGAGTAGCTCGCTCGCGACCGCCGACAGCCGGCACTCGGTGTAGCGCATGGCCGCCGCTGGATCGCCGTCCAGCGAGCCGAAGTTACCCGAGCCGTCCGCCAGCGGAGCGCGCATCGCGAACGCTTGCGCCATGCGCACGAGCGCGTCGTAGATCGCCGCGTCGCCGTGCGGGTGATAGCTACCCATCACGTCGCCGACGACCTTCGCGCACTTTCTGTGCTTGGCGTCGGACGTCAGATTCTGCTGCCACATCGTGTACAGGATGCGGCGTTGCACGGGCTTCAAGCCGTCGCGCACGTCGGGCAGGGCGCGCGAGGTAATGACGCTGAGCGCGTAGTTCAGGTAACGCGTCTGCGCCAATTCGACGAGGTTCGCGGGCTCGTCGGCCGGCGGTGGCTCGTTTCCAGGGCCTCCGGGCCGGCCCTTCGGGGGCCGCTTGCCGCCGTCCTCGCTGGTGTCTTTCTTGCGCGTCGCCAATCCGTGTAGCTCCCCGGCGGACGATCCACCGGCGCCGACTCGCTACCGTCGAAAGCCCGGGGGAGTCAACTCCTCGTGGGTCGAACCGTGTCCGCACGCGTCGAGCCCGACCGTCTCCGGGACGATGGAACAAGCAAGCGCGGCGTCGGCGCAGCGCCCGTCCACGCAGGCGCGGGCGAGGTACGCCCCCGGGCCATCGCACGGACAGCGCGCGGGGGTGCAGACGCTGTGGTGCGTACAGGGCGCGCCGGCCGGTGAGCGTTGACCGGGCACGCCGCCCGCGCCCTCGCAGCCGAGCTCGACGAGCTCCCCCGCGACCTGCCGCTCGATTTCGCCGTGGCGGACCGCCCGGGTGGCTTCGTGGATCACGCCCGGCTCACGGCACGGCCGAGAACAACCTGAAAACGCCGATTGTTCGCGCTCACATGCAGCAATCGCCCGCGGCTGCTCGAAAAAATCGCGCGCTCGACGCCTGGCGCCGCAGCTCACCGCCGCGCTTCGCCCGAGGCAGCCGAGCCACGCGAGCTCCGCGTTCCGGCAATGCGCGGCCCAGGCAGCGGACTCGCTCCTGCGGCAGCCGGCCACGCACTCTCGCTGAGCGAGCGTCGGCTCCTGCTCTTCGAAACACCCCGAGCTCACGAGCGCCGAGCAGGCCGAGGCGCAGGCCGAGGCGAGGTCGGAGGCGGTCGGAGCGGGCGGTGTCTTCTTGCAACCTGCGGTGAGGAGCAAGCAGGCGGCGGCGAGGCGGGTGAGGGGTAGAACGCGAAAGCGCCCGCGCTCAGCGCCGGTAGTCATCGACTTCGATCCCGTAACGCTTCATCCAGCGGTGGATCTGCATGCGCGCCTTCCCGAGGTCGCGCCCGACCGCGGCGACGTTGCCGCGGTGGCGCTCGAGCAAGCCGCGGAGCTCGCCCTCCTCGGGCAGCCCGACCCCGGGTGACAGGTCCTGCTCGGTGAGCGGCTCGCTCTCGACCTGACCGTAGTCGGCGATCGCCTCGCGGATCGCGTCGGGCAGCAATTCGAGCTCCAGGCGCGTCCCCCGGCAGAGCGCGATCGCCCGGCGGATCGCTGCCTCGAGCTCGCGGACGTTGTACGGCCAATCGTAATGGAGCAGCGCGAACAGGAACGGCACGCTCGGAGCCAGATCCGCGCGACCCTGAGCGCTCGCGAAGGCCGAGCTCAGGGCGTAGATGTCCTCCTTGCGCTCGTGGAGCGGCGGCAGGCGCACCTCGTATTCGTTCAGGCGCGCGAACAGGTCCTCGCGAAACCGCCCTTCGCGCTGCAAACGCCCGAGATCGCGGTGCGTCGCGCAGGCGATCCGCACGTCCACGAGCTCCGGCTGCGTCGCCCCGAGCGGCAGCACCTCTTTCGACTGGATCACCCGCAGCAGCTTGGCCTGAGCCTCGAGCGGCATGTCGCCGATCTCGTCGAGGAGCAGCGTGCCGCGGTGGGCGGCGCGGATGATGCCGGGCTTGTCGCGGTCCGCTCCGGAGAAGGCGCCGCGCTTGAACCCGAACAGCTCGCTCTCGAGCAGGTGCGCGGGGATCGCCGCGCAGTTCACGGCCACGAAAGAGCCGGAACGACCGCTCAGGCGGTGGAGCTCGCGCGCCACGACCTCTTTGCCGGTGCCGCTCGGACCGAGCACCATCACGTTCAAGAGCGAGGGCGCGATGCGCTCGAGCTCGGCCGCGATCCGATCGATCTGGTAGCCGCCGATCAGGCCCCGGGAAGCGCGCGCGCGCCGCTCGGCGCCGGGCGTCATGCTGCCGTCGAGGCGGTAGCGTGCGTATTCGAGCGCGTCGTGCGGCACGTACTTGAGCAGCGCGTCGCCGATGCGGATCTCGTCCAGGGGCTCGAGCGGGGACTCCATCACACGGCGGCCGTTGATGATGAGCCCGTTGCGGCTGCCCAGATCGCGTATCCACGGCTCTTGCTTGCCGTCTTGCTTCCTGTAGCCGAGCTCGGCGTGAACGCGCGACACGGCGTTCACCGGCAGGACGATGTCGGCGGGCGGCTCGCGCCCGATCATCGTGCGCCCCCGGGACAGCGGCCACGCGGCAGGCAGCGCCGGGAACGCCTCTGTGTACAGAAGCACCAGCCCTGCGTCGCCGCTCTGTCCGTCGCGCCCGCTGTCGGCGCCGAACTCCTGCATGCTCCCGGTCGAGAACGTCACTCGGTCCGAAGGTTAGCCCGGCCCGGGTCTCGGCGCGGGCGGCTCGTACCGGCGCGACGAAAAATCCGAGTGCTAGGCTCGGGCATGTCCTCGGACGTGCTGGAAGCCGCGGTCCTCCAACTGAACAGCCAGGGCGACGTCCCCGAGAACCTCGCGCTCGTCGACCGCTTGGCGGGGGAGGCGGCGGCGAGCGGCGCCAAGCTCGTGGTTCTGCCAGAAAACTTCGCGTTCATGGGGCCCGAGGCCGACAAACGCCGGATCGCAGAGGCGCTCGACGACCCGAGCGCCCCGATCCAGGCCGCGCTGCGCAAGATCGCCGCGCGCGACGGCGTCACGTTGATCGCTGGCGGGTTCCCGGAGAAGAGCCCCGACGCCGAGCGGCCGTACAACACCAGCCTGGTCGTCGAGCCCGGCGGTCGAGCGCTCGCTCGCTACCGCAAGATCCACCTGTTCGACGTCGAGCTCGGGCACGAGAGCTACCGCGAGTCGGCGGCCACGTCGGGCGGCAGCGAGGCGGTGACGGTGGCGCTCGGCGGCTTCCACGTCGGGCTCTCGATTTGTTACGATCTGCGCTTTCCCGAGCTCTACCGGCGCTTGGTGGATGCGGGCGCCGAAGTGCTCACGGTCCCCGCCGCGTTCACCTTGAACACCGGCAAGGAGCACTGGCACGTGCTGCTACGCGCGCGTGCCATCGAGTCCCAGTGCTACGTGCTCGCCGCCGCTCAGTGGGGAGCGCACCCTCAGGGCAGGCAGACCTACGGCCACGCGCTGATCGCCGATCCGTGGGGCACGGTGATCGCGGAGGCGTCGGATCGGATCGGCTTCGTGCGGGCTCGCCTCGAGCGCGCGTTCCTCGAGCAGGTCCGCGCGCGCGTCCCGAGCCTGTGTCACAGAAGGCTCTGAGCCTTCGCTCAGAGATGCCGGCGGGCGATCTCGGTCCAGGTTCCGGTGGGCTCGAGCGACACGTAGGTCTTCCAGTGCGGGCGCGCCTTCTGGGTCTCGCCGATCTGCTCGTAGGCCATCGCGAGGTTGAAGTAAGCGTCCGAGAACTTGGGGTCCGCCTCGATCGCGCCGAGGAACAGCGGGATGCTGAGCTCCGGCTGGCCCCGCTCCAGCATCACGTAGCCCAGGTTGTATTGGGCCTCGGGCTGGCGCGCGTCGATCTCGAGCGCGCGCCGGTAATACTGTTCGGCGGCCTCGGTATCCTGGCGGCGAAACCGGATGTTGCCGAGGTTCGTGTAGGCGATGCCGAGCCACGGATCGAGCTCGAGGGCCTGACGGTACAGACGTTCAGCATCGTCCATCGTCAGTGGATCTTCGTCGAGCTGGCTGGCCTTCAAGTAGAGCTCGTACGCGGTGCGAGCGCGTTCGCGCCCCGCAGACGGCCGCAGCACGCGCACCACGTCGTCACGCAGCGTCTTCACCTCGAGGTCGAGCAGCATCTGCCCCGTGAGTGGCTCGAACGCGCCGTCGTGCGTGCGCACGATCACGCGTTGCCCGTCCGAGACGATGCGCAACTCCTGGAGCGGTCGCGTCACCTTCGGCAGTGAGCGCTTGAGGGCCTGGATCGCCCGCGTCACGTCGCGCAGGCGTACGCGCTGCTCGAGCAACGCCTTGGCGGCGCGGAGCGCGATCAGATCCGAGAACGTGTACGCACGGCGTCCGCGGCGGCGTCCGCTCGGCGACACCACCCCGGCGCGGTCGAGGGTGCGCAGCCGCGTCGCGGGGATGTCGAGCAGCCGTGCGATCTCGCTCAGGCTGAACAAGTCCGTGAGCGGCTCGCGGCCGTTGCCATTCACGTCGGGTGTCTGCTTCGGCGCGAGCTGATCGCGGCGCTGCACGCGACCGCCACCGGGGCCGAACACGACATGAATGATCTTGTCGTCGCGCTGTTTCTTTCGACCCATTGACGACCGCTTCAAAACTACGCTCGCCTCTTCGAGCGCCCCTTCAATTCTTCCGCGCGGGCGCCCGCGTCAAGAGGAAGCGATGCGATCGACGCGTTCCCGCGTCCTCCAACGACAAACTCGCGCGCGTCCGGCGGGCCGATGGCGTCGGTTGTCCATCCCGGGAGTGAGCTCGCCACGTCTTGACACGCGCTCCTTTCGGCGCTTGCTAGAGCGACAAGCGGTTAGGCATCTGCCGAGCTTGGCGGGAAACTCGGACGAAAAGAGTGAGCGCGTGGGGAGGGGCGGCGCGTGCCGCCCCTGAGAACTAGGTGCGCGTCGAGCGACCGCGCTGCGAGGCCGCGCCGGTGGCGTCGCCGCGCCGCTCGGTCTGTTCGCGGAACACCCGGGCCTCGACCTCCACGTCCACGCGCACGCCCTTGCGATCGCGGCGCACGAACAGCTCGGCCCGTACCCGCCCGAGCGGCGCGTGCGCACGGACCTGCGCCTCGACGCAAGCCACGCGCACCGCTCGGATGCGCGCGTGCGGGTCGTTGCGGATCAGCGCGACGAACTCGTCGGCTCGCTCGTCCGGCACGCCACCACCCTTGGAGGTGAAGGGCAACAAGATGCTGGTCGAGCCGTAATAGGTGGCGCCGTCCGTGTCGTCGCGCGTCTTGCCCTCGCTCATCACGTCGGCGTTCTCGAACAGCTCGCGGAAGCGGTAGTCGCTGGCCTTGACCAGCTCGAGCTTCCTCTGCGCGAACAACGCGGCGCTCCGGGTCTTCACCAGCCCCGGCCGCGGCTCACGCTCTCGCTCACGACGCACGATCCAAGCGTACGCCATCTGCCCCACAGGCTCCCACTTCACGGTGTCGTTCTGGAGCGCGCCCCGGAACTTGGCCGCGGCGCGGGGGGCCGGCGTTTAATTGCCGAATCGACCCCGAGGAGGCGAACGAGCATGGCAGTTGGCTATCTGGGACCCGAACGGCGGCGGCACCGCGCTTACGTGACGCGCAACACCGAGTACCACTTCCGCGACGACGTCTGCGTCGCGGTTCGGGACATCAAATCGCGGAAATGGCTGGTCTCGCACCTGGCCGTCGAGCGCCGGCTCAGCGGAGGCGTGCGAGTGATCGTCAGCGGTTGCGCCGTTCCGACCTGCGCCCCCCCGAAAGTCGGCGAGTCCCTCTACTTCGGGGAAGAGGGGCGCGAGCTCGTGACCAGCGCCTTGTGCCGCGTCGAGCGCCCCGAGCCAGACGTGGTTCGCAGCTACCCGCTTTGAAGCGAACCGGATCAGTTTCGCGGTTGAACCAGTTTTCTAGTGACCGCGTAAATGATCGTCGGATACGCGGCGCTGTGCGTAACCTTTTTCGCGCTTCTGCGCTGCGTCAATCCAGGAAATCTCGACAATCCGTGGAATCTCGATCTTGGAACGGATCTGGCTAGGGTGGCCGCGAACTGCGGCTCAAAGCCGCGGAATTCCAGCAATGACACAATCTCTCTCGATTTTAACGCCGAAGAAAGACCCCCGCACCGTCGAGGTCATCGCGAAGGACATCTATCGCGAGCTCCGGCGGAGCGGGTTCTCGGAACGCGACGTCCTGTCCCTCGCCGGAGAGCTGCTCTCGCTGGTCACCCATGACGTACGAGGGGACGCATCCGTCGAGGACTAAGCTCCGGACTCCGAAAGAAAAAAGTTCGGGGGTGCACACTTCGGTTGACACCCCCCGGGGCCGTTCGGAAATCATTAAGACGTCTTGGTCTCCCCGACCTCCAAAGCGCAGGTGCCCTTGTTCGCGGTGGTGATCCACGAAAAGGGGGGCGCCGAGCGCCGCGAGGTGTTCGAGACCAGCGAGATCAGCGTGGGGCGGGTGCAGGGCAACGACCTGATGTTGCCGAAGGGCAACGTCTCCAAGCGCCACGCCCGGGTGCTGCATCGTGACGGGCGGTTCATCGTCACCGACCTGAACAGCACCAACGGCACCTACGTGAACCGTCGCCGCATCACGCAGGCGACGATCGTTCGCGAGGGCGATCGGATCTTCATCGGCGACTTCGTGCTGCGCGTCGAGTCGGCAGACCCGACCGGCGACGCGCCGCCCCCCGCACCCAGCTTGACCCCGGGCCCGCGCCCGACGGGTTCCGACTCCGGGCAGCCGAGCGCCGGCATGCGCTCCGCCGTCGAAGACGACGACGAGCTCACGGGCTCGATGCCGCGAATGGTGGCCGCGCCGCGGCTGCCCGTGCCGAGCGCCGAGGCGCCGCCAGGTCCGTCCCCCGCAGCGCGCGCGGCGCGCACGACGCAGAGCGACGAAGAGGATACCCAGCGCGCGCTGACGCTCGATTTCGTCGCCGAGCTCGTGGCCCGTGTCTCGCGAGCGCTGCCGGCCTCGAGCTTCGAAGCGCGTGGCCAGGAGCTCGCGGAGCGCGTCGAGCCCGTGTTGCGCGATGCCTGGACGCAGCTCAGCGGCGAGCGCCCGGGACGCGCCCCGTCCGAGGCTGCGGTGGACCTGGCGCGGAGCGAGCTACTCGAGCTCGGCCCGCTCACCGAGCTACTCGCCGACGGCAACGTCAGCGAGCTCGCGCTCGTCGGCCCGCGGCGACTCAGCGTCACTCGCAGCGGGCGAGGGCGTCCGCACGCGCCCGGCTTCTCGGGTGACACGGGCCTGCGTCTGGCGCTCTCGCGCCTGTGTGTCGCCGCCGGCGAGCCGCTCGGTGAAGCGCTGCCGGTCGAGCGACGCTTGCCCGACGGCACGCGCCTGTCGGCGACGCGTGGCGCGTCCGGCGAGTGGCTGATCGTGCTGCGCAAGCCGCGACGGTTGTACGGCTCGCTCGAGGATCTGGTGCGCCGCGGCACGATCTCGCGCGCGATCGCGACCTTCCTCCACCAGTGCCTGACGGCTCGCCTGAACCTGCTGGTGATCGGGCCGCGCGACGGCGGGACCGATCTGATCCTGGGCGCGCTCGCCGCAGCCGTTCCGGACGAGGAGATCTTGTACGCGGGGGAGCTCGACGCGAGCTTCGACAACGACTCGCGGCGCCTGGCGCTGGGCGGTCCGCCCGCGCAGGTCGCGCACGGAATTCAGCTCGCGACGCGGGTGCCGCTCGGCCGCCTGATGGTCGAGCTCGGCCAGCCCGCTCTCTCCGAAGCCGTCTGCGCGGCAATCGGAGACGGCGGTGACGGCGTGATCGCCTCGCGCACCGCCGGTTCGCTGCGACGCGGCCTGGTGCGCCTGGTCTCCGATCTCGCGCGCGACCGCGACGCGGCTTCGGCGCGCGAGCTCTTGGCCGGCTCCTTCGAGGTGGTGATCGAGGTCGCGCGTCTGCGGGACGAGCGCCACCGCGTGTTGCGGGTAGCCGAGGTCTCCGGCACTCAAGGCGAAGACTTCGAGCTGCTCGACATCTTCACGTTCGTCGCCGATCGGACCGCCGCGGGCGGCTTGATCGAGGGCAGCTTCGTGCCCGCCGCGAACCCACCCCCGGTGACCGAGCTACTCAGGTTGCGCGGGGTAGCTACGGACAGCTCTTTGTTCAGCAGGCCGCCCTCGCGCTAGCGCAGCTGTCCGCCTGATACCCTCTGGTCCGGGCCGACAGCTGCTAGCTGAAAGCCCTCTAGGTCTGCGCTTCGTCTTGCTTCGCCTTGGCGAGCTTGCGACCCATCATGCGGCGCTTGATGGCGTTCAGCTTGTCGATCATCAACACGCCGTTCAGGTGATCGAGCTCGTGCTGGATCGCGACCGCGAGCAGACCGTCGGCCTCGACCTCGAACGGTTGCCCGTTGCGGTCGAGGGCGCGTGCTTTGACGTGCTCGGCACGCTTGATCTCTTCGTTGACACCGGGGAACGACAGGCAGCCCTCGTTCCAGACCTGCTGCCCGTCCGCTTCGATGATCTCGGGATTGATGAACACCCGGAGGTCACTCGGCTCGTCCTCACCCGCGCAGTCGACCACGAAGATGCGAACCATTTCGCCGATCTGCGTGGCGGCGAGGCCACAGCCGCCCGAGGCGTACATGGTCTCGGCCATATCGTCCACCAGCGCCTGGACCTCGGGCGTGACCGCCTGGACCGGGGCACCGACCTCTCGCAGGCGTGGATCGGGGTACTTGAGGATTTCGCGCGTGGTCATGCAGCGCCGTCCAATCTAACACTCTTCGATGACCGGGCAATTGGGGGGAGCTCACGGGTCGCCTGGGTTTGGGCCTGTCGCAGGGAAATTCCACGGCTTCCCGTCTTCACCGCGGATCAGACTCCGGGAGACGTCCTGGATGTTCTCTTGGGATAGACCATCGGCCCCCACACGTAAGCGTCCGCGCCGGAGAGCTCCCATCTGGGCGCTTCGATGTGCGGGGCGTCCGCCGGGTTGTCGGGGCCGGCCCAATCCACGGCACCGGGACGTCCGCGCGGGCCGAGCAGGCGCGGCGCCACGAACGCGTGGAGCTCGTCTACGAGGTGGTGGGCGAGCAAGCTGCCGGCGAGCTCTGCGCCGCCTTCGCACAACACGCTGACCACGTCGCGCTGCGCCAGCTCCCGCAGCATGGCGACTGTATCGCAGCGGCCTTCCGCCGTGGTCGGAACGTAGAGCACCCGCACCCCCGCTGCCTCGAGTGCATCGTGGGCGCTGCGGGGCGCCTGCTGTGTAGTGATGACGCAGGTCGGGATCTGGGACGCGCTCTGCACCAGCTGGCTCGTCAGCGGCAGGCGCAGCTTGCTGTCCACGACCAGGCGCGTGGGGCTGCGTCCAGGGACGTCGCGCACGGTGAGGCGCGGGTTGTCGGCGAGCACGGTGTTGATGCCGACCACGACCGCGTCGTGCGCGGCGCGCAGGGCCTGCACGCGCAGGCGCGACTCGGGCGAGGTGATCCACTTCGAGGCGCCGCTGCGCGTCGCGATCCGGCCATCCAGCGACAGCGCCAGCTTGAGAGTCAGGTAGCTCGTCCCGTGCGTGACGAACTTGGTCCAGGGCTTGATCAGCTCCTTCGCGCGCGGCTCGAGCACGCTCTCGACCACCTCGACCCCGGCGGCGCGCAGCTTTTCGGCGCCGCCGCCCTGCACGCGCGGGTTCGGATCGCGCGTCCCGACCACGACGCGGCGGATGCCGGCCGCGAGGATCGCCTCGACGCACGCGCCCGCGCCGCCCTTGTGATTGCAGGGCTCGAGCGTCACGTACAGCGTCTTGCCGCGCGCGGCTTCGCCCGCCAGCTTCAGGGCGGCGATCTCGGCGTGATCGGCGCCCGTGGCCGCGTGATACGCCTCGGACACCACGGCGGCGCCGTCGGCGACGATCGAGCCGACGCGAGGGCTGGGGGAGGGATCGCCGTGCCTCGCGAGCTCGATCGCCCGCCCCATCAGGGAGTTGTCGAGGTCGGCCTGGCTCATTCGTCCCCGCGGCGCACGAGCTTACCCATCTCGTTCATGAACTCGTCGATATCGCGGAAGGAGCGGTACACGCTCGCGAACCGTACGTAGGCGACGTCGTCGAGGCGCTTCAGCCGCTCCATCACGCGCTCGCCGATGGCCTGCGAGGAGATCTCTTTTTCGCCGCTCTCACCGAGCTCGCGCTCGACCTCGGTGGCCTGCTCCTCGAGGGCGTCTGCCGACACCGGGCGCTTGCTGCACGCGACGCGCATGCTGCGCAGCACCTTGTCGCGATCGAACGGCTCGCGCTGGCCGTCCTTCTTGACCACGACCGGCAGCTGGTGCTCGACGCGCTCGTAGGTCGTGAACCGTCGCTTGCAGGCGTCGCACTCACGACGCCGCCAGGTCACCGTCCCGCCGGCCCCCAGGCGCGAGTCCACGACGCGACTGTCCATTTCGCGACAGTACGGGCACTGCATGGTCGCGCCAAGCTCCGGCTGACTCAGCCGTCGAAAGCCGAGAAAATCAGCGTGGCGTTCGTGCCGCCGAAGCCGAACGAGTTCGACAGGGCGTGACGCACGCGGCGTTCCCGCGCCTTCTGCGGAACCAGATCGAGCTTCAGATCCGGCTCCGGGTCGTCGAGGTTGATCGTCGGCGGCACCAGGCCCGTCTCCATCGCCTTGATGCAGACGGCTGCCTCGACCGCGCCAGCGGCCCCGAGCAGGTGACCCATCATCGACTTGGTGGAGCTCACCCAGAGCTTGCCGTCGGTTGCGTGCGCGCCGAACACGTCGGTGATGGCTCGCGCCTCTTCGGTGTCGCCCGCCGGCGTCGAGGTGCCGTGGGCGTTGATGTAGTCGATCTGCTCCGGCGCAAGCCGCGCGTCGCGGAGCGCGAGGCGCATGGCGCGGGCCCCGCTCTCGCCGTTCGGGGCGGGTTTGGTGATGTGATAGGCGTCGCTGGTCGCGGCGTAGCCCACGAGCTCCGCGAAGATCCTGGCGCCGCGCTTCTTGGCTCGGGTCAGGGTCTCGAGGATCAGCGTGCCGGCGCCCTCGCCGCACAAAAAGCCGTCACGGCCGCGATCCCACGGGCGGCTGGCGCGCTCGGGCTCGTCGTTCCTGCGGCTGAGCGCGAACATCGCGCTGAAGCCGCCGATGCCGATCGGGGTGATCGTGGCTTCGGCGCCGCCGGCGATCATCACGTCGGAGTCTCCGCGCTGCATCCAGCGCAGCGCCTCGCCGATGGCGTGCGCGCTCGACGAGCAGGCGCTGGTGTGCGCGAGGCTCGGACCGCGGAAGCCGTAAGCGATCGATACCTGCCCCGCGGCCATGTTGGCGATCAGGGACGGGATGAAATACGGGCTCACCTTGCCGGGGCCGCGATCCTTGAGCGTCAGCGTGCAGCGCTCCAGGTTCTCGAGCCCGCCGAGCCCCACGCCCAGGAATACGCCGGCGCGATCGCGCTCGGCCTCGGTCAGGTTCAGGTCCGCTTGCTCGAGCGCCATCTTGGTGGCCGCCATCGCGAACGGAATGAAGCGCGAGACCTCCTTGAGCTTCTTCTTCTCCATGAACTGCGTGGGGTCGAAGTTCTTGACCTCCGCAGCAATGCGCGTGGCGTACTCGGGCCCTGCTTCGAACAGGGTGATTTTGCCGGCTCCGCTTTCGCCGCGGGTGAGCGACTGAAAGCTCGCATCGGTGCCGACGCCGTTCGGCGTGACGAGCCCGATGCCGGTTACAACGACGCGCTCCATGTGCTCCTTTACGGCTCTCCGATTCGCCGAATCGACCGCGACGTTACCCGCTCCACCTCGAGGGTGGGAGCGGGCAGCGCGGCCTCTGTTCGGTCCGAAGGTCCGGGGCGACTCGTGAGCCGCCCCGCATCGGAAACAAAACGGCCGATCAAGTGTTCAGATGCTTCTCGATGTAGCTGACGGCGTCCTGAACGGTTCGGATCTTCTCGGTGTCCTCGTCCGGGATGTCGATCTCGAACGCTTCTTCGAAGGCAAGCACGAGCTCGACCAGACCGAGCGAGTCAGCCCCCAGATCGTCGATGAACGTGGACTCTTCTTTGATGTCCTTTTCGTCGACGTCGAGCTGCTCTTTGATGATCCGCTTCACTTCGGCCGTGATGTCGCGACCTTCAGCCATTTTTGATCTCCAGGGGGCGCGTCTACACTAGACGAGAGCCCTTTGCTATGCGTTTTTTGGGTTCGTAGCGAAATTCTCGTGAACTTACACGTACATGCCGCCGTTCACGCGCAGCGCGTGACCGGTCACGTAGGCGGCTTCGTCGGATGCCAGGAACACGGCCGCCGCCGCGATCTCGCGGGGCTTGCCGGTGCGGCCGAGCGGGATCGCCGCGGCGATCTGCTTCTTCTGGTCGTCGTTCAGCGCGGCGGTCATGTCCGTGTCGATGTAGCCGGGGGTGATCGCGTTCACGGTGATGCCGCGCGTCGCGTACTCGCGGGCGAGTGACTTGGTCACGCCGAGCAGCGCAGCCTTGGAAGCGGCGTAGGCGGTCTGGCCGGCGTTGCCGCTCTCGCCCACGACGCTGGAGACCAGGATCACGCGGCCCGTGCGGGCCCGCATCATGACCTTGATCGCAGCCCGAGACGAGGCCACGGCGCCCTTCAGGTTCACGCTCAAGAGCCGGTCGAAATCCTCGTCCCGCAGGCGCAAGAGCAGGCCGTCGATCGAGATACCGGCGTTCGCCACCAGCACGTCGAGGCGCCCGAGGCGCTTGGCCACGTCGGCGATGCGCTCCTCGGTCTGCGCGCCGTTGCTGACGTCGACCTGGAAAGCCTCGGCCTGGCCGCCCTTGGCTTCGATCGCGCTCACCACCTCGCGCGCCTTCTCTTCTCCGCTCGCGTAGCCGACGACCACGCGCGCGCCGTGCTCCGCCAGCGCCTCGCACATGGCGCGACCGATTCCTCGAGAGCCACCGGTGACGATGGCGACTTTTCCCGTGAGATCGAACATGCTTGGGTCCCAATCGCGAACGAACGCGGCCGTGTGTAGCACGGCATCCGGCTCGGCAAGCCGGAATTACGCGACGCGCTGCGGCGAGCGTCGCCTCGCTCGACTCAACCGGCCAGGAATGCGCCGATCTGGTCGATACCGGCCGGATCGGAAACGTTCAGCACCTGGATCCGCTTATCGATGCGCTTCACGAGGCCGGCCAGCACCTTGCCCGGCCCGATCTCGAGCGCCCGGGTCACTCCGGCCGCGGCGATGGCCACCACGCTCTGCTCCCAGAGCACGGCCGAGGCGACTTGCCGCACGAGCGCCGTCCGGAGCCCCTCGGGGTTCTGGTTCGGCTCGGCGCTCACGTTGTTGACGATCGGGAACGCGGGGGCGGCGAGGCGGATTTCCGAGAGCGCTCGCTCCACTTTTTCCGCGGCGGGGCGCATCAGGGGGCAGTGGAAGGGCGCGCTCACGTTGAGCGGGATCGCCTTGAGCTTGCGGTCGGGCGCGAGCGCGGCCGCGCGGGCCACGGCCCTGGCGCTGCCCGAGATCACCACCTGCGACGGCGCATTGAAGTTCGCGGGCTCGAGCACCTCGCCCTCGCGCGCGTCGGCGCACAACGCCTCGACGGTCGGCCGATCGCCGCCGAGGATCGCGGCCATGCCGCCCTCGCCCTCGGGTACCGCCTCTTGCATGGCGCGGCCCCGCAGCTCGACCAGGCGCACCGCGTCTTCCAGGCTGAGCGCGCCAGCGGAGACCAGCGCGCTGTATTCACCGAGCGAGTGACCGGCGGCGAAGGCCGGGGCTTCGATGCTCGGGTAGCGCTCGCGGATCGCTGCAAGCACGGCCACGCTCGCGGTCACGATCGCGGGCTGCGTGTTGTACGTGAGCGCGAGCTCGGAGTCGGGACCTTCGAAGCACAGCTTCGAGATCGGACGTCCGAGCGCACGATCGGCCGCGTCGAATACGCCGCGCGCGGCAGGAGAGGACTCGTAGAGGGCGCGGCCCATGCCGACGGCCTGGCTGCCCTGACCCGGAAATAACCAAACGCTCGTCACATTCGAACCAGCGCGCTGGCCCAGGAGATACCGCCGCCGAGCGCGCACATCAGCACGGTGTCGCCGCTCTGGATGCGGCCGTCGCGCACCGCTTCGTCGAGCGCGATAGGAATCGACGCGCTGGAGGTGTTCCCGTAGCGGTCGATGTTCAAAACGAAGCGCTCGATCGGAATCTCGAGCCGCTGTGCGACCTGCGAGACGATGCGCAGGTTGGCCTGGTGCGGCACGACCCAGCGCACGTCGGAGGCCGAGAGCTTGGCGTCCGCGAGCGCGGAGGCCGACGCCCGCGTCAGGTTCTTGACCGCGATTTTGAAGATATCGCGGCCGTTCATGTAGACCTTGTCGCGCTTGGCTGCGAGCGCCTCGGCGGTCACGCGCTCACGGCTGCCGCCGGCGCGGATGCACAGCGACTCCACCAGGCTCGAGTCCGTGTACAGGCGCGTGGAGAGCACGGCGCCTTCGCCCTCTTTGCGCGCACCGAGCACGACCGCGCCCGCGCCGTCGCCGAACAACACGCAGGTGGTGCGGTCTTCCCAGTCGAGCACGCGGCTCAAGAGCTCGGCTCCGACCACCAGCACGTGCCGGAGCTGGCCCGTGCGGATGAACTGATCGCCGATCGACAGCGCGTAGAGGAATCCGGCGCAGGCTGCCGACACATCGAAGGCGGGGATGTCGGTGACGCCGAGCTTGCTCTGCAGGAACGCGGCGCAGGCCGGCATCGGCATGTCGGCGGTGATCGTCCCGACGATGATCATGTCGAGATCGCGCGCCGTGAGCCCGGCGGCCTGGAGCGCGCGCTGAGCTGCGGCCAGCGCCATGTCGCTCGTGTTCTCGCCGTCGGCCGCGATACGCCGCTCGCTGATGCCGGTGCGCTCGCGGATCCACTCGTCGGACGTCTCGACCATCTTCTCGAGATGGAAGTTGCTGAGAACGCGCTCCGGCGTGTAAGCGCCGGTGCCGAGGATGCGGCTCTGCAGCGGGGACCCTGCGGACATGCTGTTCCGTTACGCTTCTCTCGAAGCGCCGTCACGCAAAATTGGTTGAACCAGGACGCGATCGACGTGACGCATTGCGAAAACGCCGATCGCGGGCCTGGTACGGCTCACGAGCCGGATCCGGAGTCTTCCTTCTTGAACACGGCCTTCTGCTTGTAGTGACCGCAAGCAGGGCACACCCGGTGCGGCACCATCGGCGCCGAGCAGTTCGGGCAGGGAACGATGTTGGGCGCAGACACTTTGTCGTGCTGCGCGCGGCGCATGTCGCGCTTGCTGCTGCTAAGGCGGCGCTTCGGTACGGCCACGGCTCTACTCCTTCTTCTGTTCCCCGAGCCGCTTGGCGATCGCGGCCAGCGGCTGGAGCCTCGGATCGACGGGCGCTTCCGCTACCGGCGCCGAGGGAGGCGGAGGGTTAGCGGGTGTTGGCTCGGAAGGCAAGTCGGCTCGACGAGGATAGAGAGGCAATTCGAGCACCAGGAACTCGCGGATGAACCCGTCGAGCACGACGTTCTCCCCGTCGAAGGTGTCCTTGGCGGCGTCGTCCTCGCTGAGCTCGATGTCCTCGCCGTCCCCGTCATTCACGCGCTTTTTCGAGCGCTTCCGCTCCGGGCTGCCGGGCTTTTCCGGGCTTTTCCGGGAGCCGTGCGGGCGCTGAGCCGTCTCACTCGGAGAAAGCAGCAGAAAGACCTCGGGGTTCAGCTCGAAGGGCAGGGGCTCGAGGGTGACGACGCAGGGTATCGTGACCCGGGCCGAGGCTTTGCCGCGCACCATCACGCTGCGCCCGGTCTTCATCAGCTCTACGTCGAGGCTGCCGTCGCCCTGGGGTTCGGCGTCGGTATCCGCGAGGATCAGGCGGAGCCAGGCGTTCGGCAGCGGGGCCGTCAGCGACTTCGGGCCGCGCTCGAGGTCGGCGGCCGGAATCGAGAACGCGGGCTTGGACATCGGCGCGGACCGTAGCATCACGTGAACGCCTGGGCTTGCTCAATCCCCGAATGCCAGTTGGACCGCGCCGGCAGCGCCTGCTCTGGGCGCTCGGGATCGGCGCGCTCGCGACCGCCGTCTACGCGCTCTTTGCGGCAAGCGGCGTGCTCAGCGAGCACACGCGGTACAACCATTTCGCGCTGCTCGCGCGCGCCTGGCTCGACGGGCGCCTCGATCTGCCAGGCGGGGCGCCGACTTACGCGGGGAACAACGATTTCGCGGTGTTCGATGGCCGAACCTACGTCGTGTTCCCGCCCTTGCCCGCGTTGCTCTTGGTGCCGTTCGTGGCGATCGCCGGCAGCGCCGAGGCGGTGCCCGATGGGCTCGTGTTCGTGCTGCTCGCGGGCATCGCGCCGGCGGCTTTGTTCCTCGCTCTCGAGCGCTTGAACGACCTCGGGCGGAGCGCGCTCCTCCGCTGGCAGAACGCGGCGCTGGCGGCCTGCTTCGCCTTCGGCAGCGTTTACTTCTTCTCCGCCGTGCAGGGCACGGTCTGGTTCGCGGCGCACGTGGTGGGGACCGGGCTCGGCGCGCTGTACCTGTGGAGCGCGCTCGGTGCAGAGCGGCCGCTGCTGTCCGGCGTGCTGCTCGGCCTCGCGTTCTTTGCGCGTGCGCCGTTGCTGTTTGCGGCGCCGCTGTTCGTGCTCGAGGCGTGGCAGAGCGGCCTGGCTCGCCGCGAGCTTGCGGCCCGTCTCGCGCGCTTCGCGTTGCCGATCGCGCTGGCGCTCGGCGTCGCGTTCGTGCTGAACCGCGCGCGCTTCGGCGATGGGTTCGAGTTCGGCTACCGGTACCTCACGATCGCCTGGCAGGCGCGGATCGAGCGCTACGGCCTGTTCGACTTTCACTACCTCGCCAAGAACCTGGGCGTGATGTTGACGAGCTTGCCGTGGCTCGACACGGGGCCCCTGCCGTTCCGCATCAACCACCACGGGCTCGCCTTGTGGGTCACGACTCCGCTGTACCTATTGCTGGTGCTTCGGGCGTCGAGGCTCCGCGCCGAAGCGGGCCTCGGACTGACGGCGCTCGCGGTGAGCCTGCCCTCGCTCTTCTATCAGAACACCGGCTGGCAGCAGTTCGGCTACCGCTTCTCGAACGACTACGCGCCCTTCCTGTTCGCGCTGCTCGCGGCCACCGGCCTTTCGCTGGGTCGCCGCTTCGCGGTGCTCGCCGGGCTCGCGGTGCTCGTCAACGCTTTCGGCGCGTTCACCTTCGGGCGCGCCGCCTATCAGGGCTATTACTTTACCGACCCCACGCAGCGCATCGTGTACGAGCCGGACTGACGATGGACACACCGCCGCTGCGCGAGGTCATTCAGGGCGAGGCGCTGGCTTGGCTCGACGAACACCCTGCCGAGCCGGGCAGCAGCGTGATCACGTCGTTGCCGGACATCTCCGAGCTGCCGGAGCTCGGCTTCGAGGGCTGGCGCTCGTGGTTCATCGCTGCCGCCGAGCGCGTCCTCCGCTGGCTGCCCGACGACGGCGTCGCGATCTTCTATCAGAGCGACATCCGCTGGCAGAACGTGTGGATCGACAAGGCGCACCTCGTCCACTCTGCCGTGGACAACGCGGGTCACGAGCTCGTATTCCACAAGATCGTCTGCCGCAGCGCTCCCGGCACGATCAGCTGGGGCCGGGCCAGCTACTCCCACCTGCTGTGCGCCGCCAGAGCCGCGCTCGCGGGCTCACGCAAGCCGGGCCCTGACGTCCTGCCCGACGCCGGAGCCATGCCCTGGAGTCGCGCCATGGGCGTCGAAGCCTGCCGCCTCGCGTGCTCGTTCCTCCGTGACAACACCAGCACGCGCCGAGTCGTGGATCCCTTCTGCGGCAAAGGCACCGCCCTCGCCGTCGCCAACACCTACGGCTTCGACGCGCTCGGCGTAGAACGCAGTGGCCGGCGCTGCCGCGCTGCGCGCAAGCTCATCATCGACGCTGCCAGCACTGGGCGGCCCTGAATTTTTAACAGGAAGACGGGAAGACCAGAAGTCCGGAACAAGAGATTGGTTCTGGTTCTGCCAGACTTGTCTGACACCAGCAGCAGATGCTGTTGCTCGATCGTAATTGGACGTCCGCGTCGTTACTTGGCTGCTGAGAAAGGGGGGGTCGGACCAAGAATTGGTTTCAGGTTCTGCAGAGTCGTCAGAACCCAAATCAAAAAATCCCTTCCTGTCTTCCCGTCTTCCTGTTGCTCGATCGTAGTTGGACGTCCGCGCCGTTACTTGGCCCGGCGAATGGTGACCTTTTCGATCTTGGTGGGCTTCACGGAGCGGTCGCCGTCGACTTCGACGCTGGCGAGCTTTTCGATCACCGACTCGGGTCCGCATTTACCGAAGATGGTGTAGCCGCTGTCGAGGTGGGGCGCGGAGCCGTCCATGATGAAGAACTGCATCGAGTTGGTGTTGGGGCCGCGGTTCGCCATGCACAAAAGGCCGCGCTCGGAGTGGTAAGCGTTCTCCCAGACCTCGTCGGGGATCACGTAGCCGGGCTCACCGCGGCCGGTGCCTTCGGGATCGCCCCCCTGGATCATGAAGCCCTTCACGACGCGGTGGAACGTGGTGCCGTCGTAGGCGGGAGCCTTCACCCAGCTGCCCTTCGGGTTCTTGTAGTCGCGCAGGCCGCGAGCCAGGCCCACGAAGTTGGCGACGGTGATCGGCGCCTTGTCCGCGAACAGCTCGCACTCGAGCTTGCCGAGGTCGGTCTTGATGTCTGCCATCAACACGCCCTTCCCGGGAAGACCGGCGATGGCCGTCTCGAGCTTGAACACTCCGCGGAGTGGGTCGTCGGGGCTCGGGACGACGCTGGCGACGGGCTTGGCGACGACCTTCTTGTGACCCTTCGGTACTTCGCTGATCTTCGCGGCGGAAGAGGGCGGGAGATCGAGCGCGCTGCTCGCCGCCGGCGCGCTGCTGGCGGCGCTCGGCGTCGCGCTCGCAGCGCCGCTCTCGGCTGCCGGTGCCGAGCTCGCCGGCGCGGCTTCCTGCACGGCAGCCGGGGTCTCGGCCGGCTTCGCGGCCTCGGTTTTTTCGGTGGGACGCTCGGCCGCCGGCGTGGGCTCCGGCGTGCGATTGCAGGCCAGAGCGCTCCATGCGGCCACGAGGCAAAGGGCGGAAGCAGACGACGTTCGTTGCATGGCGGCCGGACGCTAGCGCTTTTCGAGCCGCCTGGGGAGCCGCTGCCGCGAGGACGCCGTCAGTTCTCGATTGTCACGCGCATGCCCGCGACTACGCCGTGGCGGCGGCACCACCCGGCGTTGACCTCGAGCACGTGAGCCGCCGGACACGGCACGGAACGAGGGCGGTCGTTCAACACCGGAACCTGCTCCTGGATTCCCGCGATGGTGCCGTCCTTGGCGATGAACAGCATGTCGAGCGGAATACAGGTGTTGTGCATCCAGAAAGAGCGGACGCTCTCGTCTGGCCAACTGAAGAGCATGCCCTGCTCTTCGGGCATCGACGTGCGGTACATCAGCCCGCGCGAGTGCTCCTCGCGCTTCGTCGCGACCTCGACGCGGATCGAGGGGCTGCCGGGGGCCGCGGGGAACTTCACCGACGCCTTCGGCAGCTCCGGTCCGGGTTCGGGCTCAGTGGGGCAAATGCTCGCGGGCTCTTCGGCTTTTGGCGCTTGTTCGGGCGTCGGCACGAGGCACGGGGGCTTTTCGGTGGCCGTCGGTGCCGGTTGCGCGGTCGAGATTTGCGTGGCGCCGCCGGTCGCGTTCGCCGGAGCGGCGCCGCTCGCCGCTGTGCGCATTCCCTCGGAGCGGTCGCAGGCCACGGCAGCGGCGAGCGCGACGAGCACTGCGACGGATCCACGACGACCGCTCACCTGGACCGAGAACACGAGCCGCATCGTTAGCACGATCTGCCCCGCTAGAGCGGCGGCGTTTGCCGCGAATTCGAGCGGCGCTATGCTCTCGGCCGGTCATGAGCGGGCAGGTTCGGTCGGGTGCATGGGCGTGCACGTTGCTCACGTTTGCCGTTCTCGCGTTCGGCTGTGGCGGGCAATCGGCTCGCGAGGAAGACGACGGCACGGGCGGTCGCAGTCTGCGCGGCGGGAGCGGCGGCTTCGGCTGGGCGGGTGGCGGTCTCGGTGGTCGTGCGAGTGATGCGACCGGCGGGCGGCTCAGCTCCGATTTCGTGGACCCCGGCTGCCCGGAGCCGCCCGCGCCGGAACGCGTGCTCGAGTGCGACCCGCTCGGCGACGGCACGGACTGCCCGCTCGGCTTCGGGTGTTACCCGTTCGTGACGCATCCTCCGGGGGATGGCTGCGAGCCGCGGATCATCGGCGCCGTTTGCCGCTCGGCGGGCTCGGGCACGCAGGGCAGCGTCTGCGGCTCGGGAACCGACGGCTGCGCGCCCGGATACATGTGCGTGGTGGGGCTTCAGCCGGGCCGGCGCTGCGCGAAGATCTGCACCGACTTCGATGACACCGAGGCCTGCGGTGGCGGCCTCATCTGCGGCGAGACCGACGTGGAAGGTTACGGCGTTTGCGGTTGAGGTCGCTGGTAGCGCCGCTGCTGGCCTGGCTGTGCGTGCCCGCCTGCGGCTCGCGGAGCCCGCTCGACCCGGGCACCGAGCAGCCGCCGCCCATCGAGTGCGAGCTCGACACGGAGTGTGGGGGCGACGCATGTAGCAAGGGGCGCTGCCAGGACGGCTTTTGCGAGTTTACTCCCGTGGCTTGCGACGACCGCGACTCGTGCACCGAGGATGCGTGTAACCCGAGCTCGGGTTGCGTGCACCGGCCGCTCACGGTCGACAACGACGGCGACGGTCACGCCGCCCCGCTGCCCGGATACGCGCCGGGAGAACCCGGTGCCTGCGGCGACGACTGCGACGACACCGCGGCCGCGGCTCGACCCGGCGGAACCGAGCTCTGCGACGGCCGCGATAACGACTGCAACGGCGTGGTGGACGACGGCGCCGTGTACCGGAGCTCGAAGACGGCCCCGGTCCGTGTGTCGTCCGCCAATGCGGAGCGCGCCGGACACGGCGGGCTGATCGGGCTGGAGTCTGGCTTTGCGCTCACCTTGCGCGAGCGCAATCCGAACGTCGCGACGGAGTGGGAGACCTTCTTGAAGGGTATCGACGAGGACGGCGCGCTGCGCTTCGACTCCCGCGTTTCGATGCCCAACGTGCCGATCGACTTCGGACCGCTCGCCTGGTCCGGGCGCGAGCTCGTGACGGTGTGGGAGGACGACCGCACCAGCGGCGGCTACGAGATCTGGTTCGCACGCTTCACACCCGACGGTGCGAAGCTCGGACCCGACGTGCGCGTCACGGACTCCGCGCATTTTTCGCTCAACCCGTCGCTGCTCTACAACCGGAACGAGTTCGTGATGGTCTGGGACGACCGGCGCGACGAGCTGCGCGGGATGGAAGGGAGCCGCCTCTACGGGCAGCGCATCTCGCCCGAAGGCGACGCCATCGGCGGCAACGTCTTGCTCACGCCCGACGAGCAGGGAGTCGAGTATCCGTCGCTCGCGATCGGCGCGCACCGCATCGGGGCCGTGTACACCCAGTTCGTCGCGCCCGCCGGCAGCACGCTGCGTTTTCGCAGCTACGACGCCGAGCTCCGCCCGATCGCCGCCTCCGAGAGCTTCGGCAGCGACGTGGTCGATCCCAGCGTCGACGCGCTCGAGACGGGCTTCGCCGTGCTCTGGGAGAACTACACGGACGGCCCCGGCAACGTGCTTTGGGGTGCAGTCTTCGACGAGCAAGCGAACACGGTGGTTGCCCCCGTGGCGCTCGCCAGCGGCGCGAGCCGGCTCGGCAGCCATTCGGCGATCTCGCTCGGCGATCGGCTGCTCGTGGTCTGGTCGGATGACAGCAGCGGCAATTACGACCTGTATTGGCAGACCTTCGACAGCCGCCTCGAGCCGATCGGAGAGCGCGCGGCGATCACCGCGAACCCGAGCGAGACGATCCGACCTTCGCTTGCCGTGTCTGCCTCGGGGAGCGTCGGCGTATCGTACGAAGACTTCGCAGACGGCTCGAAGCAGGTTTATTTCACCAGGCTATTGTGTGAGTGAGCGTCACGCGACGCGGCGCACCCGGGGCCCTGCCTGGTGCACCTTGCCGGGGAGCTTGCGCCCGACCACTCGCTCGGCGACGCGGCCGGCCTCGATCAGCTTGTCGAGGTCGATGCCGGTGCGAATGCCCATGCCGTGCAGCATGTACACGAGATCTTCCGTGGCCAGGTTACCGGCAGCTCCGGGCGCGTAGGGGCAGCCACCGAGCCCGCCCACCGACGCGTCGATGTCTCGCACGCCGAGCTCGAGGCCGACCAGCGCATTCGCCAGGGCCGTGCCGCGAGTGTCGTGGAAATGCAAGGCGAGCTTGTCGGCGGGGAACTCGGAGAGGAACGACCTCACGATGTCGCGGGTTTTGAGCGGTGTCCCGACGCCGATCGTGTCGCCGAGCGAGATCTGGTAGCAGCCGAGCTCGATCAGCTGTCGCGAGATGTCGATGGCCGCTTTGGGATCGACGTCGCCCTCGTACGGGCAGCCCCACACCGTCGACACGTACGCGCGTACGCGCATCCCCGACGCGAGCGCCGGCGGCACCACCTCGGCGAACGTCTCGAGCGACTGAGCGATGCTCTTGTTGGTGTTCTTCTGGTTGTGCGTTTCGGACGCCGACAAGAAGACCGCGATCTCCTTCAGCCCCGCCGCCCGCGCGCGCTCGAAGCCCTTGGCGTTCGGGCAGAGCGCGCTCAAGGTCACGCCCTCCGGCACGCTCAGGCTCGTCGCGAGCGCCTCCGCGTCCGCGAGCTGCGGTACCCAGCGCGGCGACACGAAGCTCGTGAGCTCGATTCGCCTGAGCCCGGCCGTCACCAGCGCGCCCACGAGCTCGCGCTTTCCCTCGAGGCTCACCGGAGCCGACTCGTTTTGGAGGCCGTCCCGCGGGGAGACCTCGTAGACGGAGACGTCGGCGGGGAGGGCGTCGAGGAACATCGTCCCCCCAGCATACCACTCCGCTTTTGTCGGGCTGAGGAGGGGGCGAGGGAGGAGGAGCGGGCTAAGGCCAAGCTAGCGCTTGGGGAGCGGCGAGGGGGGCGGCGGGGGTAGGGAAAGCCCCCTCCCGGCTCCCCGAACTAGATGTCCAGGAGCCGCATCTGCCGCTGCTTGGGCGGCGGGATGAACTCGACCGGGTAGTTCCCGCTCCAGCAGGCGTCGCAGAAGTTCGACTTGGAGAGCGAGCGTCCGATCACGGGCAGCGCTCGCCTTTCGCTCGCGGGCTCGGCGCGGGCGCTGAGGACCGCGTCGTGCATCTCTTCGATGGACAGGTACGCGAGCGAGTCGCTGGTGATGTACTGGTTGATCTCTTCGACGCTGTGCGAGGAGGCGATCAACTCGGCGCGCGTCGGGGTGTCGATGCCGTAGTAGCAGGGCCACTTGGTGGGCGGGCTCGAGATCCGCAGGTGCACCTCGGTGGCGCCCGCGGCGCGCACCATCTTCACGATTTTCCGGCTGGTGGTGCCGCGTACGATGCTGTCGTCGATCACCACCACGCGCTTGCCCTTCAGCACGCTCGCGATGGGGTTCAGCTTCAAGCGGACGCCGAAGTGACGGATGCTTTGCTGCGGTTCGATGAAGGTGCGGCCCACGTAGTGGCTGCGTACCAGGCCGAGCTCGAACGGGATGCCGGCGGCCTCGGCGTAGCCGATGGTGGCGGGCACGCCCGAATCCGGCACGGGGATCGCGACGTCGGCCTCGACCGGGTGGCGCTGGGCCAAAAGCCGCCCCAGGTTCTTGCGAGCCTCGTAGACGCTGATGCCGTCGAGCGTGGAGTCGGGGCGCGCGAAGTAGACGTACTCGAAGATGCACGTGCTGCGCGGCATGTCCGCGAACGGGCGCACGCTGGAGAGGCCGCGCTCGTCGATCACCACCATCTCGCCCGGTTCGACGTCGCGCACGTACTCGGCGTCGATCAGATCGAAGCTCGACGGCTCGCTCGACACCACCCACGCGCCCTCTCCCGGCATGCGCCCGAGGCATAGAGGCCGGAACCCCATCGGGTCGCGAACGGCGATCATCGAGTTGGGGGTCAGGCACATCAGCGAGAAGGCGCCCGAGACCTTGGTCAGCGCGTCGGCGATGCGATCCTGGGGCGAGCGCTGGCTGCTGATCGCCATCAGGTGGACGATCACCTCCGTGTCGCTCGTGCTCTGGAAAATCGAGCCGCGGGCCTCCAGGCTCTCGCGCAGCTGGTCGGCGTTGGTGAGGTTGCCGTTGTGGCCGATGGCGATCGAGCCGCGGGCGTATTCGACCGCGATGGGCTGCGCGTTCTTGAGCATCGAGCCGCCGGCCGTGGAGTAACGCACGTGCCCGATCGCGTTTTGCCCTCCGAGCCGCGCCAGCTGCTCCGGGGTGAAGATGTCGATGACATGCCCCATCCCTCGGTGAAGGCTCAGGTTCTGACCGTCGCTCGTTGCGATACCCGCGCTCTCTTGACCGCGATGCTGGAGAGCATGCAGTCCGAGGTAGGTGAGATTCGCGGCCTCAGGATGGCCAAAAATGCCGAAAACGCCGCACATGGTGGGACCTCGCTGGGACGCCGGGGCGCGAGAGCCGTGCCACGGATTTCACGGTTCCGCCAGTCTCCTCACCGAAAGGAGAGGCTTCGTCCACGGGGCCGGGGCGCGCCAAGACCGGAACGCAGAGCGTGTTTCGGGCTGCTCCGACCGCCTACAAGGGTGACAGCGGCGCACCCTTAGACACTCGAAAACACGGATGAAGTCACGTTATGCTCCGGACGTTGTTCCCCTCGTGGTTGTCATGAGCGCGCTCGAGCAAGCCCTCGCCGCATGGCGTAACAATCCGAGCGCGCCGTCGACCGTCGCGCTGTGTTCGTATTTGGGACCGTCGCATCACCACGACTTGATCCGCGAGGTGGGTGAGCGCGCCAGCACCTGGCACGTGACCGACGTGGACGTGATGTTGGCCGTCGGTCGCATGTACCTCGACGCGAACCTGCTGACGGAAGCGCAGGCCGCCCTCACGCAAGCCAGCAAGGTCGGTCCGAAGAGCGCGCCCGCGCATCGCTTCCTCGGGGAAGTGCTGCTGCGGCGTGGCGACGCGGTGCGGGCAGAACGGGTGCTTTCGCGCGCGATCGAGCTCGGCGCCAGCGATGTGGATTCGCGCAGCCTGCACGATCGGGCTTCGTTTTACACTCCGCTCCAGAAGCGGGTCGGCGTTCAGGCCGTGGCGAGCGAGGTGGCGCGCGCGCTGCCGAAGCAGCCGTCGATTCCGCCGTCGAGCGGGAAAAGCGCGCTCTCCGACGCCAGCGACACCCACGAGGTTTCGGACATCGTCGAGTTCGAAGACGTCACGGCGCACTTCGCGCCGAGCGGGCGGCTCGCCAGCAACGGCGATCCCGTGTACCACGCCAAGGCGCCGATCTCCGCGCGCGGCGGGCTACCGGGCATGGGCGCACCGAGTCAGCGCCGCGCCGCTCCGGCTCCACTCCCCGTGCCGGCCCCGCTCCCCGCTCCGCGCACGCAGAGCACGCGCGCCGCACAGCGCGATCCGTCGTACGAAGACCTCTCCGACTTCGCCGACGACGACTCGGCGATGCCGAGCTTTGCCGACTACGAGCTGCCTACGCCGAACAATGCGCTCGGCCCCGGTGGCGGCCTGCGCCTCGCACCGGTCCCGTCCCCGCAGCCCGCGCCGTCACAGCGCGCTCCGGCGCGCTCCCCGGAGCAGTTCGCTGCGCCGCTGCCCGCGGCCGAGTATGCTCCGCCTCCCGCCGCGCCGAACCCATTCACGTTCTCGCGACCGGCGGTGCCCGCTCCGATGTCGAGCCAGCCGCTCTCGCGCGGCTCCGTTCAAGAGGGTCTGAACCCGCAGCCGGCGGTCGTGCTCGAGCACCTGGCGCGCGTCGGCGTGTTCGAGCCGCAGGGCGGCGCCGCGCCGATCTGGGAGAGCGCGCCGCGCCAGAAGAACCGCGGCAGCTGGCTGTTGATCGCTGCCATCGTGGTCAGCGCGGCGGCGGGCGGCGGCGGCTACGAGTATTCGCGTCGCGTGAAGGCCGAAAAGGCGACCGAGGCCGCCGCGCTGAACGCCGAGGTCTCGAAGATGCTGCTCGCCGGGCGCGTGGCAGAGCTCAGGGAGACCGAGCAAAAGCTCGCCCGCTCCTTCGATCTCGACTCGCGCAGTCAGGCGGCCGCGCGGCTCTGGCTCGAGAACCGCGTATTGAATGCGCTGTTCCTCGATCCCGACGTGCCCGGCATCGACTCCGCCGTTCACCGAGGCCGCGCCGCGGAGCTGAAAGAGAAGGAGCTCGCGGTCGGCAGGGTGGCGTCGTTCCTCGTCGAGGGTGACCTGGCAGGCGCCGCCGCGATGCTCCCGAAGTGGGATCGCGACGCGGCCGACGACGCCTACTACCAGATGACCGCGGGCGCCGTGCTCGAGCGCGCCGCCGATCCGCGCGCGATCGAGCGCTACGAAACCGCGCGCCGCCTCGACCCGAAGCTCGTCCCGGCCGACATCCTGCTCGCGCGCTTGCTGTTGCTCGAACAGGGGCCGGCCAAGGCGCGTCCCGTGCTCGACGCCCTGCGCAGCAAGCCCGTCGAGCCAGCCGCGCTCAAGGCGCTCGAGGCGCTCTCCTGGGCGCTCGACCCCGCGCGCAGCGAGGGCATGCGCGACAGCGAGCGCTTCGACGCCGCCGAAGAAAAGGCCCTGCCGGCTCCGCTGCGCGTGATCCCGGCGCTGGTCGAGGCCGTCGATGCCCTGGCCAAGAACGAGATGGAACGCGCCAACCAGGCCATCGCGCGAGGCGTCGGTCTCGCCGACAGCCCCGCCCTGGCTGCTGCGCTCGGCTCGCTCGCGCTCCAGAGCGGAGACGAGCAGCTCGCGCGCAAGGCCGCTCTGCGCGCGCTGTCGTTCTCTGCGCTGTATCCGCGCGCACGCTCGCTCGCTGCCCGCGTCGCGCTGCTCGGCGGCCGGCTCGACGAAGCGCAGAAGGCCACCGAAGGGCTCGACCCGAGCTCACCCGACGTCGCGGTCGTGCGCGGCGTCATCGCCTACGAGACCCTCGAGCTCTCGGATCTCGCGTCGGCCCGCGACGCGCTCGGCGCCGAAGCCGCGGCCGCGCCGTTCCGGGCTCTCGCCGTCGCTCCCAACGTGCTCATGGGCGTGAAGTACCCGAACGCCGAGCAACTGCAGGAGCTCGCGACGCCGGCCGTGGCCTGGGGTGACGTGGTCGCGGTCGATGCCGCGCTCGACAC
>JAICQO010000019.1 GCA_025937835.1 Polyangiaceae bacterium
CACGCCCGGCGATTTTGGGTTTTGGCTTCGTTTTCGCTGCGCTCCGGTGCTCACGTAGCCACCTACGCTCCGCTCCGGTGCTCGCGAAAGCCTCGCCAAAACCGCAAACTTGCCGGGCGGGTGGTCCTTAAGGTTCTGGGCCGTGAGCCTCACTTGCACTCTTTGGCGTACTCGTCCTGCTCTTTGAAGGCGGCGTTGAGCGACAGTTTGTAACCCTGGAGGTTGCCTTCGGTGTCGGTGCGCAGACCGTTCACCTTCTGCGCCAGATCGTTCTTGGCGTTCTCGGCGCTGGTCCAGGTCACGCGCGTCGTCATGAACGAGCTCTCGGCGAGCGCGGCGCGCTCTTCGACGGAGCTCCAGCCCTCGACGTCCACGCCGGCCAATTTGCGCTTGGCCGCGGACTCGCGCAGCGAACCCCAGGTCTTGGCTAGGGCAATCCGAGCCTTCTCGCACTTCTCGTTGTCCTTGCAACCCGTGAGCGACAGCAAGAACGCACTGAACAACACAGCAGAGTAGCGAATCATGGCTATGACCCCGACGTAGGCAGAAACGATAGCGAAAGCCGCGCCGCAAGGGAAGTTGGCTCGCGCGAACGGGTCCGGTTACGTTCGGAGCAATCGAATGGCGCTGGTCGTTCAGAAGTTCGGTGGGTCTTCACTCGCGGACCTGGATCGGCTCGGAGGCGTCGCAGACTGGGTCGCGTCCCGGCGAAATGCCGGAGAATCGCTGGCGATCGTGGTCAGCGCCATGGGCAAGACGACCGAAGGGCTCTTATCCCTGGCCCGTGACGCGGCCCGGGCGCGACCCGGATTCGAGCCCCCGCGCCGAGAGCTCGACATGCTGGTCAGCACCGGGGAGCGCGTCAGCATGGCCCTGCTCTCGATCGCCATCCAGGCCCGCGGCGTGCAGGCCGTCAGCTTCACCGGCTCCCAATCTGGCATCATCACCACCGATCAGCACTTCGACGCGCGGATCGTCGAGGTCCGGCCGGAGCGGGTGCGCGCCGAGCTCGAGCGGGGCAAGGTCGCGATCGTCGCGGGCTATCAGGGCATGAGCCAGGCTCGCGAGATCACCACGCTCGGCCGCGGCGGCTCCGACACCACCGCCGTGGCGCTCGCGGCTGCACTCGCGGCGGATCGCTGCGAGATCTACAGCGACGTCGACGGCGTCTACAGCGCGGATCCGAACCGCGTGCGGGACGCACGCCATCTGCCCGCCATCGACTACGGCACGATGGAGGAGATGGCCGAGGCGGGGGCGCGCGTGCTCAACGTGCACGCCGTGCGCACCGCCCGGGAGCGTGGTCTCGTGCTGCTCGCGCGGCGGACCTCGGATTTCGTCGAGCGCGGGACCGGGCGCGAGACCCGCGTCGAGCCGGGGGCGCCAGCCTGCGCCGCCGTCGTCGTGAATCCGGCGCTGTGGTTGGTGTACGGGCCGGAGTCCGCGCGCGAGCCGCTCGCGCGCGCCGCGCGGGAGCTCGAGCTGCCGCTGCGCGCTCTCGATCCGGGCGATGAGTTGCCGCTCGGGCTCGTGCCGCTGTCCGGCGTCCCCGATCCGAAGGGCGCCGAGCGCGCGCTCGAGCGCGCCGTGCCGGGGCTGTCGATCGCGCACGGCTACGGCGAGCTCAGCGCCGTGGGCGCCGCGGCCCACGACGAACAGCGCCGCGTCGGAGCCATCCAGGGGCTGGCGGAGCCTCCACTGTGCGTGCTGAACGGGACCAGCCGTCTCAGCGCGATCGTCTCTCTCGAGCACCTGAGCGATGCCGAGCGCCGCTTCCACGCCTGGTTCGTGACCGGCGCCTCGCTCTAGAACGCGATCTAGCCGCGCCGGCGCTCGGCGAGCTGCTGGGCGGCCTCGCGGTAGCGCTGCCCGAGCCGCTCGTCGCGCGGCGCGAGCCTGAGCGCCAGCCCGAAGTGACGCTCGGCCGATGCCGGGTCGCGGTCGACCGCCAGCGAGTTCTCGCCGGCTTCGGCGAGCCAAGGTGCCCAGGCGGGGTCGGGGGTCAGCGTGAGCTCGACGGCCTCGCGCAGGCGCGCGTAGCCGAGCGTCGCCCCGGTGCGGTCTCCGAGCTGCGCCCGCCAGCGCGCCTCGAGGTAGCGCGCCTCCACGAGCTTGTCCGACGAGGCCGGAACGCTGCGCACGCGGGCGATCGCCTGCGGCAGGTCTCCGACGTGCTCCGCCAGGATTTTCCCGAGGTCGATCGACGCCTCCGCGTCGATCTGACCCGCGCGCGCGGAGAGCTCGAGGGCGCGCTCGAGCAGCGGCAGGGCGCGCTCCGGGCGCCCCGTGAGGACCAGCGCGCGCGCCAGGCCGGCCGTTGCCGTCGCGTCGTCCGGCACGTAGCGGAGCGCGCGCTCGAACAACCTTCCCGCGGGGACCTCGAGGCCAGCATCGAGCAAGCGCCGCGCCGCGCGCCGGCACACGTCGTGGCGCGCCCGCGCGCCGCTCGCGATCGCCTCCAGGTGCTCGGCGTCGGCGAGCGCTCCCTGGACATCGCCGCGGCCGGCACGCTCTTCGAAGCGCGCCCAGCGTACCTCGGCGAGCCCGGGCGCGTGCGCCACCGCTCGATCGAGGGCGTGCACGCGCGCCGGCGCTTCCAGCTCGAGCTCCGCGAGCTTGCGGAAATACCAGGCGGCGAGCGGCGCGAACGGCTCGTGCCGCGCCGCAGCCTCCACGGCGTCGCGCGCTCCCTGGGCGTCGCCCGCGCGCGAGAGCAGCTCGGCGCCGACCAGCCCGGCCTGCGTCGCCGGCAAGCTCTCGACCAGCAGGCCCAGCGTCGCCTGTGCGCGACCGCCGATCCGCGCGTCGATTTCGGCCACCGCGCGCGACAGTTCCGGGTGGCGCGGCGCGCGCTCGAGCGCCGTCACGTAGGCCGCGCGCGCGGCGTCGATCGAGCCCGCCGCGAGCGCGTCGTCCGCCCCCTCGACCAGCAGCGAGAGCTCGAGCGCGCGCGCCGCGCGGAAGCCGAGCTCCGGCGGTTCCGCGAGCGCATCGAGCTCGACCGTAAACGACTGTTCACCGACCGAGAGCGCCCCGAAGCGCACCTCGCCTGCCGACGGCGCGCGTGCCCCGACCGCGGGCAACAACGCGCGCCCGAGCCTTTGCCCGACGCCCGCAATCGAGAGCATGCGGCCGCGACGCGTTGCCAGCTTGCCGAGCACGGAGTCGGCGACGCGCAGCGCGAGCCCGAGCGCCGGCAGCTCGAACCCGACAGCCCGCGCGCCATCGATCACGAAGCGCGCGTCGCCGTGCGTCGGCGCCCACAACGCGTCGAAGGCCAGCGCCCCGCCCTCCGTCACGAAGCCGAGCCCGAGGCCTCCGGCGATCGGCCACACCGCGGGCGGCCGCACCAACCTTCCGAGCGCGTCCCCGACGTGCCGCCCCACCCAGCGCTCGAGCTCCGCGCGAACGAGCTCGAGCCGCACGTGCTCGAGCTGACCGCGCCGGTGCCGGAACTTGGGAACGCCGCCCGAGAGGTCGACGGGGAACTTCATCCCGGGGAGCGTCACCGATAGCCGGCTCACGCGGATCGGCGCGAGCTCCACCGCCTCGTAGAGCTCGAGACCCAGGACCCCGCGGCTGGCCGTGAGCCGCAGCGGAACTCGCTGATCTTCCGCGAGAACCTGGGGCCGGTCCTCGGGCAGATCCGCCGCTGTCCCGACCGCTTCGGGCGGAATGCTGGGGCTCGACGCCGGAGGCACCACGACCAGCAAATCGTACCAGGGGAAACCTCACCGCGGCCAAGTCCGCCACGGCGGGGGCTCGCCCCCCGGGGATCGGCCTTCAAATTCCCCGGAAACTCTGGAGGCTCGCCGGCCGTTCTCTCTCTGGAGACCTTGAACCCTCAGACCCTCTTCGCGCTCGGCTCCGTCGTTGGCTGGGTGATCGTCGTGGGCGCCGCATGGCTGCTCCGCTCGCGGTTTTACGCGATTTTTCGCGCCATTTCGCTGGGCCTACAGATCACCATCATCGCCACGCTGTTCCAGCGCTTCGAGGCGGTCTGGCCGGCGGTGTTCTACCTACAGGCCGCGGCTTTCGTGCACTCCATCGCCTTGATCCGCCCCCGGCTGCGGCCGCTCTGGTACCGGGTGCTCTTCAGTATCCCCGGCGCGTTCTTCGGTGCCGGCGCCATGTTCGCGCTGCCCTGGGCGCTGTTCGAGGCCGTCGGCTTTGCCCTGCCCTGGCCCTATCTGCCGTTCGTCGCCGCCCTGATCGGCGTCGTCCAATCCCTCACCGCGCGTGAAGAAGAGCGCGACGTCGTCGTCGACGGCACCCGCATTCAGGGCATCGTCCGCGTGCCCAAGCACGCTGCGCGCGTCGCGCGCCCGCTCAAGATCGTCCAGATCACCGATCCCCACCTGGGGCCGTTCATGTCCGTCGAGCGCTTGCAGCGCATCGCGCGCTCGGCAGTGCGCCGCGAGCCGGACCTGGTCGTGCTCACGGGCGACTTCCTCACGATGGAGTCGCAGACCGACCCCACGCTGCTCGCGCGCGCGCTCGAGCCGCTCTCGGAGCTTCCCGGGCGCGTCTATGCCTGTCTCGGCAATCACGACCACGAAGCCCTCGAAATCGTGGTGAGCGCACTGGAGAAGATCGGCGCCAAGCTCTTGGTCGATGACTCCACGCTCGTACAAACCGCGGCCGGGCCCGTCCAGATCGTCGGAGCGGATTTTCACTTTCGCGAGCGCAAAGAGAACCTGGCGCGCGTCTCGGCGGCGCACCCGCGCATCCCGGGCGCGTTCCGGCTCGTGCTGTTGCATGACCCCGGCGTGTTTCGTCACTGGCCCGAAGGCGACGCCGATCTGGTGTTGTCCGGTCACACGCACGGCGGCCAGGTGGGCCTCGTGAGCCTCGGCCTCCCGTACACGCTGCTGCGGCTGTTCTGGAAGCACCCGGATCACGGCTACTGGGCGCGCGGCGTGGATCGGCTGTACGTGCACCGCGGGACGGGCCACTACGGCTTCCCGCTGCGCGTCGGAGTGCCGGCGGAGAACAGCTTGCTGCGCGTGCACGCGCCGGGCTGGCTGCCGGAACAGAACGACAGCCCGGCCGAGTAAACGCTATCCCGGCAACGGGATGAACTCGACCTCGTCGCCCGGGACCTTCGGAAAGCGCTGATTGCGCCAGTCGTCCTTGGCGCGCTCGATGCGTTCGAGCGAGCTCGAGACGAAGTTCCACTCGATGAAGCGCTCACCGAGGGGTGCCCCGCCGAGGAGCATTACTTGCGAGGCTTCGAAGGCGCGGAGCTCCACGGCCGCGCCGGGCTCGAGGATCAGCAGCGTACCGACGCCGAAGCGCTCTTCGCCGATTTCGACCGATCCCTGCGCGACGTAGACGGCGCGCTCGGGGTGCGTCGCGTCGACACGCAGCGGCACACCCGCCGCAAGGCGTGCGTGAACGTAGAGCGTCGGCGACAGCACGGGGGTGGGCGCGGTGAAGCCGTAGGCAGTGCCCGCGATCAGCCGCAATTCTGCCTGACCGTCACGGAACGCCGGCAAACTCGCTGCCGGATGGTGCTCGAACGACGGCGCGCGCTCCTCTTCTTCCTTCGGCAGCGCGACCCAGCTCTGAACACCATGCAGACGATGACCGCTCGCGCGGAGCTCGGCGCTCGTGCGTTCGGAATGCACGATGCCGCGGCCCGCGGTCATCCAGTTCACGTCCCCGGGGCGGATCGGCTGATGAAAGCCGAGGCTGTCGCGGTGCAGGATCTCGCCGTCGAACAAATAGCTGATCGTGGCGAGCGCGATGTGCGGGTGCGGGCGTACGTCCATCCCCTGCCCCGGGCCGAACGCGATCGGACCGAAGTGATCGTAGAAGATGAACGGGCCGACCATGCGGCGGCCCGGCGCGGGCAAGATCCGCCGCACCGAAAAGCCGCCGAGGTCTCGCTCGCGGCCGCTGACGAGCGTCTGCACACCCGCTTCGCGCAGCGCGCCGCTGGCTTCACGCACCGTCATTCGAGGGGGATTCTGTGCTTGTTGGCGGCGACCCAGGTCTTGTAATCCTGGAGCTCCGGGTTCAACGCTCGGGCAAACGACAGGTCGCGCGCTCCCACGTAGTAGTCGTTGAAGTCGTGCTTGAACTGGAACATGTTGCCGAGATCGTCGGCTCCCGGGAAGCCATAGCCGCGATAGACCTCGAAGGGCGGTGAGAAGTAACGGATCTCCTTGCCGAGCGCTGTGCCGAGCTCCTTGGCCATGTCCGCCCCGGTCACGTGATCGCCTGCGATCCATACCGACTTGCCGATCAGCTCCGGGCGCTTGAACACGCCGAAGGCGCACTTGCCGATGTCCTCGGAGGCGACGCCGGGGAGCTTCTTGTCGCCCATCGGTAAGGTGAGCGTGAGCACGCCGTCGGGCCCCTTCTTCGGCCCGACCCCGAAGTAGATCATGTTCTCCCAGTAGAACGAGGTGTTCAGCATCGTGGTCGGCACGCCGGCGTCGACGAACAACTGGTTGGCTTCGCCCTTGCCGTCGTAGTGCGGCACCTTGTACTTGCCGTGCAGCGTCGGCATCCGATTGTCCGAGAGCGGCACGAAGCGGCGCGTGTCTTCCAGCGTGGACCAGATCACGTGCTTGACGCCCGCGTCCTTCGCGGCTCGCGCCATGGCACCCGCCTCGGCAATCTCTTTGTCGGCCGAGAAGTGCGCCCAGAAAAAGGTCACGCAAAACGCCCCGTAGCAGCCTTCGAACGCGCGCCGCAGGCTCGCTTCGTCATCGACGTCGGCGACCACGACCTCGGCACCCAGGGCCGCAAGCGCCTTGGCCTTGTCCGAGTTCTTGTCGCGCGTGATGGCGCGCGCCACGTAGCGCCCGCTCTTGTCGGCCGTGATCGCTCGCACCAAACCGCCGCCCTGCGCGCCCGTGGCGCCGACCACGGCAATGACTTGCTTGTCGCTCATGCTGTACTCCGTTCCGCGCCCAGGGCGCGGCGCGGACTATAGCGCCAAGCGAGGGAGACCGGGACGGCTCAGTTCACGTCGCCTTTTTCGAGCTTGGTCTTCATGCGCTTGATCAGCTCCGGGAAGCCTTGCTTCTTGATGATGCGCCGGAACTGGTTTCGGTAATTCACGACCAGGCTCGAGCCTTCGGTCACGATGTCCACGATCTTGTTCTTGCCGCTGGCGTCGCTCACGACGTAGTCGATCGACAGCGGCTCTTCGCGAGCATCGCCCTTCTTCTTGGCGACCGTGCGCACCAGCTCACCGGAATCTTGCCTCGTGGCGCCCTTGTACTCGACCTCGTAACCGACGATGCGCTTCAAGCTCTTGCGGTACGCCGCGCGCACCAGCTTGGTGAGGATGCCCTGGAATTCGGCGCGCTCTTCCGGCGTGCGCTCGGCCCAGTAATCCCGCAACGATCCCTTGGCGAGGGTGTCGTAGTCGAGCACCTCGTCGAACGCGGCCTCCACCTTCTTGTCGTCGGCTGGGCCCTTCGCCTTCTTGACGAGGGCGACGAGCTCGGTCTGCTTCTCCTTCACGAAGCTCTCGCCGTTGGCGGCGAAAGCGGACGGCGCGGCGAACGAGAGCAACGCGACCAGAGCGACGGAGCGGAGCAGCTTGACTGACTTCATGAGAACCTCGACCTACCTGACTCGGCCATCATTTGCGGCCGCATTCGGTACTACGCAAGCCCTGGGCCAGGCGTTCCCAAACGGGGTCAGAAGCGCGAATTCATCCAGATTTCGACGGGTTATGGTTGATTTTCCGGACCCGTGGCCGGCCGGCTGGTGAACCTCGGGTCACGCTTCGGGGGTCGGAGTTTGTTCTTTTGGGGGCTGAGCCCTGTCACCCACCCAGAGACTCCCCTCGCCCGAGCGCCACGCGGAAGACCGCGCCACGGCCTTCGGCGCTTTCGACGCCGATCGCGAAGCCGTGCTCGTCGGCGATGCGCTTGACGACGGCGAGGCCGACGCCGGTGCCCTGCGAGCGTGTGGTGAAGAAGGCGTCGAACAGGCGCTCTTTCGCGGCGTCGTCGATGCCAATGCCCGCGTCGGCCACGCTGAGCTCGACGTTGCCGAGCGCGTCCGACGCCACGCGCACGCGCACGACGTCGCCGGCGTGGCTCGCCTGCACGCCGTTGCGCACGAGGTTCCACACCAGCTGGCGGAGCTGCGCGCCGTCTGCACGGATCACGGCCGACGCGAGGCCGTCGTAGCCGATTTTGACGTCCGACACCGCTCGTCCGCTGCCCGAAGCGAGCTCCACGACCTCGCGCGCGAGCACGGCGACATCGACGGGCACGAGCTGCGGTTTGCGCGGCTTGGTGAGGTCCACCATGTCCGTGACCAGGTCGTTCAAGCGGCTCGCCTCGCGCTGGATGATGTCGCAGAGCCTTCGATCTTCCTCCGACAATACGGAAGCCTGGCGCAAGAGCTGGATCGAGCCGGCGATCGAGCCGAGCGGGTTTCGAATCTCGTGCGCGAGTCCGGCGGCGAGCCGTCCGAGCGCGGCCATCCGCTCGGCCTGGTCGGCACGCTCGGTGGCGAGCACGAGCTCCCCGCCCGTCCAGCGCAGGCGGTCGGCGAGGGTGCCCGCGAGCACCGCCACCACCACCAGCACCAGCACGTTCACCGTCATGTAGAACGACAGCTCGTCGGCGGAGAGCACGTAGATGTTGACGGGCTGATCGGGCGGCGGGTGGATCCAGCCGCGCGCCAGGCTCGTGACCAGGCTGCCGTAGAACAGCCCACCCGCCACGGCGGCGATCGAAGCTCCGCGCAGCCCCGTGAGGCTCGCGCCGACCAGGCACGTCAAACCGTAGAACGACGTCGCGCCGCTCGTGGCACCGCCGGTCACGTAGACGACCAGCGACCAGGTCGCCTGATCGAACACCAGCTGCGCGTCCGCGAGGCGCTCCAGCAAGCGACCGCTGCGGAGGATGAGCGCGTAAACCGTTGCCAGCACGAAGGCGCCGGCGAGCGTCGCGAGCGTGAGCCTCAGCGTGAAGGACTCGAGCTCGTAGCCCGTGCGCAGGTAAAACAGGCTGACCAGCCCGAGCGCGAGCACCGCGAACGCGAGGCGCAGCGCCGTGAGCCACGCCAGCCGCCGCGGTAGCGGTCCAGCTCCGACGATCTCGGGTAGGCCGAGCTTGACCATCAGCCAGGGCTCACGAGCAGCGCCTGCGCCGCGTCAGTCGGCCTTGATGTTGCCAGCCAACGAGAACACCGGAAGATACATGGCGACCAGCACGACGCCGACCATGCCGCCCACGCCGACCATCAGGATCGGCTCGAGTGCAGAGGTCATCGCGGCCACGGCGACGTCGGTCTCCTCTTCGTAAAAGTCGGCGATCTTGTTCAGCATCTGGTCGAGCGCGCCGGTCTGCTCGCCGACGGCGATCATCTGCACGACCATGTCGGGGAAGATCTGCGTCTCCGTCAGCGGCTCGGCCATGTTCTTGCCCTCGCTGATCGCCTGCCGCACGTTCATGATCCCGCCCTCGATCACCACGTTGCCCGAGGTCTTCGCGCAGATCTCCAGGGCGTCGAGGATCGGCACGCCGGACTGGAGCAGCGTGCCGAGCGTGCGTGTGAAGCGGGCCACGGCGATCTTGCGCAGCACGTTGCCGATGATCGGCAGGCGCAGCAGCAGGCTGTGGTAAATCCGCTTCCCGCGGACGGTCCGGTAGGAGTAGACGAACCCGACGCTCGCCGCGATCAACAAGCCGATGCCGATCGGCAAGAAGGTCACGAACGCGTGCGACAGGTCGACGATGATCTGCGTGAGCTTCGGCAGTGAGGCCTTGCCGCCGCCGAAATCCTTGAACATCCCCTCGAAGGCCGGGATCACGAAGGTGAGCAGCACCGTCATCACGCCACCGGCGATCACGATCACGATCGACGGATAGACCAGCGCACCGCGCACCTGGCGGATCAGCTTCTGGCGCTTCTCGAGGTAGATCGAGAGCCGGTTCAGGATGCTGTCGAGGATGCCGCCGACCTCGCCCGCCTGGACCAGGTTGACGAACAGCTCGTCGAAGATGCGGGGGTGGCGCCGGAGCGCCTCGCTGAACGAGGAGCCGCCTTCGACCGAGGCCTTGATGTCCTTGAGCACTGCCGCAAAATGCTTGTTGCTTTGCTGGCTGCTCAAGATCTCGAGGCACTGGACCAGCGGCAGGCCCGCGTCGATCATCGTCGCGAACAGGCGCGTGAAGGTGACGAGGTCCTTGGTGCCGACGCCCGTCCCGATCTTGAAGGCGCCGAAGCTGCGCCGGCGCGCGACCTTGACCGGGTTGAGCTGCTGCTGCCGGAGACGCTGGTTCACCGCGTCTTCGGTGTCCGCCTCCATGATCCCCTTCCGCACCTCACCCGTGCGCGCGCGAGCTTCCCAGGTGAATTCGGCCATCGGGGTACTGAAGGACGAGGATAGCCCCCCGCTGAACGCGGGGTCAAAACTTGCGACCCGAAACGATCGCGAGTTTTGTCGCGATGGGCAGGGGAAATGTAGGATGGTCTGCGCTCGGACTCCGCGATTGCGCGCGTAGCATGCCTTCCATTCAGATCGCGACAGAGCTCGAACAGCTCGCCCAGCGCGAAATCGTCGAGCGCGGCGTGGCTCCGGCCGCCGTCGTGGGAGTCGCCCGTTGGACCGGCGACGGCTGGACGACACACGCAGGAGCAGCGGGCAGCACCGGCCTCGGGCGCGTGACATCTCTCGAGACGGTGTTCGACCTGGCCTCGGTCACCAAGCCGTTCGTCGCGGTTTGCCTGGCGCGGCTCGTCGAGCGCCGCGCGCTGACATTCGAGACCCCGCTCGGCGCGCTCGTGCCGGAGTGCCGCGGCGGGCCATCGGCATCGGCCACGCTCGAGCTGCTCGGGTGCCACCGCGCAGGTCTCGCCGCCCACGGCGCGCTGTTCGAACCGCTGCTCCGGGGCCGCGCGATCTGCCGAGAGGCCGCGCTCAGAACCGCTGCGAGCTTGCGGCACGACGAGCTGCCGAGCGGTGCCGAAGCTGGCGGGCATCCCCCGGTCTACAGCGACCTCGGCTACTTGCTGCTCGGCGAGGCGCTCGCCTGCGCTGCCCGCATGCCGCTCGACGAGCTCCTGGCCCGCGAGGTCTGTGCGCCGATCGGGTCGCGAGCCACGTCGGCGCGCCGCTGGTTGTCGGCCGGCGAGCAGTTCTGGGAGCGGGTCGCGCCGACCGAGCGGGTTCCGTTTCGCGGGGGGCTCGTGCGCGGCGTCGTGCACGACGAAAATGCCTGGGCGATGTCCGGGCATGCCGTCTCCGGGCACGCCGGTCTGTTCGGCCGGGTCTCCGATGTCCTGTCGCTGGGCACGGCGCTCCTCGACGCGGCAGCCGAGCGCCGTGGCGGGTTTCTGTCGCGCACCACGTTGGCGCGACTGGTTCGCGAACGGCCGGGCGGGACGCTGCGGCTGGGTTTCGACGGCAAATCCGAGACCGGGTCGTCGGCTGGGCCGAGCGCCGGACCGCTCACCTTTGGTCACCTCGGCTTCACCGGGACCAGCGTCTGGTGCGACCCGGTGGCCGACGCCGTCACGGTACTTCTGACCAACCGCGTGTGCCCGACCCGTCTGAATTCGGCTATCCGCGAGGCACGCCCGAGGGTCCACGAGGCCCTGTTCGCGTTCGGGCGCTCGCTCGACGGGGTGGGCGCTCGGGACATTACTGACTAGACTCCGTGAAGCGTTTCGATGTGGAAGCTCACCATCGAGGACGACCAAGCCAAACGCACGGTCGTTCATCTCGTTCGCGACGACTACAGCGTAGGTCGCGCTGAAGCCAACGCGATCCGGCTGACGGAGCGGAACATTTCGCGCAATCACGCGCGCCTCGAACGCCGAGGTGAGGCCTGGGCCCTCACCGATATTCGGAGCTACAACGGCTGCTACATCAACGGCCAGCGCGTCGCCGACACGCAGGAGCTCGTGCACGGCGACCTGATCCAGGTCGGCGACTATCGCCTGATCGTCGAGGACGACTCGCGCATCACCGCGCAGGACCGCGCAGGAGAGACCATCCCGGCTTCGCGTACGACGCCGAGCCTGGGCGTGTCGGTGGATCGGCTGGTGGTGCTGGTCGGGCCCTCCCCGGGGACCGAGCACCCGCTCGCTCAAAAGCGGCTGCTCGTCGGCCGGGGAGAAGAGTGCGACATCTCGATCAACCACCAGTCGGTGAGCCGCGTTCACGCGGAGATCACGCCGGTCAGCGACGGCCGCTACGAGATCGCCGACAAGAACAGCGCCAACGGCGTGCGGGTCAACGGGGTCGAGCTACCTCGCAGCTTCGTCGATTCGCGCGACGTGATCGAGCTCGGTGACGTGGTGTTGAAGTTGATCGTGGCCGGCGACACTTACATGCCGGGCATGGACGAGAGCCAGCTGATCGCCGCCAGCGCCGCGGCCCGGCGCCGTGAAGCCGAGGAGTCGCTGATACCGGTCTCGTCCACCTCGCTCGCGATCAAGATTTCGGTGGGCGTGGCGGTGCTGGCGGTGGTGGCCGTGCTGATCGGCGTGTCGCTCACGCGCCGCACCACCAACGAGCTCATCAGCACGCCCGACGACGTGGTCGAGGCCTCCGCGCGCACGCTCGCCGAAGCTCGACAGTTGTTGAAGCAGGGCAACATCCGCGGCGCGCAGCAGAAAGCCGGCGAGATCCCGCTCGGCTCCGCCGCACGCAGCTCCCCTGATTTCCGCGCGATCCAGGCGGCCTACGCCGACCACCTGTTCGACCTGGCGGACAAGGCCACGCACCCGGCCGACAAGCGCGCGTTCTACGACGAGATCGCGCGCACGCCGAGCATCGATTCGGCGCGCCGCCAGCGAGCCAACGATCGCTTGAACACGTTGAGCGCCGAGGCGGTCGACATCGCCGATCTGCCGCGCGCCGTCGTGCGCTCGCCGTCGCCCTCGTCGTCGTTGCAAGCGCCGAAGAAGCCGGCTCAGGCGTCCGACTTCGGCGAGCAAGACGAGCCGCGTCCCAAGCCCGCCGCTTCTACGGAAAAGCCGAAGTCGTCCGAGCCGACCACGCTCGTACGCGAGAATCCGTTCGACGAGCCTTAGGCGAGGCGCCGGCTCGGCCTGAGCAGAATTGGTTCCGGTGCCTGCGGGCGCCCCGCGTCCTTTCCGGACCGAGAGCAGGCCCCGCCGGCCTCGCCGGATTTTGTTCCTGGAGTGCGCCGCCCGCGCCGATCGAGATCTGTCGTGCAAGAACGGGTGAAGCTGAGTTTTGGCCCTCCGCAGGCTCAGTGCGTCGGCCCTGACAGCTGATAGCCGCCGGGAGCCCGGCTCCGGTTCCTGGTGCTAAACCCCGTCCTCCGTGGACTGGCTGCGCGCTTTCGGAAAAGACGTCCTGCTCTCTCGACCCGTTCTGGCGGCCGCGGGTGTGTTGCTCGCGAGCGGCGTGGTGGAGCTGGTTCCGGGGCTCGAGCGGCTGCGGCTGTGGCGAGCGAGAACGACGGAAGCCGCGGAGCCGAAGAGCGAGGTCCCGCTCGCGCCGAGCGCCTTCGCCACCGGAGAAGCCGAGCTCCGAACGGAGAGCCACGGCGACGGCCGGGTGCCGGAGGGTACGACGGCCGCGCAGGGGCCGATCGCGGCGGCACCGGGCGCGGGCCTACCCGACTTTCTCGACAAGGAGCCGAAGGTCCCGATCGTGGACCCGAGCGGGGCCGCGCTCGACGGTTTCTTTCGAGCGCTCGAGCGCACGCGCCTGAAGCAACCGGGAGCGATCACGCGCATCGCGCACTTCGGTGATTCGATCGTGGTCAGCGACTACGTGTCGTCGACGCTGCGGCGCCGTCTGCAGGAGAAGTTCGGCGACTCGGGCCACGGCTACATGCTGATCGCCAACGCCTGGCCGGCTTATTCCCATGCCGACGTCGAGCGCTACGCAACCGTGGGTTGGAACGTGAGCCGCATCGTCGGGCCGCTGGCTCCGGACGGGATGTACGGGCTCGGCTGCGTCTCGTTTTCGGCGGACAAGAACGCGCTCGCGCGCTTCGGGACCGCGAGCAGCGGCGACTACGGGCGCGCCGTCTCGCGCTTTTCGATCTCGTACCTCGCCCAGCCGAACGGCGGCGCTTTCGAGGTCCGTCTCGACGGCAAGCCAGAGCGGCAGATCGACACGGCGGCCCCCGAAAAGCGCGTCCAGGTCGCGGAGATCGACGTGCCCGACGGCCCTCACCAGCTCGAGCTCCAGACCCAGCGCGGTCGCTCGCGCCTGTTCGGGGTGGTGATGGAGCGCGATCGGCCCGGCGTCGTGCTCGACGCGCTCGGCATCCAGGGGGCGCGGCTGCGCTTTCTGGACCAACAGGACGACGCGCACTGGGCCGAGCAGCTCAGGTGGCGGCGGCCGGATCTGATCGTTTATCAGTTCGGCGCCAACGAGAGCGGCGACGGCTTCTTGTATCCGATGGCCGACTACCGGCGCACGATGGAGGCCGTGATCGAGCAGGGCAAGAAGGCACTGCCCGAGTCGAGCTGTCTGGTGATCGGCGCCATGGATCGGGCGGCCAAGCGCGGCGACGAGCTGATCGGCATCGCCGTGATCCCGAGCATCTTGAAGGAGCAGCGCGGCGCGGCCGAGCGCATGGGCTGCGGCTTCTTCGACACGTACACGGCGATGGGCGGGCCGGGATCGATGGCCATCTGGGTCAAGCGCCAGCTCGGTCAGGCCGATCTGACTCACCCGACGGCCGTCGGCGCCGACGTGATCGGTACCTGGGTGTACCGCGCGCTGATCAAGCGCTACCGGGAGCGGCTCGAGACCGGCGCGCTCGCCGCGGCGCCGTCGAACAGCGCGCCCACCAGCAGCTCGCCGAGCCGGTGATAGCCGCGCCGAGTGAGGTGCAAGCCGTCGGCGAAGGCCAGCGGCGGGCGCTCGGCTTGCCAGGTAGCGAAGCTGCCGAAGCCGCCCATCAGCGCGAGCTCGCTCACGAACGCGCAGCCGCTCCGCCGCGCGGTCTGGGCGTAGGCGACCGAGATCTCCGGCACGCGGCGCACCGGGGTTCCGTCCCTGGCGAGCGAGTCGGGCGGACCCAGGATCAGGCAGTCGGCGTTGGGAGCACCGCGACGAAAGCGCTCGAGCAGCCGCTCGAGCTCGGGCTCGTATTTCTGGACGCGCACGTTGTCGAACGCCTCGTTCGTGCCGAACGCGATCACGACCAGGTCGGGATTGCGCAGCGCCACCTCGGCCTCGAAGCTCGCAGCGTCCCAGGCCAGCGCCGTCGCCACGCGCGCGCCGTCGATGCCGATCGCGTCGAGCACCACGCCGGGCTCGGTGCCTTCGACGATCGCGCCGTAGAAGCGCGGCGCTCCTGCGACGACCTCGACCTCGAGCGCGTCGCTCGGCTCCCCCTCGAGCTCGAGGCGCAACACCGGCGTACCGGCGAGCTTCACGGCGTCGGCGCTGCTCGACACGCTGCGCGTCGTATTGCCGAGCTTGGCGATGAAGCGCGCGCTCGGCGGTAGATCGAAGAGCAGGCTGTAGTGCGCATGGCCCCTCACGCTGCCGGGCGCGATCGTCAGCTTGAGCGCCGAGCGATCCGGGACGGACACGCGGATCCCGCCCAGGCCGAAGATCCCGTCGCCTTGCGGAGTGCGGCGCGAGGGCGGGTTCGGCTCGGTGTGGCCCAGGCCGATGCGCGTGAGCTTCGCGTGTTCGTGGCGCGTCGGCGACAGGCCGAGCCGGAGATAACCCGGCCCCCCCGGCGCATAGCGCTCGAACAACGCGCTGCGCACGGCGCCCGTCAGGTGATCGGCCATGGTGTGCGAGTCACCGAGCCACAACACCCGCACCGGCTCGCGGCGCACGCCGCGAGCGAGCTCGTCGAAGGCGCGCGCTGCGCGGCCGAGCTGAGGAAACGCCTGGAACGGCAGGCTCGGAGATGCGGGCGCGGGCGCGGGCGCGACGTCGAGCGAAGGCGCTGGCTCGGCCGGCGGTGGCAGGAGCGGAGCGGGCTCGGGCGGCGGAGGGGGCGGGATCTCGGGAACGGGCGCGCGGTCGGCGCCGCTCGCAGCGCACGCCAACACCACCAGCGTCGCCAGCAGCCCCCCGGTGAATCGCGCTCGGAGCTCACGCAACAAGGAAGACCGGCTCCTCCCCGAGCTCCACGTACAAGGAGCCCTCTTCGACGCGCTTTCGCACGTGCTCGATGAGCCTGCCGAGGTAGTCGGCGAGCGGCGGGCAGTCCGGGCCGCCGCGCGCGGGCAAATCGGCGGCGCGCGTCGTTTCGTACTCTCCGCCCGTGGTCAGGATTTCGAGCAGGCCGCGGCGGTTCTTGGGCAACAGCTTGGAGACCGGGTTGCCGAGCAAGGCCCGGGTCATGGCGCCGGGGTTGAGCTCGGCGTCGAGGTTGCGACCGAGCGCCTCCGCGAGCAGGCGCACGAAATCGCCGAGGCTGACCGGCCGGGGATCGATGGCGTGGAGCGTGGCGCCCGGCTCGAGCAGCGCCTGCGCCGAGGCCCCGAGCTCGGCCAGATAATCCACCGGGGTGATGGGCAGGCGCGCCTCGGCGAACGGCGGCAGCGGCAGGTCCGTGTCCGGAGGCGCGCTGATCAGGATCCCCGCGCACAGGTAGGGACCCGACGGGTGATCGACGGCTCCGTCGTCGCTCGCGCCGAGCAGGTGACCCGAGCGCAGCACGTTGAACGGCAGCCCGCTATTTCGCACCAGGCGCTCGGCGATCGCCAGGCTGCGCTCGGTCGGGTTGCGAAAACCCTGCCCCGCCTCGAGCTCGTCCTCGGGCACGCGCCCGCTGCGGTCGCCGCTGACGAAGACCGAGGAATAAAGGACCAGCCGCTCGAGGCCGGTCGCCATGCGCGCGAACTCGACGAGCTCGCGGGCCGCGCACACGTTGAGCGCCTCGACGCCATCGGCGCGATCCGGAAGAGTGATCGAGTACGCGCCGTGGACGACCTGCACGCGGCCGGCGAGCGCCAGGTACTCCGCGCCGGAGAGCCCGAAATCGATGGCCGCCGGATCGCCTTCGAGCAGCGTGACCGGGCCTGCCGAAAGTCCGAGCTCGTCGAGCGCTGCTCGCGCAACGGCCGCGCGGCGCGGGTGCACGAGCGCCACGACCTCGACCTCGGGCTGACGCCGCGTGAGCTCGTGGATCAGGTTGCGCGCGCGGAACGCGGGAAAGCCGGTGACGAGGAAGGCCGTGCTCCGATTCAAGGCAAGAGCGCCCAACGCGTCAAGCTCTCGACGGCCGGAGCCGACACCTCGAGACCGAGCGCGAAGCCCTCGGGGCGAGAGCGCGCGCCGGCCACGAGCCACGCGGGTTCGCCCTTGCCGGAAAACGACCGCACATCGAGCGCGAGCAGCGTGTCGAGGGCGCCCACTGGACCCGACAGCAGCCCCGTGAGCTCGGGGCGGCCGCCGAGCGACGCGCCGCCGTTGCGCGCCGCGAGCAGTGCGGCGGCGGCACGATCCGCGTCCGGCCCGAGCACGAGCTGAAACCGCCCGGGCTCGAACCAATACAGCACCTCGATTTCACGAGCCGGTTTGGCCGCGCCCGGTTTGGGCGAAAACAGATAGCGCACCCGCTCCGCCGGCAGCGCCCCGACGCGCGCCGGAGCCCGGACCAGGCGCGGCTTACCGAACAGCGACGCGATCGGCTCCGCCCAGGGAGCCTCCACCAAGGACCCGAGCAGCTTCGCGAGGCCGTCGCGCAGCTGCTTCTCGTCGCGCACGTCACTCGTGAACGACAGGCTGAGCTCGCCGAGCCACGCGAGCGTGAAGCGCTGGCCGAGACCTGCGTCGATCGCCCGGAACATGCCCGCGAGCTCCGTCGCGCGCGGCTCCGTCAGGCGCGCGCCGAACAGCGCCCGCAGCGTCGCGCTGGCGGCCGGCTCGCTGGCGTCGAGCTTGCGCCCGACACTCAACACGACCGACGCCGCGTCCGGCAGCTCGGCGAGCGCGCGCGGCGGCGTCGGAGCGGGTGTCGGCACCGGCAGCGCGGCCGCGCCCGAGGGCAGCCCGAGCCACAGCCCGAGCCGATCACTCCCGGGGATGAGCTCGAGCTCAGCCGTTCGGGCCACGTCGAGCGCGCGAAACATCGGCTCGACGAGCGCGTCGAGCCCGGCGAGCGCGGCCTTGGGATCGGCGAAATCCGCGGGGCGGCCGCGCTCGGCCTGGGCGCGCTCGGCGAGCCGGGCGAGCTCGGCGCGGCGCTCGGCGTAGCTCCGCCGCAAGAACGAAGCCAAGAGCGCCGGTCGAGCCGCGAGCTTCGAGCCGCTCGCCTTCGCCCTGGCCGTCACCCGCACCAGATACGCACCGGACTGCTCGACGGCGCTCCGCGGCCCGACGAGCAGCGCGTCGTCGATCACCGCGAGCGCGCGTTCCGGCGGCTTGCCGGGGGCAGGCTCGAGGAACACCACGTTGCCCGCCCGGACCGCGCGAAAGCCCGCCGAGCTGCCGGTCGACAGCCGCGCCACGAGCTCGGGCCCGCTCGTGAGCGGCAGCACGGCGAGCGCCTCGACCGCGCCGGTCTGCGACAGCACCAGGCCGCCGGCGACGGGACGCGAGAGCTCGAACGCGCCCGCGGTGAGCGGACCGAGCTCGAGCAGCGCGCCGAACGCGAGCTCCGGCCCGACCGGTATCAGCCGCCCGGGCGCACCGAGCAGCGGGTGCACGGCGCGCCAGGTGGACCCCACGTCTGCCAGGGTCCACTCGGCGACGAGCGCGCTCGGGCGCGACGGCAGCGGCGCGGGCCTCGCTTTCGCCGGCGGCTCGTCGTGCTTCGCGCTCTTGCACGCGCCGAAGGCGAGAGCCGCACCGAGCAGACCCACCGCGCACAGCCGCCGACGCGAGCGCGGCATCGACTCAGAACGGGATGTTGTCGTCGCCGCCGTAGTCCTGATCGTCGTAGCCGCCGCCCTGCGGCGCGGCCGGCTCCGGACCACCGTAGTCGTCTCCACCGCCGGCGCGCTGACCACCGCCACCGCCACCGCCGCCGCGCGCGCCACCCGCGAGGATCACGTTGTTGGCGATCACCTCGGTGCGGTAGCGCTTCTGGCCTTCCTTGTCGTCGTAGCTCGACGTCTGGAGCCTGCCCTCGACGAACAGGCGCGAGCCCTTGTTCAGGATCTTGCTCAGCGCCTCGCCGCGCTTGCCCCAGACCACGATGCTGTGCCAGTCCGTGCGTTCCTGCCGGACCTTGTTTCGATCGAGGTACGTCTCGCTCGTCGCCAGCCGCAGCTTGAGGACGGCTTGGCCGCCCGCAGTCATGCGAAGCTCGGGGTCGGCGCCCAGGTTTCCTAGAAGCATCACGCGATTCAGGCCTTCGGCCATGCTGGCTCTCCTTGAGGTTCCCTCCGGCACATGGTCGCGGGGGACTTGGAAGTCAAGCCAGGCCTAGGACAGCGTTTGACCGGCACGGCCGGCCTGGCGGGGTCAGCGCGACGCAGGCGCGTCGAGCTCGCTCAACATGCCGTGGATTTGCTGGCGCAAATCGAGCAGCACCACCCGCGCCGGCTCCGACAACCGCGCCGGCCCCGGCTCGACGCCGTTTTCGCGCAAGCGCCGCCGCGCGCCCTCGATCGTGAAGCGATGCGTGTACAAGAGGTCCTTGACGCGAAGGAGCTTGTCCACGTCGCGACGAGAATAGACGCGCTGGCCCTTGCGCGACTTCTGCGGGCGAATCGAGCGGAACTCGGTCTCCCAGTAGCGGAGCACGTGCGGCTCGACGCCGACGATCTGCGAGACCTCGCCGATCCGGTAGTAGAGCTTGACGGGGCCGGCAGGCTCGTCGGCCATGCTAGCCACTACCGTTGCTGCCGGCCTTGGCCTCGAGCTCCGACGGGTGGCGCTCGTCGTTCAACGCCATCTTCAAGAGCTGGCTGGCCTTGAAGCTCAGCACGCGCCGCTCGGTGATGGTGATCGGATCGCCGGTCTGGGGATTGCGCCCCTGGCGCTGGCGCTTGTCACGCAGCACGAAGTTGCCGAAGCCCGAGATCTTGATCTTCTCGCCTCGGCCGAGCGTCTCTTTCATGGTCTCGAAGACCAAGTCGACCAGATCCGCCGACTCTTTCTTCGAGAAGCCGCCGAGCCTTGCGTAGACCGCCTGGACGATGTCCGCTTTGGTCATATCTCGCCGCACGCAGGCTCGCCCATGAGCCCAGTAGCCGAGGATGCTAGCGCGCCCCGTATCCAGAAGTCCATACGGAAGTCGCCGCGCCCGGGCGGCGGCGTGGATCAGGCGGCGCGGGCCATTCCGGCCGCTTCTTCCACGCCCGCGGACCCGCCGCTCGCCTTTTGGCTCGCGACCGCGGCGCGCTCGGCGAGCTGCTCGCCCAAGACCCGTGCGGCAACGTAGCCGTAGCCGAGCGTGAACAGCAGCGCGAAGGGAGCTGCGAACCAGTGGCCCGTGAGCAGCGACGCCGCCACGCTCGCGAGGCTCACCAGCCCGAGCGCGATCTCGGCCAGCGGGAGCGACGAAACCTGCCGGTAGCGGTTCTGCATCGCGCCGCGCTTCGGCGTGCGCACGAACTCGCCGGCCATGTGCCGAGAGCCGTCCCACACGGCGCGCGTCAGGTGGGGAGCGAGCCCCGCGCCGAGGGCGATCAGCGCCGGCAGCTTCTTGATCGCGTGCCAGGCCGAGCGCCCCTGCGCGACCTCGGCGATCGCGTAGAAGGCACCGAGCGAGCCGGTGGCTCCGATGCACAGCGGCAGGTCGATTATCACGAGCGTGCGAATGCCCGTGGCCGGCATGAACACCAGCGCCGGCAGCAACACCAGCGTCAACAAGACCGTGGCCGGATAGGCCAGGTGCGGCATGAGGTGGAACACGGCCTCGATCCGCCGCCGCAGATCGAGCTCGGACGACAGCACCTTGCGCATCAGCTTGCGCGACGTCTGAATCGTGCCCTTGGCCCAGCGGTACTGTTGAGCGCGGAAAGCCGCCATTTCTTCGGGCAACTCGGCGGGCGTGGTCACGTCCGCGCGGTACACGAAGCGATAGCCGGCGAGCTGCGCGCGGTACGAAAGATCGAGATCCTCGGTCAGCGTGTCGTGCTCCCAGCCGCCCGCGGCGTCGATCGCGGCGCGCCGCCAGATGCCGCCCGTGCCGGAGAAGTTGAACATGCAGTCGGTGGCGTAGCGCGCGCGGTTCTCGACTAGGTGATGACCGTCGAGCATCAGCGCTTGCACCGAGGTGAGCAGGCTCGCGCCGCGGTTCAGGTGACCCCAGCGCGTCTGCACCATGCCGATCTGCGGGTCCTTGAAGTGACCGACCACGGAGCGCAAAAACTCCGGCTGCGGGATGAAGTCCGCGTCGAAGATCGCGACCAGCTCCGAGCTCGACAGCGCGAGGCCGTGAGCGAGCGCGCCGGCCTTGTACCCGACGCGATCGTTGCGGCGCACGTAGTGCGCGTCGATGCCGCGAGCGCGCAGCGCCTCGACCGCAGAGCTTGCGATGGCCTGGGTCTCGTCGGTCGAGTCGTCCAGCACCTGGATCTCGAAGCGGTCGCGCGGGTAGTCGAGGTTGCCGGTGGCCTCGATCAGGCGCCGGGCGACGGTAGCCTCGTTGTAGAGCGGGAGCTGCACGGTGACGCGAGGCAGCGGACCCGGGCCGGGCTCCACCTCTCGAGCAAGGCCCTCGAGCTTCTTCCTGTGGCGGATGCAGGTGAGCGCGAGGTGCGCGCGGTGCGCGCCGTACGAGCACAGCAACAGGAGGATGGATCCGTAGACGAGGAGGAGACCTACCTGCATGAACATCTGTTGGGCACGTAACATCCCGTCCCCACCCCAATTGTCATCGACCTGTAAAACGTTGCATTTTGGTGTCCCACCCCGGGGACTCCCCAGTGTCGAGCCGGTTCAGTGGCCGAAATCCCGCATTCAGCGGGAAAACCAGCCGAATTCGCCGCTCACGCCGAGCACGATGAAGGCGTGCGTCGCCACGCGATCCCCGTCGATGTCACCCCGCAGGTAGGCAGGCGGCCGCAGCGCCTCGCAGGTGCTGGACGTGGCCTGACGGTAGCGGCCGATCGTCCCATGAGCGTAGGGGACGAGCTGGAACGACCGGCTGATCGGCACGATGGCCCCGCCTCCGACGCGCAGTGAAGGACCGGTCACCGTCAATGACTGGCTGGTGAAAGTTCCGCAGCCACGGTCCGGCATCGAGATGTCGAGCGCCATCGCCAGTCGCTCGTAGACGACGACGCCGAGCTCGCCGTAGCCGCCGAGCTTTCCGTGCGGCGTTCCCGCCAGGAACGAGAAACCCACGGCCTGCCGATTGACCACCGAGGCATCGACCCGGGCGCGATCGTCGCTGGTCGCCCCCGTCAGGGCTGCGAATTTCACGGGTGGCGAGCCCGGTGAATGGAGCGCGCCCTCGCCGAACAGCTTCGCGCCGAAATAGCGAGCGAAGCGGACCCCGAGCTTGAGCTCGAGCGACATCCCGATCCCCACGTAGTCGCTGATCGGCGCGTCGGGCCCCGTCGATAGCTTGCCGACGGGCAGCCCCGCCCCCACGCCGGCCCCCACGAACCAGGCCGTGCGCGGACCGCGGTCGGATTCACTCTCCTGGGTTACCGGAGGCGCGGGCATCTCCTGCGGCGCGCGCGTGAGCTCGAGTTCGAGCCGCAACGCTTCGCGTGCGCCGTCGGCGAGCTCGATCGTGGTCTCGACCCGCCTGCCGTCGGGCACCGAGGCGTGGATCCGGTGCTGGCCGGGGTTCATCGGGCGATCGACGCCGATCGCCGCGGGCGAGACCGGCTTGTCGTCGATCGTCACGACCAGCCCCGGCTGGTCCGGCGGGACGATCTCGATGCGCAGGGCTGCAACCCGGGCCTCGACGCCGTCGAGCTCGGCGTCCGCCGCTTCCACGGCCTCGCGCACGGCGGACGGCGTATCCTGCGATAACTCGACGCGGATCAGCCGCCGGTAGGTCTCGCTGGCCTCGACCAGCTGCCCGAGCTTGACCTGCGCGCGCGCGATGTAGAGCAGGTGCATCGGCGCGTCGAACAGCGACTGCGCTCGCTCCAACCGATCCAGCGCGTCCGCGTAGCGCCCCACGTTGTAGAGCTCGATGCCTTCCGTCGCCAGGCTGCGCGCGTTGGCCTTGTCGACCGCGTCGTCCTGAGCGCGAGCGAGCTGCGCGCTCGCGAGCAAACCCACTCCGAGCAACGCGGACACGCACAGCGCCCGGGCCCGGCGCCCTCTCTGTGTATCGCTAAGAGCCAAAGCTGGCTCAGCCTAGTCGCGAATCCGAGCGGACAGGTAATAGTGAGCGGCCGGGGCCTACCGAAGTACTTCAGTAACCCAGATCGATCGGCCGCTTAACCGGTTTGCTCGGGGTGGCTTCCTTCACCGCTGCTGCGCGTTTGGGCGCGGCGCGGCGCGGCGGCTTCGAGGGAGCTGGAGGCGCCGCGCTCGGCTCGGGCGGCGTGGGCAGCGGCGGTATGGCCTCGCTCGTGAGCACTTTGGCGGGCTCGGGCGGAGCCGCGGGCGCGCGGGGCGGCTCGCGCGTCGGAGCCCGGGGAGCAACGGCCGACGCGATCGGCTCGGCCGGCGAGTCCGAATCGCTGGCGAGCGCCTTCATGGCGACGGCGCCCCCGACGCCCAGGCAGAGGAGCGCGCCCAGCGCGACGGCAGCAAGCGGCACGCGCGCGCGCCGCGGATCGGTCGGATCGGTCGACTGCGTGAGCGCACCGGCGGTCGCTGCCGCGCTCGGCTCGCTGCGCTTCGTGCTCAACACCAGGCGCGGGAACACGCGCGGCAGCTCGGGGGTCGGGTTCGAGAGCTCGGCGCTCGCGAGCACCGAGCGCACGGGAACCCCACAGGCGCGCGACAGGTCGTCGGCGAACTCTTGCACCGATTGATAGCGCCGCGTCAGGTCGCGCTCGAGCGCCTTCTCGATCACGGCATCGAACCCCGGGGGCACGTCGGGCTGAAGCTGCGACGGGATCGGGATCGGCTCGGTGCACAGACGCACCAACAGATCACCTATCGCTTCACCGTCGAACGGCAACTGCCCGACCAAACAACGATAAGCGATCACGCCGAGCGACCAGATGTCCGTGCGATGATCGACGCTGCGCAGACCACGGGCCTGCTCGGGGCTCATGTAAAACGGCGTCCCCAGCACGGAGCCGGTGCGGGTCGCGGAAGAAGCCGTGCTCGAGCGGCGATCGGTGAACTTGGCGATCCCGAAGTCGAGCACCTTGACGAAGTCCGCTTGCTCGTCGTCGTCCCAGACCAAAAACAGGTTCTCGGGCTTCAGATCGCGGTGCACGATGCCGGTGGCATGTGCGCGGGCCACGGCACGGCACGCCTGGTGCAGGATGCGCGCGGTCTCTTCGGGCGAGAGCCGCGAAACGCGATCGAGGCGGCGGTCGAGCGGCTCGCCCTCGAGGTACTCCATCACGATGAACGGCGAGCCGTCGTCGGACAGGCCGTGGTCGTACATCTCGACCACGTGCTTGCTTCTGAGCGACGCCGCGGCGCGCGCTTCGTTCTCGAAGCGGTTTCGCGCTTCCGGGCTGTCGGCGTATTCCGGATCGATGAACTTCACCGCGACGCGCGTGCCGAGCGTCGCGTGCATGCCCTCCCAGACGGCGCCCATACCGCCGCGACCGAGCACCCGCGTCAGCCGGTACTTCCCCGCGACCAACGGCGCGGATTCCTCCAGTAAGTCCTGCCCAGTCAAGACGAGATAGATTAGTGAGTCCGGCGGCCGGACGCCAGCAACCGCGCGGAGTGAATGGCTGAAACCGGAGCTCGCGCGCTCAATTCGGCCAGCCGGATTGCAACACGGCTGGTACGCCGAGGGTTCCATCGCAATCGGAACCAGCCAGTAACGTCACAAACACGGCACCGGCGAGCCGCGAGGCGTCCACGGGCGCGGAGCACGCTCGTGGACATGCATTTTGCAGCAATGGATCTCGGGTCGAACTCGTTCCACCTGCTCGTTGCCGCTCGCGGCCCGGACGGCGAGCTCGTGAAGCTCGGAGCATACAAAGAAGTCTTGAAGCTTTCGTCGAGCATCGACGCTGCGGGTCGCCTGCCAGAGTCAACCATCGCGCGAGCGCTCGACGCGCTCGGGACGATGCTGGCCTTCGCTCGCTTCTTTCGCGCGCAGCCAATCGCGGTCGGAACCAGCGCTCTCCGCGCTGCCAAGAACGGGCAGGACTTCGTGCGCGCCGCCAAGCGGCGGCTCGGCCTCGAGGTGCGGATCCTCTCCGGTGACGAGGAAGCCGCGCTCGCTTACAGCGGCGCGCGCAGCGCCTTGAGCGGGCTCCCCGCCCGGATCGCGGTCGTGGATCTGGGCGGAGGCTCGGTGGAGATCGCGGTGGGCGAGCTCCAGGAACAGTGCCGCTGCACGGAGACGCTGCCGCTCGGCTTCCTCCGCTTCGGCGCTAGCAGCGAGAGCGAAATTCGGGAGCGCGTCGCCCGCGAGGTCCGCGAGGTCGCGGCGCGGGTCCGCGGCCTATCACCAGGGGCCTGCGTCGCGAGCGGGGGTACGGCGCGCGCGCTGGCGAAGGTGCTCGGCCCCTCCGCGCGGGTCGAGGGCCGGCCCATCCAACGCGACCAGCTGCGCTCGCTGTCGCGAGAGCTGTTCCACGCGAGCCCTGCGCGCCTCGCCGAGCTCGGCATCGAACCGGCTCGACGCGACGCGATCGGTGTCGGGGCCACCGTGCTGTCCGCGCTGGTCGATGGGCTCGGTGCGCCGAGCCTCCGGATCTCGCCGGGAGGGCTGCGCGAGGGTGTGTTGCTGCAGCAGATGGCGCTTTCCGAACGCGCGGATCCGAGCGGGTTTCACGCGATGGCGCCCCTCGACCAGCTCGCCCTCTGAAGAGAGGCGGGCGCCAGCGCGCTTGACCGGGACGCGCGCGCGGCGAAACTGTCGCCTAGCCCATTGTCTTCCGAACCCAATCTCGAGCTCGCGACGCTCCTCGTATCCTGTCCCGACCGGCGGGGCATCGTCGCCGCGCTCTCGCAAGTCTTGTCCGGACACGGCGCCAACATCCTGGATTCGGACCAGCACACCGATCCGCACGAGCGCGTGTTCTTCCAGCGGATCCGCTTCGACCTGTCGGAGCTGCTCAGCGACAAGCTGACGCTGGAGCGCTCCATCGGCGAGGTCGCGGGGCGGTTCGGCATGAGCTACCGCTTGATCTACGCGTCGAAGCCGAAGCGCGTGGCGCTGTTCGTCTCCAAGCACGATCACTGCTTCTACGATCTCTTGCTACGCAAGAAGTCGGGCGAGCTCGCCTGCGAGTTTGCGATCGTGATCAGCAACCACCCCGATCTCGAGGCGGTCGCGGCCCAGTTCGGTGTGCGCTTCCGGCACGTACCGAAGACCGCCGCCAACAAGAGCCAGGCCGAAGACACCGAGCTCGGTTTGCTGTCGGAGCTCGGCGTCGATCTGATCGTGCTCGCACGCTACATGCAGGTGCTGAGCTCCGAGTTCGTGACGCGCGCGGCGGTGCCGATCATCAACATTCACCACTCGTTCTTGCCGGCGTTCATCGGACAGAAGCCGTATCATCAGGCGCACGAACGCGGCGTGAAGCTGGTCGGCGCGACGGCACACTACGCGACGGCCGAGCTCGATCAGGGGCCGATCATCGAGCAAGACGTGGTGCGCTGCTCGCACCGCGACTCCGTCGAAGATCTGGTGCGAAAGGGCAAAGATCTCGAGAAAGTCGCGCTCGCACGCGCCGTGCGCGCCCACCTCGACGATCGCGTGCTGGTCTTCGGAAACAAGACCGTAGTCTTCGACTGACGACCGCCGCAGGACTCCTGTATACTGCGCGCGAATGTCCGCTGACAGCCACGGCCGGCGTGCCTCGACTACCGTTTCCTCGGACGAGGGCGGCGCGCTGGCACGCTCGAAGCCCATACCCGGCCTGGTGCTGGTGTTCGCGGATCGGAAGCCCATGGCGCGCGTGTTCCGCTCCGACGCCGCGCCGCTCGAGCTCGGGCGCAGCGACCTCGCCAACGGGGATCTGCTCGACGGGATGATCTCGCGCAAGCACGCGCGGCTCACCTTCGTAGGCAGCGAGTGGCTCGTCGAAGATCTCGCCAGCTTGAACGGCACGTTCGTGAACGGCAAGCGCATCACGGCCGAAGCCCCCTCGCCGCTGCCCTCCGCCGGCATCGTGCGCATCGGCGGCGCGCTGTTGCTGTCGGTCGCCGACGTCGTGCCGTTCGAGCACTACGGTCTCGGGCTTCACGACGGGCTGGTGCAGGGTCCGGCGCTGCGGCGCGCGCTCGAGACCGCGGCGCAGACTCGGAAGGCCCTCCCCTCCTCCCTGCTCGTGGAAGGCCAGAGCGGCACGGGAAAGGAGCTCGTGGCGCGCGCGTTCCACGCCGCGGGCCCTGGGCCCGCGGCGCCGTTCGTTTCGGTGAGCTGCGCGACGCTGCCGAAAGACTTGGCCGAGCGGCTCGTGTTCGGCTCCCGCCGGGGCGGAGGAGGCAGCAGCGACGCGTCGGGCTACGTCCAGAGCGCCCAGGGAGGCACGCTGTTTTTCGACGAAGTCGCCGAGCTCTCGCTGGAGGTGCAGAGCAAGCTACTGCGGTTGCTCGAGACGCGCGAGGTGCTGCGGCCAGGCGCGGCCGGGGCCGAGCTCGCGGACGTCCGGGTCTCTGCCGCGAGCGCCCGGGACTTGCGCGGCGAGGTCGGTGCCGGTCGCTTCCGCGAGGATCTGTACTTCCGGATCGGTAACCCCGTGGTGCGGCTGCCGCCCCTCTGCGAACGGCTGGAAGAAGTGCCGTGGCACATCCAGCACGTGCTCGAAGAGTTCGCGACGCAGGGCGAGTCGATCGTGGCGAGCGCGAGCTTCGTGGACGCTTGCATGCGCCGGCTCTGGCCCGGCAACGTGCGCGAGCTCCGCGCCGAAGTGCGGCGCGCCGCCAGCGCCGCGGTCGCCGAAGGCTCGCGGCGCCTGGCCAGCGACGATCTGAGCCCGGTCGCGGGCAACCCGATCGTCGTGCCCAAGCTCAAGGAGCCCGCGCACTTTCCGGAAGACGACGTGGCCCGCGCGCTCGCGCTCGAGTCCGGCAACGTGCTCGGTGCCGCGCGGAGGCTCGGCGTGCACCGAAACAAGGTACGGCGCTGGCTCGAGCGCCACCACGTAGACGTCGAGGCATTCAAGCGCCGGACCAGCGTATGAGCGCCCGAGCCCTGACCGACCGCCTGAGCCTCGGCTCGGGGCTCCGGGTCAGCCCGTTTTGCCTGGGCCTGGTCACCGATCCCGACATCGTGGTCGCGGCGTTCGACGCCGGGTTGAACTTCTTCTTCGTGAGCGCCGACATGCACTGGCCGCTCTACGAGCCGGTGCGCGAAGGCCTGCGCCGGCTGCTCTCGCGGGGCACCGCCGTGCGGGACGAGCTGGTGGTCGCGGTGGTGAGCTACGTGACGCAGCCCGAGTTCTGCTACGCGCCCTTCTACGAGGTGCTCGAAGCGCTGCCCGGGCTCGAGCACGTGGATCTGGGCGTGATCGGCGGCTCGTACGCCTCGGATTTCATGACGCGGCTCGCAGAGTACGAGCGGCGCCCGGCCGGCATGCGCGGCATCGCTGCCAGCTTCCACCAGCGCGAGGCCGCCGCCACGGCGATCTCGCACGGGCTCCTGGACCTCGCGTTCGTTCGTTACAACGCCGCGCACGCGGGCGCCGAGCTCGATCTGTTCCCGCGCGTGCCCGCCGAGGCGCAGCGCCGCACCAAGCTGTTCAACTTCAAGAGCGTGTCCGGCTACGTGCCGCCCGCGCGCCTCGCCGAGCTCGGGTTGCCGCGCGAGAAGTGGCGGCCCGAGCCGCAGGATCACTACCGCTTCGCGCTGCGGCGGCCGGAGCTCGACGGCGTGCTGTGCGCGCTCGACAGCGCCGACCAGATCGAGGCGCTGTCCCGGCTGCTGTCGGGGCCTGTGCTCACCGAAGACGAGGCCGAGTATCTGAAGACGCTGGCCGCGCTCGACGGAGGGCAGCTCGCGCTCGACGACGCCGGGCCCGAGTCGGCCGAAGCTCGGGTCGAGTCGGCATGAGCACGAACTTCCAGCGCACGCTCGGCGCGGTCGAGAGCGACGGCCACGGCCGGAGCTTGATCCTGATCTCGAGCCTCTCGCTGCTGCTCGCGGGCGGGGTGTCGTGGCTATCACTCTCAAGGGTGAATGTGTACGTGACCAGCGACGCGGCGCGCGTCGAGGTCGAAGAGAGCGCTCACCCGGTCCAGGCCACCGTCGGCGGCAGGGTGGTTCGGGTTTCTGGCGCGCGCCTCGGTGACCGGGTCGAAGCCGGCGCGCCGCTGCTCGAGCTCGACCCAACCCCGCGGCGCATCGAGCTCGGCCGCGCGCGCGCGGTGTGCGAGGCGCGGCGGCGCTCGATCGAAGCGCAGCACGCAGCGCTCGCCAGCGAGGCCCGGGTGCTCGTGCGCGACGCCCGCGCGGCCGACGCTGCGCTCGGCGCCGCCCGGGCCCGCCAGCGGGCCGCCGAGAGCCTGGCCAAGGTCGCCGACGAGAGCTCGCGCATCGCGCAGACCCTGCACGAAAACGCGCTGCTCTCGCAGCACGAGCTCTTGCGCGAGCGCTCCCAGGCCGAGGAGCGCTGGGGCACGGCCAGCTCGCTCGAGTCGGAAGCGGTGTCGATCGACGCCGAGCGCAAGGTGAAGCTCAACGAGCGAGCTTCGAACATCGACCAGCGCAAGGTCGTGATCGCCGAGCTCGAGGCCGACGTGGCGGAGTGCGAGGGCGACCAGAAGCGCCTCGAATACGAGATTGGCATGCACACGATCCGCGCGCCCGTGAGCGGCGTGATCGCAGAGCTCGTGCCGCTGACGCCCGGCGCGGAGCTCGCGAGCGGCGGGCGCGTGGCTGCCGTGGTCCCGAGCGGCGCGCCGCGCGTCGTGGCGGAGCTCGTGCCCGGGCCGAGCGTCGGGCGCGTGCGGCCGGGGCAGCAGGTGCGCTTCGCGCTCGACGGCTTCCCGTGGCTGCAATACGGCTTCGTCGAGGGCAACGTCGCGCACGTCGGCAGCGAGCCGCGCGGCGGGCGGATCCGCGTCGAGTGCACGGTGCGCGAGCACCCAGCGGGGCTGTCGCTCGAGCACGGCTTACCCGGGCGGGCCGAGATCATCGTCGAAGAAGTGAGCCCGTTCACGCTGCTGCTCCGCGCCGCAGGCCAGGCCGCGCTCGACCTCGAACGCGCGGTTCCGAGCGCTGGCGGCGCTCCGAACGCCGCGGGCGCGCCGCGCTGAGGCTCGGCCATGGCCCTGTTCTTGCTCGCCGGCCGCCGCTTCTTCGCCCCCGAGATAGTCCAGACCTCGGCCACTGATTGCGGCCCGGCGGCGCTGGCGTCCGTGCTCGCAGGCCACGGCATCTCGGCCGACTACGCGAGGCTGCGCGAGGCGTGCCAGACCAGCGTCGACGGCACTTCGATCGACACGCTCGAGGAGATCGCGCAAAAGCTCGGGTTGAACGCCGCGCAGTACATCCAGCGCCCCGAGGATTTACTGCGCGCCGAGGCCAAGAATTTTCCGTCGCTGCTCGTGACCCGCTTGCCCGAGGGCGGGCTGCACTTCGTCGTGGCCTGGCGGCGCGCGTTCGACTTCATCCAGATCATGGATCCCGGCAGCGGCCGCTCCTGGATCCGGAAGAGCGCGCTCGAGCGGATGCTGCACGTGCACGAGCAGACGATCGCCGCCGAGGACTGGCACGAGTTCGCCGCGCACGGGCCGTTCGAGAGCGTGCTCCGCAGGCGCCTCGAAGGCCTGCTCGGCGCGAACGGCGGTCGCGAGCTCGATCGAGCGCTCGAAAGCCGCGACTGGAGCGAGCTCGCGAGCCTCGACTCCGCGGCGCGGCTATTGGAACGGCTGTCGGCGGCGGGCGTGGTGCGCGGCCGCCCCCGGCTGTCGCGCGCCTTCGAACGGCTGCGGGCACAAGCGCGGCTCGAAGCCGGAACCGGGCCGGAGACGATACCGGACCGCAGCTGGTCGGTCCGGCCGCGCGGCAGCCCGTCGGAACTCTCCTGGACGGGCGCGGTCGCGCTGCGTTTGCTCGGCAAGCGTGAGGCCGCGCCCGAGACCAGCCTCGAGCCTGAGCTCCGCGCCAGCGTCACCGGCGTGGCTCGCTCACCGCTCGCGACGCTGCTCGCCCTGCTGCCGAGCGGGCGCGTCACGGTCGCGCTGCTGCTCGGGCTCTCGGCGCTGATCGCCGTGTTCGGCGTGGTGGCTCAGGGCCTCGCCGTGCGCGCGCTGCTCAGCATCGATCAGGTGCTGTTGCTGTCGCGCCAGCGCTTGCTCGGCCTCGGTCTGTACGCGGGCCTCCTGGCGCTGCTCTTGGCGGCGGATCTCGTCACGCAGGGCTTCCTGTTGCGCGCGGGGCGGCGGCTCGAGGCGCGGCTCTGGGCGGCGATCCTCGAGAAGGTCCCGAAGCTGCCCGAGCGCTATTTCAAGAGCCGGCTGCTCACGGACCTGGCCGACCGCGCGCAGAGCGTGCAGCACCTGCGGCGTCTGCCGGGCTTCGTCTATCAGGCGCTGCGACTCACGCTCGATCTGGCGCTGACGGTCGTGGTCTTGGCGCTCGCGGATCGCGAGAGCTTGCCGCTGGCGGGCGCGGCGTTCGTGCTCACGCTGTTCTTGCCGCTCGTGTTCGGGCCGCTGGTTTCGGAGCGCGATCTGCGCCTGCGCACGCACCAGGTGGCGCTGTCGCGGTTCCTGTTCGACGCCCTGCTCGGAGCCATGCCCGCGCGCTCGCACCGCGCCGAGCGCGCGCTCAAGCGTGAACAGGAGGGCGTGCTCGTCGAGTGGGCGCGCTCCGCTCGCTCCGCGGTGCAGGTTTCGGTCGCGCTCGGCGCCGTGCAAGCGCTGTCGAACGCGGGCTTTCTGATCTTGCTGTTGTTCGGCTACGTCGAGCGCCACGGCGCGCTCGGCGGCGGGCTCCTGGTGGTGCTCTACTGGGGTGGGCGCTTGCCGCTGCTCGGGCAAGAGCTGGTCGGCCTGCTCCGCGAGTACCCCGTGCTCCAGAACGTCGCCGCGCGCCTGGTCGAGCCCTTGAACGCGCCCGAGGAGACGCCCGAGTCTCGGCACGCTCGGATCACGCTCATCCCGAGCGACCAAACACATGAAATTCCGGCGAGGCCGGCGCGGCCTGCCCCGGGCAAAGATCAGTCGCGAGACGCTCCTGGCTCCGAAACACGAAAACGGGGAGCCCGCATCCAACTCGAGGACGTCTCGGTGCGCGTCTCGGGCAAGACCTTGCTCGAGGACATCAAGCTCGAGATCCCGGGCGGCTCTCACGTCGCCGTCGTCGGCCGCTCGGGCGCCGGCAAGTCTACGCTGCTCGGCCTGTTGCTCGGCTTTCACCAGCACGACGGCGGCCGCCTGCGCATCGACGGCGAAGCGCTGACCCCGGCGGCGCTCGAGCGGCTGCGGCCGGACGTCGCCTGGGTCGATCCCGCGGTCCAGCTCTGGAATCGCTCGCTGATCGAGAACGTGCGCTACGGCAGCGTGCGCGAGCCGTCCGCGGCGCGCACCGGCCAGGTGATCGCCGACGCCGCGCTGATCGACGCCCTCGAGCGCCTGCCGGAGGGCATGCAGACCGACCTCGGCGAGGGCGGGCGCTTGCTGTCGGGCGGCGAGGGCCAGCGCGTGCGCCACGCGCGCGCGCTGTTGCGCCCGAACGCGCGGCTCGTGCTGCTCGACGAGCCGTTTCGCGGCCTCGAGCGCGGGCTGCGCTCGTCGCTGCTTTCGCGCGCGCGGAGCGTCTGGTCGCGCGCCAGCCTTTTGTGCGTGACCCACGACATCGCCGAGACCGCGGATTTCGACCGAGTGCTCGTGCTCGAGGACGGCCGCATCGCCGAAGACGGTCGGCCGCAGGCGCTGCTCGCCGATCCGAGCTCGCTCTACGCGCGGCTCTTCCAGGCCGAGCGCGCGACGCTGGAAACGCTCGCCACCTCCGAGCGCTGGAGGCGCCTCGAATTTTCCGAAGGCCGTCTGGTTCCCAAGGACCCGCCACGCCGAGAAGAGCCGAAATGAGCGAGCTCGGTCTCGACCCAATCACCTTTTTGCCGAAGCAGCTCGGGGATGTGGTCGGCGTGCTGGCGCGCCGCTTCGGCAAGTCCGGGATGCAGGTGCCGCGGCCGCCCATCGACCTGTTGCTCCCGAGCGCGGTCCAGCGCTGGATGGAAGGCGCCGCCACGGCCGTGGGTCTCGAGGCGGAGCCGATCGGGATCCCGCTCGCCGAGCTCGAGACGGTGCTGCGGCGCGCCGAGTGCCTGCTCATCCCGCGCGGGCGCGGATTTCTGGTGTTGCTCGCGGGCGGCGCCGCACGGGTCACGCTGCTCGGACCAGACTTCGCTCCACGGCGGGTCGGACGGCGTGCGCTCGCTCGTGCCCTGCGCCTCGAGCGCGCAAGCACGCTGTTCGGTGACGGCCCGCTCGGTTCGCTCTCGGAGCTGCTCGAGATCCGCGCGGGCGACACGAAGACGCTCGAACGCGCGCTCTCGGAGCTCGCCGCGGACGCGGAGCTCGGCCCGTGCTGGTTGTTCCGTACCGCGGCGGGGGAGCCGTATTCGCGGCAGCTGCGGCGAGCGCGCGTGCCGGGCGCGCTCGGGCTCGCGCTCGGGCTCGGGCTCTTGCAAGCGGCGCTCGGGGCGGGCTCGTGGCTGGTCTTCGGCTCGGAGGCGCTGCACGGCCGGCTCGACTCCGGGAGGCTCTACGCCTGGGCGCTCGTGCAGCTGCTCGTGATCCCGTTCCAGCTCGGCTCGAGCTGGTTGCTCGGCGAGGTCGCGCAGCGCATCGGGCTGTCGTTCAAGCGCCGCTTGTTCGACGGCGCGCTGCGCATGCCGCTCGACCTCACGCGGCGCGACGGCGTGGGCGGCTTGCTCGGCCGCGTCAACGAGGCGGCCGCCGTCGAGGCGCTATGCGTCGCGGGCGGGCTCGGGGCGCTGGGCGTCGCCGCGGATTGGCTGATGGCGATCGTGCTCCTGTCCCGGACCAGCTATCCGGCGGCGAGCATCGCGGTCTTCCTGCTCTTGACGCTGGTGCTCGGCGTCACGTGCTTCGATCTGATGCGCCTGCAACGCCGCTGGATGTTCGAGCGCATCCGCTTGACCGGCGGCTTCGTGGAGCGGCTGATGGGCTACCGCACCCGGCTGGTTCAAGAGCCGCGCGCGCGCTTTCACGACGCCGAGGATCGCGAGCTCGAAGCCTATTTCGCGAGCTCGCGCAAGCTCGACCGGCGGCGCGTCGCTTACGGCGCGCTGCCGCGGCTGTTGCCGATCGCGGGCATCGTGCTGCTGGTGCCGCTGTCGGTGGGGCCTGCGTCCGGCGGGCTCGGCGCGCTCGTGCTCACGCTGGTGGCGATCATGACCGGCGCCTCGGCGCTGTCGCGGCTCTGGGACCTGCTCGGGCTGTCCGTGTCGGCGACGCTCGCCTGGCGTTCGGCGTCGGCGCTGTTCCGCGCGTCGCAGCTCGACCCTCCCACGCCGCACCTGTATTTCCAGGACACGGTCGCGCAAACCCGGGCGTTCGGCGACGTGCTGCTCGAGGCGCGCGAGCTCAGCTTCCGCTACCCGAACCGGCCGCGACCGGCGCTCGCGGGTGTGAACCTGCGGCTCGAGCGCGGCGACCGCGTGCTGATCCAGGGGCCTTCCGGCCGCGGCAAATCGACGCTGCTCGCGATTCTGTCCGGGCTGCGCGCGCCCGAATCGGGGCTGCTCCTGGTGCGCGGGCTCGATCGCCACGTGCTCACGCCCGGGCAGTGGCAAGCGACCGTCGCCGCCGTGCCGCAGTTCCACGAAAATCACGTGTTCACGAACAGCCTGGCCTTCAACCTGCTGATGGGCAGGAGCTGGCCGCCGAGCGCTCAAGATCTCGAGGAAGCGCGCCTCGTCTGCGAAGAGCTCGGCCTCGGTCCGTTGCTAGCGCGCATGCCGGGCGGCCTCTTCGAGCCCGTCGGCGAGACCGGCTGGCAACTCTCGCACGGCGAGCGCAGCCGCGTGTTCATCGCTCGCGCCTTACTGCAACGCGCCGAGCTCACGGTCCTGGACGAGAGCTTCGGCTCGCTGGATCCGGAGACGTTGCAACAGGTGATCCCGTGCGTGGGGCGAAGGGCCGGAACTCTGGTCGTGTTCGCGCATTTGTAGAGAGCGGAGGCAACCCACCTACACCTTCAGCCTGCGAGCGATTGCTCCGGGCTCGGTACTCCCGGGAGGACTTGAACCTCCATTCCCAGGCTGAAAGGCCCGGTGTCCTGACCCTTAGACGACGAGAGCACGCCGATGATGCCCGCGCCGAAGCGCAAGTCAAATCGGTAGATTCGGCGGCTCGTTCTCCGCGACCGGTCTTGGGTTCCAGCGGCGGTCGGAGCTAAGCTACCCGCCGACCTTGGGCGACGACACTCTGGTCCCCGGCCGAGTCATCTCGGGACGCTTCCGCTTGCAGCACATGCTCGGCCGCGGCGGCATGGGCAGCGTTTGGGAGGCGTACCACCTCGCGCTCGAGACCGAGATCGCGATCAAGTTCCTCGATCCGCAGCTCTCGAGCCGGACGGACATCCGCTCACGCTTCGCGCAGGAAGCCACGGCGGCGGCGAGGATCAAGAGCTCGCACGTGGTCGGCATCCTCGACTACGGGTTCACGGAAGACGGCCGCGGCTTCATCGCGATGGAGCTCTTGAAGGGCGAGGACCTCGCGCAGCGCATCGATCGGCTGGGCGGACTGACGCCGCCGGAAGCCGCCGAGATCGTCACGCAAGCCTGCCGCGGCCTCACCAAGGCGCACCAGATCGGCATCGTCCACCGCGATCTCAAGCCCGAGAACCTGTTCGTGGTCGAGGACGACGACGGCGTGCTCGTGAAGATCCTCGACTTCGGCATCGCCAAGGCCGTCGGCCTGAGCAGCGGCTCCGCGCACAAGACCGACACGGGGCAAATCCTCGGGACTCCGTTGTACATGAGCCCCGAGCAGGCGCTCGGACGCTCGATCGACTCGCGCTCGGACCTGTACTCGCTGACGGTGGTCGCGTACCGGGCCCTCGCCGGCCGCCCGCCGTTCGTGTGCGAGGCCGTCGGAGAGCTGATCGTGGCGGTCAGCACGCTGGTCGCGCCGCCGCCCTCGACCTTCAACCCCACGCTCCCGGCGTCGCTCGACGCCTGGTTTGCGGGGATGATGTCGAAGGATCCGAACGCGCGCTCGTGCCAGACCGCGCGGGAGCTGGCCGAGTCGTTCGAGGCGGCCTGCCGGAGCTCACCCGCCTCCGCTGCCCGCGCCTCGAGCAGCAACCCGCGCGTGCTCGCGAACGCCTACACGCCCACGGTCCCCGAGACGCCGAGCGAGGGGATTTCTTCGCCCGGTGTCCACCGCACCGAGGCCGGCGTGACCGCGGGTGTGGCGCCCACCACGCCCGTCGGCGAGCTCACCGATCGCACGACTCTGCCGAGCCAACGCCCGCGCCCGCACAAGCGACTCGGCACGGGTGTGGTGCTGCTCGGCGTCGCCGCTGCGGTCGCGATCAGCGCGCGCGGTTTGCTGCGCCCGGGTCCCGAGCCCGAAGCTGCCGAGCCGCTGCGCAGCGTCGTCGCTCCCGCTCCCGTCCCCGACGTCGTGCTGCAGCTCTCGGCTTCGCCCGCGAACGCGAGGCTCTGGCTCGACGGCAAGCCCGTGCCCAACCCGCACCTGGAGAAGCGCGCGCCGAACCCGGCGTCGCACGAGCTGCGGGCCGAGGCGCCGGGCCACGCGCCCGCACGCCAGACGTTCACGCTCGACCGGGACCAGCGCGTCGACCTGCGGCTCGAGCCCCTGCCGGCTCCCGCACGAACGGCCTCCGCCGCGCCGGCGACCCCGACGCCGAAAGCGCCTCGCGCCGTGGCCGTGCCCGTGCCCGCTCCTCCGCGCTCCGCCGCCCCACCGCCCTCCGCCGCAACGCCGGCACCGCCACCCGCGCCGCCCCCGAGCGAGCCCGCCAAATCCCCCTTCAAAATCGATCGCTCCGACCCATGGAAATGACCTCCCGAGCGCTCGCCCTGGCCTTTCTGTTCGGCTCTGTCCCCGCGCTCGCCGCCGAGACGCCGCCGAGCGCGTCCGCTCCTGGCGAGTCGCCTGAATCGCCCGAATCGCCTCCTGCGAGCTCGGAGTCGGGCCCGGACATTTCCTCGCAGCTCCGAGAAGCGTCCGAGCGCTACCAGCGCGCGCTCAAGAGCTACGACGACGGCAACTTCGACGCCGCCCTCGTCGAGTTCCGACGCGCCTACGAGCTCGCCCCCACCTTCCGCATTCTCTACAACCTCGGCGTCGTCAGCCTGGAGCTCCGCGACTACGCGAGCGCGCTCGGCTACTTCGAGCGCTACCTGGTCGACGGTGCCGCGTCGATCTCCGCCGAGCAGCGCGCGGAGGTGGAAAAGAAGATCCGCGACCTGTCGACGCACGTCGCGCACGTCACGGTCGTGGTCGATCTGCCCGGCGCCGAGATCGCCGTCGACGACCGCCCGGTGGGCGCCTCGCCGCTCGCGGCGCCGCTGCGCATCAACGCCGGCACGCGCAAGATCTCGGCGCGCGCCAGCGGGCGGGTGCCGGATGTGCGCGTGATCGAGCTCGCTGGCGGCGACTCCTCGCGCGTCGAGCTCAACCTGACGAACCCCCGCACCCCCGTGGCGGTGCTGCCGCCGCCGAGCGCCGAGCCGCCCTCTCGCCCCATCCCCTGGCTGGCCTGGGGCGGCACCGCGGTCCTGACCGGAGCCGCGGTGCTCGTCGGGCTGCAAGCCGTCGCGGCCGACCGCGACTACGACGACGCGCTCGACACCCCGGGTACGTCCCGGGAGCGCCTCGACGACGCCGACGCCAAGGCCACGCGCCTGAGCGTCGCCGCGGACGTGCTTGGCGTCGGGGCGCTCGCGCTCGGCGGCTACGCTCTCTATCTGACACTGCGCCCTGCCGAGTCGGCTTCCCCCGCCGCAGCGCTCGAGCTGGGGCTGGACCTGGGACCGCGGGGCGCGCGCCTCCGCGGCTCGTTCTGAGCGCGCGAGCCCTCGAAGGGCCGGCCCTTGTCGCGCCGCCGTGGACCGTCTATGACCGTCGGAGTGTCGGGGGAAGGATCGACGAGCATCCGGGACGGCGCACACACAGGTTTGGCTCGTGTCCCCGCGGCCGCGTGACAGCGCGTTCGCTTCGCCGAAAAGGAAAGCCGATGACCTCCCGCAAGACCGACAAGAAGCTCGAGCTCAAGGTAAAGCGCGTGCTGAAGACCAGCGTTCGCGGTGGCGTCGCCAAGTTTGGCGGCGAGATCGTCGCGGGCAGCGCCGTGGTGCAGACGCTGGCAGAGAGCGAAGAGGGGCAGTCTGCCGTGGCCTCGTCGAAGCGTTCGGGCAGCTACGGCAGCCGGATGCCCACCGACATCGGCGGCGCGATCAGCGGCATCGTCGGTGGTGGCGGCTTCAAAGCCTCCGCCTGATGTCGCCTCGGTCCCCCAAACACTAAAAGATCCTCACACGCTCGCGTTGGCCGGCCACTGGCCGGCACGCGAAACGACGTCGGGCGCTGCACGTAAGTGCGCTCAGTCGGCGCGCTCTGCGTTAGACTCGAGACCCCCTCGGCGCCCTGCCCCGGCCCGAGCCCGCCAAAGAAGGTTACCCCCATGGACTCCATCGAACTCAAGAAGCCGCTCGATCTCAAGGTTCGCCGCGTCCTGAAGACGAGCCTGCGCGGCGGCACTGCCCGCACGCACATCGCCGGCGACATTTCCAACAACATCTCCGCCACGTTCGAGACTTCGCCCAATCCGCTGCCGCCTCCGCCCGACAACAGCGGCATCCCGAACTCGGCGACTGGCCCCGGCGGTGAGGGTGGTTCGTACAAGAGCCGCGGCGCCACCAGCAAGCGCTGACGCGAGCGCGCGCGGCTTCGATCTCGGCCGCCGCTACGAGGACTCCGGGTTCTTCGTTCTGCGAAGTCCGCTGCTGTCCTTGGACGAGCTCGTGGGATGGTCCGAGCGCGACGAAGGTGCGCTCGGCCGCGACGAGCTCGTCGCTCGCCTGCGCCGCGCCTTCGACCGGCCCGAGCTGCGTGAAGCGCTGCTGTTTGCCTCTCCCGAGCTCGAACAGCGGCTGCCGGCCTGGCTCGAGGGCAAGAGCCCGGATCCCAAGCTCGACCGCACGCTCGCTCGTTACTACTCGCGAGCCGCGAGCCGCTCCACGCCGTTCGGCCTGTTCGCGGGCATCTCGGTGGGCGCGATCGCCGAGCACGATGCGCTCGCGCTGGGCCCGATTTCGAGCCACCGGCGCCACACGCGGCTCGGCATGGCCTACCTGCTCGGCAGGCTGCGCGAGCTCGCCGCGCGAGAAGACGTCATCCCCCGCCTGCGCTTCGAGCCGAGCTCGACGCTGTACCGCGCCGCCGGACGGATCCGCTTCGCGACCCTGGCTGTCGACACGAAGCTCGGCGTCGCTCCCTCCTACCCGGTGATCGACGTCGAGCCGACGCCGCACCTCGAGGCCGCCCTGTCCCGCGCTCGGGATGGCGCGACGCTCGGTGAAATCGCGGCGGCGCTCGTCACCCCCGAGGTAGACGCGGAGCGCGCCGAGTCCTTCGTGCGCGAGCTCGTCGAGCATCAGCTCCTGGTGCCCTGCTGGATCCCGCGCATGAGCGGGCCCGAGCCGTTCGACGCGGCAGCCGCGGCGTTGCGCGACGCGGGGCTCGAGTCGGAGGCAAGCTCGCTCGCGGCCGCGACCCGCAGCTTGGAGGAGCTCGACCGCGCACCTCCGGAGCGCCGTCTCGACGGCTACCGCGCGCTCGTCGCCGCGACGGTCGTGGGCGACCCGCCGATCGAGCCGTCGCAGCGCTTTCAGACGGATCTCGTCAAATCCGGAGCCGCGCTCGCGCTCGGGCGCTCGACGCTCGCGGCCTTGCTACGCGCCGCCGAGCTCGTGCAGCGCGTCTCGACCAGCGGCGCCGATCCGCGGCTCGAGGAGTTCCGCGCCAAGTTCAGCCTGCGCTACGAGGGCCGCTTCGTGCCGCTGGTCGAGGCGCTCGATGCGGATCTCGGCATCGGCTACGACCGCTTCGACGCCGAGACCCAGGGCGAGCTGCTCGAAGATTTGCCGTTCTCGCGCAAACCGAGCGCCGTGGAGCGCTTCGACGCCTACGACGCCGCGCGCCTGTTCCTGCTGAATCGCGCGCTTTCTCGGGGCGAGCGTGTGCACGAGCTCGACGACGAGGAGCTCGAAAAGTTTCCGCGGCGCGAGCCGGATCCGCTGCCCGAGTCGTTCGCCGTGCTGGCCCGCTTGGAACGAGCTCCCGAAGGCGAATCTCGAATCGTGGTGCCGCACGTGATCGCGCCATCGGCGGTGTCGCTGATGGCGCGCTTCTGTCACGCGAGCCCGGAGCTCACGGCCGCCGTGCAGCGTCACGTCGAGCTCGAGAGCGCGCGCGCCCGGGAGCCGCTGGTCGACGTCGTGCACATGCCCCACGGGCACGTCGCCAACATCCTGCTGCGCCCGGTGCTCCGCGGCTACGAGATCCCCTATCACGGCAAGTCCGGCGCCCCCGTCGAGCGACAGCTCCCGCTCGAAGATCTGTACGTGGGTGTCGAGGCGGGCCGCCTGGTGCTGCGCTCGAAGCGACTGGGACGGAACGTCACCGTCCGCATCAGCAACGCCCACAACTTCGAGGGCTGGTGGAACCTGCCGCTCTACCGCTTCCTCGGCGCGCTCCAGCTCCGGTACCACGGAGCTCTGGCGAGCGCCTTCTACTGGGGAGCGCTCGATTCGAGCCCATTTCTGCCGCGGCTCGTCCGCGGCGGCGTGGTGTTGTCGCTCGCGCGCTGGAACCTCGCGAAGGCCGAGCTCGGGCCGGCCGACGGGGGAGTGCAGAGGCTCCGGGAACGCCTGGATCTACCGCGCTGGGTCACGCTGTCCGACGGCGATCAGCGGCTAGCGATCGATCTCGACAATCCGCTCAGCGTCGAGATGTTGTGGCACGAGGTCCACCAGAAGAAGCACTTCTCGCTCGAGGAGCTGTGGCCGGCTCCGGAAGGCCTCGCCGCTTCGGGGCCCGAGGGTCGGTTCGCGAGCGAGGTGCTGGTGCCGTTCGTGCGTCGCGAGGCCGTCGCTGCCGAGCGGCCGTCGCCGCTGCCGCCGTCGCCACCCGCGCGCCCGCTGCTCGAGCTCGAGCGCGCCGCCCGCAGTCATCCGCCGGGCTCGGGCTGGCTCTATCTCAAGATTTACTCTGGGCGTTCGCGGCTGCGCGGCCTGCTCGAGCAAGCGGCAACAGCGCTTGCCTCGACGGCGCTCGCACCGCACGTGGAGCGCTGGTTTTTCGTGCCCTTCGCGGATCCGGAGCCGCACCTCAGGTTGCGGGTGCGCGGTGAGCCCAGAGCGCTGCTCGCGCGCGTTCTGCCGGCGCTCCACCGAGCCCTGGCCGAGGAATTCGCAAACGGCTCGATCGCGCGGCTCGAGCTCGCGACTTACGAACGCGAGCTCGAGCGCTACGCGGGAGTCGCCGCCACCGAGCTCGCCGAGCAGCTCTTCCATGCGGACAGCCTGGCCGTGGTCCAGCTCTCCGAGCTGCTCGAAGAGGACGGAGCGGCGTTCGAGCTCACGGTGCTCGGCATCCACCGCCTGCTCCTCGATTTCGGCCTCGACGTCCAGGCGCGGCTCCGCTTCGCCAGGACGGCCGCCGACGACTACGGGAGTGAGTTCGGCGCCACGACCGAGACCTGGAAGAAAATCGGCGAGAAGTTCCGCAAACACGGGCCGCGCCTGACGCAGCTGTTGTTCGGGGATTTGCCCGAGGAGGATCCGGTGCGGCGCGCGCAGGCGAGCTTCGACGCACGCTCCGAGCGCGCCGTGGCCGTGCGCCACGCCCTCGCGGAGCTCGGCCTGCCGACCGCCGAAATCGAGGAGCTTCTGCACTCGTACGCGCACCTGCACGCGATCCGAGTGCTCGGGGATTCGGCGCGCTGGTACGAGCTCGTGGTGTACGACTTTTTGCGCCGGCTCTACGCGACCGAGGCGGCTCGGGCTAACATCCGGCCCTCCAAGAAGGGTTCCGCTTCGTGAAGCTTGGCCTCGGGTTTCGGATCGTCTCGTTCACGGCCTGTGGGTTCGTGTTGCTGTCGTGCTCGCTCGCCCTGTCGCGCGACGACGACCAATGTTCCGACAGCCTCGACTGCCAGCGCTTCGGCTCGGAGTTCGTGTGCTCGACCGACCACGTCTGCGTCACGTACACGAAGAGCGAACGCGGGGGCGACGGCGACGGCGGCGACGAATGCCGCACTCACGCCGACTGCGCGGCGAAGGTCGGCCCGTCCTTGTGCCGCGAGGGTGCGTGCCTGCCGCTCAACGAGCGCGACGTCGGCTGTGTCAGCTTGGATTGGGGCACGACTGCACCCAAGGACGGAACCGAGGTGGTGCCGATCGGCGTGCTGGCTCCACTCGGCGAGCTCGGAGCCACGTCGCGCCGCAAGTTCAGCGGCGCCGTCGGCACCGCCATCAACGAGCTGAACCGCGCGCGCGAGGAGCTCGGCGAGACGGCGCTGCCGGCGCTGGTAGCGGTGGCCTGCGACGAGAGCTCGGACGAGGCCGTGGCGTACCTGACGGAGACGCTCCGGGTGCGCGCGGTGATCGGCCCGGTCAGCGCCTCTCGAGCCGAGCACGTGGTCGATCGCAGCGGCGGAAACGCGGTGTTCTTCCTGCCCAGCGCCGACGGTCCGAACCTCTTGCCTCAAGCCAGCGACCCCAAGTCCTTGGTGGTCGGCTGCAAGCCGAACCGCGACGGGATCCAACCGCTGTTCTTGAGCGCCATCCGCGAGGTCACGGCGCGCGTCGAAGCCGAGACGGGTGAGCCAACGGAAACGGTGCTGGCCGTCAGTGAGGACGCGCCGACGGCCAGCTTCGCCGCCTCGCTGAACGACAAGGACCTCGCTTCCGCCAACGTGCGGCGGCTCGAGTACATCGCGGGCCCGGGCGGCCGCGGCCTGGTCGGCGCGCTGCGCTCGCTGTCGCCGGCCCCGCACCTGTTGGTGGCCGCCTCCGGCGAAGACGACTGGGTCGGCAACATTTCGGCCGTCGACGGCGCGAGCTTTCGCGACAACGATTTCTATCCGTTCTACTTCCTGGGCGAGAAGCGCTTCGAGCTCCTGGACACGCTCAGCGATCTCACCACTGCCGAGGGTTATCCGCGCCAGTACCATCGCGTGCTCGGACTCGACTATCACAAGGACGAACGCAGCAAGCTCGCCTACGAAGACTTCCGCTTGGCCTTCGAGCTCGATCGCGGCGGCGGCGCGGGCTCCGAGCCGGAGCCTGGCCTGGAATACGCCTACGATTGCGCCTACGTCGCAGCTTACGCCATGACCGCAGCGCGCGAACGCCGGCTGTCGCAGGGCGAGCCCTCGCCGGACGCGATCGCCCTCTCGCTCGATGCCCTGGCGGGAGGCCGGGCCGTGCCGGTGCGCGCGCAGTCGATCGCCCAGGCCGTTGGCCTGCTCGCCGAGAACCGGGGAACGGCAGGCTCACTCGAGCTGCTCGGCAGCTCCGGCAAGCTCGACTTCTCGAGCGACGACTCGAGCGAGTCCGCTCGCCGCTACTACCGGCGCAGCACGCCCGACGGCGAGCTCTACTGCATCCCGAAGACCGGCTTGAAGACCTTCTGCGACACGGGTGTGGTGTTCCCGGTCGACGGCAGCGAGCCATCGGCGGACAACGGCAAGTGCGACTGCGCGGGGGCGCCGTGAACGGGCCGCTCGGCCGGCTCGCGGCGCTCTCGGCTCTCGCTGCGTTCGGCTGCAGCGGCCCCGAAAGCGCGGGGTCAGGCGCCACCGGGCTCTACACCGAAGCGGTCGTCAACGGCGAGCTTTCCGGCGACGACCAGAACTCGGTCGTGCTCATTTACAACAACCTGTTGTCCAAATGGTGCACGGGCGCGGTGGTTGCTCCCACGCTGGTGCTCACGGCCCGGCACTGCCTGTTCAACTACAAGTCCGGACCGAACAACATCGTCAAGTGCGACGAGCAGGGCGGCGTCTCGCAGGTCTACGACTCGTTCGACCCTGCCAAGCTCACCGTCAGCATCGGCAAGGAACGCGGACCGAACCTGGTGCCCGAAGCCGTCGGCGTGGAAATCTACTCGAGCGACGACCTCGACCTGTGCTTGAACGACGTGGCGCTGCTCGAGGTGGACACGCCCTTGTCGCAGCCCATTTTCCCAATGCGGCTGGACGAGCCGCCCCGGGTCGGCGAACACGGCGTGCTCGTGGGCTGGGGAGCCAATGAAGGCGACGTCGACAGCGACCGGCCGCCGCTCAGCAAGCGCAGGCAGCGCGAGCTCGAGGTGCTCGCGGTCGGCCCGAAGAACTTCACCCCCGAGGGCGGCACCACTCGCTACATCGAGAAAGCCACCTTCATCGCCACTGAAGGCGGGTGTCAGGGAGACAGCGGGGGTCCGTTGATCTCGACCGAGACCGGCGCCGTGTTCGGTGTGATGCACGCCATGCAAACCCCCGACCCCACCCAGGGTCTCGAGTCCGACATCTCGATCGCCGACTGCCTCGGCGGCTTCACGGTGCTGCATCGCCTCGACGAGCAGGCGGAGTGGATCCGCAGCGCCTTCCGCAAGGTGGGCGCCGCGCCCTGGATCGAGAGCCGCCCCGTGCCGCGCGAGCTCCGAGAAAGTTGCGAGCTCGGCGACGACTGCGTTTCGGGCCTGTGCATCCAGGCTGGTGAGAGCGCGTTTTGCTCGGTCCATTGCGACGACGCGGCGTGCCCCGCGGGTATGCAATGTGTCGGCGCCGAGCTCGATCGCGTCTGCACCTTGCCGGAGGTCGAGAGCGCGGAGCCGAGCGCGGGCGGCTGCGCGTTGGTTTCCGGCTCGAGCTCCCATGCCGGCCCAGCACTGCTGCTTGCGGGCTTGGGCGCGGCGCTTTTTGCGCAGCGAAGGCGACGGAATCGGGCCTTGCAAGCGCTTCCGGACTCTGTCTAACCTCCCGCCGGTTCTCGGCCCTCCGGAGGTTTCGTGATGCGAATTCTTGGTTACGCTTTGATGTTTGCAGCGCTCGGGGGGGCGCTCGTCAGCTGTTCCGACGACGAGGATATCGACACGCCGGGCCCCGGCGAAGCGACGGGCGGCGCCGCAGACGCGGGCGCTCCTTCCACCAGCAGTGGCTCCGACACGGGCGGGCGGCCCGCGACCGGCGGCGCTGTGAACGCGGGCGGTCAGGCCGGCGCGGAAACCACGACCGGAGGCTCCGATGGCGGCGCCGACTCGGCAACCGGCGGCGCCAGCGCTGGCGCAGCTGGAGACACATCGGCCCCCGGTGGCAGCGGCGGCAGCGGCGCCGGCGACGAATTCCCTTCGAGCTGCGGCAAGCTGCTCGGCTTCAGCGAGTGCGATCCGGTGAGCGGCTTCCCTTGCGATCTCGAAGCGGGTGAGACCTGCGACTTCGAGGTCATGCTCGGAGCCTACGCCTGCTTCGAGGGCCCCAACGACGCCACGTTCTGCGGCAGCTGCGACCCGGACCTCGGAGAGTTCTGCGGCGCCGGGACGACGTGCAATTTCGATTACCTGCGCTGCGAACGCTATTGCTGCGACGACTCCGATTGCGCTTCCGGCACCTGCCTCCGGAACCCCTTCCAACTCGAGCAAGACGACGAAGCAGCGCTCGTCGGTGTCTGCGCCGAGGAGGCTGAGGCTCTGTGCACGGCCGGCGAAGGCGAGGGCGGAGCCGGCGCAGGCGGTGCAGGCTCAGGCGGCGCGAGCGAAGAAGTCGCTGGCAGCGGCGGCGCGGGCTGAGCCGTCACTTGCGGGGGCGCGCGATGCGCCCCGCGCGCCGAGCTCGCTCGTTGCGCTCGAGCGTCTCGTCCACCTCGTTGGTCTTGACCAGCGGGTGGCGAACCTGACCCATTTCACCAGCGCGAGGCTGATCGAAGATCGATCCGTCCTGGATCGCGTCCTCGGTGAGATCCACGGCTGCGGGCTCCATGCTCGACTCCCCGGGCGAGTCCAGGGCGTCCTCGTCCATATCGACGAGCGTGCGCGCCGCGAGCAAATCTTCCTCTGCCAGCTCCGACTCCTCGAACGTGGCCGACTCATCCTGTTGCGCCGCTTCGCGCAGCGCGCGCCGTCCCAGATCTTCCGGCGCCACCGCCAGGGACTCGCCGTCGGCCTCCGCATTGTCGAGGATCTCCGATAGGTCGACCGACTCGGAAGCGAGCCCGGTCTCGAGCGGCCCTTCGCTCGCGTCGTAGCCATCGCCCGGCACGGATTCCGCGCGCGGCCGCATCTCGGAGTTCCGCCGTGGCGGCCTCTGAGTCACCTTCGATTGTCGAGCATCCGTCGAACGTGCACGTCGCGTGGTCATGCTTCCGGCGATGCAGCCCGCGTACCAAAAGGAGAGCCGCGATCTGAGCCAATTTCACGGGCAGAAGAGCATTTTGAGCCAGCCCCGGCGGCAAACTCGCCTCACTCCCCCGTGCTTGTGGCCGCGGCGCTCGCGGCCAGCGAAAGGCGGCGGCCTGCTAGGTTCAGTGAGCGCTGTTCCAATCCGCGCCCGCTCCCACGTCTACCACCAGCGGCACGTCGAGCTCGCACACGCCCTGCATCCGGCGACGGATTTCGACCTTAGCCTCTTCCACTTCTGCGAGCGGCACCTCGAACACGAGCTCGTCGTGCACGCTCAGCACCATGCGCGCGCCCTTCGTGACCGGCTTCGCGCAGGCGAGCATTGCCAACTTCAAGATGTCGGCTGCCGTCCCCTGGATGGGCATGTTCATGGCGATGCGTTCGGCCGCCAGTCGTTCGGCGCGGTTCGCGCTCGAGATGTTCGGCAAGAGCCGCCGCCGACCGAGCAGGCTCTTCACCGCCTGGCCCTGACGCGCCTCGTCGAGCGTGCGGTTCATGAATCGGCGAACCCCCTCGAGCCGCCGGAAATAGGCCGCGATGAAGCTGCCGGCCTCCGCGCGGGGGATGCCGAGGACCTTGGCGAGCCCGCTGTCGCCCTGGCCGTAGATGATCCCGAAGTTCACGGCTTTCGCCCGCGTCCGGTGCTCTCGCGTCACCTGCGACGCGTCGAGCTCGAAGATCTCCATGGCGGTGCGCGTGTGAATGTCCTGACCCGTGCGGTACGCATCCAGCAGCACCGGATCCTGCGACAGGTGAGCCAGCACCCGCAGCTCGATCTGCGAATAGTCGGCGCTCACGATCGCGTAACCTTCGGGGGCCACGAACGCCGCGCGGATCTTGCGCCCGAGCTCGGTGCGGATCGGGATGTTCTGCAGGTTCGGGTCGGTGGACGACAGCCGCCCCGTCGCGGCCACGGCCTGCTCCCAGGAAGTGTGAATGCGCCCCGTTCGCGCCGAAACCAACAGCGGCAGCGCCTCGATGTACGTCCCCTTGAGCTTGCTGAGCTGGCGGATCTCGAGCACCACGGCCGGCAGCGGGTGCTGGTCCGACAGCGCCTCGAGCGTCGCGGCGTCGGTCGAGCGTGAGGTCTTGGTGCGCTTCAACGGCTTGAGCCCGAGCTCGTCGAACAGCAGCGTCTCGAGCTGTCGCGGCGAGTTGACGTTGAACTCGCGGCCCGCGATCTTGTGCGCCTCGGCCTCGAGCCGGACCAGCTCGCGGTCGCAGTCTCTGCCGAGCGCCGAGAGCACGCTGGTATCCACCAGCACGCCCAGCACCTCCATCTCGGCCAGCACGCTCGACAGCGGCAGCTCGATCTTCCGATACACGTCGGCGAGCCCTTCTTCGCCGAGCCGCTCGCTCAAGCGCTCCTCGAGCCGCTGCACGTGGTCGGCGCACGACGCCGCGTAGGCCAGCGCCTCCTCGATCGGCACCTCGTCGAAGCGCAAGGTCTGTCCGCGCGCCCGCTTGGTGAGCTCGTCGTAGCCGGTGGTCACGAGCCCGAGCTCGCGCTGGAACAACGTTTTCTGATCGTTGCGCTGCTCGGGATCGAGCAGGTACGCGGCGAGGCTCGCGTCGAAGCCCGCGCCGGCGAACTCGTAGCCGGCGTTCTTGGCGATCACCGCGTTGCGCTTGATATCGAAGCCCGACTTCCGGAGCTTCTCCGAGGAAAAAAGCCGCGAGAGCTCGGCCCTGGCCGTGTCGGGCGCGATCGGCTTCGGCGCCGCGAGCCCGTGTTGAACCAGCGGGACGTAGTACGCGACGCCCGGGGCGGTCGACACCGCGACCCCCACCAGCCGCCCGCGCGTCGGGCTCGGCACGTCGCAGAACAGCTCGACGGCCACGCGCCCGCGCTGCTCGACCGCGTTGACCAGCGCCGTGAGCTCGCTCGCCTCCCGCACGAGCTTGTAGTCGATGGCCGTGACGTCGGGCTCCACCACGGGCTTCGGCTGTGGTTTGGCCGGAGCGCTCGACGGCGAGGCAGCGCTCGCCCCCGCGGCCTCGCCAGCCAGGCCCTGCTGCAAGCGCTGAAACCCGAGCTCGGCGTAGATCGCCGCCAGCTTCTGCACGTCCCGCGCGGGCCGGCTCAGCGACTCGCGCGTCACTTCGATCGAGCAGTCTGCCTTGAGCTTCACGAGCTCACGGCTCAAAAAGGCCTGTTCCTTGTGGTTGGTCAGCGCCTCGCGCAGCGCCTTGCGCGTGATCTTGTCGAGGTTCTGGTAGATACCCGCTAGATCGCCGTAGGCGACGAGCAGCTCCTTGGCCGTCTTCGGCCCCACCGAGGGCACGCCCGGCACGTTGTCCGAGGTGTCGCCGGTGAGGGCCAGCACGTCCCCCACCTGCGCGACCGAGACGCCGAACCGCTCTTCCACCTCCGGCACGCCGAACACGCGCTCGCGCATCGTGTCGTACATCACGACCTCGGGCGAGACGAGCTGCATCAGGTCCTTGTCCGCAGCGACGATCACCGCCCGCAGCCCCTGCGCTCGGGCCTGCTGCACTCCGGTCGCGATCAGGTCGTCTGCCTCGACGCCGTCGCACTTCCAGATCGCGACGTTGAACGCGCGCACGATCTCTTCACAGCGCCGGAGCTGCTGCTTGAGATCGTCGGGCGCGGGCGGCCGGTTTGCCTTGTATTGCGGGTAAATCTGGCTGCGAAACGTGGCTCGCCCGCTGTCCATCGCGATCGCGAACAGCGCCGGGCGCCGCTCGCGCAACAGCCGCTCGAGCATCGCCACCGTGCCGTGGACGGCGTGTGTCGGCTCGCCCGAGGGGCTCGTGAGCGGCGCGATCGCGTGATACGCGCGGAGCACGTAGCTCGAGAGGTCGACGACGTACAGGACGTCCGGCGCACCAGCGGGAAACAGCTCGCTCGGCATGGTTCAGGCTTTGCTCGGAGCGGCGGCGCCGAGCTCCTGCGTGGCAGCCGCCGTCATGACGCGCGACAGGCGCTTGGCGAACTCCGCCGGGTCGTCGGGCGGGCTGCCCTCGGCCAGGAGGGCCTGCTCGTAGACGAGCTCGATCCAGTCCGCTACCCGCGCGGAGCCCGGCTCGCGCGCCTCGAGCTCGGCCACCTTCTGGATCAGCGGGTGCTCGAGGTTCAGCTCCAACACGCGGCGTGTCGGCGGCAGCTCGCGACCGCTGGCCCGCATCAAGCGCTCGAGGTGCGGCGGCAGCGCGCCCTCCGGTATTACCAGGCACGCTGGCGAATCGGTCAGGCGCGAAGACGGCTTCACGTCCGCCACCCGGCTCTCGAGCACCCGCGCCGAGCGCTGGACGATCGCCGGCTTTTCTGCGGCCTCCGCGGCTTTCTGCTCGGACTCGTCGCCGAGCTTCAGATCGGCCGAGCTCACCGACACGAACTTCTTCTCCTGGTACTCCTCGAGCGACTCCATCGCGAACGGGTCGACGGCGTCGGTCAACAGCAGCACGTCGTAACCGCGGGCGCGGGCGCGCTCGAGGTGCGGAGACTGCGCCGCCGACTTCTGCGTCGACATCAGGTAGTAGATGTCTTTCTGCTCCGCCGGCATAGCGGCGACGTACTCGTCGAGGCTTACCGGCTTGCCTTGCGCGGCGCTCTCGAAGCGCAGCAGCGGCAAGAGCTCGTCCTTCAGGTCGGGGTCGAAATGCAGCCCCTCCTTGAGCACGGGGCCGAAGCTCTTGAAGAACGCCTGGTAGTCGTCGGGGCGATCCTTGGCGACCTGCTTCAACAGCTCGAGCGTCTGGCTGATGACCTGCTTCCTCATCACCTTCACGAGCCGCGAATCCTGCAGCAGCTCGCGCGACACGTTGAGCGGCAGGTCCTCCGAGTCCACGACGCCCTTCACGAAGCGCAGCCAGCGCGGCACGAGCTCCTCGGCGTTCTCCATCACCAGGATCCGCCGCACGTGCAGGCGCACACCGTGCGTCGGGTTCGGGTCGAACAGATCGAGCGGCGTGCGCTTCGGTACGAACAGGAGGCCGCTGAACATCTGCGTGCCCTCGATGTGAAAGTGCTTCCAGGCGAGCGGCGGCTCCCAATCCCGGGACAGGTGCTTGTAGAACTCGACGTAGTCGTCGTTCGATACGTCCTTCGGCGAGCGTTGCCAGAGCGCGCTCGCGTGGTTCACGGTCTCGCCCGAGGTCTCGGCCGGGCCCGAGAGCAGCTCGATCGGGTGCGGCACGTAGTCCGAGTAGCGCCGCACCAGCTCTTTCAGCCGGAACGGGTCGAGGTACTCCTGCTGTTCGTCGGCGAGCTTCAGCGTCACGCTCGTGCCGGCGCTGTCGCGGCTCGAAGGCTCGATCGTGAAGCCGTCCTCGCCGCTCGATTGCCAGCGGAACGCAAGCTCGCTGCCGGCCTTGCGGCTCGTCACCGTGACCTCGGTCGCGACCAGGTACGCGCTGTAGAAGCCGACACCGAACTGCCCGATCAGCTTCGGCAGGTCTTGCGCCTGCCCCGGGTTGCTCTTCAAGTTCTCGAGGAAGCGGCGAGACCCCGAGAACGCCACCGTGCCGAGGCTCTCCTTGAGCTCGGCCTCGTCCATGCCGAGCCCGTTGTCCCAGATCGTCAGCGTGCCCGCCTCCTTGTCGGGGATCAGCCGGATCACCGGTTTGTCCCCGTCCGAGAGCAGCTCGGGCCGCTCGATCGAAAGGAAGCGCCGGCGGTCGAGCGCGTCGGAAGCGTTCGACAGCAGCTCCCGGAGGAAGATCTCTTTGTTGCTGTAGAGGGAATGGATCACCAGGCGCAGCACCTGGCTGACCTCGGCCTGGAACGCATACTTCTCACTAGCCATGGCGGCGAAACATCCCGAGGCCTGGCTCCCTGTCAAGGCCCGGGCATTCCACCCGAGATTCGCCGCCGAAAACCGAGCCGGTGCGCGAATTTCGAGCCCGCTCCGGGCGGTCCTCGGAACTTCGGCCTGGCAATGCTAGTCGACGAGCGTGGTCGCCTCTCAGCCTGGACTTCGCACCCGATACCGCTACCGCCTGGTCGACGTCTTCGCCGAACGCCCGTTCGCTGGCAAGCCCACCGCGGTGTTCACGGATGCCAACGGCCTCGACGATCGCGCCCTGCAGCTCATCGCGCGCGAGCTGAACACGCCGCAAACCGCCTTCGTGTTCCCGTCCGAGATCCCGGAAGCCCAGGCCAAGGTCCGGATCTTCACGCCGATCGCCGAGCTGCCGCGCTCGGAGCACCCGACCATCGCCGCCGTGTTCGCGCTCGAGGCGGAGGAGAAGCTCGAGCGAGCCACGGCGCAGAGCCGGGTCGTGTTGCAGCAAAACGACGGTCCGGTGTCGGCGTCGTACTTCGCGCGCGTGATGACCGTGCGACAGAAGCTTCCGGAGGTGATCGGCGTGTACCCGGAGCCCGACGCGGTCGCGGCGATCCTCGGGCTCACTCGCGAAGACCTCCTGCCCGCGCCGCTCGAGGCGCTGTCGTCGAGCGTGCCGTACCTGATGGTCCCGGTGCGGGACGCGGCCCGGCTTCGCTCGGCGCGCTTCAGGGACGCGATTTGGGAGCGCACGGTCAGAAACTTCCAGGCTCCCCACATCATGGCTTTCTGCCTCGAACCGGACCGCCCCGGCTCTCTGGCGCGCGCCCGCGTGTTCGCGCCGGCGCTCGGGGTGCGTGAGGACCCCGCGACCGAGGCCGCGTGTGGGCCCCTGGTCGTGTATGCGCTCCGCCACGGTCTGACCACGTTACCCGAGACGGCCGCCGTCACCATCGAGCAGGGGGTGGAGCTCGGCCGCCCGAGCTTCATTCAGGTCGTGGTCACCCACGAGCGCGGCCGCGTGAGCGAGATCCGCATCGGCGGGCAATGCCAGTCGGTAGGTGAAGGCGCGATCGTCGCGCCATGAGCCTGGATTTTTCGCGTGCGATCCCGGCCTCGAGCGGCCCGCGTGAACGCGAACGGGCCGTGCGCATCGAAGCCCGGGCTTGAGCCGAATCGCGGTCGACCCACCACTACGGGGAGCACCTCGTCCTCCGCGACGGGGCACGGCCTCGAGACAATTGCATCCAGAAGATGCTATGTTCGCACTCGTCGTCTTGGTTGGTTGTCGACATCCCGCGCTCGACAAGCCGCCCTCGCTGAGCCTAGGAGGTAAATCCCATGGTCCTGAGACTCTCACGCGCCCTGTCCGCGGGCGCCGCTGCCTCCTTTTACATCGGCATCCTCGCTGCTGGCTGCACCAAAGCCGATGACTCCGGGCGAAGCGCCTGCGAGGGCGAGAGCTGCGTCGTCATCGACAAGTGCACGACGGATCTCGATTGCGATTGGGGTATGTACTGCGGCCCCAACAACGAGTGCAGGTCGGATTGCATCGCCGGTGGCAAGGGGTGTCCGGACGGCAGCTCCTGTTCGAACCTCGGCAAGTGCGTCCCGGACGATCCGATCACGCCCCCGACCCCACCGCCCAACATCGGCGGCATGCTCGGCATCGGCGGGATCCCGAGCGCGGCGGGCCGTGGCGGCAGCGGCGGCAGCGGCGGTTCCTGCGCGCGAGCAGAAGCCAGCTTCGAGAAGGTGATCCCGAACATCATGTTGGTGGTGGATCGCTCGCTCAGCATGCAAACGCGGTTCGGCGGCAACGCTTCTCGCTGGAACGTGCTGCGTGAAGCCCTGATCGACCCGGCCGAGGGTCTCGTCGCCGAGCTCGAGGCGGAGGTGCGCTTCGGGCTGACCCTCTACACCTCGCCGGCCATCAACAACACGCCCGGCTTCGGCGGTCGCATGGGCGGCGGCGGCGGCCGCACGGGAGGTGGCGGGCTCCCTGGCGCCGGTGGCGCCTCGGCTGGCGGCGGCGGAACCAGCGGGAGCGGGGCCGGCGGTGACGCGGCGAGCATGATGTGTCCCTGGCTGATCGAGGTCCCGGTCGCGCTCAACAACCTGGATCCGATCTCGACGGTGTACCTGCCCAACGACGAGAAGGGCTACACGCCGACCGGACAGTCACTGGCAGTCGTCTGGCCCAAGGTCGCGGCGATCGACGAGACGCTGATGCCGGGGCCCAAGTTCATCGTGCTGGCGACCGACGGCGATCCCAACACCTGTGACGACAACAGCGCGGCGGCCGCCATGCAGGGCCGCCAGGCCTCGATGGACGCCATCTCCGCGGCGAAGGCTGCCGGTATCACCACCTACGTCATCAGCGTCGGTGAAGACGTCAGCGAGGACCACCTCCGCGAGATCGCCAACATCGGCCAGGGCTTCCCCGCAGACGATCCGACGGACCGGTTTTACGTCACGACCGACACCACCGGCCTGGTGTCCGCGCTGAAGGAGATCATCCTCGGCGTGCGCCCCTGTGACTTCGAGCTCGAGGGTACGGTCAACCTCGAGAAGGCAGGCGAAGGCAAGGTCGTGATCGACGGCACCGTGCTCACGTACGACGACCCGAACGGTTGGTCGCTGACGAGCCCGACTCACATCCAGCTCAACGGCACGGCCTGCGACCTGATTCGCGAAGGCGGCAGTCAGATCAACATCGATTTCCCCTGCGAAGTGTTCATTCCGAAGATCCCCGAGTGATCGCGGGCGGCCCTTCGCCGCGCAAACCCGGTGGTAGGCTCGGCGTCCCCGGATGCCGGGCGTCGAGGATGCTTAGGATGCCGGGGATGTTCCGGATGCCGACCCGTCACGTTCCGATCGCGATCCTGGGCGCCGGTCTGACGGGCCTCTGCGCCGCGCGGACCATCCGGCGCGCGCGCGGAGCCTGTCGCGTGTTCGAGCGCAGCCGTCACGTGGGCGGGCACGCCAGCACGATCGAGGACCAGGGCTACCGCTTCGATTGCACGGGTCATCTGCTGCACCTGCGCTCGGACGCGCTCCGCGAAGAGGTGCTCGAGCTGCTCGACGGCGCCTGTTTCGAGATCGACCGCAATAGCGTGGTGTTCTCGAACGGCGTGACGACCCCCTACCCGTTCCAGGCCCACACGCACGGCCTCCCGCCGGAGGTGGCGTACGAGTGCTTGCTCGGATTTTTGAGGGCCGTCCAGCACCCGCCGTCCGAGCCGCCGCGGAACTTCGAGGAGTATTGCCTGCGCCATTTCGGCGCCGGGTTCAGCCGGCACTTCATGCTGCCCTACAACCGCCGCCTGTTCGGCGTCCCGCTCGACCAGATCACCACCGACTGGTGCGAGCGCTTCGTGCCGCGGCCGAAGCTCGAGGACGTGCTCGCCGGCGCGGTGGGGCTCGAAAACTCGAGGCTCGGCTACAACTCGCGCTTTCTGTACCCGAAGCTCGGGATCGGCGAGCTGCCGCGCGCGCTCGCCCGGAGCGCCGGCGATATCTCGTTCGACGCCTCGCTGGTGGAGCTCCGACCCGAACGGAGGGAGCTCGTGATCGGCAGCGAGCTCGTGCGCTACGAGACGCTCGTCAGCAGCGTGCCGTTGACGACCTTGCTCGATTCGATCCGCGAGCTGCCGAGCGAGGTCGCCGCGGCGCGCAAGCGGCTGCGGGTCACCGAGCTTCGTTACCTGGACGTGGCGCTCGCTGCGCCTCCGAAGCGCGACTTTCACTGGGCGTACGTTCCGGAAGAACGCTTTCCGTTCTATCGCGTCGGCCAATACTCGGCGTTTTCCCAGGAAATGGCCCCGCCCGGCGGCTCGAGCCTGTACGTCGAGCTGGTCGATCGGAAGCCCCCCGACCTTTCGCGGCTGGTGCCCGAGGTGCTGGCCGGGCTGTGCGAGCTCGGGGTGATCCACAGCGCGAGCGACGTGCGCTTCGTGCGCGCGCGGCACCTCGAGCAGGCATACGTGATCTACGACGCGGAGCGGGCTCCTGCGCTGTCCGTGATCGAGCCGTTCCTGGAATCGCTGGGGGTGATCTCGACCGGCCGCTATGGCGCCTGGAACTACTCCTCGATGGAAGACGCGCTCCGCTTCGGCAGCGAAGCCGCCGAGCGCGCGCTGGTCCGCTCGTGAACCCGAGCCCCGAAGTCTCGGTCGTCATCCCCGTCTACGACGAACAGGCGATCCTCTACGACGCCGTGGCGGGGCTCCTCGAGCGGCTCGCGGCTCGCGGGGTCTCGTTCGAGGTCGTGCTCGCCGAAAACGGCTCCCGCGACCGCACGCTCGACGTGGCGCGCGAGCTCGAGTCGCGCCACCCGGAGGTGCGCCACCTGTCCCTGCCCGAGCCGAACTACGGAAAAGCCCTGAAACAGGGCATCCTCGCCGCCCGCGGTGCGATCGTGGTCGCCGACGAGATCGACCTCTTGGATGTGGATTTCCAGGTCGAAGCCATCGCTCGCGTGCGCGCCGGAGCGGACCTCGTGATTGGCTCGAAGCTGATGGCCGGAGCCCGCGACCGGCGCCCGCTGTTCCGCCACCTCGGCAGCCTGGTCTACACGGGCCTGCTCCGCGCGGCGGTCGGCTACTCCGGCACCGACACCCACGGACCCAAGGCGCTCGACCGCGCGCGCCTGCTACCCATCGTCGAAGCCTGCTGCCTCGACCGCGACGTGTTCGCCAGCGAGCTCGCGGTGCGCGCCACACGCGCCGACCTGTCCGTGGTCGAGCTCCCCCTGACCATCCAAGAGAAGCGCCCCCCGAGCGTGAACTTGCTGCGACGCGTCCCCGCGGTCCTGAAAAACCTCGCCCAGCTCGCTTATTTCACGCGAAGAAGCTCACCACACCTCGACCCGCCAACCGCGCTGGCGGGCGAGCCGGGACAGGCGGCGGTCGGGCCAGACGGCTACCGGAGTCGCGACGGCCTCGAGCAGCGGTAGGTCCGTGATGCTGTCGGTGTAAAAGGCGGCGTCTTCGATGCGGAAGCCGATCTGTTCCGAGAGGCGCTGCGTGCGCAGCACCTTGCCGCGCCCGTAGCAGAGCGGATCCACCACGTCGCCGGTGAGACGGCCGCTCGCGTCGAGCATGAGCTCACTCGAGACCACGTGCTCGATGCCGAGCAAGCGCGCGAGGGGCCGCGCCGCATACGGTGCCGCGCTGGTGACGATCGCGGTCACGTCGCCCCGGGCCCGGTGGCGCTCGACGGCTTCGCGCGCGCCGCGCCGTACGTGGTGGGGAACGCAGCGCTCGAACCACTCCTCGGTGGTCTCGATCAGCGATGCCTCGCTCGTGCCGCGGTAGTCGCGCAGCGCGATCCGCGCGACTTTTTCGGCGTCGATCACGCCCAGGGAGTAGCGCAGGATCCAGCCGACGATGCGCAGCAGCTCGAACACGGACACCTCTCCCCGGGCTCGACGGTCGCGCGTGTACAGCAATGCCGTATGCGTCGTCAGCAGGGTGCGGTCCATGTCGAATAGAGCCGCTCGGCGCATGCGGCCCATGACATAACACCGCCCTGGCGTTGTTGTCCCTCCCGATCGATCCCCTGCTGCCGGCGCTGCTCGAGTCGCTGCGGAGCAATCCGCGGCTCGTGCTCGAAGCGCCCCCCGGCGCCGGCAAAACCACGCGCCTGCCGCGAGCGCTCGTGGACTCCGAGCTCCTCGCGGGGCGCGAGGTCTGGGTCTCCGAGCCGCGACGCATCGCAGCGCGCCTGTCGGCCGAGCGAGTGGCGGAAGAATCCGGGCAGCCCCTCGGGCGGCGCGTCGGCTACCGCGTCCGCTTCGAAGAAGCCGCGAGCCGCGAGACCCGGCTCTTTTACGTGACCGAAGGCGTGCTTTTGCGGCGCCTGCTCGCGGATCCGAAGCTCGACGGCATCGGCGCGGTGGTGCTCGACGAGTTTCACGAGCGGCACCTGGACACGGATCTGCTGCTCGCGCTCGTGGCCGAGCTCCAGCGCACGACCCGCCCGGACCTCAGATTGGTGGTGATGAGCGCCACGCTCGACGGCGCGCGCGTCGCCGAGCTGCTCGGTGGCTGCCCGCGCCACACCAGCGAAGGCCGGCGCTTCTCGGTCAGCATCGAGCACCAGCCGAAGCTCGACGATCGACCGCTCGAAAAGCAGGTGGTGAGCGCGGTGCGCAGCCTGCTCGATGCAACCCCGGAGGGTGACGTGCTCGTGTTCCTGCCGGGCGCGTCCGAGATCCGGCGCGCTGGCGAGGCGCTCGAGGCGCTGTCGCTCGAGCGGGCGCTCTCCGTGGTACCCCTGCACGGCGACCTGCCCGTGGCCGAGCAGGCCAAGGCGCTGCGGCGCGGGCAGAAGCGCAAGGTCGTGCTGTCCACCAACGTGGCCGAGTCGAGCGTGACCATCGACGGGGTCACGGCCGTGGTGGACTCGGGGCTGGCGCGGGTTGCCGAGCATTCGCCGTGGACCGGCCTGTCGAGGCTCACCACGGCCAAGATCAGCCGCGCCTCGGCGGCGCAGCGGGCGGGCCGCGCCGGGCGCCAGGCCGAGGGGCGCGTGATCCGGCTCTACACGCGCGGTGACTTCGAGTCGCGACCCGAGCACGATGCACCCGAGCTCGTGCGCCGCGAGCTCAGCGAGCCTTTGCTGCTGCTCCGAGGCATGGGGACGCGCTTCGAGGCCCTGCCGTTCCTCGACCCTCCGCCGGCGGCGGCCCTCGGGCGCGCCTCCGAGCTGCTCGCGTTGCTCGGGGCCGACGACGCGGACGGCAAGCTGACACCCGTCGGGCGCCGCATGCTGGAGCTGCCGCTGCATCCCCGGCTCGCGCGGCTCTTGCTCGAGGGAGAGCGGCTCGGCGTGGGCGAGCAGGCCGCGCTGGTCGCAGCCTTCCTCGGCGAACGCGATCCACGGCTCTCCGAGCGCACCGGCTTCGGCGGCGGGGCGCGCGCGCCGAGCCACACGCCGACCGGGCCCTCGGACGTGCTCGAGCTGCTCGACACCTTCGAGCTTGCTCGATCGCTCGAGCGCGATCCGCGCCGTCTGAAGAGCCACGGCCTCGATCCCCGGGTCACGGACAGCGTGTTTCGCGCCGAGCGCCACCTCCGGCGTAGCAGCGGGCGTGCCTCTCGGGATTCGAGGCAAATCGCGGCCGCGAACGCGGAAGAAGCGATCTTGCAGGCCGTGCTCGCGGGCTTCGCGGATCGGCTGGCGCGCCGGCGCAAGCCGGGTTCGAGCGAGCTCTTGCTGGCGAGCGGCAGCACGGCGCGGCTCGCCGAGTCGAGCGTGGTGCGCGACGCGGAGCTGATGCTCGCGCTCGACGTCGACGAACGCAGCGACGGCCGCGGCGGTGCCGTGGTGCGGCTCTCGAGCAGCGTGCGCCCCGAGTGGCTGTTCGAGAAGTACTCGGAGCGGATCGCGCTCGGCGACGAGCTCGTCTGGAACGACACGCTCGAGCGCGTCGACCGCGTCACCCGCCTGGCATTCGGTGCGGTGGCGCTCGAAGAGCAGATCAGCGCCGCAGAGCCGAGCGCCGAGTCGAGCGCGGTCTTGTTGCGCGCGGTCACGCAGCGCGGCGCTCACGAGTTCCTGAAGAGCGACGCGCTGACGGCGCTCGGAGAGCGGCTCTCGCTGCTGTCCCGCTTTCATCCCGAGCTCGGCCTGTCGAGCTTCGACTCCGGCGCGGCGCTCGAGCTTGCCCGGTCCTTGTGCGAGGGCAAGGTGGCGTTCGCCGAGCTCCGCGCGGCCGATCCGGCGCTAGTCGCTGAGAGCTCGCTGCCGCACGAGGTGCAGCGCCTGCTCGCGAGCGAGTGCCCGAAGAGCGTTCGGCTCCCCGGCGGCCGCAACGTCAGCGTGAGCTACGAGCCAGGGCGGCCGCCCTACATCGAGTCGCGCCTGCAGGACTTTTTCGGCATGGGTGACGGCCCGCGCCTGCTCGGCGGGCGCCTCCCCCTCACCTTGCACCTGCTCGCGCCCAACGCGCGCGCCGTCCAGGTCACGCAAGATCTGGCCGGCTTCTGGGAGCGCCACTACCCCGCGATCCGTCGCGAGCTGATGCGGCGCTACCCGCGGCACTCCTGGCCCGAAGACGGCCGCAGCGCGACGCCCCCACCGCCGAAGCCGCCTCGGCGCTAGCTAGACCTTGCCCTTCCAGCGCGCGAGCAAGCTCAGCGCGTCGAGGCCGGTCATGCGATCGAGCTCGAGGCCCCGCAGGGTGTCGACGAAGGCGCGCAGCGTCTCCGGATCGACGTCCTGGGTGCGGAACAGGTCGAGCTGATCTTCTGGCTTCTTTTTCTTCTTGGGCGTGGCGGCTCTGCCGGACTCGAGCTCGGTGAGCAAGGCCCGGGCACGCGCCAGCACCGATTCGGGAAGGCCCGCGAGACGCGCCACCGCCACCCCGTAGCTCTTGCTCGCGGGTCCCTTGACCAGGCGATGCAGAAACACGACGTCCCCGTCGACCTCGCGCGCGCTCACGCTGTAGTTTTCGATGTGCGGACTGTCTTCTCCCAGCTTCACGAGCTCGTGGTAGTGCGTCGCGAACAGGGCGCGGCAGCCGATGGCCTCGTCCAGGTACTCGAGCACGGCCCAGGCGATCGACAGCCCGTCGAAGGTGCTAGTGCCGCGCCCGATCTCGTCCAGGATCACGAGCGAGCGTCGGGTGGCCGTGCGCAAGATCTCCGAGGTCTCGCGCATCTCGACCATGAACGTGCTCTCGCCGCGCGAGACGTTGTCGCTCGCGCCGACGCGCGACAGAACCCGGTCCACGACGCCGACGCGCGCCTCGGCGGCAGGCACGTAGGCACCGGACTGAGCCAGGATCGTGATCAGGGCGACCTGGCGCAAGAGCGTGCTCTTGCCGGCCATGTTCGGCCCCGTCACGAGCCACAGCCGCTCGCGCGAGCCCGATAGCTCGACGTCGTTCGGCACGAAACGTCCGGCGGCCGCCAGGCGTTCGACGACCGGGTGGCGCGCGTCGCGCAAGCACAGCACGTCCGAGGCGTCGACGTCGGGGCGCGCGTAGTCGTAGCGGTGCGCGACCTCGGCCAGGCCCTGCGCCACGTCCCAGCGCGCGATCCGGCGAGACAGCTCGCGCACGCGCTCGCCGTGCTCCTTGGCTCGAGCACAGAGCTCGGCGAGCAACCCGAGCTCGCGCTCGCGGTGGCGCTCTTCGGCGTGGGTGATGCGGTCCGCGAGGTCGTCGAGCTCGGGCGTGGTGTAACGCTCCCCCGACGCGACCGTCTGTTTGCGGCGGAACCCGTCGGGAACTTTGCCGGCCTGCGCGCGCGTGACCTCGATGTACCAGCCGAACACCCGCGTGTAGCGCACCTTCAGCGTGGAAATCCCGGTCTGCTCACGGAGCGTGGTCTCGAGCTCGACCATGCGCTCGGCGCCCGTGCGCCGCAGCGCGTCCAGCTCGTCGAGCTCGGGGTCGAAGCCGCGCTGGAAGATGCCGCCGTCTTTGGGCTGCACCGGCGGGCGCTCGACGAGCGCCGCGAGCAGCACCTCGGCGAGATCGGCCACGACGTCGACGCCCCCCGGCCCGAAGCCGAGCAGCTCGAGCGACACGGCCGCGCCCTGGGATTCGAGGAGGGAGACGGCGCGCGCCGCCGCGACCAGCCCGTTACGCAGCGCTCCGAGGTCGCGCGGGGTCGCCTCCCCGAGGCTGGCGCGCGTCGCCAGCCGCTCGAGATCGCCCACCTCCGACAGGATCTCGCGCAGCTCGCCGCGCAGCCGCGAGTTTTCTAGGAACAGCTCGACCCGGTCGAGGCGACGGCGGATCCGCGCGACGTCGAGCAGCGGGGCGAGCAAGCGTCGCCGGAGTAGCCGCGCTCCCGGCGGCGTCAGCGTGGCATCGATCACCGACAGCAGAGTGGAGGCCTTGCCGGCAGGCGACTCGACGAGCTCGAGGTGCTGCTGCGCCGTGCGGTCGATAGCCATGAATTCGCCCGGATCCCAGCGGGCGATCCGCCTGAGCGGCAGCTCTCTGCCCGGCGTGCAGGCGCGCGCGAACCGCAGCGCTCGCGCCGCCGCTCGCGCTGCGAGCGCGCCAATCGCCTGCGCTTCGAGCAAGAGCGCGCCCAGCGCGCTCGACAGCTCTTGCTCCGAGAGCGCGGGGTCGGCGCTCACGCTGGTGCCGCCCGACAGCTCGATGCCGCGCCGGAGCTCCGCGACTGCGTCATCGGGCTCTCCGACACCCAGCAGCACCTCGCGCGGACGCGCGCGCGACAACGCAGCCAGCAGGGCGGCTCCGTCCGGCAGGACCGCGGCGCTGAGCTCGCCGGTCGACAGATCGAGCAACGACAGCCCGAGGCCCGCTCGGGACGACTCGACGGCGGCGAGGAAGTTGTTGGCGCCAGCCACCAGGTGTTCGTCGAGCGTGGCCAGCCCCGGCGTGATCACCCGCACCACCTTGCGCGGCACGATGCCCTTCACCGTGGCCGGATCGGCCATCTGCTCGCAGATCGCGACGCGCCGTCCGAGCTCGAGCAGGCGCGCGATGTAGCCGTGAGCGGCGTGGTGCGGCACGCCCGCCATCGGCACCTCGTCGGGCTTACCCCGGTTCCGGCTGGTGAGCGTCAGATCCAGCAGCCGCGCCGCGACCACGGCGTCGTCTCCGAACATCTCGTAGAAGTCGCCGAGCCGAAAAAAGACGATCGCGTCCGGATGCGCCTGCTTGGCCTCCGCATGCTGCTGCATGACCGGAGTGGCGCGTGCGTTCATGCGGAGCGAGCGAAACCTAGTTCAAGGTCGGGATCAAGGGCCTGAGGCCGTCGAGCGAGACCATCGTCAGCCCGAGCGAGCTGGCGTCCACGATCGACAGCCGGTCCAGGTCCGGCAGGTTCACCACCGCTTGCGGCGAAACGAAGCTCGCGAGCGAGCGCAGGTTGAAAACCATCGGGCTGTAGCCGCCCAGCACCTGCCAGCTGAAATACATGCCCGGGTAGCTCTGCTGCGTGCCTTGATACAGCGCAAAATTCGCGGTCGGGGTCTGGTGCACGCAGGCCCAGGCGGCTTCGTCCTCGGAGACCGGCCGGCGACCGGAGGTGACGCAGGCGTTGACGTCCGCGCTGGCGTGGGCAGGGCAACCGGCGTCCGTTCTCGGGTCGCAGTCGAAGGCGATCTCGAACACGCGCGACTGGAAGCCTTCTTTTCGAGGATCGCAGTCGTGCCGGCACTCGATCACGTTGCGGCCGTTCTCCGTCTCGGTGCGCGCGACCACGTCGTGGCGGAAGCCCCAGGTCGTGCTCCACAGCGACCAGTGCTTCGAGGCGTGCACCTCGTACGAAGAGCCCTCGGGGAAGCAGCACTCGGCCATGGCCAGGTGCCGATTGCGCTGCTCGTCGAGCACTGCCGCGTCGGCGCCGCTCGCGGCTCTGCGCCGCGCCGTATAGAAGCGCTCTTCCAGCACCAGGCGCTGCTGTTCCGCATCGACGATCTCGAACTGCCGGGTCTCGTCGAGCTCGGTCGCGCGGAACGTGTCCGGCAGCTCCCCGAAGTAAGCTTCGCAGCTGTCGCGCGTGCAGGTGAGCTCGCTGCTCGGGTCGCCCGGGACGAACTCGGTCCGGTGGGGCCAATAGCGGTCGTCCTCGCCCGGGAAATCCGCCGTGATCACGATGTGATCGCCGAACGCTTCGCCGAACTCGGCCGCGCTCGCGGCGTTTTTCTGCAAGCGCCGCTCGGCCAGCTCCGCCATCAGCTCGCGGTCCGAAACACCGGCGTCGCAGTACAGCGCGTTCGCGTCGTTGAGGACCAGCCCGCCGTCGTCGCTGCGCTGGAGGAAGCCGGTCTCGTAGCGGATCGAGATCGGCCCCTCGAACTCGAGCGTGAGCTCCTCGATCCCGCGGTAGGCGCGGATATCGGCGTAGGGCAAGCCCAGCGCGTTGTCGGTGGCCGTGGCGGGGTTCAGGTCGAGCTTCGGCCCGCGGGTACCGGTTTCGTCGTAGAGCGTCGAGCCCACCCACACCTTGGGCAACGACGAGACCGCCAGCAGCTTCGGGCGCGTCGAGACGTCTACCTGGCGCGCCTCGCTGGGCACGGTCAGCGTCGGCAACGAGCGCAGCGACGGGGCGGTGGCGCCGTTGTTGTCGTTGATCGCCAGCCGAGCCGCCCGGGGCGTGTGCGGCTCGACCATCCGGCACGAGACCTCGCCGGTCACCGTCTCGGCGCTGGCCGGGCCAGCCGTCGCTTCGCAGCCGTTGTCCTCGCCGACCTCGACCGGGCGGCGGCACGGCGCGTCGAAATCCTCGACGTCGATCACCGAAACCGTGCCATCCGACAGCATGGCCATGCCGAACAGCCCGCGCAGCTTGTAGGGCCGCGCGCCAGTTTCGCGATCCACGTTCGGCCGGTACAGCGCGCCCGGCTCGTCCGATTTCGCGGGGTCGGGCTGGCAGAGCTCCCCGAGCAGCGCCACGCCGCTCTCCCCGAACTCCGGTCGATCGCGCATCACGAATGCGACGTCGCGCAGCGCGGCCGAGAAGGTCACGCGGTCCGGGGGTTGATCCGGCACCTTGGTCGAGCGCTCGCGCAGGTGCGGGGTGCGCTCGGTCGAGCCCGGGCTCACGTCGAACGCCATCAAGCTCGCGGTCGGCCAGTCGAGCTCGTCCACTGCGTAGAGCCAGCGCTTTCCCGACGGCGTGAGCGGGCTCACGGCCATGCGCGACACCGTGACGTGGCGTTGCGGCGCCCAGTACGAGCTCGGCAAGAGCGGCGGCGCTTCGTGCAGCACGCCGGCAGCGTCCATCTCGAGCACGTGGATCACCGGCGCGCTCTGATCGGCGACGTAGAGCGTGTTCTCGGAAGCCTCGATCCGCGCGGGGCGCGCGACCTCGACTGGCCCCGGCGCCGGTACGGGCAGCGGGATCGGCGGACAACCGGTGTCCAGATCGGCCGGCAGCCTGGGCTGGATCGGCACCGCCGGCAGCGCCACGGACAACGCGACCTCCCGGGTGTCGTCGGCGGCGGCTTCGGTGGCCGTGCCGAGGTCTGCGCACCAGCCGAACGAGCCCTGCGGCTGGTCCAGCAGCGCGCGCACGTCGATCACCAGGAGCGAGCTCGAGTCGGGCTGCGAGACCACGAGCTTGGTGCATTTACCGCCCTGCTTCTCGGCGTCGAGCCCGTGGATGCACGCGTTCCCCGCGACCTCCTCCGGCAGGCTCGTGTCGCACTCACCCTGGATCAGCGCGATCCCGCCAGGCGAAACCGGTAGCCGGCACGCCGGCCACGTCGTCAGATCGCGCGGCGCCTCGCCGGCGAGAGGCTTGTCCACGCAGGACGTCGGCAGCCCGTAGATCCCCATCCGCCCCGGCTCTGCCGAGGCCACGAACGACGCCTGACCGCCCGGCATGCTGACGATGTCGATCGGCTGCGCGCCCACCCTCAGGAACCCATAGCCGGGTGACGACGGATCCACGTCGACGACGCCCTCGTCGTCGTCCCGGTTGTCCATGTCGTAGGGCACGTTGATGACCGCGACCTCGCCGGTGCTGGTCTGGGTGACGAGCGCGTAGAGCTCGTTCCTGCCGGAGTAGAGGCCGCCCGCGCTGCACTCGCTCAGCGCGACGCCGTCGCCTTGCGCGTCGCGGCAGACGTAGCTCACGTCGCCGCTCGCCGACAGCGAACGCAGCTCCACCGTCACGGATTGCTCGGAGCACGCGGCCCCGAGCAGGGCGGCGCACAGAACCCCCAGAAAGCGTAGACGTGCGTTCACTTGGACGTCCTCGGCGGAACCGGCTTGCCGATCGTGGCCAGCGTTTTGCCGTAAGTTCGTGGGAAGCGCCGGTCGATGCTCACCACGCCGACGTAGGAATCGGTGAAGTGGCCGATGAACAACAGCGCGTTGTCCGGATCGATGGCCACGGCGTGTGGACCGCGACCGGTGGTGATTTCGGTGTCGATCATGCGGCGCACCGGGTCGTACACGAAGATGCGGCGCGAATCGAAGCAGATCGCGAACACGCGCGGCTCGTAGCTCTTGACGCCGTTCGCCTCGCCCACCAGCACCTCACCCGTGATCACGCGGGACGGACCGAGCGTGAGCGGGATCGCGGCGTAGAAGTCCGGCACCTCGGCGCTCTGAATGTCGTTCACGACCGGCCGCGTGCGGCCAACGAGCAGGCTCGCAGGAGAACGATTCGCGACGTACACGTCGACCGGCGTCGAGGCCGCCTCTCGTACGCAGCTCAGGTAAGAATCGACGGCCTCCGGAGCGAGCCCGCCGAGACACGCCGCGTCACCCAGGCAGGTTGCGTCCAGCCCCGCGCGCGTGGCGCAGCGTAGCTCTGCCGCGCTGCGATCGCGCGCCTGGATGGCGATGCCGCGCGAGTCGTAGCCAGCGGAGTTGAGGTGGATGCCGATGCGATCGGCGCGGCGCAGGTAATCCTCGTTCTGGGCCGGGTCCTGGCGGAAGTAGCGGAGCAGGTCGACCTCGGCGACGTTACCGAAGCTCACCAGGAAGCCGGGGTCGTAGCTGATCTGCTGCCAGCGCGCGGCGACGTCGGCGAGCGCCGTGTCCTCGCGAGGCTCGGCGTGCAGCGCCTGCAAGGCGGGGACGAGCGCCGGCGGCGGCAGCGCGGCGATGCCGACGGGGTACGCCGGCAGGCCCTCGAGCGCGTGCTTGAGCGTCGGGCGCGTCGCCCAGTCGTTCACGAACAGGGACGCTTTACCCGTGGTGCGGTTGGTGACGACGATGGCTGGCCCCTCGGAGCTCGCCGCCAGCGCGAACGGCTCCGGATCGAGCCTCAAATCGCGGGAATTCTCCTCGTCCGGATCGTCGCCCACGCGGTGGTAGTCGTCGCAAGCGCCGTCGTCGTCGCCGCACGAAAGCCTCCCCTCTCGGTCGACGTCGATCCAGTGCAGCGTCGCGTCGCCTCGGACGGGCACGAACAGGCGCCCCAGCTTGCTGTCGTCAGCGAGGTCGGGGTTCGGTTGATACAGGACGTCGGTCGCAAACGCGCCGATCCGCTTGACGGACAAGCGCAAGGAGTCGTCGATCGGCTGGTACTCGCAGCGGCCGGGATACAGCGAGCGATCGGCGGCCGAGCGCCGGCGCCCGTCCGCGCACGGATCGACGCCCGGCGCCGCGATGCACGTGAAGCTCGGCGCGTTCTGGTTCGCCGCGTTCGGCGTGTTGTCGCAGACGCCGTCGTCGCCGGCGCAGTGCTCGTCTGCCGCGCACGGACGCGGCGTGAGCGCGCGGATCCGCGCGGCGTCGAGGACGAAGACGTTCCCGGAGTTGTAGTGGAGGTCGTAATCGCTGTTGGCTACCGCGAGGAAAGCGGGGCCATCCTGCGTCTCGCCGAACAGCGAGAGCCCCACCGGGAAGTACAGCTCGTCGGTCGGGGGCGGCTCGCCCTCTGTGGACGTGAAGCAGCCGCCGAGCAGTCCGGCAAGGAGCAGCGCGTACGAGAGCTGGCGTCGCGACGGCCGGGGATCGGCAGGGGGGGGTGTGCGCACGGCGCGCAGCCTATATCAGGCCGCCTGGATGTCGAGCCTGCGCTTTGGGGCCCGCGACGCTTCTGCGACTCAGCCGAGGTCGAGGATCACGACGCCGCGCTCGGACGGCTCACGCTCTTCGCGCTTGGGCTCGACCGGGTGATAGACGTCCAGAGGCAATTCGAGCCGCGGTTGCTCGGCCTCGCGGCGGCAACGCTCTTCCTCCTCACGGCGTCGGATCTGCTCGATGATGAAGGGAGGCAGCATGCTCAGTCTCGTTTCCCAAGCCAGCGCACGAGGATAACGGATAATGTAACGACCCTCTTGACTCGGTCAAGTTCGCCCGGGAGGGTTCGGTCTCAGTCGGCGGGTGCTCGGCTCGTCGGTTTCTCGGGCGTCGGGCCTCAGGTACCGCCGATTCTCAATCATCTAGTACGGTTCGAACTGCAAGATGGTTAGCCCGCCCCCAAAAATCGCGCGCATCGCCGCGGAATGTTTGGAAAGCCGGCGCGCGGCCGGGGCGCGCGGCCAGCGCTCGGATGGGACGCTGCTCGCTCTGCGAGCTCTCCGAACAGGCGGCCGTTTCTCGATGTGGGCACGTGCACGAAAGGTCGCGTTCGAGGCGTTCTTTGTCCTGTGGGTGTTGGCATTCACGCAGCGCGCAAACGCAGCGTTCGAAGTGGCAGACACCGGCTGGGAGGGCGCGAGCGAGCTGCTCACGCTCGCTCGCGAGCGGCTCGGCGAGGCGCGTGTCGAACCCGTCGCGCGCCTCGATTACTCGGCTCTCACCCCCAAGGACGGAGTCTTGTTACTCCACCCCGAAGTCGAGCTGGACGCCGATCAGCTGAGCGCGTTCCTCGCCGCAGGCGGCCGCGTCGCGGTGCTGGACGATTTCGGCTCGGGGGCGGCCGTGCTGGCGCGCTATCGCGTGCATCGGATCCAGGCCCCGCTGCGACCCGCCGAGACGCTGCGCGAGAACCCGAACCTCGCGATCGCCGTGCCGGCGGTGCAGTCCGTCGCGGGCCAGGAGCAGAACCGACATCCGATCGTGGCGCGCGTCGATCGGCTCGTCACCAATCACCCCGCAGCGTTCACTCATCCGAGCCTCACGCCGGTGCTGACCATCCCCGCAGTGGGCGAACCGGACGCCGCCCTCGCGGTGACCGGGATCATCGCGGGCCGCGGGCGCCTGTTCGCCATGGGCGATCCGTCCGCGGTGATGAACCTGATGCTGCGCTATCCGGGTAACCGCGCCTTCGCCTCGGGCCTCATCGATTACCTGGTCGAGAACGACAGCTGGGGGACACGCAGCGGGAAGCTGTACGTCCTCGCGAACCGCTTCGGTCAAGGGGGGCGCTTCGCGCGCACGCAGGGCGTTACCGGGCAGATCAACGAGCTCACCGATAGCCTCAAGGACGCGCTCTCGAGCTTCCACGACGAGGGCCTGCCTCCGGGGTTGGTGCTCGGTGCCGCCGCTGTGGCGGGACTTCTCGCGCTCGGCTGGGCTCTCCTCTATGCGGTGCGAGCCTACCGCCGGCTCGATCCGCGCTACGCGACCGAGACGCCGGCCCTCCTGCAAGGTGGAGTGCCCGGGCGCGCCGCCGTGCTCGCAGCCCCGACGACCGATCCGGCGTTGATGGTGGCCGAGCTCGACAGCCTGTTCGGTGAGGAGCTGGCGCATCGCGCGGGCCTGCCCGTCGGCACGGCGCCCGAGCAGGCCCTCACCGCGCTCGGCGAGAAAGGCGCTCGACCGTCCTTTTTGCTTCGGGGTCGCGGGCTGCTGCTGCGAGGCAGAAATGCCAGAAACGCGATCCTGAGCCGCAAGCCGAGCGGCACGCGGGTCGGCCAAGTGGCCGAGCTAGAGCGGCAGATCGTCGAGCTGCTTGCGGAACTCGATGACCCTGGGCAAAAACCAGAGTCTAGAACTACGGACCCGCGTGAGCTCCCCCCTACAGGTCAATGACGTCGAGTTCACGCACGGCCGTTTGGACGCCGTGCGCCGCGAGGTGAGCCGCGTCTACATCGGTGACGCCACCGCGGTCGACGCGCTGCTCGTGGCGTTGCTGGCGCGCGGCCACGTGTTGCTCGAAGGCGTGCCCGGCGTCGCAAAGACCACGCTCGTCAAAGCCTTCGCCACTGCGCTCGGCTGTTCGGTGCGCCGCGTTCAGTTCACGCCGGACCTGTTGCCGGCGGACGTGACCGGCACGTACGTGCTGAACCCGAAGGACGGAACCTTCTCGCTGCGAGCGGGACCGATCTTCACGAACGTGCTGCTCGCGGACGAGATCAACCGAGCGCCCGCCAAGACGCAGTCGGCGCTGCTCGAGGCGATGCAGGAGCATCAGGCGACGATCGAGGGCGATCGCTTCGCGCTGCCGAACCCATTTTTGGTGCTGGCGACGCAGAACCCGATCGATCTCGAGGGCACTTACCCCCTGCCGGAAGCGCAGATCGACCGTTTTCTCGTGTGCGTGCCCATGGGCTATCCGAGCGCGCGCGACGAGGTGGCGATGCTGCGGGCGCATGGAGTCGACGCGCCGGAGGCTCGGGGAGTGCTCACGGCCGAGGAGGTGCTCGGGCTTCAGGCGATGGCCTCGCGCGTGCACGTGGAGGACGACCTGATGGATTACGCGGTCGGGCTGTCGCACCACACGCGGCAGAACCAGCGCGTCACGCTGGGTGCGTCGCCGCGCGCTTCACTCGCTTTGCTGCGCGCTGCCAAGGCCCACGCGCTGATCGTGGGCCGCAGCTACGCGACACCTGACGACGTGCGCGCGATGGCGGTGCCGGTGCTTTCGCACCGCTTGGTGCTGCTGCCCGAGTACGAGGGAGATCGGAGCGCGCGCGCTGCCGTGGTCGAAGAAGCGCTGGCGCGCGTGGCCTATCGGCGGGCGCCGAAATAGATTTTTTTTGGAGGGGCGCCTCGGTGACGGGCGCGATGAGGGTGCGCGTCAAGAACGTGCTCAGGCGCCTCGTGCGCTGAGGCGCTGGTTCACGCCGCTTCCGGGAAACCGGATTGGCGCTTGGCGCGGCGGTAGGCGCCGGGCGCGGTGCCGACGGCGCGCTTGAACGCCTTGCTGAAGGCGGCCTCGGATTCGTAGCCGACGGCCTCGGCGACCTCGCCGATCGTGGCGCGGCCCTCGCGGAGCAAGCTGCGCGCCTTCTGCATCCGCCAGCGCGCGACGTAGTGGAGCGGCGGCTCGCCGACCAGCTTGGTGAAGCGCGCGGCGAACGCGGAACGCGACATCGCCACGCGGGCTGCGAGCTCCTGCACCGTCCAGGAGAGGCCCGGGCTCTGGTGGATGAGCGACAGCGCGGCGCCGATCTGCCGGTCGCCGAGCGCGCCCAGGAACCCGCCGGTGTCGGCGTCGCTCGTGGCCAGGTGGCCCCGCACGATCTGCACCAGCACGACCTCTGCCAGGCGATTCACGACGGTGAGGGCGCCGGGGCGGCCGGAGGCGGCTTCACACGCCAGCGTCCGCAACGTCGGCTCGAGCCAGGGCACGGAGCGCGCGAGCTCGCCGCGCAACACGATCAAGCTCGGCAGCAGCGCGAAGACCGCGTTGCCGTGGCCGTCGTCGTACTCGATGCGTCCGCTGAGCAGAGTGGTGCGCTCGCCGGAACCGCCGATCCGCACCGGAGCGCAGGCCGTGGCCCGAGCGCCGACGTTGAGCCCGGCTCCGCTCCAGGCGGCGGCGCCCGCGCTTTCGTGCGTGTCCGTCAGCACGTGGCGATCGCCGTGCGGCAGCGCCACCAGATCCCCCGCGTAAAGCTCGATCGGCTCAGCGCCCTCGCGGACCAGGTAGGCCCGGCCTTCGAGGACCGCGTGGACGCGTGCCCCCTGCCCGGATTCGAGCGACAGGTCCCAGGGCGCACAAGCCTCGATCCGCCCTGACCAAGCCGCACGAGCCCGCACGGTCTCGAGCACGTCGGTCAGGACGTCCATGCCGCGTTACTACGTACCCTCCCCCCTCGGAGTTTCGGTCTTCCACGAAATTCGGCCCAACGCCCAGTAAAGGCGCGTTTCGGAATGAGTCGAGAGCTAGCGAGGGCTGGAGCCCACGCTCGGGCTACGCCACACGGCGCGCCAGGTACTCGAGCCCGGATGCGATCGGCTGCTCGTAGGCGTACTCGACCTCGAGCCGCTCGAGCTCGTGACGGAGCCCGGCGACCAGCGGACTCGCGAGCCCGCGGCGCGTCAGCTCTTCGAGCATCACGAAGCGCAGCAACCACTCTCCAGGGTGATCGCGCTCCAGTAGCCGCTCGATCATCGCAAACAGGCCCTCGGCCGCTGCGTCCGGGGCGTGCTTCGCGCGCGCCACTTCCGCGAAGGCGCGGCGCAGGCCGAACTCGGCGAAGGACAGGCTGCGGGGCCTCGGCACGCGCACGCTCGAGGGCTCGGCGTGCGGATAGAAGCTGCGATCCCGAGCTCCGGGCTCGGCGCCGAGAAAATCGCCCGCGGCGAGCAACGAGAAGCGCCGGAACCGTCGCAGGGTTCCGCCACGCTCGATGCTTGCGTCGGCGAGCTCGAGCGAGAAGGTGCGGCCGTTCGCAGCGTCGGCACAGCGCTCGAGCCGCCCTTCGACGCGCGCCCCGGACGCGAACTCGAGCGACAGACGACCCTTCGCTGCCCGGCGCAAAAGCTCGGCCGCAGAGAGCTCGTCGAGCCGTTCGCCCGAGGCCAGCCTTCCCGCAAGCACCAGCGTGGACTCAGCCGAACCGTCGAAGCGCGACACGATCTTCTGCTCGAACGCGAAGGCTGCCGGACCCGCGAGCTCGAGCCAGGCTGGCGCGCCCGCCGCACCCTCCACGCGGGCGAGCACGCCGAGCGCCTGCGCGCCCGACTCGAAGTCGAAGGTCGCGAGCTCCTGGCTCGCCAGGGCGGTCGAAAGCGCCGCAGCGCCGCCGCGAACCGCCGCGAGCTCGCGTTCGACCCGCTCGAGCACCGCGTGCAGGCCCTCGAAATCCGGAACCACGAACAGCTGCGGCTGGGGGCGCGTGATGTCGAAGGCGACGTCGATGCAGCGCTCGTCGAGCGGCAGCTTCCGCACGGCGGGAGAGTGGCAGGAGTGGCTCTCGCCCAGCGACGAGAGCAGCCCCGCGCCGTACAGGCGGTAGTCGTCGGGCGTCCCGACCAGACCGTATTCGGCAGTCCACCAGTAGAGGCGCGATAGCCGGGCCGCTTCGCTGACCTCGGCGGCGCCGGCGAGCGCTGCGCCGAGCTCGGCCTCGGCGCGCGCGACCTGCTCCGCGGTGGCGGACGGATCCTCTTTGACTTCACTCAGGCGATAGGTCGCGTCGTGCACCGCGGTGTCGCTCGGCAAGGTGAAGGCGCGCGCGCCCGCCTGGCCGATCCGGCGCAGGTACCCGGCGTAGATCGGGTCCGGGAGGATCGGCGCGTGCCCCGCGGCCTCGTGGATGATGTCCGGCGCGGGGGTGTACACGAGGTGGCCGCGAGTGCGGATTTCTCCGGCGATCGGCAAGAGGCCGTGCGCCTGAAACTCCTGAAACGCGCGCGGCGGCACGAAACCGTCGACACACACGGCGCCCCAGCCGAAGCGCGACAGTTTCTCGTTCATCTCGGCGATGCTCGGAATGCGATCGATCGAGATGCCGGTCTCGGCCAGGCCGCGCGCGTAGGCGGGGTGAGCCCGACCGCCGAGGCGCGAGGAGAGCTGCAACAGCACGAAGCGCCACACCGCCTGATCGACCGCGTCGTACGCCGCGTAGTCCTGCTCCACCACGAGGCTTCGCAGGTGTTCGGGGATCGGAGGCGGTGAAGAGGCACCCATGGTGGCACTCGGCCCGTGCGCTCGAATTTCGAAGATTAGCACTCCGAGCGCGACCCGCAGCGCCGGGACGCGTCAGAGCGCGTCGGCGACTACGTCGGGAGCGGAAAGCCCCGGTACGGGGAACGCTTGCGAGAAGGTGAAGAAGAGTGCGCCGGGGAAGGTGGCGTAGCCCGGGCTCAACGGAAACCCCCAATCGGCGCGCAGCACGATCCGATCGAACTCGGGAAACATGAAGCGCAGGCCGACCCCCGCGGATTGTCGCAGCGACAGCTGTTCGAAGCCGTCCGCAGCGCCGCCCACGTCGTAAAACGCCGCCGCGCCGCACTCGACCGACAACAGGTTGAGCCCCGCGCTTCGGAGCTCGAGGTTCGCGGCGATCGCGTCGTCACCGCGGAGGTCCGGGTCATCCGTCGGGTAGCCGCGCAGTCGATCGGCCCCGCCGACTGCGTACTTGCGGTTCAGGTAATTCTGGTAACGATTCTGGACGATGCCGTCCACGATCAGCCGGCCGAAGCCGAAGCGCGGCGTCGCGACGCGTAACGCCGCCGCGGCGCGCGCGTCGTGCTGCTCACGCGTCGCGACCTCGATCTCCGACTCCAAGAGGCCGATCACGAGCCCGTCGCCGAGCGCGGCCGCGTAGGAAACCCCGGTGAACACCCCGAGCAGATCGCGCGAAGAGCCCAGCTCGCGGCTCGCCGGATACACGCGCGCGATCGCGCGGTGCCCGAGCCGGAAGTCCTCGGACAAGCCGAGCGTCTCGAGCTCGTGCGTCTTGAGGAAGCGCGCCTCGTAGCTCTCGAGCTGCAAGAAAGGGCTGATCCGCGTATCGCTGCGCGGCAGCTCCCGCGTCTCGAACTCGGCGACCGCGCGCGCGTCGAAGCGATCGGCCTGATACAGCCGGTAGCGCTTGCGGTCGGCCTCGACGCCGAAGCTGAGGTCGAACTTGAAGTCGCGCCCGAACGAGCGCGTGACCTCGGTGGCGCCGACGTGATGCTCGAAGGCATAAACGTAAGGGATGGACTCGGCCTCGGCCGTCGACTCCGCGTCGTAACGCGCGACGGCGCCGTTTCTTCCGTACAGGCGGGACAGGTAGTCGCGGACCACGACGCCCGTGTTGAACGCCCAGCGCTGGTCGACCGAATACAGCGGGAGGCCGTAGCCGAAGTTGCCGTAGTAGCCCTCGCGTTCCCCCGTATCGCGATTGAACACCTGATTATAGCTCAAAATCGCCGACAGCCGCGAGCCGAACAGCCGATCGTGCGCCACGTAGCCGCCCACCGAGTAGGTGTCGCGCTGCAGCACGAAGTTACCGGCTACTCGCGCGTGCGTCCCGAACAGGTTCTCTTCCGACGGGCTCAAAAACAGATAGTTGAGCCGCCTGTCGGCGATCTGGAAATCCGAGTTCAGGCGCAGGCTCCAGATATCTTTGGTGATCACGAGCACGCGCACCTGGTCCGGCTCTGGCGCAGCGAGCGGCACGATCAGCACCAGCGACAACTGGCGGAGGCCTTTCAGGTTCCGCGCCGTCTCGTCGATCCTCGACTGCGTCCAACGCTCGCCCTCCTCGAACAACAGCTCGCGGCGGATCACGCGCTCGCGGCTCGTGACGTGGAACACATTCATGAAATCCGGAACCGGATCGCGCTCGTCGAACACCTCGAGCCGCACGAACTCGATGCCCGAGATCGTCTTGCCTTCCGGCTTCGGCTCGAGCTCCGCGCCGCGCTTTCCGAGCTCCTCCGCGAGGATCTCGAGCTCGTAGCGCGACTGGTGAGGCTCATCGGCGCGCGCGGGCCGTGCGAGCGAGACGCCGGCCAGCGCCAGAAGCAGCCACGAAGCGCGCGCCAGAGACCACGAAGAGGACGGAACCACGAGCGGGCGGCACGGTATCCCGATTGACCCTCCGAGGCGAGGCCCCGCGGAGCTCCGGGGCTGCCTCATTTTCGCCATGATTTTTCCTCGATATGGCCCGAGCGCCTCCCTGTTCTCGCCAAACGCCGCTGGTTCTCTGCCGAGCAACGGAGGATCCCATGGAACCCAATGTATCGATCGAGCCGCCTGCCCTCGCCGAAGCCGGCGCGGGCAGCGCGGCGCAAGCGGCAAGCCAGCTGCTCGGCGGGTTGTTCCTGTCCGCGCTGTTCGGGCTCGGGCTCGGAGCGCGGATGGGAGGCACGGCGCTGCTCCAGCACGCGCTCGGGGTGCCGGCCGGGCTGTGCGCGATAGGGCTGCTCGGGGTGCCCCCGCTGTACGTCCTGCTCACGCTGTTCGAGGCTCCGATTTCGCTCTCCGAGCTCGCGAGCGGGTTCGGGCGCGCGCTTGCGTCCGTCGGCGGCGTGCTGGGCGGGCTCGCTCCGGCCGTGGCGTGGTTGGGCGTGACCATCGAGTCCCAAGAGGTCGCGGCCTTCGCCGCGCGCTCCGGTCTGGCCATGGCGTGTGCGATCGGAGGAGCGCCGCTCCTGCTCCGGGTGTTCGAGAGGCTCGGCGGCACCGCGCTGAAGCTCAAGGGAGGCTTGCTGCTGTGCGGCTTCGCGCTGTTCGCGGGCGCCGTGTCTGCGCGCACCTGGCAAGCCCTGCTGCCGATACTGGGGGTGTGCTCGTGATGCACCGCGTTCTCGAGCTCGTCGAAGAGCTGCTGCGCTCGCCCGACGAGCTGCTCGAGAGGTGCCGCAGCGGCCGCGACGAACAGGCGCTGTTCCTGTGCTCGCTCGCGTCGATCGCGTTCGGCTCCGGAGCCTTCGGCGCGGTGCTCGCCACCTCGCGCGGTGGGCTCCAGCTCCTCTACTCCGCAGCCAAGCTGCCGTTGGTGTTGCTCGCGACGCTCGCGCTCGTGGCACCGGCGCTGCACGGGCTCGCGCGGAGCTTCGGACGCGCGCTGCCGTTCCGCGACGGCATCGCCCTGCTCATGGCTGCGGCGGCGCGCTCGTCGCTGGTGTTGCTGGCGCTGTCGCCAGCGGTCTGGCTCTGCTTCGATCGCGGGCTCGGCTACCACGACGGCGTGGTGCTGGCCGCGGCCTGCTACGGGTTCGCCGGGCTGTTCGCGCTCTCGCTGGTGCGCCGCGCGCTGGGCCGCGGCCTGCGCGGAGCGCTGCTGGTCACGAGCTTCGGTCTCGTGCTGCTGCCCACGGCCGCGCAAACCGCCTGGATGTGCCGGCCGTTCCTGGGACGCCCGGCGCAGGCGCACGTGCCGTTCTTTCGCGCGCGGGAGTCGAGCTTCGCGGACGCCGTGTTCAGGAGCCTGCATTCGAGCTTCGGTGACTACGACTACGAGCACCCGGGTCCCGAGGGCGATGGGCCACGACGCGAGGAAGGAGCCTGCGAGTGACGCTCACCGATCTCGGCGTGCTGTACGCCGTTGCCGGCGCCGTGAGCGGCGTCGCCGCTTACCGCCGCGCGCCGGCGCCCAGAACCCAGGCGCTGGCGAGCTCTGCGCTGGCCGTGTTGCTGTGGCCGCTGTGGCTGCCGGTGCTGCTGTCGAGCTCGAAGGGACGCCCCGAGACCCAGCCCGACGCATCGCCCGGCTGTGCCACCGAAGCCGCGCTGCTCGAAGCGCACGCGGTGGTGCGCGACGGGCCGCTCGAGGCGCTGTTGCCGCACGCCGCTGTCGAGCGCATCCTCGGCGAGGTGCGCCGGGCTCGCGCCCGCAAGGCCGAGCTCGACGGCTTGCTCTCGGCGCCGAGCTACGATCCCGAGCAAGCCGAGGCGCGCCTCGAGCGGCTGCTCGGCAGCGGCGCCTCGCGGCGCGCGCTGTCGTCGGCGCGGCTTCACCTCGACAACGTGCGGCGTCTGGCCGGGCTCGCCGAGCGCGATCGGCGCGCGCTCTCGGAGCTCGAGGAGTTGGTCGTGGCGCTTCGCACCCAGCTCGTGCTCGCCAAGTTCGCCGGCACGGCGCCGAGCGACGCGGGCGACATCGTGGCCGAGGTCTGGGCGCGCGTCGAAGTGCTCGGCGCCACGCTCGACCCGCTCCCGGCGCCGGATCCCGAGCCCTACCAGGCAGCGACGTAGCAGGCGCCCGCCGAGTCGAGATACGATGAGCGGGATGCGTCCGAGGCACGTGCTCGTGGTCGACGACGAGAAGCGGATCCGCGAAGTCGTCGACTACGCGCTGAAGAAAGACGGCTTTCGAGTCAGCGAAGCCGCCGACGCCGAGCACGCGCTGACGCTGCTCGAGCGCGAGCTGCCGGACCTGGTGGTGCTCGACGTGATGTTGCCGGGCATCGACGGGCTCGAGCTCTGCCGGCGGATCCGCGCCCGCGCGGCCGTTCCGATCCTGTTCTTGTCGGCGCGCGGGGACGAGGTGGATCGGATCGTGGGGCTCGAGCTCGGCGGCGACGACTACCTCACGAAGCCCTTTTCTCCGCGCGAGCTCGTGGCCCGCGTGCGCGCGGTGCTGCGTCGCTCGCACAATCAAGAAGCGAACCCCGAGCGCGGCAAGGTTTACCGCCACGGCCGGCTCGAGCTCGACCCCGAGCGGCACCGGGCGCGCTTCGACTCGCGCGAGGTACCGCTCACCGCGACGGAGTTCGCGCTGCTCCTGGCCCTGCTCGAGCGGCCGGGCGTGGTGCTGACTCGCGCGCAGTTGATGCAACACGCCTACTCCGGAGAGCACGTCACCGAGCGCACGCTAGACACCCACGTGCGGCGGATCCGCGCCAAGTTCCGCGGCTTCTCCGCGGACCCGATCGCCACCGTCCACGGCGTCGGCTACCGAGCGGGTGAGTGCTGAAGGCCGCGCTCCGACGCTGGCTCGAACACGCGGGGCGGATCCGCTACCGGCTGCTGGCGGTCAACCTGTTCGTCGTGCTGATCCCCGGGCTGGGGCTCGAGTTCGCGCGCGTGTACGAGCGGCAGCTGCTCGACGGGCTCGAGCGCGACATGCGAAATCAGGCCGTCCTCGTGCGCGAGTTTTTGGAGGCCGCGCTCGAACGCGAAGAGCCGCTCGATCCAGAGCGGCTCGAGACCCTGCTCGGGGACGCCGCGCGCCACACCCGCACGCGGCTGCGACTGGTCAGCCCCGGCGCAGGCACGATCGTCGATTCGCACCGTGCGGGCCCCCCCGAGGGGCCGGAGCCCGAGGTGCCCTGGCTCGCTCGGCGCCGCCCCGATCTGAGGTCGTTCGCTCGACCGCTGCTCGCCGTCGAGGGCGAGCCCGAACAGCCGACCCTCGAGCGGCGCGAGCTGATTCAGGCATTTTCCGGCAAACGCGCGACGATGACCCGCGTCTCCCAGCACCCGCCCGCGGTGTTCTTGTTCCTGGCCGAGCCGGTGCGCGTCCGGGGCCGCGTCGAGGCGGCGGTCTACGTCACGCGCTCCACCCACCCCGTGTTGCTCGAGCTGTACCGGGTGCGGCGCGGCCTGATCGTGGTGCTGCTGGTCACGATCGGCATCGCAGCGGCGCTGACGCTGGCGCTCGCGTTCAGCATCTCGCGACCGCTCGAACGGCTGGCGCGTGCCGCCCGCCGCATCACGCGCGGCGACACCGGCGTCGCGATCCCCAAAGGCGGCGGCGGCGAGCTCAGCGAGCTCTCGGCGGCGTTCACCGACATGACGGAGAAGCTCGAGGGGCGTCACCGCTACATCTCCGATTTCGCCGCGGACGTGGCGCACGCCTTCAAGAGCCCGCTCACCTCGATTCGCGGCGCGGCGGAGCTGTTGTCCGAGGGAGCCGCCGACGACCCCGCCGCGCGCCGGCGCTTCCTCGAGAACATCGAGCTCGACGCGCGCCGGCTCGACCGGCTCGTGACGCGGCTGCTCGAGCTGAGCCGGATCGACGCCTCCGACGTGGCGCCTTCGGCCGTCGCGCTCGAAGAGCTGGTGCGGCGCGTGGTCCGCCGCAGCCAGGGGCCTGGCGGCAATCTGGTGGTCGATTACCGAGCCCGGGTCGCGCTGATTCAGGCGCGCGCCGTGGATCTCGAGACCGCGCTCGCCAACCTGCTCGACAACGCGCTGCGCTTCTCACCCGAAGGCTCCGCCGTCACGATCCGCGTCGACGAGGACAGCCCCGGGCGCACGGTGTCGATTCACGTCATCGACCGCGGCGCCGGCATCCAGGCCGCGCACCAGCCGCACCTGTTCGAGCGCTTCTTCACCACCGACGCCGACGGCGAGGGCAGCGGCCTCGGACTCGCGATCGTGAAGAGCGTGGCCGACGCCCACGGCGGAAGCGTGACGGTGCGCTCCGAGACCGGGCAGGGCAGCGAGTTCGTGCTGACGCTGCCGATCGGAGCGCCCGCGCCGCTCACTTCTGCGCAGAGCGGCGCCCGAGATCCATGAAGCCGAGGCTCAGCGCGACCAGCGTGGAGGCCGCCACCAGCCACATGCCGAGGCCAGTGCTCGCGAGAAACAGGCTCAACACCGTGTAAACGGCGTAGCCGAGGATCGCCACGCCGCCCACCGCACCGACCCACGAGGCGGCCTTCTGCCCGAGAGCCGCGAGGACGATCAGCGCCAGGGCGAGCAGCGGGATCGCGAACAGCAAGAACCGGTTCGAGCCGGAGAGCATGCTGACCACGTCGCCCTCGGCGAACACCAGCCCGAAACCGCTCACGCTCAGCAGCGCGCCGAGCTTGACCCACGGCAAGAAGAAACCCACGAGCAAGCCCGCGCCCGAGGCGGCGAACGCCGCGCGCGCCGGCCAATCCAGGCTCGTCCGGCGAGGTCTCCTGCGCTCGTCCATCGGCACGGTCCCGGACATGCGGCGACCATAACATCATTTGCTCGCGCGGCGGCCCACCCGTACGCTCGGGGCGCCGTGCAGATCCACCCCACGCGCACCGCGATCCACCTGGCCGCGTCCGCGCTCGTCGCCGTCGCGGCCGGGGTGCTGCTCCAGAGCGGCGCGATCGTGGCCTGGGCCGGCGCGATTTTGATCGGCCTGGGCGTGGCGCGCGCGGTGACGCAGCTCAGCGTGGCCAGGGTACGCACGGCCGGCTTCGAGATGCTCTGGCGCGGCAAGGAGCGAGCGTTCCGGGTTGCGCGCGGTCAGCGGCTCACGGTCGAGGCCGAGGTGCGCAACCGTGACGCACGCGCCACTCGCTACGCCAGCCTGCGCCCGGTCGCGTCCCCCGAGCTGCGGATCGAGATCGAGCCGAACGAGGGCGAGGTCCCCGCCGGTGGGCGCCTGCGCGTCGAGCTCCGGATCGAGCCGCTGCGCGTCGGACACCACGCCGTGCACGGGCTGTCGCTCGAGGTGCGCGGCGGCCCGGGCCTGTTCGAGGTCCCCCTCACCTTCGCCAATCCGCTCGGCGTCGAGGTGCTGGCGCGCCCCTATGCGCGGCTATCGCGCACTGCACGCGGCGGCCGCAGCCGTCGCGACGCCGAGCTCGGGCGGCCGAGCCCGCTCTCGGGCGAAAGCGGCGACATCCGCGAGCTGCGCAAGCACCAACCCGGCGATCCATTCCGCCGCATCGCCTGGAAGGCTTCGGCCCGGCGTGGCGAGCTGGTGGTCCGCGAGCACGAGCGCGAGGAGCGCGACGTCGTGTTCGTGCTGCTCGACGCCGCCTCGGAGCTCAGCGCGGGCCGCCCCGGAGAAGCGCCGTTCGACAGCGCGATCGACGAAGCCGCGGCGGTGATCACGCGCCACGCGCTGCGCGGGGACAGGGTCGGCGTGGGCCTGGTCGGGCGGCGCGTACTCTCCTGGCACGAGCCGGAGCGCGGCGCCGGCCACGCCGTGCGCTTGATCGAGGCGCTCTCGTTCGCCGCGAGCCCGGTGCACGCGGATCGGAGCGGCCTCGACGAAGCCGACGTCGGACTGCGCGTGCTCGAGCACATGCGTCCGCTCGATCCGGACCTTTCGGCGGGCCTGGCAGTGCACGAGCTCGATCGGATCGCCGAGCGCGCGAAGAAGCTGTTTCCGCGCGCGCCGTTTCAGGCGCTGGAAGCCTTCGCCAAGACCCCGCGCGAGCGCCTGCTGCGCACTTACCTGGAGGCCTTCGGGCTCGGGTCACCGCACCGCATCGGCCCCGATCGCGCCGAGGTGGACGAGCAGCTCGTGCTCGCCCTCGAGCGTCTCAAGAAGGCGCGGCCGCGGCCGAGCCTCGTTTACTTGTGGTCGCCGGTGTTCGAGCCGGGCTCGCGGGCGCGCCTCGTCGAGGCGGTGGTCCGGACGCGCTCGAGGCGCACGGAGCTCGTCTGGGCCGCCGTGCCGCTCGCGGCGGGCCTCGATTCGAGCGACGCCTACGCCGCGCTCGTCGCACGAACGCTGTCGCGCCGCGCCGAGCTCGCGCGAAAGCGCGCCGAGCGTGCCCTCGGCGAACAGCGCATCCGCGTCGAGCACTTCGGCAGAGCGCCGGCCGAAGCTACCGACAAACCCCCACGCTGAAGCGACCGAGCAGCTCGTGCGCGGGTGCCGCGGGCTCGGGGACCGTCGCGGGGTCGGGCACGGAGGGGCCGGGCGAGGGCGCGGCGGCGCCGGGGGCCGAGTCGTCGGCTTCGTCATCGATCAGGCAGCTGCCCGCGGGCACGACGAGGCTGGCGCCCGGCACGCGCTCGCTGGTCACGTTCAAGGTCCCGGTCACGACCTTCACCTGCCCGTGGGACGGCTCGATCGTCGGCTCCTCGCCCGTAAAAAAGGCGCGGATCGTGTCGCCCAGCAAATAGTCCGGCAAGTCCGGGATCTGGCTCGCGAGCGGCGCAAAATCGAGCAAGACCCGCGCGTCGAGCCCCGGCGCGAACGTCAGCGTGGAGTGCTCGTCGTCGACCTTCCTGGCGATCAGGTCGAAGTGTCGGTTCTGCTCCGGATTGACGTCGAGCTGTGCGATCAGCTGCCCGTTGTACTTCACGGTCGAGCTCTGCTCGCCGAGCCCGAGATTCACGAGCCGGAGCTCGTCGCTGTTCCCGTCCAGCGTGATGCCGCCCTCGATACCGGCGAGGAAGGCGTCGATCGTTCCCGTGTACGGCGCCTCGGGCTCTGGCAGCTCCCCGTTCACGCCGAAGCTTTGGTCGTCGTCGCCGTGGAAGTTCTCGAGCGGCAAGCTGACGCCGAGCGTTCCAAAGTCGTAGTTGCCGGTGATGGTGCGCTGATTGCCGTCGAGCCGCAGCTCCATCATCGGAAAGCTCGCGCCCAGCGAGACCTCCGTGGTCTCGCCGTTGTCCGCGTCGAGCGACGCGAAATGAACGGCCTGCGTTACGCCGTAACGCAGGGAATAGTCGAGCTCGGCGTTCCTCCGCAGCTCGGCCGCGACCGTGCCGTCGAGCGCCACGATTTCGCCCGTGTCCTCGCCCGCGGCGCGCACCGCCGCCAGGTATTCGCCGAGATCCACCGAGAGGCCGACGTGGTCTCGGTAGAGCTCGAGGGTGGCCGGGTTCCGGCGCTCGGACGAGACCAAGAGCTCGACATCGACGTTGCCTTCCGAAGCTGAGCTGAGACGCAGCCGGAGCTGCAAGCGATTCGCTTGCTCGGCGCAGTCCGGATCGACCTCGCCGGTCGTCGGCGGCGGGAGCAGCTCGCCGCTCGTCGGCTCAGAGACGTCGGCGCCTGCGTCGCCGCCGTCGCAGTAGAAGCTCGCGCCGAGCTTGTAGGTGGCGGAGGTCGCGTCTTCGGACTCCAGGTTCTCCGGCGTGAACACGCGCTCGCGGAGGTTCTCGACCAGCTCGTCGATCGCCTCGTTGATCTCGTCGCGCGTCTCTTGCAGATCCTCGACCTCGAGCTCGCCGTCGTCGGGCTCGCACGTCGTGGTCGGCGCAGGGCACACCTGCCCGGGTGCGCACGGCGCGGGCGGCGAAGCGATGCAGTCGCTGCCCTCTCCCTCGGCGATCGGCTCGAGCATCTTGGCGAGCGCAGCGGAGTCCGCCACGAACGAGCCCGCGCGGGACACGCCGCGCAGCGCCTGCTCCAGGTTCTCTTGCGCCGTGATCGCCAGCTGTTGCCCCGAGACCTGCTCGTCGGTCGTTCCACAAGCCGCGAACAGCGGTGATCCCAGGAGCACCCACAGCCCATACCGATTTCGCATCGAATTCACTCTCCTCCTCACGCCCCGCCAATCAAGCAACAAGCGTGCCCCAGAGCGATTCACCGAGATCCATCGCGAGCGCCGCGAGCCACCATGAAATCGCGATCACGGGCCTGTGGCGCGGGCGGCACACCGACCATCCCCTACCTGGGCGCTCATTTCGATCGAGAACGGCCTGCGGGCAGCTCCACTTCGAAGCTGCGATCGAGCACGGATTCTCCGTCGACCATGACTCGAACGCGCCAGCTGCCTGGCGGATCCCCGGCGCGGAACACGAACTTGCCGTCGGCGCGCCGCTCGCCCGCGCTGAGCGTGACGTGGCCGAGCTCGGCGGCGTGCGTGGTGCCGCCGTCGAGCCCTCGCACCTCGCTCGGACGCTCCACCTCCCAGCTCACGCGCGTGGTGCGCGTCACGGGCTCGCGGAACGTCACGCGCACGCCGAGCTCCTGCTTGCTCGGATCGGTCTCGAGCACGAGCCGCTCGCGATCCTGGATGTCGCCTCCGAACAACACGCCGAACTCGGCGCGCGGCTTTTCCGCGTCGGCGTTGCGGCACGCGGCGAGCCCGAGCCACACGAGCAGCACCCAGGAGCGCTTCACGACTCCTCCGAGAGCGCGAGCGACATGCGCTCGAACGCCTCCGGCGCGAGCCGCTCCGCACGCGCGCCGAGGTCGATCTCTGCGCGCGCTGCGGCTCGGGCCAGGCGTTCCTTGGTCGCGCCGAGCACCCCCTGCCAGGCATTCGACAGCGTCTTCCGCCTCGCGCCGAAGCCGCGCTTCACGAGCTCGCGGAAGGCCGGCGTCTCCTCGATCGGCCGCGCCCGGGGCTCGAGCACGACCACGCACGAGTCGACGTTGGGCTGCGGATAGAACGCGCCGCGGCGCACCACGAACGCGCGCTCCACGTCGAAGGCCGCCTGAGTGAACACGCTGAGCGCGCCGTACGCGTCGTGTCCCGCGGGCGCGGCCAGCCGCTCGCCGACCTCGAGCTGCACGAGGTACACGACGCGCTCGAGCAGGACGCGCTCGCGCACGGCGAGCGTCACGAGCGGACCCGTGATCTGGTACGGCAGGTTGCCGGCCAGCACGTGCGGCTCGGGCTTTCCGGCGAACAGCGCGGAAAGCTCGATGGCCTTGGCGTCGGCCTCCAGCAGCTCGAGCTTGCCCTGCTCGATCGCGCTCGCGAACGACGCGCTCAAGACCGGGACCAGGTCGCGATCGCGCTCCACCGCGGTGAGCGTCGCGGCGCGCTCGAGCAGCGGGCGCGTCAGCGCGCCGAGCCCTGCGCCGAGCTCGACCACGCTCGCGCCCTCGGGCACGAGCCCCGCGATCCGCGCCGCCAGGCGCTCGTCGGCGAGGAAGCACTGCCCGAAGTCCTTCTTCGGGACCAGGCCGTGGAGCGCGAGCTCGGCTTTGGGACCGCGCGATTGCTGCACGTTCCGCCCTCGCGCTCCCGAGCTCAGTGCTTGGCGTGTTCCGCCGAGGCTTCTTCGGTCCCCGACTTGCCGGAGTCGGTATAGGTCTCGTGACCGCCGAAGCCGAGCTCGCTCTGGGTCCGCAGGCGGGGCGGCGGCGGATCGCCGTACAGGTCGAGCTGAACGGCGGCCCACAGCTCGCGCGACACGAGCGCGCCGTACTCGGGCCCCTTCGGGTCGCCCGCGTAGTGGTCGAGCGCCTCGTCGGCGTCCTTCAGCTCCTTGCGCACGATCACCGGATCGATCTGATCCTTGGTGATGAAGCGATCGGTGAGCAGCAGCGCCTTGTCGTCGGCGATCTCGGCGAAGCCTGCGCCGACCGCGACCGAGTGCTTCTCGCCGTTCTTCACGTACGTGACGATCCCGGTCGTGAGCGCCGCGAGCATCGGACGGTGGCTCGGCAGCACGCCGAACTCACCGTCCACGCTGGTCGCCGTCAGCTCGGACACGTTCTCCGACAGCTTCACGCCGTCGGGGGTCACGATTTCGAGCGCGATCGAGTCCGCCATCAAGCAACCTTCTTGAGCTGCTCTGCGCGGGCCTTGGCCTCTTCGATGTTGCCGACCATGTAGAACGCCTGCTCGGGCAGGTGATCGAGCGAGCCGGAGAGGATCTCCTTGAAGCCCACGATCGTCTCCTTGAGCGGCACGTACTTGCCCACGGCGCCCGTGAACTGCGCGGCCACGAAGAACGGCTGCGACAAGAAGCGCTGGATCTTGCGGGCGCGAGCCACGATCGCGCGGTCGTCCTCGCTGAGCTCGTCCATACCGAGGATCGCGATGATGTCCTGCAGATCCTTGTACTTCTGCAGCGTGGCCTGGACCTGGCGCGCCACCTTGTAGTGCTCGTCCCCGACGATCTCGGGCGAGAGCACCGTGCTCGTGGAGTCGAGCGGATCGACCGCCGGGTAGATGCCGAGCTCCGCGATCGAGCGGCTGAGCACCGTGGTGGCGTCGAGATGCGCGAAGGCGGTGGCCGGCGCGGGATCGGTCAAGTCGTCCGCGGGCACGTAGATGGCCTGCACGCTGGTGATGCTGCCCTTCTTGGTCGAGGTGATGCGCTCCTGCAGCGCGCCCATCTCGTTGGCGAGCGTCGGCTGATAACCGACGGCGCTCGGCATACGGCCGAGGAGCGCAGACACCTCGCTGCCCGCCTGTGTGAAGCGGAAGATGTTGTCTACGAACAGCAGCACGTCCTGGCCTTCTTCGTCGCGGAAGTACTCGGCGCAGGTCAGGGCTGACAGCGCCACGCGCGCGCGGGCGCCGGGCGGCTCGTTCATCTGCCCGAAGATCAGCGCAGTCTTGCTGAGCACCGGCTCACCGGTCTCGAGCTTCGATTCCTTCATTTCCAGGAACAAGTCGTTGCCTTCGCGGGTGCGCTCACCGACGCCGGCG
>JAICQO010000049.1 GCA_025937835.1 Polyangiaceae bacterium
CCCGTGTAAGCTTCGGTACCGTGGCCGTTGATAGTGCCCCTCCGCTGAGCGCTTCGAGTCCGTACGGGTCCGATTCGTTCTTGTTGCAGCTGGTGAAGAAGGCGGTGGCCGCGGGAGCCCGCGATATTCACCTGAAGGTGGGCCAGCCGCCCGGGGCGCGGGTGGGGGACTCGCTCGTGTTCTTCAAGGTGGCGAAGATCAAGGAGGAGGACACGCTCGCGGCGGCGCGGCTGTTGATTCGGGAACCGGAGGTGCTGGCGCGGCTCGGCGACCTTGGCGAGTACGACACGAGCGCGACGGTGCCCGGCGTGGGGCGGCTGCGCGTGAACGTGTACCGGCAGCGCGGGTCGCTCGCGGTCGTGATGCGGATCGTGCCGGACAAGGTGCCGGTGCTGGCGGACCTCGGCGCGCCGAAAGCGTGTCGGCGCATGGCAGAGCTCGAGCGGGGGCTGGTGTTGTGCGTGGGCGCAGCGGGCAGCGGCAAGAGCACGACGCTGGCGGCGATGATCGGGCACATCAACCAGAATCTGTCGCGGCACATTGTGACCATCGAGGATCCGATCGAGTACGTGCATGAGGACGCGCGCTCGAGCATCAGCCAGCGGGAGATCGGCTACGACACGAAGAGCTTCGCGGACGCGCTGCGCGCGGTGCTGCGGCAGGATCCGGACGTGATCCAGATCGGCGAGATCCGTGACGCGGAGTCGATGGATATCGCGTTGAAGGCGGCGGAGACGGGGCACCTCGTGTTCTCGACGCTGCACACGCCGGACGTGACGCGGACGATGAACCGCATCATCGCCTTGATGCCGGGCTCGCAGGACGAGATCCGGGACCGCATCGGCGATGCGCTGCAGGGGATCGTCGCGCAGCGGTTGGTGCCGAAGGCGGACGGGCGCGGGATGGTGCTCGCGGCCGAGGTGCTGGTCGGTACGGGCTCGGTGCGCGAGACAATCAAGCGGCCGCTCGGGAACCCGCCTCTGAAAGAGCTGATGGAGACTGGCGCCGAGATGTACGGGATGCAGACGTTCGAGATGGCGCTGCGAAAGCTCCTGAACGAGGGGCTCATCGACCGTGACGCAGCGCGACTTGCGGGGTGATCAGCGGTGCCGAGGCAGGCAGTCTTGCCACGAGCAGATTACGTTTGGCGCGGGCGACCACTGGCCACGGGAACAAACCGGCGAGGCCGGCGGGGCCTGTTTTCAGGCAACTCGAGTCGCGAGGCGGCGCTGACACCTCTGAAAGTGGCTGCCGGCGCCGGAAACCTTCAGGCGAGACCGGGGGCCCCCTCCACCAGGCCCCCGGTGGACAGCACGGCCCGATCTAGCTAAACGGAGTGCCCAGATGTCCGCTGACGGCTCTCTCGCTTCGCCCCTGCGCCACGATTTCCAGCTCGCGGAGGTGCGAGCGCTGCACGACCTGCCGCTGTTCGAGCTCTTGGACCGCGCCCGCCAGGTGCACCGGGCGAACCACCCGGACGGACAGGTGCAGCTGTGCACGCTGCTCAGCGTGAAGACCGGCGGCTGCCCGGAAGATTGCGGTTACTGCTCTCAGTCGTCGCACCACAAGACTCCGGTCAAGCCGCAAGCGCTGCTCAAGGTGGACGAGGTGGTGGCCGCGGCGCGGCGCGCGAAGGAGCAGGGGGCGACGCGCTTCTGCATGGGCGCGGCATGGCGCGAGGTGAAAGACGGGCCCGCGTTCGACCGCGTGATCGACATGGTGCGCGAGGTGAAGGGCATGGGGCTCGAAGCCTGCGTGACGCTCGGCATGCTGAACCCCGAGCAGGCGCGGCGGCTGAAGGAAGCCGGGCTCGATGCCTACAACCACAACCTCGACACGTCGCGCGAGCACTACAAGTCGATCATCTCGACGCGGAAGTTCGACGACCGTCTGAACACGCTCCGCAACGTGCGCGACGCCGGGATCACGGTCTGCTCGGGCGGGATCATCGGCCTCGGCGAGAGCATCGACGACCGCTGCCGGATGTTGATCGAGCTCGCCAACATGGACCCGCACCCCGAGAGCGTGCCGGTGAACGCCTTGACGCGCGTAGAAGGCACGCCGCTCGCCGAGATGCCGCCGGTCGAGCCGCTCGAGCTGGTGCGAATGATCGCGACCGCGCGGATCCTGATGCCGCGCTCGAAGGTGCGGCTCAGCGCGGGCCGCACGGAGCTGTCGCGCGAGGCGCAGCTCTTGTGCCTGTTCGCCGGCGCCAACAGCATCTTCTACGGCGATCGACTGCTGACCACGCCGAACCCGGACTCGGATGCGGATTCGGATCTGCTGCGCGCGGCCGGGCTCAGCGCGGAACCGCCGAAGAGCGGCGCGGCAGTCCCCGCCGCAGAGTGAAGCGGTCAGCGGCGCGCGCGGCGTAGCCGGACCGCGCCGAGCGTGAGCCCTAGCGCGAGCAAGCCGAGCGCCGAGCTGCCGGACGCGGGCGCGCGCGTGGCACAGCCGCGGCTATCGCCGTTGTCACCGCAAGTGCTGGAGAAGCCGTGGCGCGGCTCGCAGCTCTTGTTGGTCGGACGGCGATCCGGGTTCAGCGCGTCGCAAATCCCGAGCTCGTCGTCGAGCTCGAGCGAACGCAGGCCGTCGTCGCCCGGGCTGTAACCCGGGAGCATGGTCGCGTCCTTCTCGTCCGAGTGCGACAAGCCGAGGAAGTGCCCGACCTCGTGGGTCAGGATCGACGCGAGATCGGCCTGGCCGCGCCGCACCGGATCGCCGATCGAAATCGGCGTGTCGGTGCCGTTGATCTCGACGTCCACGTCGTAGATGAAGCCCGTGTTGGGGTCGAAGCGAATGGTCGACAGCCCGAGCGCGTCCTCGCCGTTGGCGTACGGCCACTCTTCGTCGCGGAACATGAAGACGTTCGCGTTGCCGTCGCGCTGGTTGTACTCGACCTCGTCGCACTCGACCGGGCCGATGTTCAGGACCGTGAGCGAGGGGCTCGCGCCGTCGCCGCAGTCGACCGAGAGCCAGCGCTGAAAGGCGTCGTTCACCTCTTCGGCGAAGCGCTGCTCGCTGACGCCGTGCTTCTGCGAGCCGTCTTCTTGAACGGCGAAGGTGACGCAGCTCGAGGCCCACACCAGGGGGTGTCCGGGGCCGGGGCAGCCGTCCTTGGTGCCTTCACACTGTTCCGGGTCCTTCTTCGGATCGCAGGTGTTGGAGCGGCAGTACGCGGACGCCGGAGCCGAACAGAGCAACGCGCCGAGCGCCAGGGTTGCACCCGTGAACAGGACCCGAGCGCCCTTCATCGGGCGCGCGCCTCGCGGATCAGGCGCTTGGCTTCGACGAGCTCGCGCCCGGGTAGGCGCTTCACGGCCAGGTCCTGGCTCGCCGTGAGCGCCGGCAGGTTCGGGCTCACGCGCAAGAGCCGGCGCTGCGACTCGATGCGCAGCGGGTAGTGCCCCTGCGCCATGCCCTGCAACCACAGCACGCCGTCGGCGCGCGCATGCAGGAACACCACCGAGCGCTCGTTCAACACGAGCTGAGCTTCGCCGTGCACGAGCTCACCGACTCCGTCGAGGACACCGCCGAGCGTGCGAACCAGGATTTCCGAATCGCCGGGCGCGTCGACCACCTCGTCGTCGATCGCCAGGCGGGTCTCGGTCACGATCCGCTTCTGGCCGCCGATCGTCTCGTAACGAGGGCTCGAAGCGAGCGGCGTGCCGACCAGAATGTGGTGGCTTTTCTTCGAGAGTGCTTCGAGGCTCAGACCGCGCGCGGTGGTTGCCTTCGCCCACCTGGGCACCAGCCCCGCTGCCACGATCACCCCCAACCCTCCGAGTGTCGTTCGTCTCGTCACCACCATACGTGGGGCTCAATATACTGGGTCCCCGGCTCGGGTCGAGCGGCGGCCCGGCGCCGGTCTGGTGGCCGAGCCACGCCCCGAGCGCGCCGCGAATCCGCTAAAACTCGAGGGTTTCGGCCCCAGGCCAGGGTCGCAAGCGGCACTCAGGCGCTGGCCCGGACCTGCGCTATAACGAGCGGCTGCCGGCTGCCGCTAGGACCCGCGTGCAGTCCGTATTCGTGCCCAATGCGCTCAGAACTTGCGCCCACTGACTCCTCCAGGGCGGCCGTGCTGGAATCCGCCACTCTTGCGCAGGAGCTGAAGAGCTACCTCGCCAACCACCGCGCGACGCTCGAAGCCAAGGTGAAGCTCGGGACGGACGAGGCAGGGCTACCCGCGGCCGAGCGGCTGGCGAAGACCTACGACGGCCTCTTCTGCTCGCTGTTCAAGGCCGTCGAGTGCGCCCTGACCAAGCAGGGCAAGTGGTCGAACAACGTCGCGCTCGCGGCGGTCGGTAGCTATGGCCGCGGCGCGCTGGCGCTGCACAGCGACCTCGACGTGCGGCTCGTGACCGGCGGCCGCGCCGAGAAGGTGAAGCACGTCGCCGAAGCGGTGCTCTACCCGCTGTGGGACGCGGGCCTCAGCGTCGGCCATCAGGTCGTCACCCCGAGCGACCAGCTCGACCTCGCGCGCAACGACTTGCCGACGGCCACCACGCTGCTCGATTTCCGGCTGCTCGCAGGCGACGGCTCCACCACCGACAAGATGCTGGAGAAGGCCTACGACGGCATCTTTCACATCTCGAACATCGGTAAATTCCTGGAGCGCCTCAACACCCGCGCCGAAGAGCGCGTCACGCGCTTCGGGGACTCGGTGTACCTGCTCGAGCCGGACGTGAAGAACGGCAGCGGCGGGCTGCGTGATCTCGATCTGATGCACTGGGCCGCCCGAGCCCGCTGGCGCGCGACCCAGCTCGAAGATCTGGTGCGGCTCAGCGTGCTCCTGCCGCGCGAGTGGGCGCAGATCGACGCTGCCTCGCGCTTTGCGTGGCGCGTGCGCAACCTCTTGCACGTGCACGCCGGGCGCCGCTCGGATCGGCTGAGCTTCGACCAGCAGGAGCTGATCGCGGGCGAGATGGGCTACGGCAACTCGGGCCCCGGCGTCGAGGCCTTCATGAGCGAGTACTACCGGCACGCGCGCAGCCTCTGGCAATGCCGGGAGATGCTGCTGCAGCGCGCGGAGCCTCCGCCCAAGCGACGTCCGCGCGAGACCCCGATCGGCGGCGGCCTCAAGCTCACGAACGATCAGGTGTCGATCGAGAGCCCCGGCGCGATCGAGCAAGATCCGTCGCTCTGCCTCAAGGTCTACGACGAGGCGATCCGCCGCGATTTGCCGGTGTATCCGTTCGCGCGCGACTCGATCGCCCGCGCGGCGTCGGTGCCGGAGATCTGCGAGCGCCTGCGCGAGAGCGCGGAGGCGCAGCGGCTGTTCCAGCGGCTCGTCACCACCGTACAGCGCACCAAGCTCCGCAGCGGCTCGGTGTTGAAAGAGCTGCACGACGTCGGGCTGCTGGTGGCGATGATCCCCGAGTTTGCGCCGGTGGTCGGGCGCGTGCACCACGACGTCTATCACGTGTACACGGTGGACGTGCACTCGGTGGCCTGCGTCGATCGGCTGCGCGAGCTGTGCCGCGGGGATCTGGCCGCCGAGCAACCGCTGGGCTCGCACCTCGCCGCCGAGCTCTCGCGCGCCAACGTGCTGTTCTTCGCGGCGCTCTTGCACGACATCGGCAAGGACATCGGCGGGCGCGACCACGCCAAGCGGGGCCACGACATGTCGGAGGCGATCTTGCGCCGCCTCGGCATCCCCGAGACGGACATTCCCGAGGTGCAGCACCTCGTGAACAAGCACCTCTTGATGTACCACGTGGCGACGCGGCGGGACCTCGACGACCCGAAGACGATCGAGTCGTTTTGCCAGGAAGTGCGCGGCCGCGAGGGCCTCCGCGAGCTCTACGTGCTCACGCTCTGCGACGTCTCGACCACGAGCCCGACGGCGCTCACCAGCTGGAAGGCGCGCATGCTCGAGGAGCTCTACCTCGCGGCGGATCGCTACATCGAGGGCGACGCCGACCACGGCGGTGATCGCCTCGACCGCATCAAGCGCGCGGTGCTCGAGGCTTGTCCGGAGCGCGGCGAGCGCGAGTTCTTGACCCACTACCTGGAAGCGGTGCCGGAGCGCTACCTGTACGCGAACGAGATCCCGCACGTGGTGCGCCACTCACGCTTCGCGCGCCAGGCCCAGATGCAGACCGTGAACGTGACGGTGATGACGACCGCCGAGCCGTACGTGGAGCTCGCCTTCATCGCCGACGACAAGCCCGGTTTGCTGGCGATGATCACCGCCACGCTCGCAGCGGCGCGCTTCAAGGTGATCAGCGCGCAGGTGTACTCGTGGAAGGACTCGTTCAAGCGCACGCGCGCGCTCGACTTGTTCTGGGTGCGCGGCAGCTCGGTCGAGGCGGTGACGTCGGCGATCCCGCGGCTCGAGCGCGACTTCGGCCGGCTGATGAGCCAGGAGCTCACGCCCGACGCGCTCGTGACCGACGGCAACCGCACCGCGCACTGGTCCGAGCGACCGACGCCCGGGGTCCAGAGCGAAGTCGTGATCGACAATCGCTGTGCGACCCGCGATACCGTGATCGAAGTGACGACGCGGGACCAGCTCGGGCTCTTGTTCTGGCTTTCGCACGCGCTGCAGTCGCTCGGACTCCAGATCTCGCTCGCGAAGATCAACACCGAGGGCACGCAGGTCGCGGACGTTTTTTACGTGACCGACGAAACGGGCTCCAAGGTTACCGAGCCCGAGCGCATCGAAGCCATCAAGAGTCGGATCCTATCCACGGTCTCCCGTCTCGAGAAGAGAGGCGCAGTATCATGAACTGGTTGAAGGCGGGTCTCTGCAGCGGCAGAGCGTTGGGGTTGGCGTTGGTGGTGGCATGTGGCGGCGCGGCGACGCCGCCCCCGAACGAGCCCGATCCGTCGCTCGGGCCGAGCGAGGGAGAAGGTCCCGTCGCGGCCGCGTCGAGCCCGAAGGTGCAAGAGGGCATCGACGCGATCCAGCAGCAAGACTTTGCCAAGGCCAAGGCGCTACTCACGACGGCTCGCGCGGAGGCGCCGAAGGATGCTCAGGCGGCCTTTTATTTGGGGGTCGCCGAGCAAAATCTGGGCGACACGGTAGCTGCAGAGAAAGACTACAACGAGGCGCTCGGGCTCGACCCCAAGCTCACCGAAGCGAGCGTGAACCTGTCGGCGATGCTGCTCGACCAGAACGCCGCGGACAAGGCGCTCGAAGTCGTCACGGCCGGCCTCAAGTTTCAGCCGAAGCACCCGGACCTCTTGATGAACCGCGCGCTCGCGCTCGAAGCCGTCGGCAAGAAGGACGAAGCCGTGACCGCTTACGGCGCCGCCGTCGAAGCGCGCCCGGACAACGTCGAGCTGCGGCTCGCGTACGCCGACATGCTCGCCGGCGCCGGCAAGAACGACGTTGCGCTCCAGCAAGTGAAGCAAGCCAGCCAGACGGATGATCCGAAGCTGCTCGCGGCCGCCGCGCACCTGTTCGGCCGCTTGAAGTCGCCCGCGGATTGCGTGGCTGCCCTGGACAAGGCGCTCAAGGCCTCGCCCAGCGCCGACCTCCTCACGCGGCGCGGCGTCTGCCGGCACTCCGCCGGGGACGATCCGGGCGCTCAGGCCGACTTCGAAGCCGCGCTCAAGAGCGACGCCAACTTCGTCCCCGCGCATTTCTATCTGGGAATGCACCTGCGCAAGACGAACAAAAAGGCCGCGACCGAGCACCTGAAGAAGGCGGCCGAGCTCGGCAAGGGTGAGGGCGTCGGCAAGGCGGCCGAAACTGCGCTCGCCGAGCTGAAGAAAGGAAAGTAGCCAGGGAGCTGGCGGATGGAGCCTCGGACCTGTTGCTCGAGTTCCGGGACGCGCTCGACGCCGAGTTCGCCGAGCTGAGAGGGGCGGAGGCGCTGGCAGAGCTGCGTCGCAATCGCTGGGATGCGAGCGCGTCGCGCAGCGACGAGACGGCGCTCGCCGCTCACAGCGCGAGGTTCAGCACCAGCGACGTGGTGCTCGCCAAAGAGTAACCCCGGCAGAGCGGGCTCTCCGACTCGGGGCAGTTCGCTTGCGCCACCAGCGCGGGGTCGCGCGTGTACTTGAGCTCTTCGCGGAGCGAGAGCTTGCCGAGGAGCTTCACCTCGAGGGCCAGCGTGTTGCGGAGCAGGGTGCGCTCCCAGAGATCGTCCTCGGCGACGACGTCGTCTCCGTACAGCGTGGGCAGCGCCTCGAAGGTGTCGAGCAGGGACCAGTTTTCCCGGTGGATCCCGGCGCGGATCCGGAAAGAACCGCGCAATCGCGAGCTGTCCTCGACGACCGGCTCGGCGTCCGCGTCGGCGGCGGCGTCCGCCGAGGGGGGTGCGTTGATCGAGCGGTAGTTCCAGACGGGCGCGAAGCTCGCGTCGAGCTGGTAGGTCCCGCGCAGGATCTCGAGCTTCGCGCCGAGCAAGGCCTCTTCGAGGTTGAGCCGCAGGTTCGCCGGGAGGTTGCGCTCGATGCTGGTGAACGTGAAGAGCGTGAGCCGCGGGGCGATGTCGTGGTAGTCGGCGCTGAAGCGGACGAGCGTCTGGTCGGTGCTCGTGAGCCCCGCGGCGCGGTGATACTTGAAGGTGCCGTCCAGCTTCACGTCCAGTGGATCCGAGGCGTAGCGGTCGGGCGGGGGAGTGCGGTGGATGCCGAGCCCGGCCGTGAAATCGTAGAGCTCCGTGTCGCTCTGGTACGCGCCGCCCGCGCTCAGCTCGAGCACGATCGGCACGGGAGGCGTCTCGCGCTCCGCGCGGATCACGCTCAGGATCCGTCCCGCGCCGTCGCGGATTTCCGTGGCGATCACGCGGTTTTCCTCGTCGAAATAGTAGCGATAGACGGCGCGGGCCGTGCGCTTGCCGTTCACGAAGCACTCGGCCTCGGCGACGCGGTCGCCGTCCCAGCGGGTGCGCGCTTCGCGCAGCTGCCCGGGCGTGGCCTCGCTGCGCACGACCGCGTGGTCGCCGTCGTAGCGGATCGACACCTCCTGCACGTAGCGGTTCTGGTGTAGCCGGAGCTGCCGCACCAGGCGCCCCGTCGCGTCGTAGTGCGCGCGCACGTCGTCGGCTTCCGCAGGCATGGCCGGGCAGACGTCGTTGCCGCCGTCGTCGGCGTGCGCGAGCCGGGCGAGAGCCGACAGCGCGAGCGCCAGAGCTAGAGAATGATGTCGAGCAATCGATCGAGCTCGTCCCACGACGAGTACTGAACCACGAGCTCGCCCTTGCCGTCGCGATCCTTGACCTCGACCTTGGTGCCGAGCCGGCGCTGCAAGCGCGTCTCCAGATCCCGCACGCTGGCGCTCTTGGCCGACGCCGTGGCAGAACCCCCACCACCCGCGGATTTCTTCCCAGATTTGCCCGATTTTGCGGCGCGCACCAGCTCTTCGGTCTGCCGCACGCTGAGCTTGCCGCGGATCACCTTGTCCGCGAGCGCGGTGAGCTGGGCGTCGTCGGGCGCGCCGAGCAGCGCACGCGCGTGGCCCTCGCTGAGCTCGCCGCTCACGACTTTTTCGCGCACGGTCGCCGGCAGCCGGAGCAAGCGCAGGGCGTTGGCGATCGTCGACCGATCCTTGCCGAGCCGCGTCGCGAGCGTCTCTTGCGTGTGGGCGTGCTCCTTGATCAGCCGGTCGAGCGCTTCGGCGAACTCGATCGGATCGAGCTCTTCGCGCTGCACGTTCTCGATCAGCGCGAGCTCGTAGGCGTCCTTGGCGGACACGTCGCGCACGACTACCAGCACTTCGCGCAGGTTGGCTTTTTGGGCAGCACGCCAGCGGCGTTCGCCCGCCACGATCTCGAAGGTGTCGGTGCCCGGACGGCGCCGCACCACGAGCGGCTCGATCAAGCCGTGTTCGCGCAGCGATTGCGCCAGCTCCTCGATCTTCTCGGCGTCGAAGTGCTGCCGCGGCTGGCCGCGATTCGGCACGATCTTGTCGAGCGGGCACGAGAAAACGTTGCCCTCGCCGTAGCTCGGCCGCGGCTGTTCCGGGACCGGCGCGCTGGCGGCGCTCGGGGCAGCGGGCGGCGGCAGCGGTTGCGCAGGCGGCGCAGGCGCAGGCCGCAGCGGGAACAGCGAGTCGAGGCCGCGCCCGAGCCCGCGCAGCGGCGGCTTCTTGGGCGTGTCGCTCACGGGGAGACCTCGAGCAGCTCGCGCGCCAGGCTCAGGTAGCCCTGCGCGCCCTTGCTGCCGACATCGTACAGGATCACCGGCACGCCGTGCGACGGCGCCTCCGACAGCCGAACGTTGCGCGGGATGATCGCGTCGAACACGCGGAAGTGCTTCTTCACTTCGGCGGCCACCTGGTGCGCCAGGCGGTTTCGCGGATCCCACATCGTGAGCACGATGCCCTCGACCGTGAGATCCGGGTTCAGCGAGTTCTTCACGCGGTCGATCGTGGCCATCAGGTAGGTGATGCCCTCGAGCGCATAGTATTCGGGCTGAAGCGGCACGATCACGCGCTGCGCGGCGCCGAGCACATTCAGCGTCAACACGCCGAGCGACGGCGGCGAGTCGATGATCACGTACTCGTAGCGGGCGAGCGGCGCCGCGGCGAGCAGCTGCCGCAGATGGGTGCCGCGGTTCTCGTCGAAAAGCTCGTACTCGACGGCTGTCAGGTCCTGCGTCGACGGCGCGACGTCGAGCATCGCGATCTGCGTCTTGTGGATCACGTCTTCGAACGGCACGGCGCCGATCAGCGCGTCGTAGATCGTGCGCTCCGCGGTCCCCGGCGCGATACCGACGCCGCTCGAAGCGTTCGCCTGCGGATCGAGATCGATCAACAGCGTCGGTCGTTCGGCCGCGGCGAGGCTGGCAGCGAGATTGACGGCCGTGGTGGTTTTGCCGACGCCCCCCTTCTGGTTGGCGATGGCGATCACGGCGGGGCGAGGGGAGGGGGGCATGGGTTCTGGGCGGGCGGTCCGCGAGGGCGCGACCGTCGCACGCTCAGCGTCTTATCGAAATGCTGGGGTTCTGCGCGATTTTTTGGAGGCGGCCCCGACCTCGGATAGGGTGTGGGCAGATGTAGGCAGGAGTAGCCAGAGGTGAGCAGGTCAAGTCAAAGCCGTCGTTCCCAGCTCGCGCGTGCCTGTGCAGGCGCGCTGGAGACGCCGTCCACCCTGCCGGCCCGGAGAACCGAGGTCCGGATCGTTCGAGTGCTCGAGCAGGGATTCTTCAGCGTTCCCCGACCGCCCACTCCCGTCCGCCATCCCGCTTCCAGACCTGCTTTCGAGGAGACGCACACGCCATGGCATCCAATCTGAAAGGTTACACGACCTTCAACGACTTCCAGCGCGAGGAAATCCGTCCCTCGATGCGCATCGGCTGGACGCTCGACGAGATCGAGGACAGCGGCAAGACCCTGGACTTCGACCTCGATCCCTTCGAGGCGCAGCTCTGGGAAGCAGAGAAGGAAGATTCCGACGACGAGTGAACGTCGGCTCCTGAACAACACTTTTGTCCCCCTCCCGGGACAGTCAGTAGACCCCGCCGGATTGCCTCCCGGCGGGGTCATTTTTTTGCTCGCGGCTCGGGCGAGAGTCCGGGCAGACCGGAACCAGCTCGCTTGACCCTGGTAGGCCCGTAGGTAAGGTGGCGACCCCCATCATGCAGGTCACGCTTCAAACACTCAGCCCCGTGCTCGTCGAATTCGACGTCGAGGTCACCGCCGACCGCGTCAAGTCCGAGCTCGACAAAGCCTACGTTCAGGTCGCCCGCTCCGCGCGGGTTCCGGGTTTTCGCCCGGGCAAGGCGCCGCGCAAGGTGCTCTCGCACTACTACGGCGCCAGGATCCAGGCCGACGTCGTGCAGCGCCTGGTCGACGAGACCTTTCCGAAGGCCGTGACCGATCATCAACTGCAGCCCGTCTCGCAGCCCGCGATCGAGACCAAGAAGCTCGTCGAGAACGAACCCTTCAGCTATCGCGCCCGCGTCGAGATCCTTCCGAAGATCGAGTCGGTCGAATACGAAGGCCTGACCGCGACGCGCCCGAAGTCGGAGGTCGCCGAGGCGGCGATCGACGAGGAGATCGACGGCTTGCGCCGCGCGCACTCCACGCTGCAAGCGCCCGGGACGCCGCGCCCCGCGCAGGCCGGCGACGTCACCGTGATCGATCTCGCGGTCGAGGCCGACGGCGAGCCCATCGAAGACGCGAGCACCACCGACCTCTCGGTCGAGGTCGGCGCCGGGCAGCTGCTCCCCGAAATCGACGCGGCCATCCTGGGGAAGAGCGTGGGCGAAACCACCCGCGCCGAGGCAGCCATGCCGGCCCAGCACCCCCACCCTAAGCTTCGCGGTAAGACGGCCGTCTTCAACCTCACCATCAAAGAGATCAAGGAGCGCGTGCTGCCCAACGTCGACGACGAGTTCGCGAAAGACGTGGGCGATTTCGAGACGGTGGCGAAGCTCCGCGAAGATCTGCGCGCCAAGCTCGAGAAGCAAGCCAAGGAGAGCGCCGAGAATCAACTCGCCGAGCTCTTGGTTGCAGAGCTCGTGAAGAAGAACCCGATCCCGGTGCCCCCGTCGCTGGTTCAGCAACAGATGCGCATCACCGAGCAAGAGATCCTGACCCGCGCCCGTTCGTACGGTCAGAAGGCGACCGCCGTGGGTGACGACCTGCGCCGCCAGATCGAGCAGGACAGTGAGGTCAAGGTGCGCGCCGGCCTACTGATGGCCGAGATCGCGAAGAAGGAATCGATCCAGATAGGTCAGGCCGAGCTCGACGAAGGCCTCAAGGACCTCGCCGAACAGACAGGCAAGAACGTCGCCAAGCTCCGCGCCGAGTATCGCGACCAGAAAAAGCGCGAGATGCTGGTAGGCATGATCCTGGAAAGCAAGGTGCTGGACATCATCCAGGCCAAGGCCCAGATTCAGGAAGCATGAAAGGAACCCGATGAAGCGACCCGAAACACGAGGCCAGGCGCTCCAGGTTCTCGAAAGCCTGAGCGAGCCGGCTCGCGCCAACATCATCTACCCGCACGTCGTCGAGACCACCCATCGCGGCGAGCGAACCTGGGACATCTTCAGCCGGCTCCTGAAAGACCGGATCGTGTTCCTCGGCAGCGCGGTCGACGACGACGTCGCCAACATCATCATCGCGCAGTTTCTGTTTTTGGAGAGCGAGGATCCGGACAAGGACATCCAGCTCTACATCAACTCTCCGGGTGGTGTGGTGACCGCCGGGCTCGCGATCTACGACACCATGCAGCACGTGCGCTGCGCGGTGAGCACGATCTGCATCGGGCAAGCGGCGAGCATGGGCGCGCTGCTGCTCACGGCAGGCCACAAAGGGCGGCGCCAAGCGCTCCCACATTCGCGCATCATGATCCACCAGCCCCTCGGTGGTGCGCGCGGTCAGGCCACGGACATCGAGATCCAGGCCCGTGAAATCCGCCACATGAAGGACGTGATCACGGACATCCTGGTGCGCTCGACCGGGAAATCCCGGGCCGACATCGCGGCCGACATCGAGCGTGATTTCTACATGGGCCCCGCCCAGGCCAAGGAATATGGCCTGATCGACGAAATTTTCGAACCGAAGAAGAAGTCCTGAGGCGCGCCCTGTAGAAGTGACGGCGTGGGGCTGGAAGCCCTCCAGCCCTGCCCGATCGAGGCCCTTGCCCGCCGCAGTTCATGGGCCTACAATTTTTTGAAATCTAAGCGGAAGTTCAGCATCCAACGGAAATAGGATGGAGAGACGCAGAGACGAATCCAACGGCAACCTGTGTTGCTCCTTCTGCGGCAAGTCGCAGAAGGAGGTGAAGAAGCTGATCGCAGGTCCGACCGTTTACATCTGCGATGAGTGCATCGCGCTCTGCAACGACATCATCGCCGAAGAGGTGGAGAAGGACGAGCCGGCGACGGGCTCCGACCCGATGCCGAAGCCCTCCGAGATCAAGGCGATCTTGGACGACTACGTGGTCGGGCAGGAGCGAGCCAAGCGGATCCTGTCGGTCGCCGTCTACAACCACTACAAGCGCATCGACACCAAGGTGTCGACGGACGACGTGGAGCTCGGCAAGAGCAACATCCTGCTGCTCGGTCCGACCGGCAGCGGCAAGACGCTGCTCGCCCAGACGCTCGCCAAGATCCTGAAGGTTCCGTTCGCGATCGCCGACGCCACCACGCTGACCGAAGCGGGTTACGTCGGCGAAGACGTCGAGAACATCATCGTGCAGCTCTTGCAGAACGCCGACCACGACGTGGAGCGGGCGCAGCGCGGCATCGTCTACATCGACGAGATCGACAAGATCAGCCGGAAGAGCGACAACCCCTCGATCACCCGCGACGTGTCGGGTGAGGGCGTGCAGCAGGCGCTGCTCAAGATCATCGAGGGCACGATCGCCAACGTGCCGCCCAAGGGTGGCCGCAAGCACCCCCAGCAGGATTTCCTGCAGGTGGACACCAGCAACATCCTGTTCATCTGCGGCGGCGCGTTCGTCGGCCTCGACCAGATCATCCAGCGCCGCCTGGGTCAGTCGCGGCTCGGCTTCGGCGTCGACGTGAAGGGCAAGAGCGACCTGAAGCTCGGCGAGCTCCTGTCGAACGTGCAGCCGGAAGACCTGCTCAAGTTCGGCCTGATCCCCGAGTTCATCGGACGCTTGCCGGTCCTCGCGACGCTCCACGAGCTGAACGAGGAGGCGCTGATTGACATCCTGACCAAGCCGAAGAACAGCTTGGTGAAGCAGTTCCAGAAGCTGCTCGAGATGGACGGCGTGAAGCTGAAGTTCGCGAAAGGCGCTCTTCAGGCCATTGCCAAGAAGGCGCTGGCACGCGAGAGCGGTGCGCGCGGTCTGCGCGCAATCCTGGAGGAGGCGATGCTCGACATCATGTACGACATCCCGTCCAAGCAGGGCATCAAGGAGGTCGTGGTCAGCGAAGAATCGATCGCGACCGGCGACCAGCCGCTCATCGTCTATCACAAGGAAGCCGGCGTCGGCTGACGCATGGCCGACGACAACGAGGGAATGTTCTTCAAGAACGATCCAGGGGATAAACCACTGGGCGGCCGGCGCACGCTGCCCGCGCTTCCCCTGCGCGACATCATCGTCTTCCCGTACATGGTGTCGCAGCTGTTCGTCGGGCGTGAGAAGAGCATTCTCGCGCTCGACGAGGCGATGGCGCAGAAGAAGGAGATCTTCCTCGCCGCGCAGAAGAGCGCCAAGACCAACGATCCCGGTCCGGAAGACGTCTACACCGTCGGCACCGTCGGTCTGATCGTGCAGCTGCTCCGGCTCGCCGACGGCACCGTGAAGGTGCTGGTCGAGGGCCAGAAGCGCGCGCGCGTACGCCGGTTCGTCGACACCGACAGCTTCTTCGTGGTCGAGGTCGAGGACATTCAGGAGCCGGCGCAGGCCGACGTCGAGGTCGAGGCGCTGATCCGCAGCGTGCAGAGCACGTTCGAGGTCTACGTGAAGCTGAACAAGAAGGTTCAGCCCGAGGCCTTGATGAGCGTGCAGAGCATCGACGAGGCGTCGCGGCTCAGCGACACGATCGCCGCCAACCTTCCCACCATCAAGCTCGCCGACCGCCAGGGCCTGCTGGAGATGGAGGAGCCGAAGAAGCGGCTCGAACGCCTGTACGAGCTGATGCAGGCCGAGATCGAGATCCTGCAGGTCGAGAGGAAGATCCGCTCCCGCGTCAAGAAGCAGATGGAGAAGACGCAGAAGGAGTACTACCTCAACGAGCAAATGCAGGCCATCCAGAAGGAGCTGGGTGGTGGTGAGCGCGACGAGTTCAAGACCGAGATCCAGGAGATCGAGGAGAAGCTCAAGAGCAAGCGCCTGAGCGAAGAAGCCTCGCAGAAGGTCAAGAAGGAGCTGAAGAAGCTCAAGTTGATGCACCCGACCAGCGCGGAAGCCACGGTCGTGCGCAACTACGTCGACTGGATCCTGAGCCTGCCCTGGGGCGACAAGACCGAAGAGCGCTTCGACATCAACGAGGCGGAGAAGATCCTCGACGAGGATCACTACGGCTTGAAGAAGCCGAAGGAGCGCATCGTCGAGTACCTGGCCGTGCAGGCGCTGACCAAGCACCTGAAGGGGCCGATCCTGTGCTTCGTCGGTCCGCCCGGCGTTGGCAAGACCAGCATCGCGAAGAGCATCGCGCGCGCTACGGGGCGCAAGTTCGTGCGCCTGTCACTCGGTGGCGTGCGCGACGAGGCCGAGATCCGCGGCCACCGCCGCACGTACATCGGCGCGCTGCCGGGCAAGATCATCCAGAACCTGAAGAAGGTGGGCTCGCAGAACCCGCTGTTCTTGCTCGACGAGATCGACAAGATGAGCACCGACTTCCGCGGCGATCCCGCGGCGGCGCTGCTCGAGGTGCTCGATCCCGAGCAGAACACCACCTTCAACGATCACTACCTCGATCTCGACTACGACCTCTCGGACGTGATGTTCATCACCACCGCGAACACGCTGGGCGGCATCCCGCTGCCCTTGCAGGATCGCATGGAGATCATCCAGCTCACGAGCTACACGGAGTACGAGAAGCTCAACATTGCGCAGCGCTACCTGATCCCGCGTCAGCGCAAGGAGTGCGGGCTCGAAGACACGCCGCTCGAGATCACCGAGAACGCCGTGCGCACCGTGATTCATCACTACACGCGTGAAGCCGGCGTGCGCTCGCTCGAGCGTGAGCTCGCGGGGATTTGCCGCAAGGCCGCGCTGCGCGTGCTCAAAGAGGGCAAGGAGCAGAAGCTCGAGATCCGCGGCGTCGACGTGCCGAAGTACCTCGGCGTGCCGAAGTACCGGCTCGGCAAGAAGGACGAGACGGACCTGGTCGGGCTTACGCACGGCCTCAGCGTCAGCGACCACGGCGGTGACATCCTCGACTGCGAGGTCAGCGTGGTCGCCGGCAAGGGCAAGCTCGTGATCACGGGCCTGCTCGAGAAGGGCATGGAAGAGAGCGCGCAGGCCGCGATGAGCTACATCCGCTCGCGAGCTGGCGCCCTCAAGCTCGACGCGGATTTCTATCAAAAGGTCGACGTGCACGTGCACTTCCCGGATTTCGTCCGGAAAGACGGGCCGAGCGCGGGCGTGACGATGGCGACCAGCATCGCGAGCGCGCTCACCCGCGTCCCGGTGCGCTCCGACATCGCGATGACCGGAGAGATCACGCTGCGCGGCCGCGTGATGCCGATCGGCGGCCTCAAAGAAAAGCTTCTGGCCGCGCACCGAAACCAGATCCAGACGGTGCTGATCCCCAAGGAAAACCGCAAGGATCTGAAGGAAATCCCGCGGCGCGTGCTGAACGCGCTGCGTGTCGTCCTGGTCGATCACATGGACGACGTGCTGCGCGAGGCGCTGCGCTTCGACGACGCCGAGTCGCTGTTCGGCCCGCGCCGCCTCGTGCTCGAGTATCGAAACGGCGAGCTCGTGCAGGACGACGACGACCACCCGGTCCGTCCGTCGACGCCGCCGAGCCCGGAAGAGCAGCCGGGTCTGTCCTGAGGCTCGGCCTCGCGGCAGCGCTCGGTCTCGTCGCCTGCGCGGGCGGCGGGAAGCACGAGCCCCGCGCGGTAGCGCCCGCGCGGCCGAGCAGCTCTGCGCTCGCCGTTGCGACCACAGCGCCCGCGCCGGCACCGCTGCCCGAAGCGGCAGCCACGGCCGCGCCCGAGCCCGTCGCAGTGCCGGCGGCCGCGCCCGGACCCAGCGCGCCGCCCGACGTCACGCCGCCCTCGGCGCGCTCCGCCGAGCCGGGCGACGGCGTGTGGAAGCGTCTCGGCGAGGAAGGCACGAGCGGCGCCTGGCTCTACACGACCACGCTGCACCCGCACGCGAGCAGCCGCTTCATCACCGTCACGCTGGTCTCTATCGATCTGACCGCGCTGCGGCTCGGCTTCATGCCGGGCGTGGAGGACGTCGGGAAGCGGAACGTGCCGTTCGTCCCCGGCCTCGTCCCAGCCGAGGAGCAGTCCGGGCTCATCGCGGCGTTCAACGGCGGGTTCATGCTCCGGCACGGGCGCTGGGGCATGCAGCGCGGCGAGACCTCGCTGCAGGCTCAGCGCGACCCCGGGTGCAGCATTGCGATCGACAGCGGGGGCGCGGTGCAAATCCGCTCCTGGCCGGAGCTCGCACCGGAAGCCAGTCGCTTCGTGGCGATCCGCCAGACTCCGCCGTGCCTCGTCGAAAAGGGCGTGCTGCATCCGCAGCTGCTCAAGGGCCTCGACAAGGCCTGGGCCGGCAACACCGCGGGGGTCGTGACGCGGCGGCGTTCGGGGATCGGCGTCGATCGCGACGGGAAGCGCCTGCTCTATGCGGTCGGTCTCGAGGCCTCGCCGCGCCTGCTCGCCGAAGCCCTGAAGGCTGCGGGCGCCGAGCACGCAGCAGAGCTCGACATCAACTGGAACTGGACTCGGTTCTTGGTCTTCGATGAGAACGCAGAGGGCGCGCTCCGCGTCTCGAAGTCGTTGGTCGAGGTCGAGCACTCGTCGCGCGTGTACGTCGAGCGCCCGTCGGAGCGTGATTTTTTCTACGTCTTGCGGCGCTGAGCGCTCGAGGCGTTACCCGAACGTCTCGCCGTCGAAGCCCCAGAGGTGGCCCGGCGGGTTCGAGAACTCGAGGTAGATGCGGTTTTGGGGGATATCGAGGCCGCGCGACAGGGCGCTGCACAAAAGCGCGCTCAAGCGCTGCGTATCGGCGGGCGTGAAGGTGCCGATGCTCTTCACGCTAGCAAAGCAGGAGGGCGCCGTCGTGCCGGCGAAGGTCATCGGCGTCTCGGCGTGGAGCGCTGTCATCACGTAGGATTCGGGCTTACCGAGCTCGTGCGCGAGCAAGGCGGACAACGACTTCAGAAACGAGTCGGCGTTCAGCGGGGCGGGCTTCGAGGTGTAGACGCTGACGAGCGGCATGGCCGGGACGCTACTCGGGGCGCGGCTCGGCGGAAAGCAGCGGAGCCGGGGAAACGGCCTGCTCGCGTTCCCGCACCCGGCGATCGACCAGCAAGAGCAGATACGGGACGACCAGGCTGACCGCGACGGTGATCCAGGCCAGCTGATCCATGCCCTCGAGCCTGCCGTCCGGGAGCTCGTGGAGGATCCGGGCGCCGAGCAACGCTCCGGCCGCGCCGGCCAGGTGATCGACGGCGGATTGCGACGACATGTAACGCGCGCGCTCGTCGGCGTCGGGCACGCGGCTCGCAAGGGCGCGCATCGGCACGGCGCGGAAACTGCTCGTGATCATGAAGCCGGCGAACAGGATCACCACCGGCAGCTGGTAGGCGGGCGCGATGAACGACGCGACGAGCACCGCGACGTAGCCCAGCGTGGCGCCGGCCGCGATCAGCGGCGCACCGAAGCGATCGGCGAGCATCCCTGCCAGGCGCATCGTCGCGAAGCTGATCGTGCCACCCACGAAGTACAGGAAGCCGAGGCCGTCGCGCGGGAACCCGAAGTTGAACTGGAAGTAGGCGGCGAGGTTCGGCACCAGCGCGAAGTGCCCGAACATCACCAGGCCGTTGCAGGACAAGGCCACGGCCACGCCTGGCCTTCGGATCAGCTCGCGGAAGGTGCTGCGGTGTCGGCCGGCGCGCTCGAGGTGCCGGGTGAGCGGCGGTAACAGGATCAGCGCCCCGGCCGTGACCAGGACGCCGAGCGCAGCGACGGCGAAGAACGGCAGCCGAAAACCGCCGATGTGCGCGAGCTCCAGGCCCGCCGGCACTCCGAGCACGGAGGCCACGGCAAACGCGCCGAGCACTTTGCCCATGGCCTGCCCGCGGCGCTCGGGCGGAACCAGGTCGGTGACGATCGCGAGCGCGAGCGCCGACGCCGGTCCGCCGAAGGTGCCGGCGACGCAGCGGGTGACGAGCATCGCCGGAAACGACGTCATCAGACCGCCTGCTGCCGTGGACAGCACGAGCCCCGCCAGCGCCACCGCGAGCGCCTTGCGACGGTCGAAGCGATCCAGCATGCCCGAGCCCAGGATCCCGGCGAGCGCCGCGGCGAACGTGTAGCTTGCGCCCATCGTCCCCAGGCTCGAGTTCGGAACCTGGAATGCCGCGGCCAGATCTGGCCCGAGCGGCATGACCATCATGAAGTCGAGGACGTTGACGAACTGAACACTGCCGAGCAGCAGCAGGACTGTGCGCTCGCTGAGAGGTCGGGTCATACGAGGACGCGCAAGTGAGGGCTGGCACGATGACCTGGGTGAGGGGTTGGCGCAAAGGTGCTGGCAGCGCCGGACGCCGCGCTCGGTGATCAAATGGCGACGAAGGGGCTCGACAGGAGCGATATGCACTGTTATGCATATGCATACTCATGCATTCGGAGGTTTTTCAGACGCTTTCCGATCCCACGCGGCGGCGCATCGTCGAGGCGCTGCTTTCCGGGGAGCAGGCGGTGAACGACCTGGTCGAGCGCGTCAGCATCCACCAGTCGGGGGTGTCGCGGCACCTTCGCATCTTGCACGAAGCCGGCTTCGTGCAGGTGCGGCCGAAGGGAGCGCAGCGCTTGTATTCGCTGCGCGCCGAGCCGTTCCGCGAGCTCGACGCCTGGGTGACGGCCTACCGCAAGCTCTGGGAGGCGCGCCTCGATCGCTTCGGAGAAGAACTCGAGAGGCGGCAGCGTGCGCGCGCCGCCAAACGCAAGGAAGGCAGCTCATGATCAAGCACCCGCCCGGGATGACGTCCGAAAGTCGCCGCAGGATCCGCCTCGAACGCACCTACCAGGCACCGATCGAAGACGTCTGGGAGCTCTGGACCACCAAGGAGGGGATCGAGTCGTGGTGGGGCCCCGGCGGCTTCCGCGTGACGGTGAAGAGTATGGACCTCCGCCCGGGCGGCAAGCTCGAGTACGTGATGGAAGCCGTCGAACCGGAGCAGATCGAGTTCATGAAGAAGGCCGGTATGCCCACGGCGCACGAGGCGACGCTCAGGTACACGGAGGTCGTGGCTCCGACGCGGCTCGCGTACCTGCACGCGGCCGACTTCATCCCGGGCGTCGAGGTCTACGACGTCTCGCACCTGATCGAGATCACCGAGACGGCGAACGGCGTGCGGATGACGCTCACGTTCGACGCGATGCACGACGAACACTGGACGAACATGGCAGCGGCTGGCTGGGAGCAGGAGCTCGACAAGCTCGGCCAGGCGCTTTCTTCCTGAAGGAGACCAGCATGCAAAAGATCACGCCCTTTTTGTGGTTCGACGGCAACGCCGAAGAGGCCGCGAACTACTACGTGTCGATCTTCAAGAACGGCAAGATCACGGGTGTCTCGCGCTTCGGCGCGACGGACGCGATCATGACCGTGTCGTTCGAGATCGAGGGACAGAAATTCATCGCCCTGAACGGCGGCCCGCATTACCAGTTCACTCCGGCGTTCTCGCTGTTCGTTGATTGCGAAGATCAGGCAGAGATCGACCGCTTGTGGTCAGCGTTGTCGGCGGCCGGCGCCGAAGACAAGTGCGGGTGGCTGCGCGACAAGTACGGCGTGTCCTGGCAGATCATCCCGAGCTGTTTCGGGGAGCTCATGCAAAAGCCCGGCGCGGTTCAAGCCATGTTGAGCATGCGGAAGCTCGACATCGAAGCGTTGCGCCGGGCGGGCGCCGACCCGGGGGACGCGGCGTAGCGCCGCCGCAGCTCCGCCTAGGCGTTTCCGAAGAACAGGAAGAACAGCAGGAGCAGCACGACCAGGCCGATGCCGCCGCTCGGGTAGTAGCCCCAGCCGCGGCTGTACGGCCAGGCGGGAGCGGAAGCCAGCATCGCGATGATGAGCACGATCAGGAGCAGCGTGAGCATGGGAGTTCCTTTCGGCCGCAGATGGGCGGCTCTGTCAGCTCCTTCCGCAAACTCGATGCCAGCCCACGAAATCAGCGCGGTTCTGCGGCAAAAATAAAGATTCTGGAGGATCGCTGCAAGATCCCGCACCCGGGGGATGGGGCAAATCGAGGCGATTTCCGCCGATTGTGAGGCGCTCTGTCACGCGCCGGCTGCCGCCGATTGCCGACGCGGGGCTGCGTATTTCTCGTAGATGGGAATAGTACTCCAGAGTTGCAGTGCGTCGGTCTGAACCAGGTGCAGACGGGCTTCGCGCCAGAATAGCTCAATAAATCCAGCGTTTCGGGATCCAGCCACGCTCTCCGTTGCCCGTAATATCCGAAGTTTGTGACTAGTCGGATAATCCTAGGCCAGGCGCGCGTGGGCTCTTACACTCGCGCGTGACGAGCCATGACGAAGCCCTGGATCCGCGTTGCCGTTGCTCTCTCGGGGGCCGTGCTGTCGGGCTGCACAGCCGAGCTCGAGAGCGCGAATAGCGCGATCCCGGGCGGCGGGGCCAGCGGGGGCGAGAGCGGCATGGCTCCGCCGGGTGCACCCCCCAATACACCCCCGGGCGCACCGCCGAGCTCGGGCGGAACGGGCGGAGCGCCGGGAGCCGTACCCCCGGCGGTTTCTGGCGGAGCGCCGTCGAGCGCGGGGGCACCGCCCTCCGGTGCCGGAGCGCCGACCACGACGGCCGTCACGGGCCGCGTCGGGTTGGCCGCGCGCATCAGCAAGGTCGAGTATGCGAACAGCGTGGCCGACGTGCTCGGCACCACGCTGACCGCGGCCGAGCTCGACGCGACGACCGGCGGTATCCCCGACGACGCCGGCGACGGCGTGTTCAAGCACATCGCCGACAAGCAGACGAGCATCGAGCAGCACGCGCTATCGTACTTTCAGGTGGCCGAAGGCGTGGTCAAGCGCGTTGACGTCGCGGCGCTCACGAAGAGCCTCGGCTGCAGCCAGGCCACTGCCGAGTGCGGTGGGAAGGCGATCGCGGCTCTCGGCCGGCGCCTGTACCGGCGACCGCTCACGCAGCGCGAGAGCGACGCGATGCTCGCGGTGTTCAACGCCGCGGTCGCAGAACAGCTCGATTTCGCAGGGGCCATGCGCTGGACGCTGCAGGCTCTGCTGCAGTCGCCGCAGTTCCTGTTTCGAATGGACGAGGAGACGCGGGGCACCGCCGGGCAAGCGCGCGATCTGACGCCCCAGGAGCTCGCGGCGCGGCTCGCCTCGTTCATCTGGGTGAGCGTGCCGGACGAGGCGCTGCTCGCCCGCGCCGAAGACGGCAGCTTGACCCAGCCGGACGTGCTCGAGTCCGAAGTGCAGCGCCTGCTGGCGGATCCGAAAGCGCAGCGGCTGACGCGCGCATTCGTCGCCGACTTCAGCCGCGCGCGCTACGCCTCGTTCGAGGGCGTCACGGATGCCGATCGCCTGGCGCTGGACGAGTCGATCGCCGCCACGTTCCAGGACCATCTGTGGACGCAGAAGGGCAGCATCGCGTCGCTTTTCACGACCACGCGCTTCGTGGTCAACCCGCGCGTGGCCGAGCTGCTCGGGATGCAGATGCCGGGTTCCGGCTTGATGCCGGTGGACGTCGGCCAGCTGCCGCAGCGGGTCGGGTTGCTCGCACATCCGGGGATGATCGCGGGCATGGGCGATCGCGGCACCGGGTCGTTCGTGAACCGCGGCAAGTACTTGATGGAGCGGCTCTTGTGCCGGAACCCCGGTGCGGTGCCGGCGGGGCTGCTCACCGAGCTCGAGACGTTCAACTCCAACACCACCGGCTTCAACGAGCACGAGCGCGCGGCCGTTCGCAAGACGCGGGCCGAATGCTGGGGCTGCCACACGCAGTTCGAGCCGTTTGCGTTCGGGTTCTCGCGCTTCGACGGCGCGGGGCGCTACGTCGGCGAGCAGGACGCGGCGGGCAAGCCGTTGCCGCTCGACGGCTGGGTGCCGCTGCCGGGCAAGGCCGAAGCCGCCAGCCCCAAGTACACGGACTTTGCGAGCTACATGCAGATCCTGGCGGACGAGCCGGTGATCCAGACCTGCATGACCGAGCATTTCATCGCCTTCGCCACGGCGCGCACCAGCGACGATCAGGCCAAGCTCGAGGCGGAGCGGGTGGGGGAGAAGTACCTTGCCGGCGGCAGCACGCTGGGCGCGATGGTGTCAGCCGTGGTCCAGAGCCAGCTGTTCCGGACGATCGTGCCATTGCCTGCCGTGAGCGCCGAAAACCCGGGGCCCCAACCATGAGAAAGATCCTGTCTCGCCGAACGCTGCTGCACGGTGCCGGTGGCGTGATGATCGGCCTGCCGTTCCTCGACGAGATGCGGCCGCGCAGCGCCAACGCGCAAACGACCGATCCGCCGATGCGGCTCATCACGTTGTTCTTCGGTCTGGGCGTGGCCCGCGAGGAAATGCTGAAGGGCTTCAAGGGGCCGCTCGCTCCCTTCGAAGCGCTTCAAAAGAAGATGTCGATCTTCACCAACCTCGAGCTCAAGCAGTCGCATGACTTCGGCTCGGGTGAGCCGCACTTCAAGGTCGGCGACGTGGTGTTCGTGGGTGATCCGCAGAAACGCGAGTACGAGGCCGCCGGTCCGTCACTCGAGCAGATCGTGAAGAAGGATCTGTTCCCGAACGGTGTCCCCACGCGGCTCGGCTCCAAGTCGGTCGGCATGTGGTTCCGCACGGGGTCGGTCTCGCAATACACGCGGCATTGGAACCACGACGGCAGCCCGGGCGAGCGCCCCGAACGGCGTCCCACGCGGATCTTCGAGCAGCTCTTCGGCGGCATGACGGGCGGGGGCACGCCGGGAGCGCCGCAGGATCCAGGCGCCGTGCGCGAGCAACACCTGAAGCGCAGCGTGCTCGACGCCGTGGTCGGCGAATACAAGCACTACATCGGCGATGCATCACCGCTCGGCAAGGATTCGAAGGCCAAGCTGTCGGTGCACCTCGACAACATCCGCAACGTCGAAAAACGCCTGGCACCGGTCGAGGCCGCGGTCGATGACGCCATCGCGCAAGAAGAGTGCGCGATGCCGAAAGCGGTCACCGATCCCGGCAAGGATTTGCCGTACGATCTGGCACAGGGCGGCGCCGGCGGCAGCGCGCCCGTCATTCAACACGAAGATTTCGCCGCGGCGTTCCAGCTCCAGGGGCAGCTGATGGCCCTGGCGTTGCGCTGCGACGTGCTGCGCTTCGGGAGTATGTTGTTCGTGGGCTCGGGCGGGCACGTCGGCTTGCGCGGCACCTACTCGGCGCTCGGCGACAGCGTGAACTTCACGCAGGACTTGCCCGGGACGAGCCCGCACGACGCGTACTTTCACAACAACCGTTGGGACAAGTGCCGCCTTCACGCGCACTATTGCATCACCAACATCGCGGGTGCGCTCGCGTCGCTGGATGATCCGAGCTTCCTCGAAGCGAACGGCAAGACCGTGCTCGACAACACGCTGGTGATCGTCGGAACGGACTACGGCGGGGGCGGCACGACGACGGGGCACATCCCCGAGGGTGTGTTTCACGCCATCGCGGGCGGCAACGGTCATTTCAAGCCCGGTTTCAACGACAAGGTCTACAACGTGATCGACGTGTACGAGACCGCGTTGAAGCCGTACGGCCTGAAAACCGGCATGGGAGCCGGGCGCCACGCCCGCTACAAGCACGCGCCGGTCGAGATCGGCGAAGTACTGGCCTGAGCAGCGAGCGACGGAGCCGCGCGCCTCACAGCGGCTCCGATCTACCTACCAGTTTGCCGGCGCTGCGTAGACCGCGTGATCGGTGTCGGCTTACACTGGTCGGATATCGAAGGCGGTAGTTCGGGTGGAAGCCGCCTGGGAGGAATCATGAATCCGGTGAAGCTGCTGTGGTGTTCGGTCCTCGTTCTCGCTGCCTGCTCGGGTGCGCCAACGGAGGGGGTAGAAGAGTCGGTCGAGCCGATTTCGAAGGGGCATGGGCACGGAAACGGAAACGGGCATGGGCAGGGCCACCACGGGCCGAAGACCAGGAGCGTCGAATACGCGAGCCTGGACGTGCCGATCCCGGCGGGCATCGCCGCAGGAAAGGACGTGTTCTTCGTGGGCTCTCCGCTCGAGGGGCGGGTCGTCGTACTGTCGCGCAAGACTCGCGCTCAGCTCGCCGAGCTCCCGCAGCCGCCCGGCAACTTCGTCTTGCCGCTGATCTTGCACTCGATCGGGCCCTCGCGCGTGGCGGTGCTCGATAGTGGAGGACTCCCTGCGCCCGGCGTGAGCGACGTCGAGCCGACGCTCTACGAATACGAGTACCGGCTGCGCCACGGCGTATTCCAGGCGACGCTCGCGCGCACCGTGCGCTTTACCGGCAATCGCATCGGCTTTGCCGAAGAGTTCGCCTACCTCGGTTCGGGCCGTTATCTGGTGACCGACGCGATCTACGGCAGCATCTGGCAGGTCACTTCTCGGGGTGATGTCCGGCCGGGCATCGTCCCGAAGAGCTTCGAGCCCGAGGATCGGATCCCCGAGCTCTCGAACTGCCCGACCATGCCGCAGATCGAGGTCGGTGGGCTGCCGTTCCTGTTCACGGGCTCGACCATCCCCGGCGCGGGCGGCATCGACGTGCGGGACGGCACGGTTTACGTGTATTCCTCGTGCGCCGCGGCGCTGTACGCGTTCCCGCTGTCGATTCTGCGTGACTCACGGGCGCCGCATCGGCGCGTAGCGTCGCTGCGGTTGGTCTCGAAGAAGCCGAATGACGTACCGGTCGAGGAGCTGCTCGAGCTGCAGTTCAACCCGTTCGACCCGTCCGATCCGTACCTGTACGGAACCGACGCGCTCAGGTTGCGCGTGATCCGCATCGATTCCCGGACAGGTGCCCGCCAGGTCCTCGGCGACGATCCGCGCTTGTTCAATTTCCCGTCCTCGCTCGCGTTCATCGAACCGGAGAAGAGCGAGCGCGCGGCGATGCTCGTGCTGTCGAATCAACAGCACCGCACGACGATCACCAACGACGCGCTCGGCGAAGAGCTGTTCGAGCCGCCCTTCCTCGTCGCGAAGCTGGCTGTCTCGAAGCGCTAGCCCTGTTTGGCGGTCGCCTTTTTGGCGACCGTCTTCGGTTTGGCCTTGGCCTTGGCCTTGGCCGCCTTGGCTTTTGCCTTGAGCGAGGCCTTGGCTGTCGCGGCCTTGGCTGCCTGCTTTTTCGCGGAGACCTTGCTGGCTGCCTTCTTCGACTTCAGAGCCTTGGTCGCGGCGGCGCTCGCTGCGGCAGATCGGGTCGTGACCTTACCCTTGGCCGCGGCGGCGGCCTTGGTTTCGGTGCGTGCCTTGATGAGCACCGGTGGAGAGTCGTGAGCGACGACGGCTACACGGCGGGCAGCTTCGGCTTTTGCGGAAGCCGGGCGGGCTGCAGCCTTGCTCGCCTTGCTGGCGGAGCTGGTCTTGGCGGCGGCGCGGGCCTTCGTGGCGGCGCTCGCCTTGGCCGTGACGGCGGCGCGCGGAGGCGGCGACTTCCACGGCTTGGCACCGGCACCCCAGCCGACGAGCAGCGCGACGGCAGCGACGCCCGCGCGGATCGACATCTCGCGCGACGGCCTCTTCCAAAGTGACGGTTTCTTCAAAAGCTTTCGGAAGCGCTCGAGGCGCGGCGGCTTCTGAAACGGATTCGGCTCCTCGTCGGGGATCGCCTCGACGGTCTCGGCCACCATGTCGACGGGGGGGTTCTCGAAGGAGGGCAGCGGTTCCGTGCCGTAGCCTGCGTGGGCCTGCCGCGACGAGGGCGCCGGCGGTGGGCCAGCAGGATTCACCTCGGGTGCGGGAGGAGGGGGATAGGGCGGATTGGCAGGCTGGCCGGGGTAGGAACGCGCCATGCGGTCGACTCCTTGGTTCGGGTCTCCAAAACTTACCCGCGTTCGCGTTGCCGCGCACTCTTTCCGAATCCGCGCGACACGAACTCTGTCATCCCTCGGTATAGAATTGCACGCGCAGTGTGAGTTTCCCGGGACGCTGATGTAGGTGCGTCGCGCGCTAGTGCATGTGTCAAGCGCTAGCGAAGCTCGTTGTTTCTTCTGACGTGCGCTCTCAGAGCTCGGCGTACTTGGTGACCGCGAACGTATCGCACTGCTTCGGGTCGCCCCCTTCGAAGCCGCGGCGGAACCAGCGGATGCGCTGGGTGCTCGTGCCGTGCGTGTAGTCGTCCTGGTTCGAGTGGCCGAGCGCGTCGTCGCCGATGGCATGGGCGGCGGTGAGCGCTTCTTTCAGATCTTCTTCGGTGATCGAAAGCGAGGCTCGCGCCGTGTGCCCCCACACGCCGGCGAGGCAATCCGCCTGCAATTCGACGCGAACCGAGACCTGATTTTCGCTTTCGCCCCGGACCTTGAGGCGCGTGGAGCCGATCAGGTTTTGCACGTGATGCCCGACCTCGTGCGCGATCACGTAGGCCTGAGCGAAGTCGCCCGGCGCTTTCAGCTTTTGCTCCATCACGCCGTAAAAACCGGGATCGATGTAGAGCTTCTTGTCGCGCGGGCAATAAAACGGTCCGACCGCGGAGGTGGCGTTTCCACAACCGCCGGTGGACACCCCGTCTGCGAACACCACCAGAGTCGGGTTCTGATACGGGCCCGGCGCGCTTCCGTATTCAGGCAGGCTCGCGCTCTGAAACTTGTCCTTCCACACGTCCTCGGTGGAGGCGAGCACCACGCGGGAGAAGTCGCAGGCCTTGCCGTTCTCGGCGCTGGCTGCGCAGACGCTGCCGCTGCCCTGCGGGCCCGCGCCTGGTCCGCCCAACGCGCCGAACAGCTGCGCCTTGAGGCCTGCCGGTAGCACCAAGTAGCCGACGCCGAGCAACGCGCCGATCACGGCCACGCCCTTCACGCCCAGCATTTGCACCACGCCGAACAGCAGGTGGAGCGGGAGCCCGCCGCCGCCTCCGCCGCCCTGGCCTCGATCTTCGAAGTGTTCGGAACGGCGGCGTCCTCCGATGTCCATGCCGCCCGAGCTTATGCTCGTTCCGTCGCGGCGACCAGAGCAACTTCGAGTTCGGTCCCCTGGACGACGTTGCGCGGAGACGTCGCTCTCCGAGTATGCTCGTCGCGAGTTTTCGTCCTTTGAACGAGTTGCCGCCGCGCCGCCTCGAATCGGGTGTTCCCCACCAACCAATCAATGCCCGTTTCGGAGCGTGGGCGTGAGGCCGTACGGGCTCGCTTGCGCCGTTGCGCTCTCGGCCGGGATCGCGCGCGGCGAAGCATTGCGCTTGTCCTGGGACGCCGAGGACGGCTGCGCGTCGCGCGAGCAGATCGAGGCCGGCGTGGAGACAGTGCTCGGAAGGCCGATCTCGGAGCTGTCGAGTAGCTGGACGCGGGTCGAAGCGAGCGCGAAGCGGCAAGGTGAGGAGTGGGAGCTGCGAGTGCGGGTGGTCGGTCGCGACGGCTCCGTGAACGAGCGGCGGCTCGCTGCGCCGACTTGCGCCGAGGCGGGCGACGCAGCGATCGCCGTGCTGGCCACGAGCCTCACGGCAAAACCCGCCGAGCCGGTGGAGCTCGAAGAGCGGCCGCAGGAACGGCCGTTCGTGCCGCTGGTGAGCGCGCGGCCCGAGCCCACCAGGACGAAAATTACCCGAGGGGTGGAGGAAAGCCGGGTGGGGGAGCTGACGCCGTTTCGCGTCTCCGCAAGCTTGGGGCTCGACACGTCCGTGCTCGAGTCCGCGGCCCCGCTGATCGAGCTGCGCCTGGGTCTGGAGGGCGAGCGCTTCGCGGTTCACGCATTCGGCGCTGTGTTGGCCGCGCAGAAAATCACCCTAGAGGGTGGTTTCGCCGAGCTCGGCTTGTGGAGCGCTGGCGTGCTCGGCTGTTACCGCTGGCTGGGTGCGGGGCGCGCTGCCACGTGGTCGTCGCGCTGGTGCGCCGGCGGAGAGCTCGGCCGGATCACGGCGAGCGGCCGTGGCTTCTCGGACGCGCGGGATGACGCGGCGCTCTGGGCGGCCTCTCGAGCCGAGCTGGACGTCGGTCTCCGGCTGTCCCGGGCGGTCGTGCTGCGCGCTGCAGCCGGCGGGCTCGCCCAGCTTCGGACGCTCTACGTCGCGGTCACCCCCGAGCGCGTGTACGAGACCCCGGCTTTGACGGCGCGCGCGCTGCTCGGGCTCGAGGCAGCCTTTTGACGGCGGCCCGCGGTTCGGCCCACGGATCCGGGTCGCTTCCGACATTAGAGCGAGAAGCCGGGCGGATGGACGAACCCACGGTCAACGAAGAGCCGGGAAAGCAGCCGCGCTTCGACGCGGAGCCGGACGAGGCAGAGCTGCCCGCCGGGTTCGACGTGCTCTACGACGAGCATTTCGCGTTCGTCTGGCGTTCGCTGAAGCGCTTGGGCGTTCCGGTCGAGGCGCTGGACGACGCCGTGCAGGACGTGTTCATCGTGGCATTGCGGCGGCGCTCGGATTTTCGGGGACAGTCATCGGAGCGCACGTGGCTGTTCGGGATTGCGCACAACGTCGCACACGAGCAGCGCCGCAAGCTGCGCCGCGCTGCGGAACACGAGGCCCTGGATGAAGCGCTCTCGGCGCCGAACCCGAGCCCGCTCGAAGCGCTCACGACGGCCGAGGCGCTGCGCTTCGTCCGCAGTTTCCTGGAGACGCTCGACCCCGATCGACGCGCCGTGTTCGTGATGACGGAGCTCGAGCAGATGCCGGCACCCGAGGTGGCCCGCGCCCTCGGCGTGAATCTGAACACCGTGTATTCGCGGCACCGCGCCGCCAGGCTCGAGTTTTTACGGCGTGTCGAGCGCCATTTTCGGAGAAACCCATGACTGACCCGAGCGGCTGGGCGGAGCGGATGCTGGAGCTGGCTCGCGATGCGGACGAGCCGAGCCGTGCGGATCGGACCCGCGTGCGCGCCTTGCTCGTCGCGCGGTGCTTGCTCGAGCCGAGCCTGGCGGCGGCGGCGCACACTGGCGTGTCGGGCGTGGTGGGTTCTTCGAAGGCGGCGCTCGGCTCGAAGGCGTTGTTGTCGAAGGCGCTGGTCGCGTTCGGCATCGGCGGCGCAGCCGGAGCCGCGACTTCGGTGGCCGTGCTGGCCGTCACTCCGGAGAGCCCGCCGCGAGCGGTGCCCGCGATTTCGAGCGCTGCGCAGTCGAATCACGCAAAAGCGCCGACAGCGCCGGTTTCGCGAGCGACGCCGGCGCTGTCGATGCCTGCCGCGCTGCTCGAGGGAGAAGAGCCGAAGGCGCTTCCCACGGCTCGAAATGTTTTCCCGCCCGCGGCTGTCGGCGCAGCTCCATCTGCGCACTCTGCTCCGATGCCGGCGCCCTCCAATCTCTCGATCGAGCTCGACGCGCTCCGACGCGCTCAGCAGCTTTTGCATCGCGGGGACGCGCGCTCCGCTCTGGCCGTTCTCGGCGAGCTCGAGCGGCTCGTGCCGGCGGGCGTGCTCGGCGAGGAGCGCGCCGCGACGCGTGCGCTCGCGGCGTGCGCCGCGCTCGGACGCGCTCCGGCGCGCATCGCGGAGTTCGTGGCACGGTATCCAAGTTCCGTACACGTCGAGCGCGTGCGCGCCGCTTGCGAGCCGGCCGCCCAAGGCTTGGAAAATAGCCACACGGATCCACCCGCGTCGCGTCATTAGTCTGACCAATAGACAGAGGAGCTGAGCGAGATGCTTCGAATGGTGATTGGCGGGCTGGTGTTGGTTTCGGGCGCAGCGCTGGCCTTTGGCTGCGACGACACGATGACGATCGGTGAGCGCGAGGCGGGCGGCAGCGGAGGACAAACCGGGGACGGGTCCGAAGCCGGCGGAGCTCCCACCACGGGCGGAGCCGAGACGACGACCGGCGGAGCCAACGCGACTGGCGGAGTCGTCGCTGCCGGTGGTGAGACGGACACCGGCGAGGCCGGCCAGGGCGGAGCGCCGGCACAGCCCGAGGTCACGTGTGAAGGGACGGACCAGCGGCTGTACGCGAATGCCTTCGCCACGTGTTTACTGCGCGAGGACGGCACCCCCGTGTGTTGGGGCAGCCCCTCGTGGACAGAGCAGACGCCCGACGAGGCGTTGGTGTCGATCTCGATCGGGCAGGACGCAGCGTGCGGGGTCACGCCGGATTGCCGCGTGGTCTGCTGGGGTGCCGGGCCACAATCGATGCCGCCGGCAAGACTCTACGCGCGCCAGGTCGTGGTGAGCGAGGCCGTCTCGTGCGCGCTCGGCCTCGACCAGCGCGTCCAGTGTTGGGGCGATCCGTTCTTGGACGAGGTGTACGCGAACCACGAGTTTCGCGCGTTGTTTCAGGGCGAAAGTGTCTGTGGCATCCTCGGCGAGAACGAGGCGGAGGCCGGGGGCGCGCTATGTTGGGGCTCGGCACTTCCGTCCCTGTCGCTCTCGTCACAACCGGGCCCATTCGTCGAGCTCGGCTCGGCCGACCACGCCTGTGGCCTGCTCGAGAGCGGCGAGCTGTTTTGCTGGGGAAACACCTATTACGGAGCCACCGAGGCACCGCCTGGCGAGTTCCAATCCGTGATCACCGGCGACAGCCACTTCAGTTGCGCGCTCGATGCAGACGGCCACGCCACCTGCTGGGGCAGCATGTATTTCGACGACGAAGATCCCGCGTTGCTCGAAGCACCGGGCGACGAATTCGAAGCCCTGGTCTCCGGCACCGCGCACCTCTGCGGCTTGACGACAGACGGCGAGGCCCGCTGCTGGGGTTACGGCGTCCCCGCCGACGAACGTGAGGAAGTCCCGTATTTCGGCCAGGCCTCGCCTCCGGACGGAGAGTTCACGGAGCTGGCCGCCGGCTATTGGCACACGTGTGGACTGCGCGGCGACGGCTCCGTCGAATGCTGGGGCGCCGGCGAGCCGACTGACCCCAATGGGAGCGGCGCTCACCAAGGACAGAGCGATCCGCCCGAGCTCTGAGCTCGGTCGTTAGTAGATCTCCACGTCGTCGAGGAAGATCGTGCCGGTCCAGGCCTCGTCGACTTCGAAGTGAAAGCCGATGGTCGCCGCGGTGCCGGTGCTGCTGCCGAGTGGGTTGGTGTAATACTCTGTCGAGCTCCACCATCCGGCCGTGGTGACGGGGTTGAAGTCGAAGGTGCCTCCGCCGGAGCTGGTCGGGCTCGCCTCGCTCCACCAGCTGAAATAGTTGTAGCCGCCCTGGGAGGGGGCTGGCGGATCCATCCGGAACTTCCAGCGAACGAACTTGTTGGAGAGGTTGATCTTTCCGCCGTTCGCGCAGATTTTGACCGCGACGTCCACGTGCCGGCGGTCGCCGTTGTCCGGGTCGCTTCCGGCGTTGGTGTACGGGATCGCCAACGAGCGGCTTCCCGTAACGGCGAAGCGGCTGGACGAGGACAGTGCCCCGTTCGAGCCGTTGCTCCCCGGCACGAGGAACCAGCCGTCAGTGGAACCGGAGACCTCGAAGCCCCAGTTCGTGCAGGTAGTCTGGTTCGAGGAAGGGGAGCAGGTCGCGGTGTATTCCGTCTTCAGGCACGCGGACTTGCAGGTCCCGCCCTCGCACGATGGAGACTGATTGGCGACGCTTGGGCAGACAGTCCCGCAGGTTCCGCAGTTGTTGAGATCCGTGCTGACGGCCACACACGAGGTCGGCGCATTCACGGGGCAGGCCATCGACGCGTCGCTGGTCTTCTGCCCGCACGTCCCGTTCGAGAGCCCCGTGAGGGCGGCGGAGCAGCCCTGGCACGACAAGCTGCAGGCTGCGTCGCAACAGACCTGGTCCTTGCAGAAGCCGCTCGTGCATTCGTTGGCGCTGCTGCAGCCCGCGCCCTTGCCCTTCTTCGGCGCGCAGTTGTTGCCGGCGCAGTAGTAACCCGACCGGCAATGTGAATCGTTGGAGCAGCTGGTGCGGCAGGCGCTGGCGGAGGCGCAGGTCAGATTATCCGGACAGGCCGTCGGCGTGCTCGGACTGCAGGTCGACGCGCCGTTGCACGACCCCTCCGCCGTGAGCGTGTCGCCGCTGCACGTCGCCGTCCCGCATGCCGTCCCGACGGCGCGTACCCGGCAAGCACCGCCCCCGGTGCACTCGCCGTCACGGCCGCAGGCATTGGAGGTGTCCGCGGCGCACTCGTCGTCCGGGTCCTCACCGGAGGGGATGCCGACACAACGACCGGAGCTCTGTCCGGTCTTTTCCTTGGAGCACGCGCTGCAGGTGCCTTCGCACTCGTTCTCGCAGCACACCTCGTCGACGCAGAAGCCCGAACGACACTGGTTGTCCGCGGTGCAGCCTTGGCCGTCCGTCTGCTGGTTGTGGCACGTCTCGTCTTCCTCGTCGCAGTAGCTACCGGTCGGACAGTCCGGGTCCGCGCTGCAAGGCTGCTGACAGCCGACGTCCGTGCACGGGTTTTGCCCGCACGCGACGGGCGCCGCGGCCTGGCAGCTGCCCTCGCCGTCGCACGTGCGAACGGGCGTGAAGCTCGAGCCGTTGCAGCCCGCTTCGGCACACACTTCGTTGGGCCCGAACAGGCGGCACGCGCCCGCTCCGTCGCAGCTCCCGTCGTTGCCGCAGCTCGCGGGGGCGCTCGCCTCGCAATCGTCGTGCGGATCGGAGCCGGCCAGCGCAGGTCCGCACGTGCCGTTGGGTAGCCCGGTGTAGAGCCCCACGCAGGCTTCGCACGTGCCGTCGCACGCGCGATCGCAGCATACCTCGTCCTGGCACAGCGCTGACTCACACTCCGCGTTCGAGGCACACGCGAGCCCGTTGCCCTTCGCCGCCGGGTTGGTCCCACCGACGGGATCCGTGCCGCTGCCGCCGTTGCTCGGAGAGCCCCCGTTGCCCGGAGAGCCCCCGTTGCTCGGAGAGCCTCCGTTCGACGATGAACCGCCGTTCCCGCCGGCGCCGCCGCTGCCCCCGCTCGCAGATGAAGCGTCGCCGCCCGCCGCTCCGGCGCTCCCCGCGTCGCCGTTCGTCGCGTCCACGCCGGCTTCTCCGCCTTGCTGTTGCGGCTCGGAGAAGCTGCGTTCGTGCTCGCAACCCGCGACCAAGAGAAACGCGCCCACCAGCGCGCAGACCAATGCACTCAGATTACTTCGCATCCAAACCACCTCACCGAACTCGCCAGCGCTAACACCCAGCTCGATGCAATGCAAAACTCAGCCTGTGCATCGCGCGAAACACCGGCGCGAAAAGGCCTCGTAACTGAGGGTCGAGGCGCCTTGCTCCGAGCCAGCAAACGAAGATCGAGCCGCGTGACGACCCCCCGCACACGAGTAGTTATGAAGGGCGGTTGCTCTCGGCTGGAGCGCAAGCGAGCGCCAACGCCGCGTCTCAGCGGCGGAAACGTTTTCGGCGAACACGCTCGCCAGGCGCGAGCGAGCCGCGCGGCGAGAGCTGGATGTTCACTCTGTAGCACTGCGAGCGCTTACAGAGAGGCGACATGGCTCCGCTCGGTCGGGACTAATGCTGCGCGTGCGAATGTCGGACGATGAGCGACGACAGCTCGAGTGGCTCGCTGACGAGGATGGTCTGACCGCATCCGATGCAGTGAGGCAGCTGGTCCGGCGCGCCTTCATGGAGCGCGCAACCGAGCTCGCTGAAGCCGTGAAACCGAAGCCGAAACCGAAACGCAAGTAAGGCCGAGCGGATGGCTTCCAGGTGAGCTTTCGACCGCTCCCTGAGGAAACCTGGGAGCGGCACTCACCAGGCGTGAGCGCTCCGCTCGAGCTCTGGGCTCGATCTGCGGAGCGCCCACTGTCTCGTCGATCTCGTGGTCCCTGCGGACCACGGCGTCGTCAGTGTCGCGAGTTTTAGCGGGGCGGACGGGACTCGAACCCGAGAACGAAGCGACTTTGACGGGGAAAAGCAGGAGAAGGGTGCGGAGGACTCGGGTTCAATTCCCGGCGTCCCTGAGGGTAAGTCGGCGAACCTGCGTCAGCGATCGCTTGAGGTGAACGATTCGCCGAGCCCGCGGGCGGCGCTCGTTGCCTCGCTGATGGCCGCCATCTCCGCGGCGACGGCTGCGGGCGACCTCCACGCCGCTCAGGTCGCGCACGAAGCGCTGGGGCGCCCGCTGGCCGCCTGAGCCCGGTGTGTCGAGCATCGCCGACCTTGCCGAGGAGCGGCACAGGCGAGGGCGGTAGGCGCGCCGAGCTCGCCTGTCGTCCGAGTACTGCGACGAGCACCGTGCGCCGTCGCTTTGCCGCGGGCACAACGGGCCGCGCAGCCACCTCGAGCGAGGTGACAGCGCGTCGCCCACGGCCGCGCTCGACGGCGTCGCCCGTCCCCGTCGGCTAGACGGCTGTCGTCCGCCGCGCGGGTTGCGACGTCGCTCCAAGCGGCGGGACGACGGTACGGGCCGCGCTCGGAGACCTCCCGCTCGGGCTTGCCGAGCCCCGCGGTGAGCCAGCTGTTTTCCGAGGGGAAGCGTTCGGCCGGCCGTGAGACCCCGGCTCGAGTTTCAGAATCAACGAGCTGTTTCAAAATCCGGAGGCTGTTTCATTTTGGGTTCCAAATTCTAAGAATTGGGGTATAGAACCCAGGCCATGCACCGTTACCCCTGGCAGGTTGCGCCGGCGCTCACCGAAGCGCGGCTTCGTCTCATCGCGGCCGTTTTTGACCGCGTTCGAAACGAGGTCGCCCAGTTGCACCAGCCGGAGAAGGGCGACGGCAACTGGGGGTTCGGTTGCCGATCCTACGAGCGCACGTGCTTCGCCTTCGAACGAATGGCCGAGGAGGAGCCCTACAAGGCGTGGATGACGGTCGTCCGTGGCGGCTTGGAGTGCACGCTTCGAGTCGAGAGCATCCCGATCAAATTCTATCGCGGGGATCCCGCCGATCCCACACCGCGCGTACTCCGGGGTGCGGCGAACGCTGCGTTGCGTGACGTGCGTACGGGGCAAGCAAGCATGTTCGCAATGTTCGATAGCGGCCACGCGTCTGACGACGGGTTGTTCTGGCTCCTCGCGATCGATACCCACCCCGACCTCACCGTGTCGCGGGTTGTGATCTTTCAGGCTGACGAGTACGGGAGCGTGCACAACGAATGGGAGATTCCGCTCGATGAGAGCGTGCACGCGGTCGCCAACGTCACGCCGATCAGGCCCGAGGGGGTCGACCTACCTCCGCCGGTGGTGCAATCGCGGACGGATGAGATCTTGACGAAGGACGGAGATTCGGCGCAAGACGAGCCTTCAGAAAGCAAGGCGGTTGGCGATGGCCAAGGTGACGAAACCCCGTGAGCGTTTCTGCGGACCCCGACTTCGTCTGGCCCGCAGCTTCAACGGGCTGACGCGAGCGGACCTGGCTCGCGAGGCCTCTGTTACGCCGCAATACATCGGTCACTTTGAACATGGTCACCGACAGCCGACCCCGGTGCTGCTGGACGCCTTTGCGACGGTTTTGGGGTTCGAGCAGTCCTTTTTTTTCGGCGAGCCGCTCGAGGAGTTTCGCGACGAGGAGTGCCATTTCCGGCGCCGGACCACGACGCCAGTGTCGGTGAGAACCCGGGTTCTCGCACACGGTTCGCTTTTCGGCAGGCTCGTCACCTTTCTGGACGAGTCCGTGAAGATGCCACCAGAGAGGATCCCGAGCATCCCCTTCACATCGCCCGAGGCAATCGAGGAAGCCGCGCAGATTTGCAGGGTGGAGTGGGAACTCGGAACCGACGTCCCGATCAAGAACCTGGTTCGAGCCGTGGAGCGCGCCGGCATCGTCGTCACACGTTTCGCCGCGGAGACGCTGAAGGTCGACGCCTTTTCGCGGGCAGGCAAGCGCAGCGTGGTGGTGTTGAACGCTGACAAAGACTGCTACTCCCGTTCGCGGTTCGATTTGGCACACGAGTGCGCTCACCTCATCGGCCACGGCGGTCTCACCACAGGCGACCCAGAAACAGAGAAGCAAGCGGATCGATTCGCGGGAGCACTGCTTCTTCCAAGAGCCGGTTTCCTGCGCGAGTTCCCGAGGTCGCGAACGCTCGACTGGACTGCACTCTTCGCGCTGAAGCGGCGATGGGGAGTGAGTCTGTCGGCGATCGTACGACGCGGGTATGAGCTTCGGTTGCTGCCCGCGACGCTCTATCAGGCGGCGTACAAGCACATGGCCTATCGCGGTTGGCTACGGCACGAACCCGAAGAGCCGGCGCCCGAGGAACCTGAGTTGCTCGGAATTTGCTTCCAACAGGTCGCGAAGGACCAGGGCCTCCGAGAGACGGATATCGCTGAGATCCTTGGGTGGCCGTCGAGCACGCTCTCCAGGGTGGCTGGGATTTCTGTCGCCGAACCCGAATCAGGGCCGCCTCATCCAGGAACGGTTGTTTCGTTGGCCGCTGCGCGGATGAAGCGCGCCTTGTAGTCGAGAATTCCCGGGTTCGATCCCCACTACGCACGTGCGAGACGTCCACGGGGTACCCATAGATTCGCCGTTCCCCTTCATGTCTCGGAGTGAGCCCCTGTGCTTCGACGAAGACACGCAGCTGCGCCACGCAGGCCTCGCACAGCTCCAGCAGATCGAACGAGCGCGGGGAGTCGTCCGGAAACAGCACGTGCGCGCGAGCAGGCTTCCCGAGTGCCGCGAAGAACGGCTCCGTCGTAGTCAGGAATTCTTGCGGCGACATCTCCACGGCGCCCTTCCTCTCGCGTTTTTCAGCGATTGCGTTCACCTCCTCTCGAGTGAGCGGTCTCGACGCAAACTTGCGCCCATTGACCCAAAGCCGAAGGTGCTTGGACGTGTTGACGATGTCGCGGCAAGCCCGCAGCTCCGGTGAGTCATAGAGCAACTTCACGGGGGCCTTGAACGCTTCGTCCGTCTTCGAAATCCAGTCGTACATTGCGTCGCAGCATCCGAAGAGCGCGAGCGCGTGATCGCTCAGGTTCCACGCCGCCGTGATGTCGAAGTGCTCGTCGTGGAGGGGGACGCCGCGGAGCGCACGCACCCTCTCGAGCCATCTGAGCGTTCGGCCCCAGAGCTCGAGTGTCGGTCGGTCACTGTAGGAGCCCGAGAACATGTCGGCGATCATACCCCAGGCGCGCCGACCATGGGATCGATGCGCTTGGGGCTACCGGATGAACTTGACGAGCGCTTCCCCGAACGATTCCAGCGCAATAACCGAAATCTCTTCGCCGTCGCTGGCGCGCCACGCTTCTCCAGAGCGGAGCACGGGCGTATTGCGAAACCTATCTCGCATGTCGATGACCGCTGCGCGCAGAGCAGCCACTTCCTCGGGCGGGACTTGGAGGAGCGACTTCGAGGACTTCCTCACTGTGAAGAGCGAGCGCTCGCCGATCCCCAATTGGGAGTGCTCGCCGAGCAATGTGAGAAGCCGGATGGCCACATCGCTCAGGTTACGCACCTGGTTGAACCAAAATTCGCGGATCGCTTGGTCACCAAGTCGGGGGTCCAACTGTCGAGCAGCCGCGTTGACGAGAGCGTTCGTCTTGGATTCGCTACGCGCCTCCGCCTGCGCCTTTGCTACTTCACGAGCGAGGGCGACAGCGTGCGTGGCTCGCAGTTCGTCCAGCTTCATGCCTTGCCCAGCCAACTCTTTCGCTAGCTCTTCAACGCGAGCCTGCAACCGTAACATCGTCTCGAAGATGTCGGACCTGACCGCTTCGTGGAGCCGCTCGTCGGCGTTGGGTGGGAGGAACACGGAAACGAGCTCGACAGCAAGCCCTAGGATCGGTATCTGCGCTGCGCCGATGCGTGCGAGCTTCCCTGCCTTGTCGCCGAACTCATCCGTCACAACGACAAACCTTATCAGCGACTCCTGAGTAGGGCCACCAGGCGGCGTACTGCAACAACTTGACCACGAACAGAACGCGCGTCGGCGCGCAGAAAAGTCGACATCTGGCGGCGGATCGCGCCCGCAAGGGAAGCGAGATCGGAACCGCCGACGTCTGCTTTAAAGGTTCGGCGCCATTGCGTCTGTCTCGAACGGCATTGCGAGCTCGGTCAATCGCTTCTTCAGTTCTTCCCACGCCGACGTCGAGATCGGACCTACAAAGAAGCTGGCCACACGCAACGTCACTTCACGTCCGCGACGAGCTTCTCTGAGCCGCAGGGATTCCTCTCCCGTCGAGGAGGCCGCATCAGGACCGCCCACGCTCAAATCGGCACCGTCCCACCTTCCGAGCCTTCCGCGAGGGACCCCCGCTGCTTCCAACGCTTGCTTGACCGCCTGCTCGTCCGCACCCTCGACCTTCCAGTTCGACATGCCGAAGTCCGACAGCTGCGGCTTGCAGAAAGTTCCAACGAAGCAGGCGGGGGCGAACGCCTGCGGTGACAGATCCAGCGAAGCTCAGGCCTTGAAGAGGCGCAGCCAAGTCCGCGACGGCACGCCGTCCCCAGCTATAGGAGCGCGCGGAACTTCTTCGGCAGATCCTCAGCGAGCTCACCCATGTACTGCCTCGCGCGCTCCTGCTGTTCCTCGTCCATCGTAGGCAGCGCTTCCGCCAGCTGCGCGTAGGCGTTCGCGATCGCGGCCCCAGTATTCCCTCAGCTGTTCGTCGGTGGTCGTCATGGGCGTTTGAAAGCGCTCCGGGCCGCACGGTGCCGTCAATGAGTATTCTTTCACCCGGGGCGGGGGTGACGGGCATGCTCGCGCTGGCAGTCGCTCTGGCGACGGTGGTGCCCGGGGTTCGGTCGCTTGGGCACGCCCTCGTGACGGTCCAATCCGTTGAGCCGTTCAGGATTCCGGCCGGGCCTTGACGGCCTTGGGCGATGGCGTTGCGGTACGATGTCAGGATGAGTACCTCGGTCGTGGGTCGCGCCCTCGAATGGCTCGGCGGCTCCTGGCTCGTGTGGTTGGCGATGGTGTCGTGCTCGGCGGGGGCGTCGCCTGGAGCAGCTCGCGACGAGCCTCCCGAGGCCGAGACCGGCGGAACGCTCGCGGCGACCGGCGGGGCCGTCACGGAGATCATTGGCGGGCGCCCGGCGGTGGGCGGCGTGACCTCAAGCCCGGGAACGGGCAGTCGCTCGGCGCCGGCCGCGACGGGCGGAGGGAGCTACGTTCCGCCGGCCATGGCTCAGCCGATGCCGGGCGCGGACTACGACGCCTTCGAGGTGGCGTGCGACATCAAACAGGAGATCGGGTCGGCCCTAACGTACTACTACGCGGTGCACGACATGCCCGGCGCAACGCTGCAGCAGCGAGCGCGGGTGATTGCGTTCGTGACCAGCGGCGGCACGGAGACCATCGCGGGCCGGCAATTCCAGGGAGCCGTCTCGCCCGTCTACCTTGTGGAGGGAGGCGTGGCCGTGAATTGCTCTGTGGATGCTCAAGCTCGCGCCACGTTCCTGGTGTCGAAGCCGTAGCAAACACCCACTACGATCGAGGGCAGCGGATTGGGGCGCTCTCACTGTGACGCTGGCCGTCTACACGTACCTGCGCGCCGGAGAGCTCCGCGTGCTCGACTGGGCGGACGTCGATCTTGAGCACGGCGTGATCCGCGTGCACCGGGCGGTCAACCGGGTGACGGGCGAGGTGAAGGCTACGAAGGGCCGGCGCGCGCGGCCGGTGCCGATCGAGCACGCCTTGCGGCCGCTGCTCGCCACGCTGCGCGACGAGTCGGGCGGGAAGGGGCTCGTGCTGCCCGAGATGCCGAGCAACCGGGACATGGCGCGCGGGCTCCGGCGTTGGCTGAAGCGGGCGAAGGTGCTGCGCGCGGGGTTGCACACCACGAGCGAGACGCAGCGGTCGATCGTCTTCCACGACCTCCGCGGGACGGGCTGCACGTGGATGGCCGTCCGGGGCGACGATGCGCTCAAGATCCAGCAGCGCGCCGGTCACACCGACTTCGACACGACGCAGGGCTACATCCGCATCGCAGAGGCAGCGCGCGAAGGGTTCGGCGACCCGTTCCCCGCGCTGCCCAGCTCGGTGATCGGGGGGAATCGATCACCGGAATCGTTACACCGCTCTGTAAGTGAGCGTAACTTTTCGAGTTTTAGCGGGGCGGACGGGACTCGAACCCGCGGCCTCCGGCGTGACAGGCCGGCGTTATAACCAACTTAACTACCGCCCCGTGAGCGGCGGGCGGTACATAGCACAAGGGTCCGTCCGCTCCACAAGAGAAAAGGCGCGCGAGGGACAGAAGAACGACGATTGGGGTCGCGGGCCTGGAAAGGGCCGAAAATTGGGTAGAATGGTCGATCGTCCGGCCAAGTCGCGGGCAGGCTGAGGGTGGGCTAAGCTCAGCTGGACGCGGGCTGTACGGGGTGCGGTAAATGTCTGAAGACGGCGTAGCACGGCGAAGCGTTGGGACTTTGGCGGGTGCGCTCGGGGCGCTTCGGCTCGCGCTGCTGGCGAGCTTCGGGGTCGCGCTGGCGCCTGGGTGTGGAGGGCAGACCGAGCCTGACGGGCAGACCGAGCCTGACGGGCAGACCGAGCCCAAGGCTCCGGTCGTGGCTCCGTGTAGCGATTCCAGGGACGTGGGGGGCGGGCTCGAGCGGTGCGCGGAAGGGTGGCTGCATCGGACGGCGGCTGTCACCTGTGAGTCGACGGTGCCGCGTCCTGATGTGTGGCCGAAGCTGGGGGCTCGGGATCATTGCGATGAGGACGCTGATTGCGCGCGCCTGGCGTACGGGCACTGCAGCCCGTGGACGGACGGCTTGCCACCCAGCGAGAACTTGACCTGCCTGGCGGGGTGCGTGAGCGACGCGGATTGCGGAGCGGGAAAGATTTGCATGTGCGGATCGCCGGTCGGAACGTGCGTCGAGGCGACGTGTACGACCGACGCAGATTGCGACGGCGGGTTGTGCGCGGCTGCGACGACGTCGGGCGGCTGCCAGCGCGACGGAACCCGCTTCGACTGTCAGAGCCCGAACGACGCGTGCATGACGTCGAAAGACTGTCCCTCGGGGCAGAGATACTGCGAGATCGTTGGCGGAGCGAGGAGCTGCGGCAGTGGATGGTTTTGCGGGCGGCCGTTCCTGGTTGGCGGTGCGCCAAGGCTAGCCGAGGTCCAGCCGGCAACGCGTGGAGATTGGTCGGCTGCGCTGACTCCTGACTTTTCTACCCTCGACGACGGGCAACGTCTCGAGCTCGCGGAGCACTGGAGCCGGGTGGCGCTGATGGAGCATGCGTCGATCGCGGCGTTTGCTCGCTTCGTGCTCGAGCTGTTGTCGATGGGCGCTCCCGCAGAGCTCGTTCGCGAGGCGCAGCGCGCGATGCGGGACGAGCTCGAGCACGCCGAGCTGTGCTTCGGGCTCGCGAGCGCTTACGCGGGCATGCCGATCGGCCCCGGCCGGCTCGCGGTCGATGGCGCGCTCACGGGGCGAAGCCGCCGCGAGCTGGTAGTGACCGCTTACCGCGAGGCTTGTCTCGGAGAGACGCAGGCGACCGCCGAAGCGCGGGCGGCACTGTTGCGAACCGAGGATCCAGCCGTGCGTCGCGTGCTCGCGCGGATCGCGGAGGATGAGGCCCGCCACGCCGCGCTCGGCTTCCGCTTCCTGCGCTTTGCGCTCGAGAGCGCGGGGGAGAGCGAGAAGCGCGCGCTGCTGGCCGAGCTTCGGGCTGAGCTCGGCGCTTCCTTCGTGCGGGCGGCGAAAGGCGAGGTTGCTGCCCCAGCGCTCGCGGCTCACGGACTGCTTTCGGAGAGTGAACGGACCGAGGCTCGCCGCGCGGCGCTCTCGGAGGTGGTGGTTCCGTGCTCCCGAGCGCTGTTCGGGGCCGCGGAGCTTGCCGTTCCGGCGCTCCGCGTCTAAGAAGCGCGTGCCCCGGGCGGGTAGCTCAGCGGTAGAGCGCTGGTTTTACACACCGGATGTCGCAGGTTCAAACCCTGTCCCGCCCACGAAACGCGAGTGCATGAGACGAGAAGGGTCGGTGTGCGCCGGCCCTCGTCTCGACCCAACCAATCTACTAACGGGTCGAGGTCGCCGCGCGGCGCCGTCGAGCGCGGGCGGCGAGGAGCAGCGCGAGCGACCAGAGCGCGGCGATGTTGCTGGCGCGGGGCTTCGGTGCGCTCGTCAGCGCGCAGGCTTGCGAGGTGCGGTGTGGGTGGTCCGCGTCCGCGTCCGGAGTTGGAGCCGGAGTTGGCGCTGGAGTTGGAGTTGGAGCCGCGGAGGGAGGCGGATCTGCGGTAGGAACCGGATCCGTGGGCGCAGGCGCGGGGGGACATGCGGATTCGGGATGGGTGCGACACCACCGCTCTCGATAGGCGTCGTCGGGTGGCAGGTCTTCGAGGCGACACTCTCCGATGCGGTCGGCATTTTGCGGAGGCCCCTCGGGTGCGCCGCAGGCCACTTCGGAATATTCGAGGTTCGTGCGCAGATCTCGGGCGATGACTCGAATGCAGTATTCCCTCGCTTCGTTCGTGAAGGAGACCTGCGCCGCTTCTTGCGGCGCGTACGGTGGACCCTGTACGAGGAAGCGTTCGGGTATCGCAGTGACGTGTCCTGCCAGAGCCGTCGCCTCGAGCGTGTACTTCCAGGCCACGGCGATCGGCAGCGGGGGCGCGGGCAGAGCGAGCGTGGCGTCGATGAATTCGCTGAGCTCCGCGCCGAACGTGCGAGGGGCCGAGGTCCCGCAGGTCAGCGATTGACCGTGATCGCGGAGCTCGCGGACCCAGTCCTGCAACTCGGGAGCGGGCAGGGCGAGCGAGGGGCTTGCATCGGTCACGCTCAGCACTCGCGAAAGGACGGTGTCACCTGCGGCGCTCTTCAGCAGGATGCTGGCGCTCAGTTTATCCCCGGGAGATCGCTGCTCGTGGGCCGCCCAACCGATCAACAGCTCGCGGTACTGAAAGGTTGCGTCCTGTTCATCGAGGATCTGGGTGGTGCCTTCGACCAAGTCGAGCCCTGCCCTCACTTCGATGAACACACTGTCGAGCGGCGCCTCGGACGCTGCGCCCGCGGCGACCACGAGGAGGGAAAAGAAGGCGTCGAGGCCGACCGGCACGACCGCGTCCTCGTCCTGCGCCGTATGCACGCCGCTGACGCGTGCGGACAGTCCGCCGGACGAGCCGTAGGCGTCCGAGCTCTCGAACACGGCGAAGGAGACGAGGTACATCAGCGGGACCAGGGCCACCGCGCCGATCGCGAACAACCGATCTCTTCGAGACGTCCAAAGCATCGGGCAACTCCGCCAATCTACTAATGGGTCGAGGTCGCGGCGCGGCGCCGTCGAGCGCGGGCGGCGAGGAGCAGCGCGAGTGCCCAGGCCGCAGAGGTTGCACGTGTGCCGGGCGCGGGTGCGCCAGTGAGCGCGCAGGCTTGCGAGGTGCGGCTCTCCGATGCGGGCTCCGCGGGCGTGTTGCCGTTGCCGCCTGGGCTGCTTGCTGCGGGGTTGCTTGCGGAGCCGGCGGTGCTGACACGGCCGGCTGCTCCGGACGTCGGAAGGCCCGTACCGGGTCCGAGGATGGATTGGCATTCGGCCTGGGTGGTGTCGGGATGCGCGCGGCACCAGCGCTCCTGATACTCAGCGCCGGGTGGCAGATCCACGAAATGGCAGTTGCTGATTCCGTCGTCGAGCACGGGTGGGTCCGTGGGCGCTCCGCAGAGCTTGGTGGAGTACTCGAGATCGGTGCGCAGGTCTCGCGCCTGGATTTGCAGGCAAGTCTCATCCTGCAGTTGGGTGGACGAGGACAAGAGCTTTTCGAGCGGCTCGGACGACGGGCCCTGGACGAAGAAGCGCTCAGGTCGCCAGTCTGCTGCGGCCCCTGCGGTGGGCTCGAGCGTGTACTTCCAGGCTACTGCGACGGACGGTGCGGGCGTGAGGGAGGCGAGCGTCACCTGAGCAAAGTCGCTGAGCTGGCTGCCGAAGGTGTAGGCGGTTCCGCAGGGGTTCGGTATCCCGCACGAGAGCTGCTCTCCTGCGTCACGGCGCCCGTACGTCCAGTCCCGGAGCTCGAAGGCGGGCTCGGGCAACACGGCGTCTTCGTCGGTCACGAGCAGGGTTCCCGTCCAGGTTTGGCTGCTGAAAGAGGTCTTGAGGACGACCTTCGCGGTAAGTTCACCGGAAGCTTGTGGCTCAAAGGCTTCCCAGCCGAGCAATAGGTCGGCCAATTGTAGCTGGTCGTATCGCTGGTCGTCGAGGACACGCAGCGTACCCGGCACGAGCTCGCCCGCCTGGTTCGTGACTTGAATCGACACGCTGTCGAGCGGTGATTCGACCGCGGAGCTTCGAGCCCGAGCGCGAAATGAAAAGAACGCGTCGGGGCCGACGCTGACGCGGTCCCCCATATACTCGACGAGGGTGACTCCGTCGGTGGGGACGTGTCCGCCCGTCCCGCTGAGCCCTCCGGTGCAGCTTTGAGCGTCCGAGGTCTCGAACACGAGCAACGAACCGCCGTAGCTCAGCGGAACGAGCACCGCCAAGCACACCGGTAGCAGCCCGCCTCTGCGATACAACCAACGCATGCGCCGGCATCAGCAAGCAGCGTGCCGCGCTGATGATTCTCGATTTTCAGGGATTTTTGCTGCGTTGACGCAGGGGATGGCACAACTTCAGGAGGCGCTTGGCACAGATTCGGCGTGATCCCGCGAGTTGGTGCGCGCGGCATCGTCGAGTGCGCGCTCGAGCAAATCGCGCTCGGTGTCGATCTCTGCCTTGGTGCGATAGCCCAGGCGACGGAAGAGCGAGACCGGAGGGCACCAGCCGACCGTGGCGTGGAGCATCAGGAACGCCATTTGCGCCCCGACG
>JAICQO010000072.1 GCA_025937835.1 Polyangiaceae bacterium
CTCACGCCTCGCGTCGAGCCGCCGAGCAGATCGTCGGCGGCTCATTCAGGGGACATTCCGGGGACGCGGGCCCCGGGACGTTGTGCGAAGGGGGGGACTTGAACCCCCATGGGAATAACCCCGCTAGCACCTCAAGCTAGTGCGTCTGCCAGTTCCGCCACCTTCGCGTACGCTCCCTGTCCGCTCCCCCTTCCCCACGACGTGGGTCTGCGCGGCCGGCTTGCGGCGGGTCGCGCTGTGGGGGTTCGGGCTTTGGAAGCGCATCGGGCGACGGGGTCTAGCTCAGTGGGGCGGGCATCGGCAAGCCCCTTTGCGCGGATCGGCACGATTTGGGGGACGATCCTGCGGTGCCAGGCGCGGCTGCAGAGCCGAATCGGGCGCGCAGAGTGGCCCGGCGCCCGCTGCGCCGAGCTGCGCGCACTTTTCTACGGGGGGACCCCTTCAGCCGACTGCGCTCTCTACCGCGGGGTCGCGCGGAGGGAGCAGGCGGGACATCACGGAGAGCACTTCGCCCATTTCGAACGGCTTGCGGACCCAGCTGTCGACGAGGTGTTCGACTGCGTCGGGCACGCCGCTGGCGACGCCGCTGATCAGGATGACTTTGATGCGCGGGTTCGCGGCGCGGAGGCGCTGCAGTGAAGCAGCGGCGCCCGCGGCGAGCGGGGAGAGATCGACGAGCGCAAAGTCGTAGTCGCCCTGGGCGAGGGCGCCCTCGAACTCCGCGGCGCTCGCGACGAGCACGGTCTGGACGCCGTAGGGCTCGAGCGACATTTCGATCAAGGAGCGCACGGCCGCGTCGTCTTCGATGACGAGGGCGCGTGTGCCCGCAACGCCGGCGGCGGAGTGACGCTGGGGGCGGGTGGCGCTGCGGGCTTCGACGACCGGCCAGGTGAGCTCGAAGCAGGCGCCCGCGCCGGAGCTGCCGACGATATCGAGGCGGCCGGAATGCGCGGCGGCGAGGGCGTGGGAATGGCGCAGGCCGAGGCCGGCTCCGCCGCGGCGCGTGGAGACGGGGCCGTTGAAGACCGAGCTCGCGCGCTCGGGGGCGATGCCGGGACCCTCGTCCTTGATGCTGAAGATGACCTGCGAGTCTTCCTCTCTCAGGTCGAGCGTGACGCGGCGGCCGGACGGAGTGAACGCGATGGCGTTCAAGAGCACGTTGGTAAGGATTTGTAGGACAGCACCCGAGTCGTTGATCCGCGCATGACAGCCGGGCTCGGGATCGAGCACGAGGTCGACGCCGCGCCGGCGTGCCTCGGGCGTGACGCCGGTGACAGCGCCGGATGCCGCTGCGTGTGCGGTGCCGTAGGCGCTGGAGGCCTCGAGCACTTCGGCGCCGATGGCGCGACGAGCGATGCCGTGACCGAGGCGGGCGTGAGTTCGCGCGACGTCGAGCGCTTCACGCGCACCACCGTCGGGAAGTTGCGCACGCACGACGTCGAGCCACCCGAGCACGACCGTGAGCGCGTTCGAGACGTCGTGCAGAGCGAAGCCCAGTTCCTGCGTGCGCTCGTCGGGCTCTGCGCCCGGTGCTCGGCGTGCTCGCGTCACCGGCCAAAACTAACGTGGGAATTCCAGCCCGGCCAGCTCTTTATGTCTTCGCGTGAAACTTTGAGGGGTGAATGTCCGCGCTTATCAAACTATGTGACGAGCTAGTTCAGCGTCTTTACCGGTAGGTTCACCGATGCTGGAAGGAAAAGCGTGTAGCGATCCCCCGCACCGACGCGCGTTTCCGCAATGGGCAGAGCGGAGCGGGCCTCGCTGACCGTGCGCGTGGCTTGGCCTTCCGCATCGAGCAGGACGTAGGCGCGTAGCCGTGATTGTGCGGGCCTGTAGCGCGCGGGGTAGAGCTCGACGGCTCGGCGCGGTGCATTGGCGATGCGCACGTCACCCTCGAGGCGTATCGGCAATGGCAGCGCCACCGGCGCGATCTGCTTCGGGCTCTCGAGGTCAGTAGCGAGATCGACGCCGGCCATGACGAACCACGGCAGCTTGGACGCATCCGGTGGCCGCACGGAGAAGTCGACTTTGCCGAAGTCCGAGCCGACGCTGAACTGACCGCTCACGTTGCTGATCGAGCCGAGCGCGAAGCGTGGTGCGGGTGGGGCAGCTCCGAGCGCTCGGGTGAGCAGGCTGGAGCCAGCCCCGACCTTCGACGGCTCGACCGCGACGAGGGCCCCGAACACTCCCGAGTTGTTCCAGCTGAACACGGCGCGCCCCCGGAGCTCGATTCGGGCGGGCAGCTCGAGAGTGCGTCCGGTCTGGCGGCGCGGCGTCTCGGCCACCTCCCACAGGGCTTCGGCCCCGGCATATTCGTCGACGTTTTCGGCGGGGGTGGCGCGAACGCGATACTTTCCAGGCAGCAATGCGACGGTAAAGCGGCCGTTCCGGTCGGTCTGGGCGCGCGCCTCGAAGGTCGCGGACACGCCGGAGCCGACGTTGGCGAGCTCGGTCGCGGTGAGCAGGACCCGAGCGGACAGGGGACGACTATCACCCGCGCCGAGCACCTGCCCCTCGAAGCTGACCGGAACGGACAAGGCGGGCGGCGGCTCGATGACCGCGGAGCCGCGATCGAAGATCTCGACGGTCTTGCGCTGGTAATAGAAGGTCGGCGCGGACAACCCCGCGGGGGGCGACAGTCGCACGAGCTCCGTCGAGCTCGTGTCGGCATCCGGGTTTCCGTAAGTCCAGACCGGGTAGAAATACAGCGGCGGGTCGAGGTCGTACGGGCTCTTCGCGTCCGCCGGGATGGTTTGCGTGGTCGAGATCAGGCGGCCGCCGTCGGGCTCGACCAAGTCGACCGTCCACTTTTCCAGGCTGTACGCGGTGGGCAGCCGCACCTGAACGCCGAGCGACGCGGGGCTCGGCAGCTTGACGGTCAGCGGGGCGAGCGCAGAGCTCCCGAGCGGCTGCTGCCGAATGAGCTGCGGGGGCAGCGTGCACTTCGAGCGGAGCAGGTCGTCGTTCGCGAGCGAGGCCGAGAGAGCGCGCGGCTCCACGTACACGTCGTAGGCGCCGAGTGCTCCGCGAAAACGCACCGCGTGCGGGAGCGGGTCGTTGCCCGCCTCGAGCAGCTCCGTGTTGACCTCCGCTCGGTATTCGTCCGCGACGAGGCCCAGGCGACCGACGGACGGGATCAGCGTGAAGCGCGCGGGCAACGTATCGGCGACGACGGGCACGCTGCCTGCGGGCTCTTGGTAGGAGACGAAGCTGGCCCCGCGGCAAGCCTCGGGCACGCGCGCGGTCACCGTGATTTCTGCGAAGCCGCCGAAGTCGAGGTCGAACTCGCCGGAGAGCGGGATGTCGGCGTCCAGGTACACGGGCTTGCCGCCGAAGCCCGTGGCGGTGCTGTGCGGGGTCAGCTCGAACAGCACGTGCTCGAGGCTCACCTGCGCGGGACGCGCCAGGCACGCCCCTTCCGAACAGAATCCGTTGCCGCAATCGCTGCTCGACGTGCACTCGTTGACCGCCGTGGTGCGCTCGCGCTCGGCGAGCGCGGTCACCGAGCAGCCGGACAGCGCGTAGCCGAGGATCCACAGCGAGAGCGCACGACTCACGGCTGGATCTCCGAAGGGCTCGGGCAATTCACGAGATCGTTCGGGTTCTGGCCCGGCCGAACGACGTTCAGCCACCAGGTGATCATGGAGGTGTCGCCGACGCCGCGGATCAGGTCCGGACGGCAACGAAGGCTGTCCCAGTTGTTCTCGTGGGAGACCAGCAACGTGAGCTGGTAGCAACGGCCGCTCATGGCTTCGGTCGCCTGCGCGGTGAAGCGCACTGCCCGGTCGGTCTCGTCGAAGGTCCCGGGCGCAATCCTGACGCTCTTACAGAAGACCTCCTTCGTGCGCTCGGGAAAGCCGAAATCCTGGAGCATGCCGAAGGTAACTGCCTCGCCGTTGTCCTCCGAGCGGATCGGGACGTCGAAATCGATCGTGACCGGCAGGTCGGTCTCGACGATCACGCGCCCCACGATCGGCAGGGCGGCCGCCGCGTCCAGGAACACCGGCGTGGTCGTGGGCTCTTCGTACTGCGGTGGATCCGCGACCAGGCAGCCGCTCGAGAGGGCAGACAGCGCCGACAGGCACAGGCTGGGAAGCGCGAGCCGGTGTCGCGCGCAGGGCTCGGGTCTCATGCGGTTTGCCGTATCTTTATCGCCGCCGTCCCGGGCGTCAAAGCCGCGAGCTCCGGACCACGCGCCAGCGCGTTTCGGCGTACTCGAGGCTCACGGCCATCTGGAGCAGGGAGCGGATCGAGGAGTTCGAGCGGGCGAGCTCCGCGAGCGAGTCGGGGCTGCCGAGCCGTTCGACGGGTATCTGTTCGTCGATGCAGACCTCGCGCAGCGCGACGCCGAGATCGCCGCACACGAACAACCCGGCGCGGCGGGTGGCGGAGCCGGCGAGGTGGATCGCGCCGTCGTACTCGAGCGCGCGCGGCTCGTCGCACAGCTCGCGCAGCTGGCGCTGCAAGCGCGCCGGGATGCTCTCCCAGAGGATCTCGGCCAGGCTCGGGATGCCTCCGGAGTTCGAGCCGCCCTGGGGCGGGCCGAACGCGAAGCGCAGACCGGCGAGCACGGCGCGCGCCTGCGCCTCCGACGAGCCGAACAGCAGCACGAACTGCGGTAGCGTGCCGAGCAGCATCGCGCCGAGGTGAAAGGCGAGCTCCGGCGTCTCGCTGCGCACGTCCCCCGAGACCACGATCGCCGGCGGTGAGAGCAGGGCCAGGCTCACGGTGATCGAGCCCGCGCTGCGGCGCTGGAAGAGCGGCGTGCGCGAAAGGCCGAGCGCGCGCGACGCCGCGGCGTACGCCTTGGCGAGCGGCGTCGGCGAGCCCTGTGGCACACGCTCGAGGCCGGTCACGCCGTAGGTCGAGGCGTCGCGACGGAACACGTGCTCGGCGCCCTCCCAGACCAGCGCGAAGGCGTCGAGCGCCCGCGAACCGAGGTCCCGCAGGATCAGCGTGCGCACCGTGTCGGGGTTGTCTTCGATGTCCGAGAGCGGGGGCGGGCGCACGCGCTCCGCGGCGCCCTCGAGCACCGACAGGGTGTGCGTGATGGCCTCGGCGTGTACGGCGTTTCCCTCGCGCAAGGTCGCCTGATAGAGGCGCTCGAGCGCGAAGCGGTCCCCGGGGTGTAGCAGCGCGAAGCGCCGGCACACGAGCAAGAAATCGCGCGCGCGATCCGGGTTTCGCTCGAGGCGCTCGAGTAGCTCTCGGCCCGCGCCATAGTCGCCCGCGAGCAGGCCCTCGTAGAGCGCGGCTTCGTGGGAGTCGCGGAGCAGCGCCGGAGGCTCGGTCGAGGTGCGGCGCTCGATCGCCGGCACCAGGCGCTCGGCGGACGGGCGCACCGAGTAGCGGCCAGCGGGGAGCGAGCCGGCGGCTTCGACTGGGATGCTGAAGTGCTCGGGCTCGGGTTGGAAGCTGGTGCGCGGCAGCGGATCGAGCGCGGGCGGGTTCACGGACGGCACGTAGTCCACGACGATGCGCTCGCCCGCGATGCTCGGATCGGTCGGGCGCTGCGAGTAGCGGCCGCGCAGCGGATCGAAGCTTTGGGCGCGGTGCAAGCCCGAGGAGCGCGCACGCTCGGCGAGAACGTCGACGCTCAGCTGGCGGGCCTTCTCGCGCACGACCGGGTCCTTGGCGAGCAGCTCGAGGTAGCGCGAGGCGCGCTCGAAATCGCCGAGCGCGCGCGCCAGCTTGGCCGCGCGAAACGCGACCTCGGCGGGGTTGACGAGGCTCGTCAGATCGCCGGCCAGCGCTTGGTCGTAGGCGTCGAGGGCGGGCGCGGAGCCGCCCTGATCGGAGAGCCGCTCGGCCAGCCCGAGCGCGAGCAACGGGCGGCGGCCGAGCGCCGCCTCGGCGCGTTCGAGCTCGGCCCGCGCCGCCTCCGGGCCCGCGGAGTGCTCGAGCGCCTCCGCCAGCAGGTAGGCGCGGAGCTCGAGCTGCTCCGGGGGCAGCTTCTCGCCCAGGCGGCGCAGCACGGCGACCGTGGTCTCGGCCTCGCCCGGCAAGATCCGCCCGTTGCGCCGGTATTCGAGCGACAGAGACAGGAGCTGCGCCGTGGCAGATTGCGGATCGAGGCGGGTCGCGGACTGCGCGCGGCGCAGCGCCGCCTCGTCGGCCCCGCCCGCGAGCGACGCGCGCGCGGACTCGATCCAGAGCGATACGCGCCGCGGCGGCGGGAGCGAGGACAGCCCGGCGACGTGCTCGAGCGCGGTCGCGAGCGCGAGCGGGTCGTCGCGGCGGCGTTCGATCTCGACCGCGAGCTCGAGGATGGCCTCGTTGTGCGCCCAGGTCTCGATGCTGGTGAGCGCTGAGCGGGCGCTCTCCGCGTCACCCCCCTGGAGGAAGGCCTCGCACGAGCGGCGCACGAGATCCGCGGTCTCCTCGGGATCGCGGGCGCTGCGGCTGGCTCGCAGCCAGAGCGGGGCCGCTGCGAGCGGCGCGCCGAGCCGCTGCTGCAAGTCGGCGAGCATGCGCAGCGCGCTCAGGCTGTCACCGGTCGCGCCGAGCAGCTCCTCGAGCTCGCTGCGGGCGTCCTCGGCGCGGCCCAGGCGTTGCTCGAGCACGGTGGCCCGCCGCAAGCGGATGGCGCGGACATCCTCGGGCGACCGGGCGAGCGCGGCGCGCCGTGCGAGCAGCTCGGCGAGCCGCTCGTAGTCGCCGCGGCGCTCGGCCTCGCGCTCCACGCCGGCGATCGCGTTGGCGTCGCTCGGATCGAGCGCGAGCACCTCTTCCCAGCGCATCAACGCCGCGGAGCGGTCGCCCGCTTCCTGGAAGAGCTCCGCCAGCTCGCGCAGCAGGCCGAGCTCTTCCGGCGTGCCGCGCGAGAGCTCGATCAGCGCCGCGAGCGCGCCCGCGAGCGGCTCGAGCTGGTTCGAGGCGCGCGAGATGGCCGCGAGGTTCTCGAACAGCTCGCGCGAGCGCGGCGCATTCGGGATTTCGCGCTCGATCACGCGCACGGCGCGCACGAAGTCCCCGCGCTCGGCCAGAAGGTGCGCGCACTCGGCGACGAGCAGCGGGCGCTGGTCGTGGTCCGGGCCGAGCCGATCGAGCTCCTGCTCGATCGCGAGCAGGAGCCTGTCGTGGAGCCGGCCGCGGCGGAACAGCGACACCAGCCGATCGCGGATCTCCCGGTCGAGCGCGGGCGACAGCCCGTCGACCTCGAGCGCCCGGTCCAGGTAGTCCACCGCCTCGAGCACCGTCTCGGCGCGCTCGGAGAGCTCGACCAGGGTCTTCGCGCGCTCCGCCGGCGGCACGGCGTCGAGCACGATCTCGATCAGCTCGGGGTCGTCGAGCTCGCGGGCTGCCCGCTCGGCGCGGGCCACGAGCTCGGCGTTCTCGGGATCGCGGCGCGCGGCAAAGGCTAGGAAGCGCGCGTGGAGCCCCTCGTCGTTACGGCCGAGCGCGAGCTCGGCGGCGAGCTCGAGCAGGGCCGCTCCGGCGCCGCTCGAGCGGTCGCCGAGGTCTTCCCGCCGGGCCTCGAGCCACGAGCCCGCCTCGGGCGCGAGCCTCGACGACAGGGGCAAGAGATGCGCGAACTCGGGGGAGCCCGGATCGCAGCGGCGCGCGTGCTCGAGCGCGGTGAGCCCCAGCTGGACGGCTCCGAAGCGGGTGGTGAGCAGCTCCGCGCACTGGATCGCGAGCCGCGCGCCCTCCGCTCCCTCGACGCGAGCGAGCAGCGCCTCGGTCGCGCGCTCGACGCGAAGCTGCAACACCTCGCGCTCGCCGGGGGCGCGCGCCAAGAGCTCGCCGAGCGCGCGGTTCAGGCCGGACAGCGTCGAGGATTCGGGGCGCACCGACAGCGCGCGGAGCAAGATGTCCACGCGCTGGAGCAGCCCCTGCTCGCTCGAGCCGGCCAGCAGCGCCGCCTTCTGCAGCCAGGCTGCGCGCAGCTCCGCGCTCGAAGTCCGATCGGCGGCGCGCTCGATCGCGCTCACGACCTCGGCCATCTCGCCCACGCGCTCGCCGATGCGCGCCATGGTCACGAACGCCACCCCCTCGGAAGGGACGAGCTCGAAAGCGCGCACGGCGTGGGCGAGCGCCAGTGACAGCGCCCTGCGGCGCTCCATCTGCCGCGCCGCACGATAGTGCGTGGCACGCTCGCCGTAGCGGCCCGACGTGGCGTCGGCGAGGCGCGCGTAGACGCGCTCCAGCGCCTCGAGCTGGTCGTCCCCCGCGGCGCGCTCGATCACGCCGAGCACGTCCGTGCGGGTCGGATCGAGCTCGAGCGAGCGGGCCGAGTGCTCGAAGGCTTGCTTCGGTCGGTCGAGCTCGAGGGCCAGCGTCGCGGACACCACCAGGATCCGCGCGGCCTCGGCCGGATCGCTGCGGCGCCCGGCCAGATCTTCGAGGCGGTGCAGCGCGGCGTCGGCCCCGCCGAACGAGAGCACGTCGCTCGCGTAGCATTCCACGCCGTGCAGCGGATCGAGCGCGAGCGCGCGCTCCCAGGCCGCGAAGGCCGAGAGCGGATCGGAGGCGAGATCCCAGTACGCCGCGCCGAGCTCGCGGAAGGCCCGAGCGGTGCCGCGCTGGTCGGATTCGCTGAGCGAGGCCAGCGCCTCGGCCCGGGCCGCGTGCAACGCGATCCGACCGTCGGAGCTCTGTGCGGGCAAGGCCGTGTCGAGCTCTGCCAGCACGGTCGTGCCCCAGGCGCCCTCGTTCATGGCGCGCATCAGGCAGCGCGCGGCGCCGTCGGCGTCGATCGCCGCGCGGCGCCGGCGCGAGAGATCGAGCAACACCTCGGCGCGCGTGCTGCCGGTGGCGCCCGAGCCGAGCCAGCGCTCGAGCGCCGTGATGCCGAGGCCGGCCTCGCCGGTCATCTCTGCCACGGCCAGCACGGACAGCCGCAGATCGAGCGCGCGCGGGCCGATCACGTCGAGCGCGCGGCGAGCCAGGGCGCTCGCGCGCATCGGCTGCTGCGGAGCCAGCGCCATCAGCGCTCGCCCGACGGGCACGGCGAGCTCCGCGACCGGCATCGCTTGCGACAAGAGGAACGCGATCGCGTCGGCGAGCGACCCGCCGTCGCCGGCGCGGCGCGCGCGCTCGAGCCGCTCGGACGCGGCGCGCGCGTCGCCCGGCCGGAGCGCGACGCGGCGCTGGCTGAAGGCGAGCGCCAGGATCGGCTCACCCAGCCGCTCGTAAGCGTCGGACAGCGCCGCGCACAGCTCGGCGCGCGGCGCGATCACGGCCAGCGCGCGTTCCATCGCGCGGGCTCCCCAGGCGTCGCGGCTCTCTGCTCCGACTTCGGCGCGCACCGCGAGCGCGCGCGCCGAGGTCGGATCGGCCGCCACCGCTTGCTCGGATGCCTCACGCGCGGCCTCGAGCTCGCCCTGCGCGAGCAGTGACTCGGCCGCGATCGCGAGCAGCGCCGCGCGCGACACCGCGCCGAGCCCGTGCGCGAGCTTCGACAGCGCGCGCGCCCGGAGCAGCTCGTCTCCGCGCTCGGCGGCCAGGAACACCAGCCGGCTCAGCGCGGGCGCGTACGCCGCGCCGTCGTCGAGCAGCGGCCGGAGCTCGGCGACCGCCGCCTCGAGCGCGCCGGCCTTGCGCAGCATGTCCGCCTTCTGCAGCTTGTGCCGCGCGCGCTCGAGCGGCGAGGTCGAGAGCCGTGCGAGCCGCTCGTAAAACTCTGCGAGCTCCGCGTGCCGCCCCTTCTGCACCAGCAAGCGCTCGACGGCTTTCTGATGGCGGAAATCGCCGGGGACGAGCTCGGTGAGCTCGCTGAGCGCCGCGAGCCGCGCGTCGGCGTCGTCGGGCGAGGCGCCGAGCAGCTCCACGATGCGCTCGAGCACGGGAGCGCGCTCCGAGCCCACCAGCTCCGCGAGCTCGGCGCGGAGCCCCGCGAGCCTCTGGTCGCGCTCGCGGACGCGCTCCGTGAGCGCTGCGAGCGACAGAGCGGCCTCCTCCTTCGGCAGCCGCTCGAGCACGTAAACGGCGAGCTTCGGATCGTCGATTCGCTCGGCGGCCAGCGTCGAGAGCTCGCGCAAGAGCTGCGCTCTGCCCGCGAAGCCCGGCTTGTCGAGCAGCACGCGCACCAGCGCTTCCACGAGCGGCAGCGGGTCGCGCGCCGCGGCCGCGTAGCGCACCAGCGCTTCGTGGGCCTCTTCGTTCTCGGGATCGGTGACGAATGCCTCGACCCAGGACTCGAGCGCGCGATCGGCGCGGCCGAGCTCCCGCGCGTAGAGCCGCGCCAGCGCGCGCCGCACGCGGCCGCTCTCTTTGCCGGCGAGCACCTCGCACGACAGCTCCAGCCGCGCGGCGAGCAAATCGAACAGCCCGAGCCGGAAGCACACGCCGTCGAGACCGTTCGGCTCGTTCGGCAGATCGTCGGGGTCGTCCGAAGCGATCACCGACAGCACGCTCGTCAGGTCGAGCTCGGCGTCGAGCCGCGCGTCGAAGGCCGCGCCGAGCGCGCGCACCCAGTCGCCGTCGCGGAGCGCTCCGCGCAGCCGCCGCAAATGTACGGCCTTTGCCGCGTGGCCCGCCCTCCGCGCGTGCTCGCGACGCACCTCGTCCGCGGCGCCAGCGCGCCCCGCCTCGGTGAGCGACGCGGCCAGGCGCTCGGCGGCTTGCGCAGACTCCGGCGCGATCTCGAAGGCCCGGAACAGAGCCTCGATCGCCGTCGCGCGATCGCCCTGCCGCGCGCGGCGCAGCGACGCCTCGAGGTAGTAGCCGGCAGCAGCTTCACGCGGCAGCACGTCCTCTGCCCAGGCGCCGAGCGCGCCGAGCAACTCCGCGGGCGTCGGATCGTCGGGCGCGAGCAGCAACGCACGCTCGAGCGCCTCGCGCGCGCCGCGCGCCTCACCGGCGCGGCACAGCAGCGTGCCGATGCGCAGCCAGCACGCGCCCGCGTCGGGTCCGCTCTGTGAAGCAGCCAGCGGTTCGAGCGTCGAGGCCGCAAGCGCTGGCTCGCCGAGCAGCGAGAACCAGCTGGCTAGATCTTCGCGCAGCACCGGATCTTCGGCGAGCGAGAGCGCGCGGCGCGCGAGCCGTATCGCCTCGTCGAGCTCCGTCCCGCGCGCCGCGAGCGCCCGCGCCAGGCTGGTCGATGCGGTGCGCTCCGCGTCGGTGTCGTGGATGCGCGCTGCGACGCGCGCTCGGGCGGACAGCGACGTGAGCTCGGCGCGAGGCCCGGACTGCCGCGCGATCGGCTCGACCAGGCCGTAGCGCTCGAGGGTCAACGAAGCCACGGAGCGAGGTCCGTCCGCGGCGCCCATCCACTCCGGAGGCGGAAGCGTTCGCGGCGGTGCACTGGCGGCGCGAAGTGACCCAGTCGAGTCAGGCCGACTGTTTTCAGTCCCTCTGAGTGCCGGTGATTCGGAGGGCTCGCTCGGATCCATGACAACTGCGGGCCACCGACACCGGCGCCCGCGCGGGTCTCCACTATAGAGGGCTGTCGGGGCGCTTGCCCATGGGCCTCGGGCAAGAACTCGGAGGCCCGTGTTGCGAGATTTCGAGGCGGCGCTGGCGGTGGAGGTGGCTATTTGGCGGAGCGTGTGCGGACAGCCTTGTCGGCAGCAACGGGGTACGACTAGCCTGCCAGCCCAGGTTCCCGAGGGGACCCAGACGGAGACCGCTGGATGCTCGACCGCAACTTCCCCACATTGTCGCGATTCACCGCGCTCGGCTTGATCGCAGGGCTCACCTTCACCACCGTGGCCAGCGCTCAGGCCCCCGCACCACCGGCTCCGCCCGCGAAGCCCGCGCCCGCCCCGGCGGCTCCGCCCGCGGCGAACCCCGCCCCCGCGCAAACTGCGCCGGCACCGGCAGCAACTCCGGCAGCGCCCGCAACCGCCACGCCGAAGCCGGCAGCGCCCGCGGCCAAGCCCGGCGCGCCCGCGGGCGTCGCACCCGCCGTCAAGGAACCCACCAAGCGCGACCGCGATGCGGCACGCAAAGCCTTCGCCGACGGCGAGAAGGCCTTCGCGAAGGCCGACTACGTCGCCGCCCACGCCGCCTTCGAAAAAGCCAACACGCTCGTCCCCTCGCCGCAAGCCGAGTACTGGCTGGCGAAGACGATCGATCTCCAGAACCAGACGCCCGAAGCGATCGCCGCCTACGAGCGGTTCCTCGCCAACCCGGAGGCAGCGAACGCCGGTGAAGACAAGCTGGCCGAGGCCAAGCTGCGGCTCGAGCAGTTGCAGCTCAGCCAGGTCGCGGTGATCGAGCTCACCACCATTCCCGCGAACACCGAGGTCACGGTCGACGGCGTCGCTCAGCCGAACGCCACGCCGCTGGTGTTGAAGCTCACGCCCGGCCCCCACAAAATCACGCTTTCGGCAGCCGGCTACGAGCCGAAAGAGCTCGACGTCGAGGCCAGGGCCGGCACCAAGCAGGCGGAGACCATCGAGCTTTCGCTGATCCCGCCGCCTCCGCCTCCGCCGCCTCCGCCACCCCCGGCGCCGGCTCCTGCCCCGCCGCCTCCGGCCGAGCGCAGCCTGGTCCCCGCGTATGTCACGCTCGGCATCGCCGGCGCCGGCGCGGTCGTGGGCACCATCTTCGGTCTCAAGGCGTTGAGCTCGAAGAACGATTTCGACGACAACCCCACGCGCGACGCCGCCGACGACACCGAGCGCAACGCGCTGATCGCCGACATGGCCTTCGGCGTCGCGATCACGCTCGGCGTGACCGGCATCGTCTTGCTCACGACCGACGAGGGCCCGCCCGCCGATACCGCCGCCAAGGTCGAACACCCGAAGCTCAAGCGCAGCCGCGCCAAGCTCGAGGTGCTCCCCTATGCGTCGCCGACGAGCGGTGGCGCCGCCGCGAAGCTGACGTTCTAGCGCTGTCAGCTCTCAGGATCTGGTTGGGCGCGCTCGTGGGGACGGGCGCGCCTTCGCGTCGTTTCGTGTTCTAGGTGACGCGGGCGACAGTGCACGGATCTGCAGCCGCGCCTCGCGCGCGCGGTCGTGCCCGGCTTGACAGCTTGAAGTGAAACACTAGACTGGCTCGCACTATGGTTGGTTGATCGAGTCGCGCGCGCCGTCGTTCGCAGGGAAATTTAGCCCTGGCGGGCGTCGTCGCGACCGCAACGACTCCTGACCTACCTCACGACTCGACCCGCGATCCCGCCGGTCGAGTCGATCGCGTTTGGGCGATACCACGACGCCCCGCTGCACTGACCGCGACCGAGGCATTCGCCCCGCCGCGTGTGGACGCGAGCGCATACGGGTCCCACTGTCAGTCGAAGCGAGCCAAGAACGCTCGGGGCGTCGAGCGGGCAGTCACGCCGACATCCGCGTGGAAGCGTGAAGCGTCGGCCGTCGGTCATGTTCGCGCTGCAACCTGCCCGCCGTGACCGACGGCAGCGGGCGACAGGGGTCTGTCGCTCACGGGGAATATTCTTGGTGACCTTGGTCTTGGGGATCGGCGCCCGAAAATCGGCTGATCCCGATTGGCAACCGCAGGAGGAGAATCATGCACGCCTGGAAACATGTGTTCGTTCACGTCGACCCGCGGCCTCACGCACCGGCCGCGCTCAGCAAAGCCATCGCCGTGGCCGAGGCCTTCGGTGGACGCGTCACCGCGTTCGACTCGGTCTCAGCCGCCGAGGCCTTGCCCTGGTTCTCCTCGGCGCAGACGCGCGTCGCGGCCGATCACGTGCTCGACCTCGCAGTGCAAGCGCGCACGCAGGAGCTCCGCGAGGAGCTCGCTCGGCTCGAGCAGCGCGTGCCGGTCCAGGCGAGCGTGGCGAAGGGCGTGCCCGCCGACGCGCTGCTCCGTCACGCGCAGCTCCAGGCAGCCGATCTGATCGTCAAGGCGGTCTCCGCAGAGGATTTCGGAGAGGGCAAGGGCGCGGGAGCGGCGACGCAGCGCTTACTTCGCGAGGCTCTGGTGCCGATCTGGCTGTGCTCGCCGCGCCGCAGGCGCGCGAACCGCGTGCTCACCGCCGTCAACTTTGCGACCGCCGAGCGCGCGAGCGCAGGTGTGCTGCGCGCGGGCGCGCGCGTGGCCTCGCTCCACGACGCGGAGCTTCACGTCTTGTGCGTCGACCGCCAAGCAAGCCGTCACTTCTACGAGCTCGAGGCGCGGCCACCTCCGAGTGAGCTCGAGCAGGGCGACGACGTGGTCGCCGGCTCGCTGAGCCTCGCGAACGCGAGCCGCCGCGGGCACGCGACCACCACTGCGCGCGCCATCGCGCTCGAGACCATCGAGAAGGCCGTGCTCGATCTGGAGCCCGACATCCTGGTCACGAGCCGCGACGCCGAAGCGCTGAGCGGCCTGCCCGGCTCGCACCTCGTGGAGCGCCTCTTCTGCCGGGTAGAGTGCTCCATGCTGCTGCTGCCCCCCGCTCGAGGCGTGCAGGAATTCAGACGAGAACCGCGTAGATTCTGGGCTCCCGCGCCTCCGGCAGAACACTACGCCTCCGCCGCGGGGGCGTGAGGCGCCTCCGCGCGCTGTCCGTGGTCGCCGCGCCGGGCACGGACAGCGCCGGCGAGGCGCGGCTGCAGACCCGTCGCTCGGGCCCCAGAAGGCAGCCTCACGGGTGACGGGGCCGGGCTGCGCGCCCTTTCCAAGGTGCGCACCCCCACCCGGCCTCCCCTGCCCGGTTCCTGAGAGCCGCCGAAAATACTTGTATTCCAGGTACAGGTATTACAGACTGCCGTCGGATGCAGCTTACGCTCTTCTCCGACTACTCGCTGCGGGTACTGCTTTACCTGACGGCGCATCGGGAGCGTGTGGTGCCGTTGCCGGAGATCAGCCGGGCTTACGGCGTCTCGCAGAACCATCTGATCAAGGTGATGCAGCTGCTGGTCGCGGAAGGGCTGATCGAGAGCGTGCGCGGTAGGAACGGCGGGGTGCGCCTTTCGCGCGAGCCCTCTGAAATCAATGTCGCCGCGGTCGTGCGGGCGACCGAGCCGCACCTCGACCTCGTCGAGTGCTTCAACCCCGAAACCAACCGCTGCCCGATCGAAGCAGCCTGCGGCCTGAAGGGCGCCTTGCTGAAAGCGCGCGCGGCGTTCCTGTCCGAGCTCGAGCGCTACACGCTGGCGGACTTCGCGCCGCGTGCCCCCGCGTTGATTCAACTATGGCGCGTCAACCTACAGGAGAGTTGCGCATGAACCCCTGGCGCTTCGTGCTCGGAACCTGCACCGTGCTCAGCCTGGCTTGCTCCGCCGAGGACAGCGGCGCACCGGCTTCGAGCTCGGGCTCGGTCACTGGAGGCGAGCCCGGAGCAGCCGCGCCGAGCACCGGCGGAGCGGCGCCGAGCGTTGGCGGCGCTTCGAACAGCGGCGGTGTGGAGCCCGGCGCGGGCGCGCCCAGCGCTGGTTCGCCGTCGACGGCGCCGCCGCGGTCGCGCTGTGCAGCACCTGCTGGCCTCGGCGCTTACCCCGGCACGATCGACGAGGCGGTGAGCTGGCTCAACGCGCTGCCGAAGCCGACGACCGCTGCTTGTTTCCTCGAGAGCTTGCCGCGCCCGCTCTCGCTCGTCGCCACGAACAGCCAGTTCAGCGCGCAGCCGGCTTTTTCGAGCGCGAGCCCGCGCGTCTTCATCGAGCTCGGGCGGCTCTGGGTGTCCGCCGTGATCGACGGTGAAGCCAGCTACCTGCTCGAGTTCGGCTACCGCCCGCCCGACTCCGAGCTCAACTCGATCAAGGGCGAGCTCAAGCTGCCGCTCGACGCCGCCATTCCGGCGAGCGCGCCCTACGAGCAGGTCCGCTACGGCTCCGGCACCACCTGCGGCTTCTGCCACCGCGCCGAAGAGGCCGTCACCGGCGTCCCGTTCGACGCGTTCGTCTCGGCGGCGCTCAAGCCGCGACCCGAGACGTACGTCAGCGTGGCCTCGATCCGAGCCGAGCACGAGCGCTGCGATTGGACCGTGAACGCGCACCGCTGCGAGATGCTCTCGGCCGTCTTCGATGGTGGCGAAGTGCTCGAGAGCACGTTCCCGAGCGAGATGCCGACGTTCTTTTGAGAGCCGCTCGACGAACCGCGTGAAATGACGCGCGTCGCCCCGTTGCGGGCGCGGCAGGGGTTCGCCTAAAAAGGACGAATGAGTGGTGTTGCGCGTTTCGTGGCTGTCGTCGTCCTCGCAGTCTCGGGCATCAGCGCGTGCGGCAGCGAGCCGCCGCCGCCGCCCACCACGCCGGCTGCCGCCCCGGTTTGCCCGGACGGTAGTCGCTGTGCCGGCGCGGTCGTCGCGCCGTGTCCGGCGGGTCATTACTGCGCGGGCGGCCAACCACCCGTGACCTGCAGCGCGGGGACTTACTGCCCCGAAGGCTCGGCCGCGCCCGCAGCCTGCCCGGCAGGCCATTTTTGCGGCGCGGGCGCGAAGGAGCCGTCACCCTGCGTGGCGCGCTACTTCTGTCCGGAAAAGTCCGAGAGGCCCACGCTGTGCCCCGCCGGCTCGCTGTGCTCGAAGGCCCAGCTCAGCGCGCCCGAAGAGTGCCCGCGCGGCTCGTTCTGCCCCGGCGGTTCGAGCGCGGCGCAGGAGTGCGTCGAAGGCAACTACTGTCCCGCGGGCGCTAGCGCACCGGTGCCCTGCGCGCCCGGCACCTACTGCCCCGTGGGCGCGGCAGAGGCGCTGCCCTGCCCGGCCGGCAACTTCTGCCCCGACGGCCTCAAGCCCCGCGACTGTCCGTGCTGCCCCGAGCGAAGCGCGCAGGCGCTCGATTGTCCCAAAAAGAAGCGCTAGTCGAAGCGCTTCGCGATCGCATCGACGACCTTGCCGAAATCCGCCGGCAGGTAGACGGGCGGGTTCGCCTTCTGGCTGCTCACGCCTTCGATGCCGCGCTCGTGGTAGCGGACCTTGAACTCGGTGAACTTGAGGCCGGCAGCGGTCGAGACGCACACGACCTTGTGCTCGCGCTGGATCACGCCGCGCGCGACGAGCTTCTCGAGCACGGCGAGGCCGACGGCGGTGTGCGGGCAGGTGTACATGCCGGTGCGATCGGCGCGTGCGGCGGCTTCGCACAGCTCTTCTTCGCTGGCTTGCTCGACGATGCCGTTCATGGCCTCGAGCGCAGCGACGGCGCGCGGGGCGCTGACGGGGTTGCCGATCTGGATCGCCGTGGCGAGCGTGGGCTTGGCCTGGATCGCGTCGACCGTGCGCTTGCCGGCGTTCCAGGCGCGATACAAGGGGTTCGCGTTCTCGGCCTGCGCCACGACCAGCCGTGGAAAGCGCGAGATGATGCCGAGCTCGCGCATCATGCGGAAGCCGGCGTGTAGCGCGGAAGCGTTGCCGAGGTTACCGCTCGGCAAGATGATCCAGTCCGGCACCTGCCAGTCGAACTGCTGCACGATCTCGAGGCCCACCGTCTTCTGGCCTTCGAGGCGCAGCGGGTTCATCGAGTTGGCGAGGTAAACGGTGCCCTCGGCCGCGAGGCGCTGCACGATCTCCATGCAGCCGTCGAAGTCGGTGTCGAGGCCGAGCACGAGCGCGCCGTGCGCGAGCGGCTGCACGAGCTGCGCGGTCGAGATCTTGCCGCGCGGCAGCAACACCACCACGGGTAGGCCTGCTGCGGCGCCGTAAGCCGCGAGCGACGCGCTGGTGTCGCCGGTCGAGGCGCAGGCGATGGCCTTGACCTTGAGGCCTTCGCGGATCGCCTGGTTGACCACGCTGACCAGCACGGTCATCCCCAGATCTTTGAAGGAGCCGGAGTGGCTGTTGCCGCAGAGCTTGACCCACAGGTCGGCGAGGCCTAGCTGCTTGCCGTAACGATCGGCCCAGAACAGGTTGGTGCCGCCCTCGTACATCGACACGATGCCGTCGTCGGGCATCTGCGGCATCACCCACTCGCGTTTGCCCCAGACGCCGGAGCCGTACGGCCAGGCGTTCACTCGGTAGCGCTCGTCGAACAGGCGCATCCAGGAGGGGCCGCTGCGGTCGCGCAGCGCCTCGATGTCGTGCACGACCTCGAGCAGACCGTCGCACTTCGGACAGCGGTAAATCGGGCGCGTGACGGGGAAGGAACCAGGGCAGCCCGCGAAGCAACGGAATTCGGCGGAGTACGGCACGGCGCGGAATATAGCCACCGCCAGAGGGGCTCTGCAAACCACCTCCCCGAAAGCACTGGCTGGCGGGGCGGAGCCTCGCGGAGGCATGCGTCTTGGCACGAACCGATCACGATCGGCGCTCGCGGCGGAGGGACCACGTGACTTCCGGCGGGGCCGGCGCGGCCTGGTGCGGGTCCCCTAGGGTCGCCATTCGCCCCAGTCACCGGAACCATCAGAAAACCAGCCTCCGGACAAAGCTCGACTCATTTTCCCACGAGGCCCTTCTTCAAGGAGCACTAGCATGCGAGCCCATGCGAACCCCTCTCTTCCTCGCCGCTACCCTCGTCAGCACGTTTGCCGCCGGCGTCGCCTCGGCGCAGCCCTTGCCGCAAAAGGGCGGCGTCGCGATCGCCCTCGAGCGCGGCTTCGGCTTCACGTCGACGCACACCGACATCGAAGGCCAGGACGACCGCGACGTCACGGAGTTCGGCCTTTTGTGGATGAATTCGGAGACCGCCTTTCATCGGCCGCGAGCCGCGGTCGACTTCTTCCTGACCGATGGCCTGAGCCTCGGCGGCTCGCTCGGGTTCTACAGCTGGGGCGGTGACGGCGAACGCAGCGGCTTTTTACTCTACCCGCGCGTCGGCTACGCGATCGGGCTCGGGCACTCGGTGACGCTCTGGCCGCGCGGCGGCATCAGCTACTTCAGCGAAGAGACCCCCGGCGGCGGCGCGACGTTCACGCAGCTCGCGATCTCGGGCGAGTGCCAGTTCCTGCTCTGGCCCACGCGCAGCTGGGCGATCATGCTCGGGCCGACGCTCGATCTCGGCGTGAGCGGCGAGGTCCAGTCGGACCCGGGTGACACGGACTTCTCGCAGCGCTCCTTCGGGCTGACGTTCGGGTTGCTCGGCGCGCTGTGAGCGACAGCCAGTGGGTCCTGGTGCTCACGCGCCCGAGCGGTGATCCCACGTTGCGCATCGGCGGGCTTCCCCTGTGCCTGCGGCTCTGCCTCGACGCGCAGGCCGCAGGCGCCGCGGCGGTCGTCTGCGCGCCCGAGGCGAACGCTGCGCGGGCCGCGCTCGGCGATAGGCGGCTGCGCTTGCCGGTGCTCGACGCGGTGCCGGAGGGGGCGCGCAGCCTGAGCGTCCCGGCGACGTATCTCCTGCACCGCACGCTGATCCGCAACGTGGTGCGCTACGACGGCGAAGCGGGGCGGCGCGCGCGCGAGCTCGCGACAGAGCCGTTCGTCCAGCGCGTGCCGTACGGCTTCGAGCCGATCGACGTCACGGGGCCCGAGCTGTCTTCCGCGGCCGAGCGCGCGCTGTTTCGCTCGCTCCGAAAGCCGGAGGACGGCTGGACCTCGCGCTACCTGAACCGCCGACTTTCCCTGCCGATTTCGCGGCTGCTCGCGCACACGCCGCTGCACCCGAACCAGGTGTCCGTGGTGATCCTCGGCGTCGGCATTCTGGGCGCGGTGCTGGCGGCGCGCGGTGAGCTCGTGCTCGGCGCGCTCTGCTTTCAGGCGCAGAGCGTGCTCGACGGCTGCGACGGCGAGCTCAGCCGCGTGACGCACCAGGGCTCCCTCAGCGGCGAGTGGCTCGACACGGTCGGCGACGACATCACGAACTACGGCTTCTTCGGCGGCGCCGGCTACGGGCTGTACGCCGCGACCGGCTCGCCCTGGTACCTCGCGGCGGGGCTCGTGACGGTCGCCTCGGGGCTCGTCGCGAGCGCCTTCGAGTACCGTTACTTGATCAAGATCGGCTCGGGAGACCTGCTCAAGTATCCCCTGAGCCAGGCCACGTCGAAGTCGGCATCGAGCACGGGGCTTGCGCGACTCGCGCCGCTGTTCAAGCGCGACACCTTCGTATTTCTGACGTTGGTTGCGGCGGTCGCCGGCCTGCTCGGGGCGATGCTGTGCCTGTTCGCGGCGGCCGCCGTCGGCATGCTGTTCGCCGTGCTGCGCACCGAGCTCCGGCTCGCGCGCGAGGCAGCCGGTGCGGCGTGACGGGATCACGCGCAAGCTCGGGCCGGCGTTGCTCGGTCTGTCGCTCGGCTTTTTCGCGGCGGCGGCGCGCGCGGAGCTGCCATCGAGCGGCGAGCTGATCCGCACGCACGACTACGCCATCGATCTCGCGCAGACGCCCGTGCTCTCGAGCACGCGCGTGACGGGGCTCGGCGGCGCCTTCGTCGGCATGGGCGAGGGTCTCGACGGCGCCGCGCAGAACCCGGCAGCGCCCGCTTACCGCTTTCCCTGGTCGCGCAGTCATTTCGACTACGAGCTCGGGTTCTCGTTCATGAGCTCGTCGTCGGTTTCGAACACGGATTTCTTCAACTCCGGCAGGCAAGTGCGCGGCGACCAGGATTTCTTGTTCCTGGATCTGGCGCTGTCGCTGCAGTTCGGGCGCTGGGGCTTCGCCTTTTCGACGGGTCTCCAGTCCTACACGCTCGGCCGCGGGGTGGACACGGACTCCGCCGAGCGATTGGTCGCGCAGTTCGCGCTGTCGCACGCGCTCGCCGCGTACGCGTTCGCCGACGGGCAGCTGTTGATCGGCGCCGGGCAGCGCTCGAGCGTGCTCAGCATCGGCAACGAGACGGAGATCGACGACGACTCGCGCGTGCTGTTCCGGGCGCTCGGCGCAGGTTACGAGGCCGGCGTGCTGATCCGCCCGAACGAGCAGCCGTATCGCATCGGCGCCGCGATCCGCTCCGCGGTCGACGCGAAGCCGTCCACCTCGAACAAGCTGTCCGTCCTGTACGAGGACGACCCCGACAACGCCCTGTACCTGCCGGACCGCGTGGTCGTGCCCTGGAACGTGTCGCTCGGGTTCGCGCTGCAGCTCGGCCCGCGCCCGCTGAACCCGCGCTTCCTCGATCCGAATCGCGTCACCGAAGAGCTCGAGCGCTACCTCCAGTACCGAGCCCGCGAGCGCCGCCGCAAGCGTGCGATTGCCGAGCGCCGCGCGCGGGCGGCCGGGCGCGATCCGAGCGCCGAGCTCCGCGCGCTCGACGCCGAGCTCGCGACCGAGTCCGCGCTGGACGCTCTGCATGCAATCCGCAAAAAAGAAGAGCTCGATCGCAAGCTCGAGCAGCGCTACCTGAGCCTTTCGCGCTCTCACGTGTTGATCTCGGCGTCGCTCGAGGTGCTGGGCCCCGTCGACAACGCAGTGGGCGTGGCCTCGTTCATCGACCGCCGCGTGCAGCGCTCGGGGCGGAGAGCGAGCTACTCGCCGCGGCTCGGCGTCGAGACCGAGCCCATCGCCCACTGGCTGCGCGTGCGCGCCGGCAGCTACCTCGAGCCGACGCGCTTCGACGACAACCCGCACGGCTCCCGGCTCCACGGCACCTTCGGCTTCGACCAGCGCGTCTTTGCCTGGGACGTGTTCGGGTTGTTCCCCGAGGGCTCGATTTTCCGCGCCGCGGGCTCGCTCGACCTGGCTCGCGACTACTTCGGCTGGGGTGTCGCGCTCGGATTGTGGCATTAGTCGTGCTGCCGATGCGAAGGCTCTGGGTTCTGTGTCTGTGCGTGGCGGCCGTGGCGTGCCGCCGCGAAGCGAAGAAGCCCGTGCGCACCGAGCCGTGGCTCGCGGCCGCCGCCTCGCTCTCGAAAGACGCGCCGCGCGCCCCTTCGAAGTACCGGGTGAAGCGCGGCACGGCCACGGTCGAGCTGCGCGTCGATCAGCGCCCGGTCCGGCTGGTGTTCGATCGCATCGACGGTGAAATCGACGTCGATTTCCGGAGCGTGGACGCGACCTCCGGCAGCCTGCGCGCCGACTTGCTGTCGCTGCGCGTGGAAGGCGCAAACGTCCCCGAAGGCCTCGTCGAGCGCGCGCTCTCGAGCCTAGAGCTCCGCTCGGATACGCCGGATTCGGAGCCGGAGCGCTTCGCCGAGCTCACGATCGTCGCGCTCGACCGCGGCGCGCTCGGCGGCTCACGCCGCTCCACGCTGAAAGCGCAGGGCGACCTCACGTTGCACCGGTTTCGCACGCCGCACGTGTTCGAGATCGAGGTCGAGCTCGCGGCACCGGACGCGGCCGTGCCGGACACACTGCGGATCCGCACGCGCCGCCCGCTGGTCGTTTCGCTTCCCGCACACGGCCTCGGCCCTGCCCAGGCTGCGCGGGGCCCGGCACACTCACCTACATCGCCGCTCCCGCGGTTCAGCAAAGAGGCGCGGATTTCAGCCGAGATCGAGGCAGAACCCGAGGGCTCGACGACCGACCGCTGAAACCCCAAAATCCAGGCCGCGTGCTCGGAGCGTACAAGGTGACGCCTGCGCACTCGCGCGACTACCATTCGACGGACTTGGAGATCCCCATGAAAAGCCAACTGACGTTCCAGCAGCTCGCGACGACCCTCTTGGCTCTCGGCGGCGGGCTTGCCGCTTGTTCGAGCGCAACCCCGCCCCCGGACGCACCCGTGCAGGCCACCGAGGTCACCGCGGCCGCGCCCGAGGCTCCGCCCGCCCCGGAAGCGGCTCCGGCGAGCGACCCCGCCGCAGCTCCGGCAGCCGACCCCGCAGCAGCCGCGGCCCCCGCTCCGGCTACCGTCCCCGAGCCCGCCGCAGCTCCCACCGTTCCCGGACCGCCCCCGGTCGCGGCCCCCACGCCCGAACCCGCGAAGCCCCCCGCCAGCAAGCAAAAGAAGGCTGCAGGCGCGAAGGGCGGCTGCGGCGCGGGCACCTGCGGCTGACGGAGCCGGCTCGGTGACGGAGCGCGCGCGCCCCCACGGCGTCGGGCTTGGCCTGCGCTGGGAGTTCCTCGAAGAGGTCGTGGACGGGCCCAAGCTCGACGTCGACTTCTTCGAGGTCTCTCCCGAAAACTACATGCGCAGGGGCGGCTATTACCCCGCACAGCTCGAGCGCGTCCGCGAGCGGTATCCGCTTTCGTGCCACGGGCTCACGCTGTCGATCGGCGCGAGCGCCGAGCCCGATGCGTCGTATCTGACCGAGCTCCGCCGTGAGCTCGCGCGCCTCGGCTCGCCGTGGCACTCCGATCACCTGTGTTTGTCGAGCTCGGGCTCGCGCCAGTTTCACGACCTCTTGCCGTTGAAATTCGCGCGCGAAAACCTGGAGCGCGTCGCCGACCGCGCGCGCCGCGTACAAGACGCGCTCGGCGTGCCCCTGGCGCTCGAAAACATCAGCTACTACGGGCACCCCGGCCGGCGCGAGCTCGAGGAGGCCGAGTTCGTGCGCGGCGTGGTCGAACGCGCCGAGATTGGCCTGGTGCTCGACGTCAACAACGCCTACGTCAACGCCCAGAACCACGGCGGGGACCCGCGCGACTTCATCGCCAGCCTGCCGCTCGAGCGCGTGGTCGAAATCCACGTCGCCGGCCATTACCGGAGCCCGAAGGGGCTCGTGATCGACACCCACGGCACGCCCGTGATCGATCCCGTCTACGAGCTACTCGAGCTCACGCTGGTCAAGACCGGGCCCGTTCCGGTGTTGCTCGAGCGCGACAACGACGTGCCGCCGTTGCCGGAGCTCCTCTCGGAGGTGGCGCGGCTGAAGCGCGTCTACCAGAGGGCCCGCGAGACCCGGACTGGCTATGCAAAGAGCGCTTGAAGCTGCGCTCAGCGAGCTCGTGTTCGGACCTGAGCTCGACCCGGCCGATCCGGCCGCCACCCACGCCTTCTTCGAGCGCCACGCGCTCGCTCACGACGACCGCGCCGCCCTCGAGCAGGGCGAGCTCGAGCGCCTGCTCGTTTACCGCGAGCTCGTGCGCGGCACGCTGAAGGCCGCCCTGGAGGCAGCGATCCCGCGTTCGATGGCGCGGCTCGGCCCGCGCTTCGACGTGTATTTCGAGCGCTTCGTGGCGGAGCGCGGATCTACGTCGCACTACCTGCGCGACGTCACCAGCGAGTTCCTCGATTTTTGTGCGACCGACTGGCGCTCGGATCCCGAGGTCCCGCCGTACTTGCTCGACCTTGCGCGCCACGAAGCGCTGCACATCCGCGTGGCGGCGGCCGCGCCGGAATCGCGGGCCGCGCGCCCGAGCCTCGAGCTCGACGAGGTGCCGTGCTTCATCGAGGCCCTATCGCTGTCACGCTCGGCCTACGCGGTGCACCGCCTGCCGGAGGCGCTGGAAGATCGCAGCGCGCCCGAGCGCAAAGACACGACGCTGCTCGCGTACCGGAGCCCCGAGCACGAGGTGCGCTACCTGGAGCTCACGCCGCTCGCCGCGGACCTGCTCGAGCGCTGGCTCGCGGGCGCAGCCCTCGGGGCCGGCCTGACCGGGGCGGCCCGCGCGGCAGGCGGAGACGTCACCCCCGCGCTGCTCGAAGCCACCGCCCGGCTGCTCGCCGATCTCTCCGAGCGCGGCGTGTTGCTCGGCACCCGCCACGAACCGGCCCCCGAAACGTCCGCCGCGAGACAACCATGAACGACAACGACCCGCTATCCATCGTCGGCCAGACGATCGCCGAGAAGTACCGCGTGGAGCGCCTGGTCGGCAGCGGCGGTTTCGCCGTGGTCTACCGCGCGCTGCACACGATCTGGAACAAGCCCGTCGCGATCAAGTTCTTCAACGGCCTGTCTTCGGCGCCGGTAGACCAGCGCGAGCAGCTCCATCAAGCCTTCATTCAGGAGGGCGCGCTGCTCACGGATCTGTCGAGCGAGACGGCCGCGATCGTTCAGGCTCGCGACGTCGGGACGTTCACGTCCCCGGACGGCAGGTGGATGCCGTACATGGTCCTCGAATGGCTCGACGGGCTCACGCTCGAAGACGTGCTCGTCAGAGAGACGCGCGAGCGCGCCCCCGGCTGGCCCATCCACGAGGTGGTGCGGCTGCTCGCGCAAGCGGCGACGGCGCTCGATGTCGCGCACAGAAAGGGCATCGCTCACCGCGACATCAAGCCCGCCAACCTGTTCATCCTGGGTGATCCGCACTCGGAGTCGGCCACGCTCAAGGTGCTGGATTTCGGCGTTGCCAAGCTGATGGCCGACAACACGCAGCTCAACGCGGCGCTGGCCATGACCGGCATGAGCGTGACCAGCTTCACGCCGCAATACGGCGCGCCCGAGCAGTTCAGCCGCGGCTACGGCGCGACCGGGCCCTGGACGGACGTGTTCGCGCTGGCGCTCGTCGCTTCCGAGCTCCTCAGCGGCAAGCCACCGCTCGAGGGCGACGACGTCGTCCAGCTCGCGTTCTCGTCGGCCCACCCCGAACGCCGCCCGACCCCGCGCACGCTCGGCGCGACGGTCACGGACGCGGTCGAGGCCGTGTTCTCGAGAGCGTTCGCGATCCGCCCGAGCGACCGCTACCAGCACGTCGCCGAGTTCTGGGAGGCGCTCGAAGAGGCGAGCGGCGAGCGCCGCGCCCGCTTCACGACCCAGCGGGTGTCGCGTGCGACGGGCGCCACCGACGCGACACAGGTCGCGCCCCCGAACTTCGGCATGCCCGCGGCCTCGCCCGCGCCGGACCGGAGCACGACGGTCGACGCCGTCACCAAGGCCTCCGCGCAGGGCAAGGGCCGAGGCACGCTCGCCGTCGTGGGCGCGGGCGCGGCCGTGGCAGCGCTCGCGCTCGGCGGTTTCTTCGTGTTCGGACGCGGCGGCGCGACACCTGCGGCGACGGAGCCGAAGCCGAAGCCGAAGCCGAGCGTCGCGGCTGCGGCCGTCGCCACGCCGTCCGCCCTCGAATCGGCGAAACCCACGGGGCCGGCCTGCCCGGAGCGGATGAACCTGATCGCCGCCGGGCAGTACTTCCAGGGCTCGGACGCAAAGGACGCGATGGCGGCCGAAAAGCCCGCTCACAACGTGTCGCTCGACAGCTATTGCATCGACACTTACGAGGTCACGGCCGGCGAGTACAAAGCTTGTTCGGACGTCGGCAAATGCAAGCGCGCGGCGAACGACGTGGACTGGCCGAACATCACCCCGGCCGAGCGCAAGATCTACGCGCCGCTCTGCACCGCCAACGATCCAGAGCGCAAGGACCACCCGATCAATTGCGTGACCTGGGAGATGGCCTCCCTCTATTGCAAGGCGCAGAGCAAGCGCCTGCCGACCGAAGCGGAGTGGGAGTACGCGACGCGCGGCCCCGACGGTCGGGTCTACCCGTGGGGTGACGAGCCGCCGACCGAGAAGCACCTGAACGCTTGCGGCTCCGAGTGCGTGGCGTGGGGGCGCGCCAACAAGACCCCGCTCGAGCCGCTTTACGAGGCCGACGATGGCTACCCGACCACCGCCCCGGTCGGCCGTTTCGCAGCAGGCCGCTCACGGTTCGGCCCCCACGACGTCGCCGGGAACGTCTGGGAGTGGGTCGGCGATTGGATGGCCGACTACACGAAAGAGGACAAGAAGAATCCGACCGGTCCGGAAACCGGCACGCGGCGCGTGATCCGGGGCGGCGCCTGGAACGGCAGCTATGCGAGCTGGCTTCGCCCGTCCTTTCGCTACGCCCAGGATCCGAACGCCACGAGCCACGGCATCGGTTTCCGCTGCGCCAGCAATCCCAATCCGTAACCTCGCGAATCGAGATATCCTACACGGATGGGGAAAGGTCCCCTCGAGGATCCCCGCCTCCGGGCCATTGAAGCCAAGCTGAACGGCGCCGAGTTCGACGAAGCCCAGCGGCTGCTCGCAGCGCTTCGTCATCAACCCGGCGCCGAAGCAGCCTCCGCCTACTTCTCGACACGGCTGCTCTACCAGCGCGGCCGGCTCGACAACGCCGCGGTCGCGCAGCGGCTACGCGAGGTGCTATCGACCAACCCCGGGGAATTTCCGCAAGCCGAGAACATGCTGGCTGCCGCCGAGCTCGACGTGCTCGAGTCGAGCCCCCAGGGCTTCCTGAGCTCGACCCAGCCGCCGTTCCCGAAAAAGAGCTCGGGCGACGCGCGCCCCGGTCAGGCCGTCGAGCTCTCGGGCATCCCGCGCGCTCCGCTGGTGCCGCGCTTCTCGTCGCCGACGATCCGCTCCGGCGAATCCAGCTTCGACGCCTCGGACCTCGAGCAGTCCGGGAGCGACCAGCGAGCGACCGACGGCCCGAGGGCGCGGCGGGTTCCGTCGGTGCTACCCGGTATCGACTTCGAGCTCGAGATGACGCCGCCGCCGGTCACGGCGCCGAGCACGCTCCCGCCGATCCCCGATCTGACCTCGTCCGCTCCGACCGAGCCCCCGCCGTACACCGATCAGCGGCACACGGCGCCCGTGACGCGCTCGGCCGCTCCCGACGCGGTCGCCGATCCGTCGCTCGGCGAGATCGCGCTCTCGCTGGACGCCGGCAATGCGCAGCTGGCGCTCGACCTTCTGGCGCGAAAGTCGCCGCCCCACGGCCCCGACTACGCGCTGCTCTCGAGCCGCGCTCGGCTCGCGCTCGGCGATCCCGCCCGGGCGCGCCGCGAGCTCGAGCCACTGCTGCGCGAGCGCGGTCTGCCGCCGCCGCTGCGCGTCGCGGCTGCGCGCTTGCTGCTCGAGCTCGGCTCGCCCGAGGCCGCGCTCGACCAGGCCGGCGCCGCGCTCGAAGTAGAGCCCGACGACGTCGCAGCGCGCATCACGTTCGCCTGGGCGCTCGTGCGCGCGATGCGGCGCAGCGGCGACCTATCGCGCGCCCACGAGGTGGATACGCTGCTGGCCACGACGCCCGTGCGCAGCGGGCCGCACACCGCGCTGGCGCTCGCGCTCCGCGCGTCCCTGCTCGCCGCGCGCGGGCCGGCGCTGCGGGCGCTGAGCCTCGCGCAGGCAGCGCTGCGCCAGGATCCGCGTCAGGCCGACGCCTTCGCCGCGGTCGCGCTGTCGTCGATCCGGCTCGGCATGCACGCCGAAGCCGAGCAAGCGCTCAGCGAGCTCCGCGCGCTGAACCCGGAAGAGGCGAGCGTACTGACGCGCTCGCTGACGCAATCCACGGTGCCGCCGCCCCACCCCAAGCCGCACCTGCCGTCGGCGCCGCCGCTGGAGTCGATCTGGGGTAAGCCCGAGGCCGCTCTGGTCCGCGGCGATCCGAGCCCCGCGCTGCTCGCCGTCGAACGCGCCTGCGAAGCGCTGCAGAAGGAGGCGGCCCACGAGAGCGATGCCTGGAGCGCGCTCGGCCGGGCTGCGGCGGCGCTCTTCACCGAGCAGCCGGTGTTCCGTCACTTCGCGCCGTACGACAGCTCGGTGTTCAGCATTCAGCGCCTGGCCGCCGCGATCGACGTCTTGCTCGGGGAGCGTTCCTACGCTGCCGAGCCGCTGGTGGTGGTGTGCGGCGCGTACGTCGGCGAGAGCATCCGCCAGGCCTACGGTGGCGACTGGCAGAGCGCGGTGCTCGAGCCGGCTCGAGCCACGATCCACGCCGCCGGGCTCAGCGTCCACCCGTGCCAGCTCGTGCGCGAGCGCCTCGTGCACGGCGCAGCGCTGCGGCTGCCGCAGCCCACGCGCCTGCACCCGGGCGCCGATCCGTTCGGCAACAGCTCGCCGATCGCGCAGCCGCCGCCGTCGCCCTGGGACCCCGATCCGTGGCCGAATCCGGCGCGGCTCGCCGATGTGGCGCGCGCGCTGCCGGAGTCGGTGGTGGGGTTGCACTGTCGCAACGCCAGCGGGAGGGCGCTGGATCACAGCCAGGCCAGCCTGAACAGCGTGGAACGCTTCCTCGATCTGCTCGCGCCCCCCGACGCGCCGCTCGACGCGACCGCGGCTTGGGTACGCCGCGCCGCCCTGCTCGCCGGCGGTTATCTGGGTCAGGTCTTGGTCGTGGAGCGCGGCGCGCGCCTGCACGTGCGCGAACGAGTCGACGACCTGCATTCTTACCGTTACGACCTGCCGAACGGCACGGCGTGTTACCCGGTAGAGCGCGTGCACGAGCGCTTGCTGGGGCGCGCCGTGAGCTCGCTCTCCGACTACGTCGCCGAGCTCGAAGCGCCCGCCTCGCGCGGCGATCGGGCTTGAGCGCCGTCAGCTGCGCGCCGCGCGCTTCGCCAGGTCCACGGCCAGCGTCTGGCCCGTGCCGGGCAGGATCGACGCAACCGAGGCGCGCTCGATCACCAGCGTGCCGCGCTCGCGCCACCACTCGTCGGCTCGATCGTGGTTCCAGTCGCGGGCGCTCGCGCAAGCCCGCAGCGCGCGCACGAGCGCCTGAGCGTCGCTCGGACGCTGCCCCGGCTTCTTCTCGAGCAAGGCGAGCACGAGCTTTTCCAGATCTTCGGGCAAGGGCTGTCCGAGCCGCTCCGACGGACGCACGGGCTCCGTGTGCAAGTGGTGGCCGCAGACCTCGACCACGCTGGAACCGGTGAACGGTGGCTCGCCCGTGAGCAAAAAATACGCGACCGCGCCGAGGGCATACAAATCCGAACGCCCGTCCACGTGCTGCGGATCGGTGATCTGCTCGGGTGACATGTAGAGCGGCGTGCCCGTCAACACGTTGAGCGTGCTCTGGGTCGCGTCCACGTTGGCCGTCTCACGAACCAGGCCGAAGTCGAGCACCTTCACCGAGTCGAGCTCGAGCCCGCGGCGGCACAGAAATACATTGGCCGGCTTCACGTCCCGGTGGATCAGCCCGACGTGGTGCGCCTCGGCCAGCGCGCTCGCGATCTGCAAGAGCACGTTGACGACGCGGCCGGGCGGCTGCGGGCCGTCCGCCTCGACCAGCCGCTCCAGATCGACGCCGTCGAGGAACTCCATCGCGTAGTAGAACAGGCCTTCCGGCGTGTGACCGTAGTCGTAGACCGCGACGATGTTCGGATGATTGAGGCGCGCCGTCAGCCGCACCTCGCGCTCGAAGCGCGCGATCGCGCCGAGCCCCGCGCGCTCTGGCGGCAACAGCTTGACCGCGGTCGGGCGCCTGAGCAGCGCGTGCCGGGCGCGATACACGATGCCCATCCCGCCCTCGCCGATCTTGTGCTCGAGCTCGTATTGCCCGAGCTCTGCCGCTTCCTTCACCCGCAGCTGCAGCCCGTAGATCACCCAGGAAATGCTGGTCACGACCACGCCCACGACGAAGCACCAGACCAGCGCCATCAGCATCATCGTCATGCCGCCGGGGTAGCCGGCCTCGGGCTGGTCTTGATAGGCGTAATAGGTGCCGACCAGGATCGGGATCGATGCCAGCTTCCACAGCAGCCCCGAGCGCCCGGCGGTGGTCGGCACGAGCGCCGCGCGCAGCGTGTGGATCGCTGCCATCGCGATCAGCACGGCCAGCTCCGGCCGCCACTTGACGGCCGTGTGCACGAACGACATCGCGATCGAGACCGACTGCGCGATCATCGACACGAAGTCGATGCTCTGCAACACGCGCAGCGACGCCCGAAAGCGGTAAAGGCAGAGCGCCGTCACCAGCAACAAGAGCGTGGTCACGATGTGCGCTGGGAAGCCGGCTTGGGTCAGGAAGCGCGCGACCTCTTCGTGATTGTCGCGAGCAATCACCAGCGGTACGGCGACCAGCAGCACCGTCCAAATCCCGACCGCGATCGATAGATTCAACCGCAGGCGTCGCTGGAAGAAGTCGCGCACCTCCTCGGGCGAGCCCGGCAGCGGCACCGGCGACATGCCGAGCACGCTGCGCAGGCTGAACGAACCTCCGAGCAGCGTGGCGAGGAACGGCAGGCGCCCGCCCCGCGCCGAACGCGGCGGTCGCTCGAGGGACGGTGCGTTGGGCGCGGCCATCGGGGCGACTCCGCCGCCTACCCTAGTCCATGCCTACGGCTCCCGCCCCCGTCGATCAGGCAGGCGGCGTCGTTCTCAGGGGCGGCACGCGCCGGCCCTCCCCGCCGAGGTGACTAGGACGGCTTCTTGTCGTCCAGGACCTCGCGGACGCGCCGCGCCAGGGCCTCTGGCAGCCAGGGTTTCGGCAAATAGGCGATGTTGGCTTCGAGCTCGCCGTCGTTGACGATGGCCGAGTCCGTGTAGCCGGACATGTACAGCACCTTCATCTCCGGGCGCAGGCCCGAGAGGCGATCGGCGAGCTCGCGCCCGCTCATCTGCGGCATGACCACGTCGGTCAAGAGCAGGTCGATCGGCTGCGGGTAGCGCTCGCAGGTGAGCAGCGCCTCGCCCGCGTTGCGGGCTTCGAGCACCTGGTACCCGTAGCGGCGTAACACCTCGCGCGCTGCGGCGCGCACGTCGTCCTGGTCTTCCGTGAGGAGCACGGTCTCGCTGCCAGACAGCTCGGTCGGCGCCTGCTTTTCTTCCGGGGCGTCCTCGACGCCGTCGGCTTGCGGCAAATACAGGCGAAACACGCTGCCGTGGCCCGGCTCGCTCTCGACCACGATGTGACCGCCGCTCTGCTTGACGATTCCGAACACCGTCGCAAGCCCGAGCCCCGTCCCCTTGCCCTTCTCCTTGGTCGTGAAGAACGGCTCGAAGATGTTGGCCTGCGTCTCGCGATCCATCCCGAGCCCGGTGTCCGCGAAGGTGACCATCACGTATGGCCCTGGACCTATCCCGACTCGATCCGGGTCGTCGCTCGCGAACGACCCGTCGAGCTCGACGTTTTCGGTAGTGATCCGGAAGGTTCCGCCGTGAGGCATGGCGTCGCGCGCGTTGACCGCGAGGTTCATCACGATCTGGTCGATCTGTCCCGGATCCGCGCGCACGCGGTGCAACCCCCCGGCGAGCTCGACCACGAGCTCCACGTCTTCTCCCAGGAGCCGACCGAGCATGCTCTCCGACTCGCGCAGCACGCCGTTCAAGTCCAGCGTGCGCGGCGCGAGCAGCTGCTTTCGGCTGAATGCCAGGAGCTGCCGCGTCAGATCCGCGGCGCGCGTCCCGGCCTTGTTGATGGCCTCGACGTCGGGGCGCATCGGATCGTTCGCGCCGAGGTCCGCCATGATCAGCGAGCTGTAGCTCAGGATCACCGACAACAGGTTGTTGAAGTCGTGCGCGACGCTGCCCGCCAGGCGCCCGATGGCCTCCATCTTCTGCGCGTGCCGCAGCTGGTGCTCGAGCTTGCGCTGCTCGGTGATCTCGCGCGTGATGCCGACGATGCCGACGACCTCGCCGATCACGTTGCGGATCGGCGCCTTGGTCTCGGAGAACCAGCGCTCGCGCCGGCCGCGGCGGTAGACCCGCACCACGTCGCGCACAGGCATGCCGCTCACCAGGATGCCGCGCTCCTCCGCCTCCACGCTGAACACGTCCGTACCGCTCGCGTCGAGCTCCCCGAGCCGCTTGCCGACCAGCGCCTCGGCGTGATCGAAGCCGAGCAGCGCCGAACACGCCGGGTTCACCCGCACGAAGCGCAGGCTCGAGTCCTTGAAATAGATGCCGTCGGGGATGTTGTTCAAGAGCTCGTGCAGCAAGCGCCGCTCGTTGTCGAGCTGGCGGCCGAGCCGGTACTGCTCGGCGGCGTGCCGCACCTTCTCCTCGAGATCCATCGGATTCCAGGGCTTGGTGACGTAGGCGAAAATCTGCCCGTCGTTGATGGCGCGGATCACCGCCGACAGGTCCGCGAAGCCCGTGAGCAGGATGCGCTTGGCGCGCGATGTGTCGCCGAGCTTGGACAAGAGCTCGTCACCGGTCATGCCCGGCATGCGCTGGTCGGTGATCACCACCGCGATGTCCCGCTCCCGCGACATCAGATCGAGTGCGTTCTCCGCCGAACCGGTTTTTACGACCGCGAACTTGTCCGTCAACAGATCTTCGAGCGCGACGAGCACTTGGGGCTCGTCATCGACGACGAGAACGCGCTCCTTTGCCGGTGACTGCATCTTCAGCTCCTGTTTCCAGCCTCGAACGGGATCCGGATCAACGCCGTCGTTCCGCCGCGCGGCGCGTCCGTTAGGGTCAGCTCGCCGCCGTGCTTCTGGACGATGGCGTAGGTGATCGACAGACCGAGCCCGGTGCCCAGGCCCACGGGTTTGGTGGTGAAGAAGGGCTCGAACACCCGCTCGCGGATCGTCGGCGGGATGCCGGGGCCGCTGTCGGTGATGCGGATCGAGTAGGCCTGCTCGTCGAGGCCGGTCGCGATCTCGACCGTGCCCGGCCCCTCGACGGCGTCGATCGCGTTTGCGACCAGGTTCATGATCGCCTGGTTCAAGAGGCCGGGGTAACAGTCGACGCGATCGTCGGGCTGAAATCGGGTCTCGACCCGGATCCGCTGCCCGGTGCGATGGCGCAGGATCGTCAGCACGGACTCCACGCACTCGCTGAGGCTCGCGTGCTTGCGCTCCCCCTCGTCGAGCCGCGAAAACGTTCGCAGCTTCACGACCAGATCGGCGATGCGTTCGAGCCCGGTCGACATCTCCTTCAGCCGATCCTTGGCGCGCGCCCACGACTCTTCGGCGCTGGGGCTCAGCGTCTGCCCGCTCTCGGCTTCGACGTTGCGCAGGCACTTCTGAACCGTCTCGAGGTGGCTCGTCACGAACGACAGAGGATTGTTGATCTCGTGCGCGACGCCGGCCACGAGCTCGCCGAGCGACGCCATCTTCGCCGATTGTACGAGCTGTGCTTGCGCGGTCTGGAGCTCGTCGTAGGCGTGCTCGAGCTCTCGCTTGCTCTTCTGCACCTCGCGCCGGCTGGCGTAGAGCTCGAGGAACACGCCGACCTTGCTACGCAAGATCTTCGGGTTCACCGGCTTGAACAGGAAGTCCACCGCGCCCGAGCCGTAGCCGCGCAGCACGCGCTCCTCGTCGCGATTGGCCGCGGTGAGGAAGATTACCGGGACGTCACGGGTGGCCGGGTTCTGCCGGGCGTAGCGCGCGACCTCGTAGCCGTCCATCTCCGGCATTTGCACATCGAGCAACATCACAGCGAACTCGCGGCGGAGCAAGAGGCGGAGCGCCTCGTTTCCCGAACGCGCGAGCGCGAATTCACACCCCATGCCCTCGAGCAACGCCTGCATCGCGACCAGGTTGGCCTCGACGTCGTCGACCACGAGCACGCACGGCAGGCCATCACCCGTGCGGGTTTCCGCCTCGTGGTCGACACCGGCCACTGTCACGCTCTTCCCCTGTGCTTCGATCCCAAACTAGATGCTCGCTTCCACCAGCGCGGTTTTTCCCCTGCTTCGTCCCGAGGCAGCGAGGAAGTTCCCGCGGCTGATTTCGAAGCTTTGCCCTGAGCCTCCGACCAATCAAGGCCGAGCCCGCTCAAGCCCCCGTTTTCATGCGGTCGTGTGCGATGTTCTCGCGAAGCGCCTCGGACTGAGAAAAGGCTGGCCGTGGCAATTTTGAAGCCATTCGCTCACCCCTGTCTCGTTGTGGAATCGGCCGAGACAGTGGATTGTTTCGCGGCACGCGGAAACCAGGCCGTTATCGCTCCCAGCAAGCGTTCGGCGTCGAGCGGCTTCGTCAGATACTCCGTCGCGCCTGCCTCCAGGCAGCGCTCGCGCTCACCCTTCATCGCACGGGCCGTCAACGCGATGACGGGCAAGCTGCGGAACCGCGGGTCCTTTCTGAGCTCGCGCAGGGCTTCGTAGCCGTCCATTTCCGGCATCATGATGTCCATCAGCACCCCGTCGACGTCGGAGTGCGCCGCCAGCACGGCGAGCGCTTCTTTACCGGTGTCGGCGACCAGCACCGAGGCACCCCTGCCCCGCAGCAACGCCGAAAGCGCATACACGGTGCGCATGTCGTCCTCGGCCACCAGGATCTTCATGCCCGCGAGTGAGACATCCGTACCCGGTCGCGGGCGCTCGCTCGGGCGGCGCTGGGCAGGCGCCGGGGCGTGCACCTGGTGGACGAACAGCCGCACCTCGTCGAGCAGCCGGTCGCCCGAGCGCTCGTCCTTGACGATCACCGCCTCGGCGTAGGCCTCGAGCTCCCGGGTTTCGCGCTTCGACAGCGAGCGGCCCGTGTGCACGAGCACGCGCGGCATGCGTTCCAGAGGGGCCCTTCTGAGCTCCTCCAGCAAGCCGAGCCCGTCGAGCCCTGGCAGACCGAGGTCCAGGATCATGCAGCCGTATTGCTCGCTGCGGATCGCCGTCAGCGCCTCCTCTGCGCTCTGAACGTGGCTCACCTCGAAGTCTTCGCGCTGGAGCAGCTCGCGGAGCGACTCGCCCTGCACGGCGTCGTCCTCCACGATCAGGATCTTCGAGCTGCTCTCGCCCGGCGCGACGAGCAGCGCGCGCACTGCGCCGGCGAGGTCCGC
>JAICQO010000051.1 GCA_025937835.1 Polyangiaceae bacterium
CCGCCACACCCCGTTCTTCACCAACTACCGCCCGCAGTTCTACATCCGCACGACGGACGTGACTGGCAACGTGATGCTGCCCGAGGGCGTCAAGATGGTGATGCCGGGCGACAACATCACCATGGAGATCGAGCTCATCACCACGGTGGCGCTCGAAGAGCAGATGCGTTTCGCGATCCGCGAAGGCGGCAAGACCGTCGGCGCCGGCGTCGTCACCAAGATCATCGAGTGATGTAGGCGCCTCCGCCGCATCGAGAATTCACTAAGGGCCTGACGGAAACAGCAAATGGCTGACGCAACGAAGATTCGAATTCGCTTGAAGGCGTTCGATCATCAACTGCTCGACAAATCCACGACCGACATCGTCGAGACCGCTCGCCGCACCGGCGCGCGCGTCGCGGGTCCGATCCCGCTACCGACGGGGATCCGGCGCTACACGGTTCTCCGCGGTCCGCACATCGACAAGAAGTCGCGGGAGCAGTTCGAGGTGCGCACGCACAAGCGCCTGATCGACATCCTGGAGCCGACGCCGCAAACGTTGGACGCCCTGATGAAGCTCGACCTGTCGGCTGGCGTCGACGTCGAGATCAAGAGCTGAGGTCATCGATGGCAAAAATCGACGTCTTCAATCTGAAACGCGAGAAGGTCGGCGAGCTCGAGCTCAGCGACGAGGTGTTCGGCGCCGAAGTGAAGCAGCACCTGTTTCACGAGGTGATCACCGCGCAGCTGGCCTCGCGCCGCCAGGGCACCCACGCCGCCAAGGAGCGGGCCGCCGTGGCCGGCTCGAGCAAGAAGATCTACAAGCAGAAGGGCACGGGGCGCGCGCGCCACGGCTCGATCCGCGCGCCGCTCTTCGTGGGTGGCGGCCGTGCTCACCCGCCGAAGCCGCAGGACTTCAGCTACCGTCCGCCGCGCCGCGTGCGCGTCGGCGCGCTGCGCTCGGCGCTCAGCCTGCTCGTCAAGGAAGGGCGGCTGATCGTGGTCGATGCCATCGACCTCGGCGAGATCAAGACCAAGAAGCTGCAGGGCGTTCTCGGCGCGCTCAACACCGGCAAGAAGACGCTGGTGGTGGACGACCGCACCAACGAGAACCTGAAGCTCTCCATCCGCAACATGCCCGACAACTCGTACCTCCCGCCCGAGGGCGTGAACGTGTACGACTTGCTCCGCCACAACCACCTCGTGGTTTCGAAGGCCGCCGCCAAGGCGCTCGAAGCCCGCTGCCTCGACGCGAAGGCGTGAACCGATGAAACCGCAGGATATCGTGAAACGGCCGATCGCCCTGACCGAGAAGGCGGCGCGGCTCAAGGAAAAGAACAAGGTCGTGTTCGAGGTCGATCGCACCGCGAACAAGCTTCAGATCCGCGACGCGGTCGAGGCGCTGTTCTCGGTCAAGGTCACCGACGTCAACACGCTGGTCTACCGCGGCAAGATGAAGCGGATGGGCCGGGCGCTCGCCAAGCGCCCCAACTGGAAGAAGGCGATCGTCACGCTCCGCGAGGGCGACGATATTCAGTTCTTCGACGAGTCGAAGGAGTAAGAAATGGGCATTCGCGCATTCAAACCCACTTCCGCGGCGCGCCGCTTCTACAACGTCTCCGACTTCGCCGACATCACGCGCGACGAGCCGGAGGCGAGCCTGCTCGAGAAGCACACCTCGACCGGCGGCCGTAACCACTACGGGCGCATCACCGCGCGTTTCCGCGGCGGCGGCCACAAGCGCCGCTACCGCGTGATCGATTTCAAGCGCAACAAGATCGGCGTGCCGGCTCGCGTCGCGCACATCGAGTACGATCCGAACCGCACGGCGCGGATCGCGCTCCTGCACTACGCAGACGGCGAAAAGCGCTACATCCTGGCGCCCGACGGCCTGAAGCAGGGCGACACCGTGATCTCGAGCCGCTTCGGCGACATCATCCCGGGCAACTGCTTGCCGCTGGGTGAGATCCCGGCCGGCACGATGATTCACAACATCGAGGCCAAGAAGGGCAAGGGCGGCCAGTTCGTGCGCTCTGCCGGTACGGCGGCCCAGCTGATGGCGAAGGACGGCACCTACGCGCAGGTGAAGTTGCCGAGCGGCGAGGTGCGGAAGATGCACGTCGCCTGCCGCGCGACCATCGGCCAGGTGTCGAACCTCGAGCACCAGAACATCAGCCTCGGCAAGGCAGGCCGTAGCCGTTGGCTCGGCAAGCGCCCGCACAACCGCGGCGTCACGATGAACCCCGTCGATCACCCGATGGGTGGTGGTGAAGGCCGCACCAGCGGTGGTCGTCACCCCTGCTCGCCCTGGGGCCAGCTGTCCAAGGGCTTGAAGACCCGCAACAACAAGCGCACCGACGGCATGATCGTCAAGCACCGGAAAGCGAAGGGCGGCTGATGGCTCGCAGTATCAAGAAGGGTCCGTTCATCGACGGCCACCTGTTGAAGAAGATCGAAGACGCAGTGGCCTCGAAGGACAAGAAGCCGATCAAGACCTGGTCGCGCCGTTCGACGATCCTGCCCGAGGCGGTGGGCGTGACGTTCGCCGTGCACAACGGCCGCAAGTTCGTGCCGGTGTTCGTCACCGAGAACATGGTCGGGCACAAGCTCGGCGAGTTCGCTCCGACCCGCACCTTCCACTCGCACGCCGGCGACCGCAAGGCGCCGGCAGCGGGTGCGAAGCCGGCGCCGAAGCCCGCCGGCAAGCGCTGAGCGCACTCTTCCGTTTCGGACGGGAGCTCTACGGCGGCGCGTCGTTTACGGCGCGCCGCCGTGGTGTTTTGTAAGGCTCTGGGCCGCCGTGGATCGACCGCGCTCGGAGCCTGGCTGCTCGATATCACCCAGGGGTGGGATCCGTCCCGGCTTCCCGAGCGTCTGCTGCGGAGCGGTGCCGGAGAGATACATGGGGACGCCGACGTCAGCGCGCCGGGGCAAAGCGATGCGACGGCGATGATTTGACTAGCACGGGCATCCGCGCGTCGGTTCCGGCCGTTCTCGAGCGGATTTGCACTCCGCTCGAAACACAATCGTCGGTCGGGGCGCCCTCACGTCGCGGTCCGACTTTTCATACGGCCCCGAGGCGGCATAGCATGTGTTTCCCTCCCGGTCTTCGGGCGGGGTCACACGCAAGCACAGCGGGAGCCAGATGGTCGAAGACATTCGCTCGATTCTGAAGGAGCACGGAAAGCTATCGGTCGACATCGCCGGCCTGTCGGACGACGCCGATCTGTATCAAGCCGGCCTCACTTCACACGCCAGCGTGAACGTGATGCTCGCGCTCGAGGGCAAGTTCGACATCGAGTTTCCGGATCGAATGTTGAAGCGCAACGTCTTCGAGAGCGTCTCTGCCATCCGCGCCGCGATCGAGGAGCTCACGGGGGGAGCATGAACGCCGAACCGAGGATCGCCGGTGGCCCGGCAACGCCGGGTCGAAGCGGAAAGCCCCTGTCCGAAACGATTGGAGGGTCGCCTTGAGCAAAGCCAATGAATCGCCCCACGTCGCCACGGCCATGCGCATCGCGCGTGAGGTCGCGGGACCGCAAGCCGCGAGCGTGGACCGCGACGCCCGCTTCCCGCGCGAGGCGCTCGACGCCCTGAAGGAAGCGCGTCTCCTGTCCGCGTTCGTGCCCAAGGCCATGGGCGGGCTCGGCCTCGGGATGATCGAGCTGTCGCAGATGTGTGAAGCGCTCGCGCAACACTGTGCCTCGACCGGCATGGTGTTCGCGATGCATCAGATCCAGGTCGCGTGCCTGGTGCGCCACGCGAACGGCGTGGGCTTCTTCGAGCGCTATCTGAAGGAGCTCGCGGCAAAGCAATACCTGATCGCCTCGGTCACGTCCGAGGTCGGCATCGGCGGCGAGATGCGCACCAGCATCTGCGCCGTCGAAAAGAGCGGCGATCGCTTCAAGCTCGACAAGGACGCCTCGACCATTTCCTACGGCGAGCACGCCGACGACCTGCTCGTGACCGCGCGCGCTGCACCGGATGCGACCCCGAACGACCAGGCCCTGGTGCTGGTGAGCAAGCCGGACTACTCGCTCGAACGCACTGGCGCCTGGGACACGCTCGGCATGCGCGGCACGTGCAGCCCGCCGTTCAAGATGAGGTCGACCGGCTCGGCGGAGCGGATCCTGCCCGCGCCGTTCGCCGACATCGCGAGCCAGACCATGGTCCCGTTCTCGCACATCCTCTGGGCCTCGTGCTGGCTCGGGATCTCGACGGCGGCCGTCTCCAAGGCGCGCGCGTTCGTGCGCAACCAGGCGCGGTCGAAGCCCGGGCAGACGCCGCCCAGCGCCATGCGCCTGGCCGAGGTCGCGACCCAGCTGCAGATGATGCGCGCCAACGTGCACGACGTGGCGAGCGAGTGCGAGTATCTGATGAATCACCCCGAGTCGAGCATCGACGTCCTGTCGTCGGTGGCATTCGCGGTGAAGATGAACAACCTCAAGGTCTCCACCTCCGAGGCGGCGTTCCAGATCGCGCATCGCTGCCTCGGCATCTGCGGGATCATGGGTTACAAGAACGACTCCAAGTTCTCGATCGGTATCCACATGCGCGACTCGATGTCGGCCGCGCTGATGGTGAGCAACGATCGGATCCTCTCGACCAACGCGGCGATGCTGCTGGTGCTCAAGGATGACTGACGTCGAATACTCGTCCGAGTCGCTGTACGACGAGCTGGTCCGCCACAAGCTGATCCTGCCGGTGTCGGAGCCGGGGGCGTTCGGGCGCGGCGCCGTGTTCGAGGACGTGCTCGAGCGCTTCGGGGACCTGGTCACGCGCATCTCCAAGAACGACGGCGCGGAGCGCATGCAGTTCCCGCCGATCCTCGACCGCAAGACCTTCGAGAAGAGCGAGTTTTTGGACTCGTTCCCGCACCTGGCGGGCACGGTCTTCTCCTTCAAGGGCACGGAGGCAGAGGCCAAGGAGCTGCAGGCCAAGGTCAAGGCAGGCGAGAACTGGGAAGACACGCAGAGCATGACCGGCGTGGCGCTCGCGCCCGCCGCTTGTTACCCGGTCTACCCTGCGTGCGCCGGCACGGTGCCCGACGAGGGGCGGCTCGTGTACATGCAAAACTGGGTGTTCCGGCACGAGCCGTCGCCGGAGCCGACCCGCATGCAGTCGTTCCGCTGCCGGGAGTTCATCCGGATCGGTAAGCCCGAGGCCGTGTTCGAGTGGCGCAACGCCTGGCACAAGCGCGGGCTCGAGCTCTTGCTGTCGCTCGGCCTCCCGGCAACGTCGGACGTGGCCGCCGATCCGTTCTTCGGGCGCGGCGGGCGCATGCTGGCCGCCAACCAGAAGGACCAGAAGCTGAAATTCGAGGTGCTGGTCCCGGTGATTTCGAAGGAGAACCCGACCGCGGTCTGCTCCTTCAACTACCACCAGGACCACTTCGGGAAAATCTTCGGCATCTACACGCCGGACGGCGAGCTCGCGCACACCGCGTGCCTCGGCTTCGGGATGGAGCGCGTGGTGATGGCGCTGTTCAAGACCCACGGCTTCGTGCCGGCAGAGTGGCCGAAGTACGTGCGCGATCTGCTCTGGCCATGAGTCGGGTCTCGGTCTTCGGCCTCGAGCCTGCGGCGTACACCCGCCATGCGCTGCACGGCGAGGGCAACCAGTGGGTCGAGAAGAACTGTTACATCGACGTGTGGATCGAGGCGCTGCACGCGGCAGGCCTCGAACCGTTGGCGCTGATGCCGTTCACACTGGCCAGCGACTTCGACGGCGACCAGTGGACGTTCTACAAGCCGCCGCACGGCGAGATCCAGGAGCTCTACGGGGTCTCGGTTCAGGAGCTCAACGTCTACAAGCCGATCCTCGAGCACTCGCTGTATCACGCAGCGCGCGGGCGGCTCGTGTTCACGGAAGCCGATGCGTACTTCATGCCCGACACCCAGGGTACGGACTACCACGCGCACCACACCAAGAGCACGATCGCGATCGAGAGCATCGACGTCGAGCGCCGGGAGCTCCGTTACTTCCACAACGCCGGGTACTATCAGCTCTCGGGTGACGACTTCGTGAAGCTGTTTCGGCTCGAGGCCGAGCCGGATCCGACGTTTTTGCCCTTGTTCGCCGAGCTCGCCAAGTTCGACCGGGTCGAGCGGCTCGAGCGAGCCGAGCTCGCGGCGCGCTCGGAACGATTGCTTTCGACCTGGTTCGCACGAAGGCCCGCGCAAAACCCGCTCGAGCGCCATGGCGAGCAGTTCCCGCGCGACATCGAGGAGCTGCGAGCGAAGGGCATCGACGCCTATCACGCTTACGCCTTCGCCTCGATCCGGCAGTGCGGGTCGAATTTCGAGCTGCTGGCCTCTTACCTGCGCTGGCTCGGCGGTCCGTACGAGGCGCCGGCCGCGCACTTCGACGCGATTTCGCTCGGCTCGAAGGCGATGATTCTGAAGGGCGCGCGCGCCGTCAACTCGAAGAAGCCGTTCGACTTTTCGGAGACCTTCCGCGAGCTCGCCGGGTCGTGGGAGCAGGGCATCGCGTCGCTCGGCGAGCTTCTGCGAGCGTAGCGTCGGGCGATGGCCAAGGTCCGCGCCGCGTCCAACCAGAGCGTCGAGGCTCTGAGCTCGGGTTGGGAGCTGTGCGAGCTCGAGCCGCAGGTCGCGCCGGCCACGCCCGAAGAGCTCGAGGCGCTTTCACCGAGGTTCTTGCCGGCGGCGGTTCCAGGCACGGTCGCCGGCGCGCTGTCCGATGCAGGGCTCTGGGACTTCGAGCGGCTGCGGGACCTCGACGAGCCGGAGTTCTGGTTCCGAACGCGCTTCGCGAGCACCCCCGCCAGAGCTGGAGAGTCGCTCTGGCTGTGCCTGGACGGGCTCGCCACGCTCGCCGAGGTGTTCCTGAACGGGACCAAGATCCTGAGCTCCGACAACATGTTTCATGCGCACGAGCTCGACGTGACGGCGCTCGTGGGAGAGGAGAACCGGCTGTACCTGCGGTTCTCGTCGCTGAAGGCATCGCTCGCGAAGCGCCGGCCGCGGCCGCGTTACCGCACGCGGCTCGTGGAGCAGGCGCAGCTACGCTGGTTCCGGACCAGCTTGCTCGGACGGATCCCGGCGTTCACTCCCCGGGTGGTTGCGGTCGGCCCGTACCGCGGGATCCGGCTCGAGCGCAGGCGCGGGGCGTTTCTCGAGAGGGCGTCGCTGCGGGCGGGTCTCGAGCAGGGCAAGCCGATCGTGCGCGCCGGGTTCGACGTCTCTGGCAGCGTCAGGAGCGCACGGCTCGCGGTCGGCGACGCGAGCACGCCCTTGACCCGCAGCCCGGAGGGGCGCTTCCACGGCGTGCTCTCGGTGCCGGGCGCCGAGCCGTGGTGGCCGCACACGCACGGTAGGAGCCCGCTGTATCGTGCGCGCGTGCTGCTCGAGACCGAGCACGGGACGATCGACGTCGATTTCGGCGCGGTCGGCTTTCGCTCGATCGAGGCGCTCGACGACGACCAGCGCTTCGCCTTGAAGGTCAATGGCGTCGAGCTGTTCTGCCGGGGCGCCTGCTGGACCAACGACGACATCGTAACACTTGGGAGTGACAGTGCGCCGAGGCGTGCCCTCGAGCTCGCGCGCCGCGCCGGGATGAACGTGCTGCGCGTCGGCGGCACCATGTGTTACGAATCCGGCGCGTTCTACGACGCCTGCGACGCGGCGGGGATCCTGGTCTGGCAGGATTACATGTTCGCCAACTTCGACTATCCGCACGACGACGCGGAGTTCGTGGCGAGCGTGCGGCGAGAGGCCGAGCAGTTCTTGTCGCGCACCGAGACCAACGCCTGCATCGGGCTCCTGTGCGGCAACAGCGAGGTCGAACAGCAAGCGGCGATGCTCGGTCTGCCGGCGGAGCTCGGCAAGCAGCCGCTGTTCGAGGACGTGCTGCGAGAAGTCAGCCGCGAGCGCCGCGCTGACGTGCCGTACTTGCCGTCTACCCCCAGCGGCGGGGCGCTGCCGTTTCAGGTCGACTCGCGCGTTTCGCACTATTACGGCGTCGGTGCCTACCTGAGGCCGCTGGAGGACGCGCGGCGGGCCCGGGTGCTGTTCGCGAGCGAGTGCCTCGCGTTCGCGAACATCCCGAGCGACGCCACGCTCGAGCGGGTCTTGCCCAGCGGCCAGGCTCCCTTCCACGATCCACACTGGAAGGCTCGCGTGCCGCGCGACGGCGGCGCCGGCTGGGACTTCGACGACGTGCGCGATCACTACACCCAACTGCTGTTCGGTGTGGACGTCGTCGCCCAGCGCTCGAGCGATCCCACTCGCGCGCTCGCGCTGGGTCGCGTGACGAGCGGCGAGGTGATGGCAACCACGCTCGCGGAGTGGCGCCGTCGAGGCTCGACCTGTCGCGGTGCGCTGATCTGGTTCTTCAAGGATCTGTGGCCGGGCGCGGGCTGGGGGATCGTCGATGCGCTCGGTGAGCCGAAAGCCGCCTACTACTTCGTGCGCCGCGCCATGCAGCCGCTCGCTCTGTTCCTGTCCGACGAGGGGCTGAATGGGCTCTATTTGCAGCTCGTCAACGACACGCCACGCGATCGCACGGTCGCTCTCGAATTTTCGCTGCTACGCGGGGGAAAGACGCAGGTTGCGGACGGCAAGCTCGCGGGTGTCTTGCTCCCGGGGCAGAGCGCGATCGAGATCCCCGCGGCACGCTTGCTCGAGCGCTTTCTCGACACGACGTACGCGTACCGCTTCGGACCGCCGAGCCACGATCTGGCCGTGGCCCGCATGACCGATTCGGCGAGCGGCGAAGAGCTCGGGAGCTGGTCGTATTTCCCACAGCGCCTGCCGTCCGGGTACGACGACGAGCTCGAGCTCCGCGCTGTCGCCAGCGAGCTCGAAGCGGGCGTCCACTCGCTCTCGCTCACGGCCAACCGCGCTGCTCACTGGGTGTCGCTCGAGCTGCCGGGCTTCGAGCCGGAGGACTCGTATTTTCACCTATACCCGGGCGTGGAACGGCGCGTGCTCGTTCGAGGTCGCGCGGGCGTTCCGCTCAAGGGAGTGGTTCAGCCGCTAAACTCCCGCGCGCCCGTGCGCGTCCAGGCTTCAAGCCAGGGCTCGTAAGAACTTCTTCAGTCCGCGAACGGCCTGCACCGGGGTGCCGTGCCCGCCGTCGAAAGCCAAGAAATCTACCAGCCAACCCGCGCTCGTCAGGTCGTCCTTGAAGCGCTCGGTGGCCGAGAAAGACAGGTCCGGATCGGCGCGGCCGTGGCTGATGAAGGCGCGCTGGCCGCGACGTTTTTCGAGCAGCGGGTTCCATTTCCGCTCGGCGATGCGGCAGCCGGAGAGCATCACCAGCGCCGCGAGCTCTCGAGCGCTGTGCAACGCATAGTCGAAGGCCAGCATCGCGCCCTGCGAGAAGCCGCCGAGCACGAGCGGCGTTCGTCCCGAATCGGCGCGGATTGTTTCGAGGAATTCGCTCAGCGTCACGCGCGCCTCTTCGAGCCCCGTTGGTTCGAAGCTCGACAGATCCCTCGGTTGACCCGAGGCCAGGGCCAGAGCGCGCGACGCGCCGTCCGATGGCCACCACGTGTGCCCGCCGAGCTCATCGGCTCCCGCGCGATCGAGCGCTAGCGGAGCTTCGGGAAAGAAGAACTCTCCGTCTATTCCCATCGATTTTGCGAACGCCGAAAGGTCCTCCGCTCCGCCGGCAAAGCCGTGCAAAAGCACGATCTGCGGCCCGCCGTCACCCACCCGGTAGCGAACGATTTTTTGAATGGATCGCATTGACGGTGCACCGCCTGTCGAGCATTACCATGGACGTCGAATGTCTGAAGGCACGGGGACAATCTCACCAGCTGCCCCCGTGGATGTCGGCGCTGCGGACTCGTTTCTGGGCCTTGGCCGGGCGCGGCCGTTGTGGTTCGGTCCGACGGATCGCCCGCTGTTCGGCTGGTATCATCCGGCGCGCGGCGCGACGCCCCGCGCGGCGCTCGTCATGTGCAGCCCGTTCGGGCACGAAGCGATGTCCGTGCATCGCGGCTACGTGCACCTCGCGAGGCGTTTCGCCGCTAGCGGCATCGCGGTGTTGCGTTTCGACTACGATGGCACCGGAGACTCCGCCGGCGACGCGCACGATCCGGACCGAGTTCCGGCCTGGATACGTAGCATTCGCCTGGCACGCGAGCGGCTCTTGCGCTTGTGCGGCGCGGGCTCCACGTTCGTGTTCGGCCTGCGTCTCGGCGCGCTCTTGGCGCTGAGCGAGGCGGTCGACAACCCCGCGGACGGGTTGATCCTGTTCGCGCCGCCGGCCTCGGGTCGCGTCTGGGTGCGCGAGGTGCAGGCGCTGCAGATGCTCAAGCAATCCCAGCTCCCGTTCGCGCCCGCTACGCCAGAGCCCGCGGTCGTCGGCTTTCCGCTCGACCAGGCCACGCGCGAGGCGATCTCCGGGCTCAAGTACGACGGCCTGGTGCATCCACCCGCGCGCCACGTGCTGCTGATCGCTCGCGACGATCTGCCGAGTGGTGAAGCCAAGCTCGCTCCGCTCTTGACCGAGAGTGGTGCCGAGGTCGTGGTTTCGAAGGCGCCGGGCTACGCCGAGTTCGTGCCGGAAGATCCGGTCAAGTCGAGGCTGCCTCAGGCGGTCGCCGACGCGATCCTGTCCTTCATCGACGAGCTCCACCCGCCTGCGACCGGAAAACCCGCGTCGCTCCCACGCGAGGAGGCTCCCGCCTGGTCGAGCCCCACCCCGTACGGCCAGTTCTCGGGCCAAACGCCGGCTTCGGACGGGGAGCGCTTCTCCGGCCGCCCGCCGGTTCCCTACGAGGAGGAGCGCGAGAATTCTCCGCCCCCGTCCGGAGAGGAGGTTCCCTGGTCCAGCCCGCTGTCGCCGCCGCCTGAGGAGGAGACGCCCACGGTCTCGCTGCGTCCGCCGCCGATGCGCGAAGAGACGCCGACCTGGTCGTTGCGCACGGCGCAGTTACGGGGGGACGCGCCGGGGCCGCTGAGTCTACGCCGCGGCGAGCCGGCGCAGCTCAACAGCCGTATCGCGATCCTGGGCGGCGGCATCCGCGAGGAGGCCGTGCACTTCCACGGTCTGTTCGGCATCTTGAGCGAGCCCGTGTCGGCGGAGCTGCCGGAGCCTACCGCCGTGCTGCTCTTCAACATCGGGGCCAACCACCACGTGGGCTCGAACCGCCTCTACGTGCAGATGGCGCGGGCCTGGTCGGCGCAGGGGTTCAGCGTGCTGCGCCTGGATTTCTCCGGGATCGGCGACAGCCCGATCGCTGCAGGCAAGCGCGAGAACGAGGTGTACTCGAAGCACATGTTCCACGACGCGCGGGTGGCGATCGACTTCATGATCGCCCGCGGTGCCGAGCACGTGGTGCTGCTCGGGTTGTGCTCGGGCGCCTACGTCGCCTACCACAGCGCAATCCTCGATTCGCGCGTGTCGGACGTCGTGATGATCAACCTGCTCACGTTCCACTGGACGGAGGGCGATTCACTCGAGATCCGCACGCGCAGTACCCACAAATCGACGACCTTTTACAAGCGCGCGGCGCTGAAGCTCGACACCTGGAAGCGGCTGGCGCGGGGAGACGTCAACGTGCGAGGCATCGCCGGGCAGCTCGCGCTACGCACCAAGAAGCGGCTGTACCGCGAGGCGAAGTCGGTGGCCGCGCGCTTCACCGGCACCCTCGTCGAGGCCACCGACGTGGAGCGCGGCTTCCGGTTGCTGGACGAGCGAGGCACGGGCGTGCTCGCGCTCTACGGCTCGGACGACGGCGGAATCGACGTGATCGAGGGGCACCTCGGCTCCGGGGCGGAGGCGATGGCCGGCAGCCGCTCGTTCCGCATGCAGGTGCTGGAAGGCCCCGATCACACCTTCACCCCGCTCTGGACGCAGCGTCAGCTCGTTCAGCTGATCGGCGAGTACCTGTTGGAGCGTTACGCGGGCGAGCCCTGACGGCGACGCAGCAGCAGCAGGGCGAGCGCGAGCAAGGGGAACAGGGACGAAGCGTCGAAGCGCGTCGGGGAGAACGCGCAGCCGCGGGATCCGGATGACGTCGGAGAAGGAGCAGGAGCAGGAGCCGGACTTCCGCCTGAGCTCGGCCCCGGGAACGCGGGCGGGGCCGAGGGCGAGCCGCCGGAGCTCGAGTTGGGTGGAGAAGGCGGGGCCGACGCGGTGCCGCCGGTCGAGCTCGGGTTCGGCGGCGTGGTCGGGGGTGGGGGCTCCGGGGAGCCGCTGCTCATGCAGGCACCGTCGACGCACTGCGCGGAGGGGCCGCACGAGTCTTCGTCGACGTCGCCGTCGCAATCGTCGTCGAGGAGATTGCAGGTTTCCGGGAGGGGTGTGCCGGGTGTGCAGCTCGATTCGTTGCAGGTGACGCTGTCGCGCAGGCACCAGCCCTCGCCGCACTGGGGGCGCACTCGCTCGTCTGCGCGACCGTCGCAGTCGTCGTCCACGAGGTTGCAGACTTCGACGGCGTTCGGGTGGCGCGTCGGATCGTCGTCGTCGCAGTCGTTGCGATCGGCTGCGTAGCCCTCGAGCGGAACGCAGCCGATCACGGATTCACCGGAGAAAGCGGCGTAGCCGTCCCCGTCGGCGTCGGGCCAGAGCTCGACCGGATCGGCGTCTTCGTCGATGACCTGGTTGCAGTTATCGTCCTTCTCGTTGCAGCGCTCGGGCGCGCCGGGATGGATGTAATCGAAGGTGTCGTCGCAGTCGTCGCTCGTGAGGGAGTAGCCCGCGGGCGCTTCGTCCGCGCAGCCCTCGGTCGTCGGGTAGTCGAGCGAGCCGAAGCCGTCGCGATCCGCGTCGAAGAAGTAGGTGCGCGCCTCGCAGCCGAACGCCCGAGCGTAACGGGTGAATCCGGGAGTGTCGCCGGACGAGCGACGGTCGTTGTTGGCGGCTACCGCGTAGGCTTCGAAATGCACGGCTCCCGGCTCGGACGGCGCTTGCCAGCCGAAGCGAAAGCTCACGCTGCCGTTGGTCCCGGCCTTGGGCGCCGAGTGCAAGAAGCCGTCGCTCGTGAGCTTCAGCCCTTCACCCTCGATCGTCCGCAGCTGCCCGATGTCCGGCGTGGGCACGAACAGCCCCGCGGTCGAGAGTCCGGCATGCTCGATCGTCACTCGAAAGGTCACGACCGCGCCGGGCTCGAAGCGCTCGGGCTCGGGCGTGAACGTGATCTTGGTGTTCGGCGCTGCGGCGTGGCAGCCCTCGCAGCCGTTGGCGGCGACCCCGTTGGAACGCGCCCAGCCGATTGCGGGGGCCAACGTCAAGAAGATTGCGGGGAGGAGCGAGCTCTTCGCTCGCGCGCGGAAGGTCCGTGCGGGCATGCGAGCTTCGAGTGTCGCACGATCGACGGAAGCGTCAGGGCTCGAGCCGGCAGGTCTCGCAATTCGACTGCGACGCGCTCGTGAGGGCCGGCCGCTCCAGCAGCACGTTTCCAGCGCCGGCGCCCAGGTGAGCCGATCTGGCCGTGGTTTTTCGGCCGTTTCGAATAGTTCCGAGCTTGGATCGGGTCGTGTAGGTGCATGATTCGAGAAGGCGAGGCTGCTCCGTCGCATGACCCGTTCACCATTCAACCAAACCGCGCGCTCGTGGGTCGCGGCGACCTTGTTCGCTGCGCTGATCGCCAATTGCTCGAGCCAGGAGAGCGGCTCCGAGCCGAACCGACCCAGCACTGGCGGGAGCAACGGGAGCGGCGGTGCCGCGAGCACGGCGAACGGGGGCGCCCTCACGAGCAGCGGCGGAGCAACTCCGACTGGCGGAGCCAGCCTCTCCGGCGGAGCGTCAGTGACCGGCGGGAGCGCGGCGACCGGCGGCAGCCCCGCGAGCAGCGGTGGCGCGGCGAGCGAGACCGGCGGTTCGGCAGCCGTGGCGGGTGCGACAACGAGCGGTGGCGCGACAGCGAGCGGTGGCAAAGCTTCCGGCGGGAGTGCGGGCAGCGCCGGATCGGCCAGCGTTACCGGTGGCGCGACGAACGGCGGCAGCGGGGGAGGCGTGTTCGCCCCCGCCTTCATTCTCGGCGCCGACATCTCCAGCGTTCAGGAAGGAAAGGCCACCTTCAAGGACACGGACGGTCAAACCAAGACCATCTTCGAGCTCCTGAAAAACCACGGCTTCAACTACATCCGCTTGAAGACCTTCGTCGATCCCGGCGCCCCCTACGGGTATTCCTCGAAAGAGAACGGCTGCAGCGGCTTCGACGAGCCCTTCGGCGACAAAGCGCACGTCGTCGCCTTCGGCAAGCAAGCCAAGGACGCGGGCATGGGGTTCTTGCTCGACTTCCACTACAGCGACACCTGGGCGGACCCCGGCAACCAGATCATCCCCGACCCCTGGCGCGGGGCGTCGAACGTCGGCGAGCTCGCCGCGCTCGTGAAGTCCTACACGAAAGACGTGATCGCGACCGCTGTCGCGGCCGGCGCGCGGCCCGACATGGTCCAGATCGGAAATGAAATCACGCCCGGCATGTTGATTCACGTGCCCGGCGCCAACACCGATTGCTGGGGGAACAACCCGGATCGCGCGCCCGTGGGCGGCGGGACCGGTAATTGGGACGACCTGGCCGCGCTGCTCAAGGCGGGCATCGAAGGCGTGCGCGAGGTCGACGCCGGCATCCAGATCATGCTCCACATCGAGAACACCGACGACCTGAACGGCGTGCGGCGCTGGGTCGACAGCGCGCTCGCGCGCGACGTCGATTTCGACGTGCTCGGCTTGTCTTGCTACGTCGCTTTCCAGGGTGAGCCCTCGGTCTGGAAGGCCACGTTCACCGATCTCGCCAGCCGCTACCCGGACTTGAAGTTCGCGATCGCCGAGTACAATCCGGAGCGCGAGCAGGCCAACCGCATCATGAAGGATCTGCCGAACGGCCGCGGCCTCGGCACCTTCTTCTGGGAGCCCACGCGCAGCGGCGAATGGGGCGATGCCCTGTTCAACTGGCAGGGCAACACGGGCACAGCCAGGCAGGCCGACTTTGCCGTCTACGACGGGCTGCGCGAATACCTCGGGATCTGAGCCCAGCGCTGAAATTCACCCAGCCTTCGTGCGACAAAATGCGGCTCTGGCGCCGCTAGACAGCCGACTACGATCGTTTGCATGGCCGCTGTGGCGACGGGGCGGAGCGCGAACGAATCGCGGCGTGACGTTCGGCATTTGTTCACTCGCGCCGCGCAGGCGTTGCGTGCGGCGAAGAATGCCTACCGCGAGGGCGGCGTGGTCGCCGTAGAGCGGCTGGCGTCGGACGCGGCGTACTGGCGGTTCAGCCCTCGCGTCCGGCGTTGGGCGCGGGAGTTGCCGCGCCAGGAAGCCGCCGATCGAGCCTTCGATGCGTACTACGGCACCGAGACCGCCGGAGAAGAGCTGCTCCAAAATCTGGGGATCGCCGCCGGCGACGTGGCGCGCGGAAACGGCAGGTACAGGCCGGTCTGGGCCGACGTGTTCCACCAGGCGCTCGCGGCGCTCGGGCTCGACTGCGAGCGGTTCACCTTCGTGGACTACGGCTCCGGCAAGGGCAAGGCGCTGTTGCTCGCGTCGGACTACCCGTTCGAAGAGATCATCGGCATCGAGTACTCGCCGGAGCTCCAGCGGATCGCCGAGCGAAACATCGAGCGTTATCGCGGGCGAGAGCAGCGCTGCTACCAGCTCCGCTCGATCTGCGCCGACGCGCTGCGCTTCGAGCCGCCGAACAAGCCGCTGGTCTGCTTCTTTTTCAACCCGTTCGACGACGACACGATGCGGGCCGTGCTCGAGCGGCTCGGGGAGTCCGCCCGCTCATCACGCCGGGAGATCTACCTCGTGTACACGAACATGCGGAACGTGCGCGAGCACGAGGACGTCCTGATCGAGCACGAGGACCTGGTGCTGCTCTCGCGCGAGGAGCGCTATCTGGTGTTCGCGCTCCAGCCTTGTTCCGGCTAATTCAACTCCCGCTCCGACTTTCCCCCGGGCAACGCACTCGACACCTCGTACAGGTGCGCGATCAGTCTTTCGAGTCGCACGGCGGGGTCGAGCTCGTCGAGCAAGCTCTGACGCTCGGCGGGGTCGGCCACGAGCGCGGCCGCGACGCGATCGGCGAGGCGCCCGGCGGTGTTCGTCTCTTTGAAGATGGCCTGCACGGACGAGAGCGCCGGCAGCTTCTTCTCGAGCCGGCCGCACAGCGCCTGAAGCTCGGTCGAGAGCGCGCTCACGACCAGCGCCGGCGAACCGCTGTGCTCGTCGAGGCGTTCGAAGCGGGCGCTGCGGTACGCGGTCGGCACCGACGCCTCTTCGATCAGCCTCACGCGGCCGATGCCCTCGACCAGCACGTTGTAGCGGCCGTCGGGCAACTCCACGTGTTCGACGATCCGGCCCGCGCCGCAGATCGCGAACACCTCGGGGTGTCCGTAGTATGCCGGCTCGTAGCCAGGCTTGAGCTGCGGGAGCGCGAGCAGCCGATCCTTGTCGAGGACGTCCGCCACGAGCTGCCGGTAGCGCGGCTCGAAAACATGCAGCGGCACGCGGGTACCCGGAAACAGCGTGAAGCCGGGCAGCGGGAACATGGGGAGGACGCACTCCGACGGCAGCTGGCTGTGCTCGGACACCGGCGGAACGATAGACCGAGAAGCGCTCGAGAGCCGGATCGGGGAACGACTGTTCAGCCAACCTCCCATTTGGAGGAGGTCGGGAACGATCTTTGCGGGTGATCGCTTGCCTGGGCCCCGGTGCTTTGCTAATAGGCCGGTCCCCTTCGCAGGCCGAGGTTTCCGCTGGGAACTTTCGGCTTTGCCAGCCGCCTCTCCGGGCGGATGACGGGGCGCCGGCCTCCCGCGCCCCGGGGGGACGACGGGTCTCACGAGGAAACTGTCGCATGATCGCTTCTGCAACTGCACGATTTCAAAGGATTAGTCCGCGCAAGGCCAGGATGATCGTCAACCTGGTGCGCGGCCGTGACGCCTCCGAAGCCCTGCAGCTTCTGGACTTCACGTTCAAGAGCGGCGCTCCCTTCGTCAAGAAGCTGATCGCGAGCGCCGTCGCCAACGCCAAGCAGAAGAAGCCCGGCGTCGACACCGACTCCTTGTTCATCAGCAAGGCTGCGGTCGACAAGGCGTCGAACGCGCATCTTCGCCGCTGGCGCCCGCGCGCTCAGGGGCGCGCTACGCAAATCACCAAGGGCGTGAGTCACATCCTGATCGAGCTCGATCAGCGCTAACCCCAACACGGCTAAAGATAATGGGACAGAAAACTCATCCCTATGGCTTTCGTCTCGGCGTCATCAAGACGTGGACGAGCAAGTGGTACGAGGACAAGCAGTACACGCTGTGGCTTCACGAAGACATCCGCATCAAGCGGGCCGTGAAGGACTACCTGTACAACGCCAACGTCGCGAGCGTCGAGGTCGAGCGCGCCGCCAACAAGGCCAAGGTCATCGTGTACACGGCGCGGCCGGGCATGGTGATCGGCAAGGGCGGCAAGGGCATCGAGGTGCTCAAGACCGGCAACCTCGACTCCGCAGCCAAGGGTGAGACCAGGTTCCCCGGCGTGCAGTCGTTCACCCACAACGAGGTGTTCATCGACGTGCAGGAGGTGCGCAAGGCCGAGACCAACGCGCAGCTCGTGGCCGAGAACATCGCGACCCAGCTCGAGCGCCGCATCGCCTTCCGTCGCGCCATGAAGAAGGCGCTGACCACGGCCATGAAGTTCGGCGCCAAGGGCGTGCGCGTGCGCTGCGCGGGTCGCCTCGGCGGCGCCGAGATGGGCCGCGTCGAGACCTACCGCGAGGGTCGCGTGCCCCTGCACACCCTGCGCGCGGACGTGGACTTCGGCCTGGCCGAGGCGCGCACCACCTACGGCGTCATCGGCGTCAAGGTCTGGATCTTCAAGGGCGAAGTGCTGCAGCGCAAGGCGCGCCGCATCCCGGAGTGAGCCATGCTGTCACCCAAGCGCACCAAGTTCCGTAAGCAGCAGAAGGGCAAGAACCGCGGCATCGCCTGGAAGGGCTCCGACGTGTCCTTCGGCGACTTCGCGCTGCAGGCTACGGCCCGCAGCTTCATCACCTCGCGTCAGATCGAGGCCGGCCGTATGGCGATTCAGCGCCACGTGAAGCGCGCCGGCAAGCTCTGGATCCGCGTGTTCCCCGACAAGCCGATCACCAAGAAGCCGCTCGAGGTCCGCATGGGCAGCGGCAAGGGCTCCGTCGAAGGTTGGGTGGCCGTGGTCAAGCCCGGTCGCGTGCTGTTCGAGATCGCGGGCGTGCCCGAAGCCGAGGCGCGTCAGGCGTTCAAGCTCGCAGCCTCCAAGCTCCCGATCGAAACCCGATTTCTCACGCGAGGTTACGTCGAATGAAGGCCAAAGACTTGCGTGAACGTTCGACCGAGGATCTTGCCACGCTCAAGGCCTCGATGATGAAGGACCTGTTTTCCTACCGGATGAAGGTCTGGACCGATCAGCTCGAGGACACGAGCCTGATCCAGAAGACCAAGCGCGACGTCGCACGGATCGAGACGATCCTGCGCGGTCGAGAGCTCGAAGCGAGCCAGGGAGCCAAGTCGTGAGCAGCGCCGAAGAACACGCCCCGTACCGCCGCCGCCTGATCGGGCGCGTGCGGAGCGACAAGATGGACAAGACGGTCGTGGTCGAGGTCGTCCGCTTCAAGCGCGACCCGATGTACAAAAAGTACGTGCGAGTGCGGAAGCGCTACCACGCTCACGACGAGAAGAACGAATACAAGACCGGCGATCGCGTGGAGATCGTCGAGCACCGCCCGATCTCGCGCAACAAGCGCTGGGCCGTGGCACGTCTCCTCGAACGCCCCGCGTCCGAGCTCTCTTCCTGATTCCGACGGAGCAATGCAATGATTCAGATGCAATCCGTCCTGGAAGTGGCCGACAACTCCGGCGCCAAGCGCGTGCAGTGCATCAAGGTGCTCGGTGGCTCCCGCCGCCGTTACGCCGCGCTGGGCGACGTGATCGTCGTCGCCGTCAAGGAAGCTCTGCCGGGCAGCAAGGTCAAGAAGGGCGACACGGCCAAGGCCGTCGTGGTCCGCACCAAGCGTGAGTACCGCCGCAACGACGGCAGCTACATCCGCTTCGACGACAACAGCGCCGTCCTGATCAACGCGCAGTCCGAGCCCGTCGGCACGCGTATCTTCGGCCCCGTCGCCCGCGAGCTTCGCGCCAAGAAGTTCATGAAGATCATCTCGCTCGCCCCGGAGGTGCTGTGATGAACCGCATCCGTACCGGTGACGAGGTCGTCGTGATCCGCGGCGAGGACAAGGGCAAGCGCGGCAAGGTCTCGCGCGTGCTGAAGGATCGCGGTCTCGCGGTCGTGGAAGGCGTGCGTCGCGTCAAGCGCCACGTGAAGCCGACCCAGCAGCGCCCGGGCGGCATCCTCGAGGTCGAGGCGCCGATCGCGCTGTCCAAGCTGATGTTGATCGATCCCCAGAGCAACAAGCCGACGCGGGTGAAGGTCAAGATCGAAGGCGAGAAGAAGTCGCGGCTCGCCAAGAGCGGCGCCGTGCTCTCCGCCGTTGCGGAGAAAGGTTGAGCGAGATGGCCGAAGCAGAAGCCGTCGAACCGCGTCTTCGGACCCGGTACAAGACCGACGTCACCCCGGGCCTGATGAAGCGCTTCGGGTACAAGAACCCGATGCAGGTGCCGCGCCTGCGCGCGATCGTGCTGAACATGGGCCTCGGCGAAGCCGTCGGGAACCCGAAGCTGATCGACGCCGCCGTGGCCGAATTGACCGCGATCGTCGGCCAGAAGCCGGTCGTCACCCGCGCCAAGAAGTCGATCGCGACCTTCAAGCTGCGCGAGGGGATGCCGATCGGCGTCAAGGTCACGCTGCGCCGCGAACGGATGTGGGAGTTCCTCGACCGCCTGGTCACGCTCGCGCTGCCGCGCGTGCGCGACTTCCGCGGCGTGAGCCCGCGCGGGTTCGACGGGTCCGGGAACTACACGCTCGGCCTCAAGGAGCAGATCGTGTTTCCCGAGATCGATTTCGACAAGGTCGAGAAGATCAAAGGCATGAACATCACGTTCGTCACTACCGCGGAGCGCGACGAGGAAGCGAAGGAGCTTCTCGGTGCGCTCGGAATGCCGTTCAGGAGCTGAGCCATGGCGCGTGCTTCTCAGTGGGCGAAGTTGAATCGCCCCCCCAAGTTCAAGACCCGTCACGTGAGCCGTTGCCGCGCCTGCGGCAGGGCGCGTGCCTTCTACCGTGACTTCGGGCTGTGCCGCGTGTGCCTGCGCTTGATGGCGCTGCGCGGTGAGCTCCCGGGTGTGACCAAAGCGAGCTGGTGAGAGCCATGGTGAGCGACCCGATTTCCGACATGTTGGCCCGCCTTCGCAACGCTGCGTTGGCGAGGCACGAGCTCACTCGCTTGCCCTCCAGCAAGCTGAAGACGAGCATCGCCCAGCTGCTCAAGGCAGAGGGCTACGTCGCGGACGTTCGTACCGAGGAGTGGGGCGAGGGCAAGCACCAGATGCTGACCATCGTCCTCAAGTACTCGAACGAGCGCGAGAGCGCCTTCCGCGGCATGCGCCGCGTGTCGCGCGCCGGCCGCCGCGTGTACGTTCGCCACGACCAGATCCCGCGCGTTCTGAGCGGCCTGGGCGTGTCGATCCTGAGCACGTCGCACGGGCTGATGACGGACAAAGAGGCGCGTCGCCGCAAGGTCGGTGGCGAGCTGCTTTGCGAGGTGTGGTGATGGCCGAAGCAGTCGTCGAAGCGCGCAAGCAATCGCGCGTCGGCAAGCGCCCCGTGGCCTTGCCGAAGGGTGTCACCGTCAACGTCAGCGGCAGCAAGCTCGACATCCAGGGCCCGAAGGGCAAGTTGTCGCTCGAGCTGCCGCCGACCGTGCAGCTCAAGAAGGACGGCGACAAGCTGTTGCTCGAGAGCTCGGCGCCGGGCCGCGACGCGGCTCGCTACCAGGGCCTCGGCCGTGCGCTCCTGCAGAGCAAGGTCAAGGGCGTGGCAGAGGGCTACGAGCGCCTGCTCGAGCTCGTCGGCACCGGTTATCGCTGCGAGGTCAAGGGCCAGACCGTGAGCCTCGCGCTCGGCTTCTCGCACCCGACCCAGGTCGAGCTGCCGCCCGGCGTCAGCGGCAACGTCCCCGCGGACTCCAAGGGCACGCTGCTCGTGCTCACCTCCGCCGACAAGTCGCTGCTCGGCCAGGTCGCGGCTTCAATCCGCGATCTTCGTCCGCCGGAGCCGTACGGCGGCAAGGGCATTCGTTACCGCGGCGAAGCGATTCGGCGCAAAGCGGGCAAGGCCGCCAAGGCCAAGGGCAAGTAAGAGGTCGTCATGTCGTCTACCGCACTCAGTGGCCGCACACGCCGCAAACTCCGCATTCGCCGGAAGATCTCCGGCTCCGTCGAGCGCCCCCGCCTCAGCGTGTTCCGATCGTCTACTCACATCTACGCGCAGGTCGTCAACGACGGCGACGGCAAGACGCTGGCTGCAGCTTCCACGCTGTCGCGCGATCTCAAGGGCACCCTCGAGTCGGACGACAAGACCGCCGCGGCGCGCAAGGTCGGCGCCCTGATCGCCAAGATGTGCCTCGCCAAGAGCGTCGAGAAGGTCGTCTTCGACCGCAACGGCTACCTCTACCACGGCCGCGTCAAGGCCCTCGCCGAGGCCGCGCGCGAAGCCGGGCTCAAGTTCTGAAATTCAAGGTCAAGCCATGAGCATTCAACAGATCGACGACGAGAAGCTGAAGGAGCGGGTGATTCACATCAACCGCGTGGCGAAGGTCGTCAAGGGCGGCCGTCGCTTCAGCTTCGCCGCGCTGGTCGTGGTCGGCGACGAGTCCGGTCACGTGGGCGTCGGCCTCGGCAAGGCCAATGAGGTTCCCGAAGCGATCCGCAAGGGCAACGATCAGGCCCGCAAGAACATGTTCAAGGTGCCGATGGTCGGCGCCACCGTTCCGCACGACGTGATCGGCGAGTTCGGCGCGGGTCGCGTGCTGCTCCGCCCGGCCTCCCCCGGTACCGGCGTCATCGCCGGCGGCCCGGTTCGCGCGGTCGTCGAGTCCGCAGGCATCCACGACGTTCTGTCGAAGTGCCTCGGCTCGAACAACAAGTACAACGTGGTTCACGCCACGGTGAACGCGCTCAAGCGCCTGCGCTCGGCAGAAACCGTCGCGGGCTCGCGCGACAAGTCGATAGACGAGGTCGCCTCGGATTATCCGGTGGCCGCGTCGGCGAACCAGGCCGGTACGGCCACGTCGATCGTGCCGGGTACCCTCGACCACAGCGGCGGCTTGACCGCCGGAGTGCAGCGATGAGTAGCCTCAAGCTCCAAGTCCAGCAGACCGTGAGCGAGATCGGCCGTCCGCACCCGCAGCGACGCGTGCTCAAGGGCCTCGGCCTGCGCGGTCCGGGCTCGTCCGTGGTGGTGGAGAACACTCCGTCGTTCCGCGGCATGATCAAGAAGGTCATTCACCTGGTGAAGGTGGAGGAGAAGAAGGCATGAGCGCCTTGCTAGCGAAGCTTTCCCCGCCGGCCGGCTCCAAGATCCGCGAAAAGCGGGTGGGGCGCGGCATCGGTTCCGGTCTCGGCAAGACCTGCGGCAAGGGCAGCAAGGGTCAGAAGGCCCGCCACGGCGGCGACTTCGGCAAGCTGCACTTCCAGGGCGGCCAGACCCCGCTGCAGCGCCGGTTGCCGAAGCGCGGCTTCCGCGTGCCCTTCCCGCAGAAGGTCGCGACCGTGAACCTGAGCTCGCTCGAGGCGTTCGACGCGGGCTCCACGGTCGACGCGGCAGCTTTGCGCGCCGCGCGGCTGGTCCAGGGCCGCGACGTGAAGATCAAGCTGCTCGGCGAGGGCGAGATCCAGAAGAAGCTGACGGTGGTGGTCGACCTGGCCAGCGCGTCCGCTCGTGAAAAGATCGAAAAAGCCGGTGGCAAGGTCGTGACCCCGGAGCCGGTCGCGCAAAAAGCCGAGGGCTGACGCTCGAACTCGAGCGCGACCGCATCGTTCCGAGCAAGGCCCTACTGAATGGCGATTTTCCAGGGGTTCTCGAACATCGGCAAGGTCCCCGAGCTTCGCAGGCGGATCGTCTTCACGCTGACGATCATCGCGATCTACCGGATCGGTGTGTTCATCACCACGCCCGGCGTCGATCGCCAGGTGATGCGGAACATCGTGAGTCAGCAGGGCGGCCTGCTCGGGTTCTTGAACATGTTCTCGGGCGGTGCGCTCGAGAACCTGTCCATCCTCGCGCTCGGCATCATGCCGTACATCTCCGCCAGCATCATCATGCAGCTGCTCGGCCTGGTGTCGAAGCAGGTCGAGGAGATGAAGAAGGAGGGCGAGGCCGGGCGGCGTCGCCTAGAGCAGTACACGCGCTACGGCACGATCGTGCTCAGCATCTTCCAGGGCTTTGGCGTGGCCATGATGCTGGAGGGCATGAACAACAGCGACATGGGCGGCGGCCGCTTCGGAGACGTCGTGGCGGAGCCCGGCTGGTCCTTCCGCGCCATGACGATCATCACGCTGACCACGGGCACGGGCCTTCTGATGTGGCTCGGCGAGCAGGCCACCGAGCGAGGTATCGGTAACGGTATCTCGATGATCATCTTCGCCAGCATCGTGAGCGGCATTCCGGGCGGGGTGATGACCTACTGGACCAGCAACGCCGGCGAGATCCAGCCGCTGTCGCTCACGATCTTGCTCGCCGTGCTCGGCGTCAGCGTCGCGACCGTCGTGTTCTTCGAGCGCGCGCAGCGGCGAATTCCGATTCAGTACTCGCGGCGCCAGGTCGGGCGGCACGTGTACGGCGCGCAGCGCGCGCACCTGCCGCTCAAGGTCAACATGGCCAGCATGATCCCGGCGATTTTCGCCTCGAGCTTGCTGATGTTCCCGGCCACGCTGGCGGGCTTTCAGGTGCCGTTCATGCAGTCCTTCAGCGCGGCGTTGAGCCGCGGCGACTGGCTGTTTCAGCTCCTGTTCGCGCTGCTCACCATCTTCTTCGCGTTCTTCTACACGAGCGTGATGTTCCAGCCGGTGGACGTCGCCGAGAACCTGAAGAAGCAGCAGGCGAATATCCCGGGCATCCGTCCCGGCAAGCAGACGGCCGAGTACATCGACAACGTGCTCACCCGTCTGACCGTGGCGGGCTCGGTCTACCTCGCGGTGATCTGCGTCGTGCCGTCGGTGGTGGCGATGAGCTTCCACGTGCCGTTCCAGTTCGGCGGCTCGAGCCTGCTGATCGTCGTCGGCGTGGCGCTCGAGACCGTGAATCAGATCGAGGCCCACCTCATCAGCCGCAGCTACGAGACCATGACTGGTCCCGGCGTCGCGCGGCTCAGCGGCCGGAGGCCGGCTTGAGGATCATACTCTTGGGTGCACCGGCGAGCGGCAAGGGCACGCAGGCCGACAAGCTCGGCGCGCGTTTCGGGGTCCCGAAGGTCTCGACGGGCGACATGCTGCGTGCCGCGCTGAAGGCGGGCACCCCGCTCGGCAAGGAAGCCGAGAAGTACATGAGCGCCGGCGGCTTGGTCCCCGACTCGGTCGTGATTGGCCTGGTGGAGGAGCGGCTGGGCGAGGCGGATGCTCGGACCGGTTTCATCCTGGACGGATTTCCGCGGACCGTGCCCCAGGCGGAGGCGCTATCGGCGCTGCTCCAGCGGCTCGGCACCCCGCTGGATGGCGTGGTTCAGATCGACGTGGACCGGGAGCTCCTGATGGAGCGTGCCACCCTGCGCCGGACCGACAAACGCTCTGGACAGATCTACCACCTGAAGTATAACCCTCCCCCCCCGGACGCCGAGCTCGAACATCGGGCCGACGATCGGGAGGAAACGGTCAAGAAGCGTCTGGATGCTTACGACGCGATGACCGCCGCGCTGCTCCCTCACTATCAGCGCCTCGGCTTGCTCAAGCGAGTCGACGGCGTGGGCGAGCCGGCGCAAATCACGGGGCGGATCCTGTCCGCGCTCGGCAAGAACTGAAGAACCACCGACTCACGGAGACAACGAACGAAAGACGAGACCAGCGAAGGAATCATCGAGGAAGCACTGCCCAACGCTCTGTTCCGCGTCCGACTCGAAACGGGTCGAACGGTCAGCGCAGGGGCAGCTCCCGAGCTCAGGCACGCCGTCGTGCGACTCCTCCCAGGTAACAAGGTCCTCGTTCAACTCTCCCAGTACGATCCGAACCGCGGAAAGATCATCAGGAAGCTCTAGAGGCAGGCCATGAAGGTGCGACCCAGCGTCAAGAAAATTTGCGACAAGTGCAAGATCGTGAAGCGCCGCGGCGTCCTTCGCATCATCTGCAACAACCCGCGCCACAAGCAGCGTCAGGGCTGAGGCCGAGAGAGAGTAACGAGGAACCATGGCACGCATTGCTGGCGTCGATCTCCCGCGTCGGAAACACATCGTCCACGCCCTGCCGTACATCTACGGCATCGGGCTCACGACCTCCAAGCGCCTGTGCGCTACGGCCAACGTCCCCGAGACCAAGCGCGTCGAGGAGCTGACGGAAGCCGACGTCAAGGCGATCCGCGACGCGATCGAGTCCACGATCAAGGTCGAGGGCGACGCGCGCCGCGAGGTGCAGGCGAACATCAAGCGGCTGATGGACCTCGGTTGTTACCGCGGCCTCCGCCACCGCAAAGGTCTCCCCGTGCGGGGTCAGCGGACGCGCACCAACGCGCGCACGCGCAAGGGTCCGCGCAAGAACCTCGGGCGTAGGGCCTGAGGCTGGCTGAGGAAAGCACATGGCGACTCCCAAAGCGCGTCCGGCGAAAAAAGCCGTCAAGAAGAACATCTACTCCGGCATCGCCCACATCAAGTCGACGTTCAACAACACCATCGTCACGATCACGGACGTGAACGGCGCCACGATCTCCTGGGCCAGCGCGGGTTCGCGCGGCTTCAAGGGCTCGCGCAAGTCGACGCCGTTCGCGGCGCAGCTCGCTGCCGAAGAGGCGGGGCGGCGCGCGATGGAGCACGGCGTGCGCTCCGTGGCGGTGTTCGTCAAAGGCCCCGGCGCCGGTCGCGAGAGCGCCCTCCGCGCCCTTCAGCAGGTCGGCTTCCGCGTGACGCTGATCCGCGACATGACCCCGATCCCGCACAATGGCTGCCGGCCTCCCAAGCGGCGCCGCGTGTGACGGAGTAGAAGACTATGGCTCGCTACATCGGTCCCGTCTGCAAGGTCTGCCGTCGTCACGGCAACAAGCTCTATCTCAAGGGTGAGCGCTGCTTCACCGACAAGTGCGGCGTGTCGCGCCGCCCCTACCCGCCGGGCCAGCACGGCCAGGCGCGCATCAAGCTCAGCGAGTACGGCCTCCGCCTGCGCGAGAAGCAGCGCATGCGCCGCATCTACGGCCTGCTAGAGCGCCAGTTCGCGGGCTACTACGTGGCGGCGACCGGCCTGCCGGGTCGTACCGGTGAAGAGATGCTGGGGCTGATCGAGCGCCGCCTCGACAACGTCGTGCACCGCATGGGTTTCGCGGCCAGCCGCGCCCAGGGTCGCCAGCTCGTGCGCCACAAGCACATCCTGGTCAACGGCAAGAGCGTCAACATCCCGAGCTATCGGGTGAAGCCGAACGACAAGATCGAGATCCACGAGAAGAGCCGCAAGATCCCGTACATCACGGCGGCCCTGGCCTCGGCGAAGAACCGCCCGAGCCCGAGCTGGTTCGAGGTCGACGGCGCGAACTTCACCGGCACGATGAAGTCGATGCCGGTTCGCGACGAGCTCAACGAGCCGGCGATTCGCGAGCAGTACGTCGTCGAGTATTACTCCCGATAGTTAGAGCCGAGCACGGTTCGGTCGGCGCAGGCGGGTACGCGTACCCGCCTGATTGATTTCGAAGTGCGGGCAGACCGCGGAGCACGAAAGGAAGCGGGTTTCCTCAGTGTTCGGGACGGTCGCGCAAAACCTGAAGCAAGGAAGGAAAGAGCATGGAGACACCGATGGTCACCCAGATGACGAGCAGGAACTGGCGCGATCTGATCCGCCCCAAGGCGATTCAGCTCGACCCGGAGTCCAACAGCACCTCGTACGGCAAGTTCACCTGCGAGCCGCTCGAGCGCGGGTTCGGCATCACGGTCGGCAACTCGCTGCGTCGCGTGCTCCTCGCCTCGCTTCAGGGCGCGGCGATCACGGCCGTGCGCATCGACGGCGCGCTCCACGAGTTCACGACGATCCCGGACGTCGTGGAGGACATGACCGACATCATCCTCAGCCTCAAAGAGGTGGTGTTCAAGGTCGAGTCGCCCCGCACCTACACCGTTCGCCTCGAGAAGGAAGGCCCCGGGCCGGTCCTCGCGGGCGACATCAAGACCGTCGACGGTCTGACCGTGTTGAACCCCGACCACCACATCGCCACCCTCGACAAGAAGGGCCCTCTGGCGATGGAGCTCACGGTCAACGTCGGTCGCGGCTACGTGCCGGCCGAGCGCAACAAGAACCCCGCGATGCCGCTGGCGACGATCCCGATCGACGCCCTGTTCTCGCCGATCCGCAAGGTGAACTACACCGTGCAGAACGCGCGCGTCGGCCAGGTCACGGATTACGACAAGCTGGTTCTCGAGGTCTGGACCAACGGCGCAGTGCGCCCGGTCGACGCGGTGGCTTACGCCGCCAAGATCCTGAAAGAGCAGCTCTCGATCTGGATCAACTTCGAAGAGACGGAAGAGACCTCGTATCAGATCTCGGGTGCCGACGAGCAGCCGCTGAACGAGAACCTGTTCCGCTCGGTCGACGAGCTCGAGCTCAGCGTGCGTTCGGCGAACTGCCTGCAGAACGCCAACATCACGCTGATCGGCGAGCTGGTGCAGAAGACGGAGCAAGACATGCTGAAGACCAAGAACTTCGGCAGGAAGTCGCTCAAGGAAATCAAGGAGATCCTCGGCACGATGGGTCTCTCGCTGGGCATGAAGTTCGACAATTGGCCGGGCATGCTGGAGCGCTGGAAGCAGCAGCTGCAGCAGGGCTGAGCCGCTCGAGGAAGTTCTGGGTCTGTCATGAGGCACAAGAAAGCCGGACGACAATTCGGCCGTAACACCAGTCACCGTCGCGCCATGTTGCGCGCGCTCACCGCGAACCTCGTGGCGCACGAGCGCATCGAGACGACGGACGCCAAGGCCAAGGAGCTGCGCCGCGTTGCCGAGCGGTTGATCACCCGCGCAGTTCGGCTCGGTCCGATCGCGTACACCCCGCACGACCAGCTCTCGGTGGCGGATCGTCTGCGCCGTCAGTCGGCGCAGCGGAAGGTGGCCGAGTTTCTGCGCCGCTTCGCCGTCGTCCAGAAGGACGGGCAAGAGCAGAAGATCGATCTGCTCGAGAAGGTGTTCGTCGATCTGACGGTGCGGTTCCACAACCGCGCTGGCGGCTACACGCGCATCATCAAGCTCGGCCGGCGTCGCGGCGACAACGCCCCGATGTCCCTGGTCGAGTTCGTCGAGGGCTTCACGGCTCCGCCGCGCCGCCCGACGCAGAAGAAGCGCGGACCGAAGGAAGCGCCGGCTACGACCGAGGCCGCCGCACCCCCCGTCGCCGAGGCCGGGGCGGAAGAGAAGCCGAAGCGCGCGAAGAAGGCGAAAGCCGAGCAGAGCGCCGAGTAAGCGACTCACAAGTGAAGAGCAGGAAACGCCCGCGGAAACGTGGGCGTTTCTGTTTCGTGGGCTTTACGGGCGTCCGGGGGGCGCGAGCCGCAAGGTCGCTTCGAGGCAACTGCTGTCGTTGGTTGGCAACGCGTGCGCGCTGCTGACCTGGGCGGCTCCGACTAAAACCGAGGTCGGAGAAGTGGTGTGCGGCTCTGCTCGGTGATCTGGGTTCTGGGCTCCTTCGCGATGGCGACTCCGGTGTTCGCGCAGAGCCGCGCCGAGAGGCTGCACTTCGATTTGCCGGCGCTCGACGTGCGCGAGAACGCAGCGAGCGGTTTCTGGCCGAGCATGCGGCAGTCGCAGGTCATCACGAAAGACACGTACTACCTGGTGCACGGCGCGGTCTACGCGATCCCGTATCCGAAGGCGTTCCCGGAGTGGGCCGTCGATATCAGCGACAGCGTGGTGATCGCCGGCCTCGACAGCGTGGGGGCCTTCGTTCCGGGCGGGGAAGGCTGGATGCACGAAGAGTGGCACCGCGCGGTGATGAGCCGGCGCGGCGTCGGCAGCTACAACGACGTCTACGATTTTCCGGTGTTCGAGGATCTGGTGGCCGTGAGTCACGTGAAGGACGAGGACCTGATCCGGCTGAAGCGCAACCACCCGGCAGACCAGGTGCGCCTGTCCTCGGCTGGAATCGAGGGCGATCTCGCGTTCGCCAACGCCCTCGACAAGGATCGCTTCTTCTATGGAACGCGCGCGGGTACCACGTTCCTCGAGTGGATGACGATCGGAAACTCGATTCTGTACCTGAACGGCGCCGCCTACGACTCGAAGGCACCCACGGAACGGCTGGAGGAAGAGAACGGCACCGACGTCGAGGCGCGCGACTTCACGGGGCTCGACCCCAACGGTTGGGTCTACGACCTGTTTCGCCCGGACGAGCCCTACGAAGCGCGCGGCGTGCACCCGAGCGGTGTCGGCATCGATCGCTACCGCACCGAAGCCGACCTCACCCCGCGCGAGCAACGCTTTCTCGAGCTCCAGGCGAACCTGTCCTGGATCAACCTCGCAAACCCCAACCTGATCGGCTTCTACGACTTCAGGCTCGGCGAGCTCGGCGGCGATCCGTTTTACTTCAACGCCAGTTTGCAGCACATGATGGCGCCGTTTGGCTATTCGCTCGGTGCCAATTTGTTCGCCAAAGCCGGCCGCACCCACGCCTACGCCGAGCTCCGTGCCTTCGTCAGCGACTCGCTCGTGCTTCCGGGCTTGCGCCTCGAGCTCGTGCGCTACCCGCTCGGCTTCCTCGGGGCGACGCTCTCACCGCGAGTCTCGGCCTGGCTGCAGCCGAAAGATCAGCGATTCTTTTCCGATTCCGCGTCGCCCGGCGGGGCCGTCGAGGTGCGCTTCAACCTGCCGCTGTACCGCTCCGTCGACGTCTACGCCGAGGCCAGCGCCAAGTCCGAGGGCTGGCTGGTCGGCGACGTTTTTCTCGAAGAGAGCGTGAACGTGAGGACGGGAATCGAGGCGCTCGCCTTTTGAGCACGAACCGGCGCTAATATCGGCCTGGATGGCCAGTCGCAGCGTTCAGCCCCTCGGCGCGATGTTGCTGTTGGCGCTCGCGCCGCAGTGTTCGGATGCCGACGAGCGCGGCGATGCCACATCCAGCAGCGGCGGCAGCGAGGTCACCGGTGGAGCTGGCGTCACCGGCCGAACTGCCGAAGCTGCCGATACCCCCTGCGCTTTCGGTGTGCCTTGAGGCAGCCTTGAGGCTACAGCCCGATCCTGAAGAATCTGGATCTCGACGCGGAGGTTGCTTAGCGCGAGTGACAGCCCGCGCGCTCGCCTCGCTGGCTCTCGCGGGCTCGGTCGGCGCTTGTGGCGGCCAGACGCACGCTGCCATTCAGCGCGAAGCCACCGGAGGCGAAGCCCCCGTCGAAATGGGAGGAACGAGCGGTGGTGTCGTGAACGGCGGCGGCGCTGGAGCAGGTGGGGGCGGGGCGAGCGGGGGCGTAGCGGGCGCAGCGGACGGATCGAGCGGTTCCTGCGCGAGCGAAGGACCACAGTACGGCTACGTGAGCGGTACGGTTCGCGGTGCCTGGGTCGACGCCGTGATTCTGGAAAACCAGTTGACGAGCGTCTTCCTCGGGCCGCAGTCGGGCTTCAGGGAATACAGCCAAACTTTTCGACGTGCTTCCGACGGCGCTGGTGGCGCACGGGGCGACCTCGAGTTTCGAGCGCCGTCTGACGTGGTGACGGCATCGCTGACTGGTTGGGTGGGCGCCGACGCGGCGGAGGTTGGTAGCTACTCGGAGCGCGACTGCGGCTCGTTGACGTTCGAGATGGCCTTCCCGATCCCGCCGGGCATCGTCTGTCCTTCGGAACCCGGAAGATGTGGCCCCGATTGCGAACCGTATGGAGAGCTCGGCTTGTGCGTTCCGGCATCGCCCAAGGTCCGCTTCGAGGCGGAGTCAGTCTGTGACGAGGGCGCGCCGCCGGCGCGTGGTTCCTGGCAGCTCGAGTTGTCCTCGGTCTGCCCCGAGCCGAGCCCCGCCCCCTTCGTCCATTTTCGAACGCACGGCCACCTGACGGCGACTCTCCTCAACGAGACCGATCCTTCGGACAGCGTCGAGCTGAGCCTCGACTTCTAGGGGCTAGGCGCGCCGTGCCCGATGCGGCCTGGCCGGGCTCGAAGAAGCCGGGCGGGTAGACCGTGAAGCGGCTCAAGATCGAGAACGCGCCGCCCGAACGTTGGCCGAGATCGGCTTGGCCGCGAGCGCATCGGCCAGCTCACGCAGCCGCTGCGCGCCGTCTCCCGCGTAGGCGCTGCCATGCATGCAGGCGAGGACGCGCGGCTCGAACCCGGCCAGGCGCTCGAGCTGCGCGCGGGTGGTCGGCGAGTGCGCGTAGTAGTCCATCATGCTGCGCATTGCTTCGCTCGGTCCCACGATGTCCGTTTCGACCAGCGCGGCGTGGTCATTTCCCGCCTGCGTGAACAGATCGCCGCACAAGAGCGTGCGCGTTCTGGTCTCGCCCAGGTAGCCGCACTCCCAGCCGTGCGGAACGTGCGGGGCATCGAACCACATCACCTCGTGGCCTCCCAGGTCCAGGTGCTCACCGTCCGCGAGCGCGCGCACGGGGCGATCGGTCGCGTCGTTGGTATAGAGCATGGCCGCGGCCTGGCTGCATACGGGCTCTGCGTTTGGCGCGAGTTCGAGCCACTCGCGGAGCGCGCCGCACTCGTCGCCCTCGACGTGCGAGAAGCCGACGTAGCGCAGTGACTCGGGAGGGAGCACCGCCGCGATCGCCTCGCGAACCAGCGAGAAGAGCCCGCGCTGCCCGGTGTGGAAGAGCAGCGGCGCCTCGCTCGCGACCAGGTACTGATTGAAGGTGAAGCCCGTCGGGAGCGCGGGGTTCGGCGGGATCGGCGTGCTGATGCGGAAGATGCGGTCTGCGACTTCGTCGATGCGGGTACCGGACTCGGAGTTCGTGATGCTCATGCGGCCTCCATTCGTCAGGGAGTGGCGACCGCTGCCCGGGCGTTACAGGAAATCGTGTTGGAGCACGTATTCGGTCACGGTCTGGGTGCCGCGTGCGTCGGTGATCGTGACGCGGGCGTGCATCACGGCTTTGTCGATGCCGCGATAATGGATCGAGCACAGCAGCACCACCTCACCGCGCCCTTCGTCGAAGGGAGCGTCGGGGACGGCGAAGATCGGAGCTCCGCTCGGCGTGCGGGCCTCGACGTCGACCTGCCGGGCCCCCTCGACGGGCGCGCGCAGCACCCAGATCCCGGACGGATGCTGCGCGTCGAAGTTCATCACGCCGCGCTGCCCCGGCTCGACGCGCACCGTCACGAGCTCAGGATCGCGCTCGGCGCGGGCCCGACGCGCTGTGGTGAGCGCAATCGGCAGCCCGCGACCGAGCAGATCGATGGTCTCGTGCAGGCGCCGGGCTCGCGCGCTGCAGCGCTCGCAGCCGAAATAGTGGTCCTCGAACGCCTCGCCTTCGCCTTCGCCGAGCTCGCCGAGCGCCCAGGCCGCGATCCAATCCAGGCTGGGACAGCTCGTCACGCGCCCTCCGGGTTCAGGCAGATCGACAGCTTGCCGAGCGCGCGATGGCGGATCACGCGGACGTTGCCGAGGCTCAGCCCGAGCCGCGTCCCGATCTCTTCCGGCTCGCGGTCCTCGAGGAAGGTCATGCGGATCACTCGGGCCTCGCGCTCCGGAAGCCGGCCGAGGCAGGTGTACAGCCTCATCACGTCGCTCTCGGTCAGCGCGGGTGGCTCGGTCATGGCTTCGGGCTCGCTCGCCACTCCCGAGAGCTTCCGGTCGCGCTGAGCACCGCGCCGCCGATCCCAGCTGACGTTCCGGCAGGTCCCGAGCACGAAGGACGCAAGCAGCTCCGGGTTCTCGAGGCGTCCATCGCGGATCGCCTGCAGGGTGCGCAACAACACCTCTTGGACGAGGTCCTGAGCGGCGGCTCGGTTCCCGAGGTGGCGCAACCCGTAGAGCTCGATGCGCGGCGCGAAACGCCGGCACAGCGCGGCTTCTGCCTCGGCTGCCCGCGCGGGTTCGGTACCCAGCGCGATGTACCGCGCGAGCTCCGCGTCCGGCAACTCCGGATCCATGAGCCGCACCGGTAGCACGAGCACCTGGGCCATGCCTCGGAAGTGGTCGCAGCGGGGACGGCGTTACAGAACCGTGACGGCCAATTGGCCGGAAATGTCGATTTTCGTTGTGGCAAGGATGAGTGGCGTTAATAACCGCGAGGCATTCCGCATCGTCGGGACCACGAAACATTCGGCGCCTCTCCCGTGTTTTGTCCAAACCGCAACGAAACAATGGGGCTCAAGCTTTTGCGGAACGAGCTTTGCAGCCCGGTGAGCGCTTTTCGAGAGGATCGGTTCGCATGCTCGACTGCGCAGTAATCCCATCGGGTCTCCGAAGCTTGGCGGCACCGCGATGACTGCCCGAGCGCCAAGATACGACGAAGCCTGGTCGGACCGGTCTGAACCGGGCTCCGAGCGGGTGCTCCGGGCTCACCCGGCGGTTCCGCACGACGCGCCGCGTGAGACCACGCCTCCGGCAGGCTTGCCTCCCTCCGCGCTGCGGCCGCGCCTTCTTTCGGCACGAGGCTCTCATCCTGAGCTGGCGCAGGGTCGCTTACCGCCGGCTTTGCTCACTACCGCCGACTATTACGGCACACTGGCCGCGGTTCGCAGCTTGGGTCGCGCCGGCATCCCGGTGACCGTCGCTTCGCCCTCACGCTGGTCGCTTTCCGGCTCGTCGAAGTATGCGACACGCAGCGTGCGCTGCCCGCCCGTGCTCGAGGCCTCCAGCTTCATCGACTGGTTGTGCGAGTTCGGTGCGCGCCACGAAAAGCACGTGTTGCTGCCGACCTGCGACGACACCGCCTGGCTCTACGCGCTGAACCGCGAGCGGCTCTCGGAGTACTTTCACCTTTCGGTCCCGGAAATCGGCGCCATCCACCAGCTGCTCGACAAGAGCTTGCTGCACGAGCATGCGGCGGGCGCGGGCCTGCTCACGCCGCCCTCCTGGCGTCCGGAATCCTTCGACGACGTCGAACGGATCGCCCGCGAAGCGCGCTTCCCGGTCGCGCTGAAGCCGGTGACCCAGGTGTTGTACCGGACCCGCCGCAAGGGGGTTCGTGTCGATCGTCCGCAGGACCTCGCGCCCATGTTCAGGGCGTTCGCCAATCACCGCCACGAGCGTTCGCTGCTCGCCTTCGACCCGGCGCTCTCGATGCCGCTCGTGCAGGAGTACTATCCGGAAGCCGCCACCGGCATTTACAACCTGTCGGGCTTTGCGCGCGGCGGGCGGGTGATCGGGGTGCTGGCCTCCCGCAAGCTGCTACAGCGCCCGCGCCGGATGGGCGTCGGTGTCTGCTTCGAGGAAGCTGCCGTGATGCCCGACCTCGTCGCCGGCATCGAGCGCCTGACGGCTCGCGTCGGATTCAACGGCGTGTTCGAAACGGAGTTCATCGAGCACGAGGGGGCTCCGATGCTCATCGATTTCAATCCGCGCTTCTACAACGAGATGGCGTTCGACATCGCGCGCGGGCTGCCGCTTCCGCTGCTCGCGTACCACTACGCGCTCGGCGATCAAGAGCGCGTCTCGCGGCTTTGCGCGGAGCACGCTCGGGCTCCCGCCTCGAGCGGCCGCGTTTACGCCCACGGGACCGGGTTTCGACTGCTGGTCGGTCTCCAGGGGCTGTCGGGCGCGTTCTCGAAGGACGAGGCGGCCGCCTGGAACCATTGGTACCAAACTCACCGCGAGCGCTGCGTGGATCCCGTTTACGACGCCGATGATCCGTGGCCTTCCAGGCTCGATATCGGACAGGTAGCGAAGAGCTCCTTGCGTCATCCGCGTTCGTTCCTGCGTTCGGTCGTGCTCGACCGCGACTGAGCACGTCACGCCGAATCACGGGCGTCTGCGCTGTGCTCGGCCGCTGGTGGCTCGCCTTCGTTCGGTTTGGGCTCGGGCTCTGGCGTGTCGGGCCCGGGCAGCGGCTCGGGCGACTTCCGACGGAACAGCAGCACGCCGAGCCCCGCGAAGGCGATCAACGCCAGCGCGCCCGAGGCAAGCCACCGCGTCCGCTGCGTCGCTTCGTCGGGCTCGCCCCGATTCAGTCGCTCCAGCAGCGCCTGTGCTCGGCGATTCGACGGCGAGAGCTCGAGGGCGCGCCGCACCAACGTCAGATCGGCGATGCCCTCGCGAGCCCGCTGAGCCGCTCGCTCCGTGAGCAGTAAGCTCTCGATTTCTGGGGCTTTTTCCGGGTTTTCGTTGAGCCGCCGCGCCCGGACCAGCGCCTCGCGCGCGTCCGCCGGCCTCTCCTCGAAGTACCGCTCGGCGAAGGCGAGGTAGCCCTGCGCCATCTCCTCGCGCCGCTCCGGGTCGGGATCGCGGGCGAGGAGCTCGTTCCACGCGCGCCGCATCACGTCGAGGTCGCCCTGCTTTTGGGCGGCGCGGCCGGCCTCGAAGGCCTCGGCCACGGCGGCGTCGCGCGCGCGATCGAACTCGCGAAACAGCTCTCGCGCGGTGCGCTCCCAGGACCAGTCGCGGGGTGGCTTCTTCCCGACGACGTCTTCGTAGCTGTCTCGGAGTTGCCAGGTCGCGACCTCGCCCATCAAGGCGATCGCCTGACGCGCCGCCTCGCGCACGACCGCGCGTTCGCTGTTGGCGAACGAGACGATGATGCGCGTCGCGTCCGGGTTGCGGATCCGCCCGTAGGCCACGAGCACGTCGGCGAGGACCTGGTGATCTTGAGTCTGAATGGCCTCGCTCGGCACCGCGCGGCCGAGCATGTCGAGCTGGCGCTTGGCCCAGCGCACGATCTTCTCGGCAGGGTGGCGCTGCGCTTCGATCAGCGCGGGGACCGCCTTGTCGCCGAGGCGCTCGAGCTGGAGCTGCGTATCGACCCGCAGGAACTCGCCGAAGCGCACGTAGACCTCGAGCAATACGCGCACGGCCTCGACGCTGCCGATCTTCACGAGCATCCGCGACATGCCGAGGATCTGGATCAGATCGCGGTACGTCTCCTTGTCGGTGATCGGGTGGGCGGCGACCATCGTCAGGTAGTCCGGCGTCTCGACCTCGGAGTCGTCGCCTGCGGCCCGCAAGCGCGCGCGCTCGGCGTCGCGCGCCTTGGTCCGGATTTTTTCGAGCAAGTCCTTCATGGCTTGCTTGTTGGCCCGGTCCGCGAGGCCGCCGATCCGGAAGGCGATCGCCGGCACGTAGCGCGGCTCCACTTCGAGCAGCTCGCGCGCGGCGTTCTCGCGTGCCTCGCGCTCGGCGGCGCCGAGCTTCGCGAGCTTCTCGTCCAGATCTTCGAGCGTGCTCGCGTCGGGCTTGTCGAGCTCCACCGCGGGTGCGCGCGGCAGCGGCGGCAACTCGCGCAGCGTGTCGCCGGGCTGCGACGAGTCCTCGGGCTTCTCCACCGCGTCGGACGCTGCCGGGACGGGCGCGGCGCACAGCGACGAAAGAGCGATCGTCAGCAGGGCGAGGAAGCGTCGCTCCGGGTTCACCAACTTGGACTAGTCCAAAATTCTGAAATCGGGAAACTCGCCCGAATAACTCCGCCAGCGCGGCTCCACGCGGTCGACGCGCGCGGCGCTCGGGCCCTTCTGGGCCCAGCCGTAGAGCTCGCGGATCGAGACCTCCTCGCCTTCAGCGAGGATCTCGACCGATCCGTCGGCCCGGTTCTTCACCCAGCCGGTCAGACCGAGGCGCCGCGCCTCGCGCTGGGCCGAGGCACGGAAATAGACGCCCTGAACGCGTCCTCGAACGAACAGCTGCAGCCTCTTCAGCGCCATGCGGCGCATATTTAACTTGGATTTCAGTGGGTTCAAAGCCCTCGCTGCGAAGCGGCGGCCGGACGGGCGGCGCGCACGCCGGAGAGCCCGCTGCCGGTTCCCTACACCGCATGCCGGGGGCGGCGCTAAGGTGACAGGAAACTCCTGGCGCATCGGACATTTCGCGCGGCTCGGGTTTCGTGTTGGGATACCTCGGTGAGGTCCGAGGCCGAGACCAGCGACGACCGCCTCGAGCGGCGCATCCGGGAGCTTACCCAGGCTTTGCGCCGGGAAGAGCGGATCTCGAGGGCGCTGCGCGAGGTCGGGAGCGCCCTCGGCAGCACGCTGGACCTGGACGCGCTGTTGGAGCTGATCCTGAACAAGCTCACCGACGTGGTCGAGGCCGACCGCTCGGCGCTGTACCTGCTCGACGAGTCGCGGCAGGAGCTGGTGAGCCGCTTCGTGATCGGCGAACAGGTGCGCTCGGTGCGCATGAAGCTCGGTCACGGATTGGCGGGTTCGGTCGCGAAGAGCGGGCTGCCGGTCCGCGTCAAACGCGCCTACGAGGACCCGCGTTTCGAGCGCGATTGGGACGTGCTCACCGGCTACAAGACCACGAGCATGATGGCGGCCCCGCTCAAGAATCACCAGGGCCGGACCATCGGCGTGATTCAGGTCCTGAACAAGAAGAGCGGCGAGGAGTTCACGGACGAGGACGAGGCCATCGTCACGTCGCTCAGCATGCAGGCCGCGGTCGCGATCGACAACTCGCGGCTGTTCCTGTCGCAGATCCAGAAGAACAAGCAGCTCTCCGACACCACCGAGCAGCTGGAGCGCCGGATCCGGGATCTGTCGCTGCTGTTCGACCTGGAGCGCGCGATGGCGCGGGCCACCACCATCGAAGATCTGGTGCGAGCCTGCCTCGACCAGCTGCTCGACGCGTGCGACGCGCGCTGCGGCGCGCTCCTCATCGCAGCCGAAGAGACCGGGGATCTGGTCGCGTACGGCCAGATCAACGACCCGCTCGCCGATCTGTTTCGGGTCGGCATGAAGACCGGGGAGGGCATCCTCGGCAAGGTGATGGCGACGTCTGAGTCGCTGACGGGCGTTCCCGGCCTGGAGCCGATCCCCCCGCCCGCGGCGACCTTCGAGGGCCGCTTCGGCTTCCCGCTGAAGAGCGTGCTGGCGGTGCCGCTCGACGGCGAGACGCACACGATCGGCGCCCTGGCGCTCTACAACCGCCGCGACGATGCGCCGTTCGACAAGGACGATTTCGCGATTTTGCGGCTGGTGGCGGCCAACGTGTCCACGGCCGTGCGCTTGTTCTCCGCCAGCACGGCGCGCGAGCGCGAAGAGCGGCTGACCACGATTGGCCGCCTGCTTTCGCAGGTGACCCACGACTTCAAGTCACCGATGACCGTGATCAGCGGCTACGTGCAGCTGATGGCCGAGACCGACGACCGCCAGAAGCGCCAGGAGCACTGCGAGGAGATCCTGCGTCAGTTCGACATCCTGACGGCGATGCAGCGCGAAGTGCTGGAGTTCGCGCGCGGCGAGCGCACGATCTTCGTGCGCAAGGTTTACTTGAAGAAGTTCTTCGCCGACATGGCGCGGCAGGTCGAGGTGGAGATCGGCAAGAAGCCCATCGAGCTCGAGCTGCTCGGCGATCCCAAGATCGTCGCGCGCTTCGACGAGGGGCGGATCGCGCGCGCGATCCACAACCTGTCGCGGAACGCGATCGAGGCCATGGAAAAGACCGGCGGAAAGCTGACGATCGATGGCCGGATGGAAGGCTCGGATCTGGTGCTGGGCGTGCGCGACACGGGCCCGGGGATCCCGCCGCAGATCGAGGGGCGGCTGTTCCAATCCTTCGTGACGATGGGCAAGAAGGACGGCACGGGCCTCGGGCTCGCGATCGTGAAGAAGATCGCCGAGGAGCACGGCGGCAGCGTGGGCGTGAGCTCGTCGCCGAGCGGCGCCTACTTCTGGCTGCGCTTGCCGCAGCAAACGCCGAACGACCTGGTCAGCGCCGAGCGCGCGCGGAAGTCGCGGCCCTCGCAGCGCGGGGGCTTGCCGAAGAATCAATGAGCGACCCGCGACGCCTGACGATGCTGGACGACCGACGCCCGGCGCTCGAGACCTGCGCGTACTGTCCGAAGCTCAGCCGCTCGGCCTGCCCGATCTCCGACGCCGAAGCCAGCGAGACCGTCACGCCGTGGGGCAAGATCAGCGCGACCTTCGACGTTGCGCGCGAGGCGACGCCGGCCACGGCCGAGCACGCGGCGCTGGCCTGGGCGTGCAGCGGGTGCCTGCACTGCCGCGAGCTCTGCGAGCTCAAAAATCCGGTGGCAGAGACCCTGATCGCCGCTCGGCAAGCCTACCGTGAGCGGGGGCTCGCGCCGGCCGCGTCCGAGCGCGTGGTCGAGAACACGCCGCGGCGTCTGGAGCGCTCGGCGAAGCGGCTCCGCGCGCTGCGCGAGCGTTACCGGCACCGCGACGACGCGCCGACGGCCGTGCTGCTCGGCTGCGACTACGTGCTGAAGCTCGATCGCGAGACCGACGACGCGCTCGTGGCGCTGTCCCGCTTGTTCGGCTCGCTCCGCTTGTTGTCGGGCTGCTGCGGCCTGCCGCTCGAAACTGCGGGCGATCCCGAGCGCGCCGACGGCTTGCGCGACATGTTGCTGACCCAGGCGCGCTCGGCGCAGCGGCTCGTGGCCGTGGACGCGGGTTGCGCGTTCCGCCTGCGCGGACACGCCGAGCCGTTCGCCGAAGCGGTGCTGCCGCGGCTCGAGCGGCAGCGGCTCGAGCTCGAGCCGGCGCAGACGCTCCGCTACCACGACCCCTGCCTGCTCGGTCGCGGGCTCGGCGTCTACGACGCGCCGAGGCGGATCGTCGATCGCGCCTCGAAGGGCGGCCTGCAGGAGTTCAGCTACCGGCGAGAGCGCGCCCGCTGTTCGGGGGCCGGCGCGCTCGTGCCCCTGACGCGACCGGAGACGGCTCGGGACATCGCGCGAGAGCGCGTCGCCGAGCACGAGCGGCTCGGCGGCGGCACGATCGTCACCGGCTGTGGGGGGTCTCTGCGTAGCCTGAGGGCGGCCGGCGCCGACGTGTTGGATCTGGTGACCGTCGTTCGCCAGCTGCTCGCGCGCTGACGGAGGCGGGAGTCGGCGCGATACATCGTCCGACGATATTGTCGGATTCGCGATTTTGCGGGAAATTACGCCGAAAATTGTATCCGCAAACGATGCAATTTCACATATGGCAACGCGGTAGACGCTTTTGCGAAACGTCGGCGGGCCCAGGGTGCTCGGAGCACCATGTCGTATCTCGTACCTGCCGAGTTCGTGAAAAAGATGGTCGACGCCGGGGAATCCAAGGTCCTGATGTCGACGCGGGACACCCTGCTCCGGGCGTTCATGGGCGGGGCGCTGCTCGCGCTCGGAGCCGTGTTCGCCGTCACCGTCAGCCAGCAAACGGGCCATCCGATCATCGGAGCGATCTTGTTCCCGGTCGGGTTCTGCACGCTCTACCTGCTGGGCTTCGATCTCTTGACCGGCGTGTTCACGCTGGCGCCGCTGGCCTTGATCGATCGCCGCCCCGGCGTCACCGCTCGCGGCATCCTGCGCAGCTGGGGGCTGGTTTTCACCGGCAACTTCCTGGGCGCATTCATGGTCGCCCTGATGATGACGATCGTCTTCACCTTCGGCTTCTCGGCGGAGCCGAGCCCGGTCGGTAAGGTGATCGCCACTATCGGTGAAGCGCGGACGCTCGGCTACAAGTCACACGGCGCCGCCGGCATGCTGACGTTGTTCATCCGCGGCGTGCTCTGCAACTGGATGGTCTCGACGGGCGTGATCGGCGCCATGGTGTCGACCAACGTCTGGGGCAAGGTCGTGGCCATGTGGATGCCGATCACGCTGTTCTTCGGGATGACCTTCGAGCACTCCGTGGTCAACATGTTCCTGTTCCCTTCGGCCATGATGATGGGCGGGCAGTTCCAGGTCTCGGACTACCTGCTGTGGAACGAGCTGCCGACCGTGCTCGGCAACCTGGTCGGCGGCATCACCTTCGTCGGCGTCCCGCTCTACCTGACTCACGCGAAGACGGCGCCGAAGCGCTCGATCGTCGATCCGCGCATCGATCAGTCCGGGGTCTCGCCGAGGACCGAGGTCCGAGACAACGTCGCGGCCTAGCCGCTCGGCGGGCGTAACCCGCAAAATCGGAGCTCGGCTAGAGCGAGGGCTCGCGGTGGAGGCGCATGGTACGCTGCGCCTCTCGCTCCGAGCCCAGCCATGCCGCAAGAGACCACGAGCGGTGCCGTCAAGCGCAGCGTCGTACGCCGTGTATTCTGGTCGTACGTGATCGTGGTGGTGGCGTTCGCGCTCGTGGCCGGCTGGGGCGCGCGCGCCCTGCGCAGCGCAGCGCACGAGGCCAGCCTGATGCGGGCGGGCTACTACCCGATGGCGCTCGCGGTGCGCGACCTCGCCGCCAAGCAGGACACGTACAACTCGCAGCTCAACCACATCACGGCCGCGAGGAACCCGGCGGATCTGCGGGTCTGGTTCGATTTTGCGCTCAAGATCGGCCGGCCCAAGCTGTTCGGCGAGGCACGCGCCGCGATCGGCCGCGCGTTCCTTCGCTCGGGCGACCCCGGCGCGGAGCTCGTCGGCGCGGAGCTGCTCGGCGAGCTCTCGACCATCGAGCGCATGCTCTCGCGCGACGCCGAGGAGCTGTCGCGGCTGTTTGCGGCGCTCGAGCGCAACGATGCGGAGGCAGCCGAGCGTCTGCGTGACGAGCTGGTCACGCGCGGCGCTTCCGTATCGATGCGGCTCGGCCGGCTCGAGCTGCGCGTCGAGCGCGAGGTCGATCAGCTGCTCGACCAGGCCCGGGCGCGGGAGCGGCTGGCGCTCGAGCTGCTCGTGGTGCTGTCGGCGCTCGGGCTGTTCGTGGGCCTGGTGATGGCCTTTTACACCCGCCGCGTGCTGAGGCCGCTCGGGCAGGTCACCGAGCGCGCCAAGGCCGTGGCCAGCGGCGACCTCGAGGCGCGGCCACCGATCGTGTCCGGCGACGAGATCGGCGAGTTGTCCGCGACCTTCGAGGGCATGGTCTCGGCGATCGCCCGCGCCAACGCGCAGCTCGTGGCGAGCGAGCGGCTCGCGACCGTGGGCAAGATGGCGGCCCACGTCACCCACGAGATCAGAAATCCGCTCTCGTCGATCGCGCTGAACCTCGAGCTGCTCGAGGAGGATCTATCGCCGGAGCTGCGCGAGGCGCGCGCCCTGGTGCGCGCCATCGGCAACGAGGTAGACCGATTGACCTCGCTGAGCGAGCAGTACCTGTCGTTCGCGCGGCAGCGGCCGTCGATCGTCGGAGGGGAAGAGCTCGGTGACCTGGTGCGCGAAGCCTGCGAGTTCGTGCGGCGCGAGCTCGAAAAGTCCGGTGTGCGCCTGGAGCTGTCGCTCGACGAGGCGCTCGGCCCCGTGCCGGTGGACGAAGCGCAGCTCAAACAGGCCTTGTTCAACCTGCTCCGGAACGCGCGCGACGCCATGCCCGACGGCGGCGTGGTGCGCGTCGCGGTGCGCGCGGTCGGTCCCGACGTGGAGATCGTGATCGACGACGAAGGCACCGGCATCGACCCGGAGGTGCGGGCGCGGCTGTTCGAGCCGTTCTTCACCACCAAGAACCACGGGACGGGTCTCGGCCTGTTGATCACGCGCCAGATCATCGAAGCGCACGGCGGCGCGCTCGAGCTCTCCGAGCGAAGCCCGAAGGGCACGCGCGTCACGCTGCGCTTGCCGCGCCGACAGGCCTTCCCCCGGACCTCTGCCAGCTCGAGGCCCGGGGCCGAGGCGCGCGCTTCGCTGCCGCCCGTTCCGCCGCTCCGCACCTGAGGCCAGCATGCATCTACTCACTTTGGTTTTGGGCAGCTCGAACCAGGGAAAATTGCGCGAGCTCCGCGCCTTGCTCGCGGATCTGCCCGTGCAGGTGCTGAGCGCACGCGAAGTGCTCGGCGAAGATCCGTCGATCGCCGAGACCGGCAGCACCTTCGCAGAGAACGCGATCCTGAAGGCGCGCGCCGTGTGCCGCGCGACGCGCTTGATCTCGATCTCGGACGACAGCGGGCTAGAGGTCGCGGCTCTCGGCGGCCGCCCCGGGGTGCGCTCGGCGCGCTTCGCCCACGAACGCGCGACCGACGCGGAGAACAACGCCGAGCTCTTGAAAGAGCTGGAGAACGTGGATCCTGCCGAACGCAGCGCGTGCTTCCGCTGCGTGCTCGCGCTGGCCAGCCCGTACTCGGATCGGATCCAGACCGTCGAGGGCTCTTGTAGCGGCTCGATCGCCCGCGCCCCGCGCGGCAGCGGCGGCTTCGGCTACGACCCGCTGTTCCTGGTGGACGATCAGAGCGGGCGCTCGATGGCCGAGCTCACCGAAGACGAGAAGAATCAGATCAGCCACCGCTCGATCGCAGTGCGGCGCTTGAAGCCGGTCGTGGTCGAGCTGGTGCGGCAACTGCTCGAGGGCGCCGGGCGCGCGCTGAGCTCCAGACCCCCAACCGGAGCCTAGCGTCCGTTGGCCTTGCGCTCGAGCTCGCGCAGCCGGCGCTCCAGGTCTTCGCTCCGCGCGCGCTCGCGCTCGGCGTCGGCCTGAGCGCGTTCGGCGTCGGCCTGGGCGCGTTCGGCGTCGGCCTGGGCGCGCTCGGCGTCGGCCTGGGCGCGTTCGGCGGGGGTGATCCAGCGCTTCAGGCCCGCGCGGTCCTCGGCGAGCTCGAGCTTGCGACCTTCGGGCAGGAGCCAGGCGTCGAGCACGTCGCTGTAGGCCGGACCGTTGCCGAAGTGCACGCGCTCGAGCGCACCGCTCACGTCGCGCTTCCAGACCTGGAGCGCCACCGGGCCGCCCAGAAACCTCGGACCAGCCAGCAACGGATCGAAAACGACGAGCTCGCGGGTGCCGAGCGCCGCGTAACGGTCCTGAAGCGCGACGTAGTCCTTGTACGGGTGGTTGACGCTCACGATCTCGATGCACAACGGCGGCGGGAGGTGCCCCGCTTTCCACAGGCAGAGCGAGCTGCACTCGTCGAGATCCGGCGGCGGCGGTGCGAGCACGCACACGTCCGGATCGATGCCGGTCCGCGGGTGCTCCTCGAGCCAGCGCACGGCCAGGTTGCGCAGCACCCGAACGGGTTCTTTTTGGCGGGCTGCCCAACCCTCGAGCAGCTGCGTCAGCCGGTGCGCGACGTCGTGATGAACGGGTGATTCCGGCACGGTCCCCTCTGGGAGGACCCACGCCGCGGGGGTCGTCGGCACCGGGTACCGAACGGAGACGGTAGCGCGCACCTGCATCGACCGGACGAGTGTACCGTGCATGGGTCGGAGGGTCCCGTTGCTCGCGCCATGCCGGCGAAAAATAGCGAGATCTTTCCGATAACCGCGCTGGCGGCGCTGGCGAGCTGGCGAAGGTTCGCTACGGCTCTGGCGGCGTGAGCGTGAAGTCCATGCCCCAGAAGCACGGACGCAGCTTGGCGCAGGCCTCGCCGCCCGCTTGCTTGAAATACCCGTCGAAGCGCATCTGGCGCAGGCAGGCCTCGACTTCACCGACCGTGGCGGAGCAGCTCGGGAACTCGCTGCGGCAAGCGTCGGGCAGTTGGGCGGCGACGTCGACGCCGTCCGCGCAGATGAAGCCATTTCCGCCGGAGGCGTCGCTTTGCGGCGAGCCCTCCCGGAACAGCAGCTCTTTCCAGGCGCACAAGCCATCGCGCTCGGCGCCATTCGTCTTGTCGAGAGCTAGATCGGCGGCGACACCGGAAGCGGGCGGCAGATAGCGAGCGGCGTGAGCCTTGCCGTCGAGCCCTCGCTGGCGTTCGAGTTCTTGCTGGAGCGCGGTTCCGGGAGCGCCGAGACCGAGCGCACCGAGGAGCTTGCTCATTCGCTCGCGGCGGCCAGGTTCGAGCACGTCGGCGCGCAGGCGCGATTGCTGCGGCTCGCTCCAGAGCTTCGATCCGGCGTCGTCTACGCTGACTTCGGCCACCGGCTTCCCGTCGGTGTCGAAGACCACGAAGCCGACATCGAAGTTGAACAGGAAGGTCTTGCGCGATGTCGCAACGACCTCGTTCACGATCGCGAACAGCTCGCGGGCCTGCGCCTCTGACAGGGCGACGCCCGGGGCGATCACGGATGGACAAAGTGTGCCGTCAGCGGCGAGCGCATCGGAGTCGCAACCCTTGCGATGCTGATCGACCACGCCGGGGCGAGGATGCGAGCGGTCGTAGCCGAGCTCGTAAGCATGGACGGTCGCGAAGGCGCCGCCCGGGAATTTGCCGGCCTTGCGCAGCTCGCGGAAGCCGCGCGGTGGCGTCTGCTCGCGCCACACGTACCAGTTCTTCGGATCGTACTTGAACGCGAGGCGCTCGAAGTGGGGACCGAGCTCCGCGGACACGAGTGGGGGCAAGCTCACGGGGAAGCCTCGGTAGGAGCTCGGTTCGAGAACCGAGCTCGCCCGTGGTTCGGGTTCTGGCGCGCCGGGCACGGGCACTACTTCGGGCGCGACGGGTGCAGGCGCCGTTGTCGTGTGCTGCGGCGTTTTGACGGCGCAACTCGCGCCCAGGATCGCGAGCGCGAGAGCAAGAATTCGTGCCATCGAGGATCCCCTACCAGGGAACCAGCATCGCCGACAGCGTCGCGGTGGGGCCGCTCAGCCGCGACAGCTCGGCCGGCACGATCCCCTCGCCCACCGCGAGATCGAGCCACGCGCGGTGATCGGCCCACAGGTGCACGCCGAGCGCCGGGCGCATGGCGAAGCGTCGACCACGTCGGGAGCGCGGTTGGCCGTCACCGTCACGCTCGGAACGTGTCAACGAGTTTGAGACAGGGGCCGCGTGAGTTCTATGTAGAGAAGGGTTGATGCAGGTCCACGCCGGGGCTGGCGATTTGCGCGCCGGGAAGGTGAATGACCGGCGTGGTGCTCGTCCGCGGCGCAGGCGTC
>JAICQO010000015.1 GCA_025937835.1 Polyangiaceae bacterium
CAAGGCCGTCGACCTGCTCGACGAGTCCGGGGCCGATACCAAGCTCGACGAGGGCCCGGGCGCCGTGGTGGACGTGGACCGCATCGAAGCCGTGGTCGCGCGCATGGCGCAGATCCCGCCCCGCCAGGTGAGCCACGACGATCGCGCCGCGCTCCGAAACCTCGAGAGCGATCTGCTGCGCGTGGTGTTCGGGCAAGAGCGCGCGATCAAGGAGCTCGCAACGGCGATCAAGCTGTCGCGCGCCGGTCTCCGCCCGCCCGACAAGCCGATCGGCTCGTACCTGTTCACCGGCCCGACCGGCGTCGGCAAGACCGAGGCCGCGCGCCAGCTCGCCAAGACGCTGGGCATCGAGCTGATCCGCTTCGACATGAGCGAGTACATGGAGCGGCACACCGTGTCGCGGCTGATCGGCGCGCCTCCGGGCTACGTCGGTTACGACCGCGGCGGCCTGCTCACCGAAGCCGTCACCAAGACCCCGCACTGCGTGCTGCTGCTCGACGAAATCGAGAAGGCGCACCCGGACGTGTTCAACGTGCTCTTGCAGGTGATGGACCACGGCACGCTCACCGACAACAACGGCAAGAAGGCCGATTTCCGGCACGTGATCGTGATCATGACCAGCAACGTCGGCGCGCAGGATCTGGCGCGTGCGCCCGTCGGGTTCGGCGTGCGCAGCGGCAGCGGTCGCGACGATATCGCGTTCCGCAACACGTTCAGCCCCGAGTTCAGAAATCGCCTCGATGGCCGGATCGCGTTCGACCCGCTGACCCCGGCGGTGATGGGGAAGGTCGTCGACAAGTTCCTGCTCGAGCTGAACGCGCAGCTCGCCGAGCGCAACGTGACGCTCGAGCTCACCAACGCCGCGCGCGACCACCTCTCCGACAAGGGCTACGACAAGGACAACGGCGCGCGTCCGCTCGGCCGCCTGATCCAGGACGAGCTCAAGCGCCCGCTCACCGAAGAGCTGTTGTTCGGCGAGCTCGAGCACGGCGGTCACGTGGTCGTGGACTTCGTGGACGGGGCCGTGAAGTTCCGGCTCAAGGGCAACCCGAAGCCAGGCTCGGGTGGCCCCAGGCTCTTGCCCACCCCCGAAAAACGCGAGCCCGCCGCCTCAGACAGCTAAATAGCAAAGCGCGCCGAAGAGGGAACGGACCCGAAAGGTTCCCTCTCCGGCGCGCACCGGGGAAAACGAAAAGATCGGCGCTCAGAACTTCATGCCAGCGCCGACGGTGAGCAAGATTCCATCAGCGTTCCCGTCCTCGACGAAGATGTGGTTGTAGCGAACCGCGGCCATTCCGAAGACGCTGTCGAAATCCAGCAACGCCACGGCACCGGGGGCGATCCCGAGCTTCGAATCCCCCGTGTCCTGGCAACCGCCACCGACCGAGCCAAGCCCCGGGATATTCTGGTCTTCGACGCACGACTCGGCTTTGACGATCGAATAACCGATACCCAACACCGGCCGCAGCACCGCGCTCGGGCTAAGCCCGAGGTCGTAACCGCCCTCGAACATGATCTGGTAGATGTTGGCGCTGACCTCGGCAATTCCGGCGACCTCTTCCTTGCCGCCCAGGTAGTACTCGAAGAGCCCTCCCAGGTAGACGTTCGCGGGCAGCGTGTAGCCGCCACGAACGCCGAAACCGATGCCGTACGGGTTGAAATCTGCACCCAGCTCGTCGCCCGTGTAGACGCCGTAGCCGACGCCGACCCCGACCGTTGCCTTGCTGTTGGTGAAAGGTTCCTCCGCGTGCGCGACCACCGAGAGACAGAGAACCGAAGATACAATTCCAAGCGAGAGAGCGCGTTTCACGTTGCTACTCCTATGAGTTAAGGCTGACCGCGGGTCCTTTGGGCTGGGTCCCGGGCCGCACCGTTCTGAGCACGCCACAATAGTTCCCCAGCGCTGCCAGCACCAAAAACTTTTCGTGGCGGTTTCCAAAGCATCCACCCGGATGCACGCAGACCTACGGAGCCCCTGGGGAATTTCTTCCCGGGCGGACCCCGCCGCTTCGCGAAGCACTTATTGAAGGGCTCGCGGCTAGTTCGCGGGCGGAGCGGCTTCGATCTTGTTCCGGACCTCGAGAGCCAGGGCGCAGTTGTTCGCCTGCCGGCGCTGCGCCGCCTGGGTCTCGCGATCGAGGGCGGCCTGCTTGCCGACCGCGACGAGCTCCCCGCTGGCCTCGGTCCGCAGCCGGAGCAGCGGCTCACCCGTGCCCAGATCCCAGATCCCGACCCGCGCGTGGTGGGGCAGGCTCTGGAGCCGCTCTTCGGGGGTACCCGCGTTTTCGGGCGGCACGTCTTTGGGAACGGGCGGGATGCCGCCCTCGGGGTCCTCGTCCAGCACGAGCGTGAAGTACTTCGAGCGCTGCAGCACCTCGATCGTGACGGGCACGTCCCGCTTGGCGACGTTGTCGAGGTCGCGCTCGTAGGCGGAGAGCCCGAGCTCGCTCGTCGCCTCGTGCACCTCGTCGGTCCACTCGCTCGAGAGCACCCGCAAGGTGCGGTACGCGAGGCGCAGGTTGTACGGCTGGACCGGATCGGTGCAGACGTTCCACTCGTTGCAGAGCTTGCCCGACTCGCAATCACCGGCGGTGCGGCAGGCTGGCCCTTCCGTGACGGTGGCCCTGCCCGAGCTGATGAACAGACAGGAGGTGAAGCCGTCGCGCAGCGAGCTCTGCGCCGCCTTGCGGATCCCCTTCGCGTCCTTGGAGCTCACCAGGCGAAGCCGCAGGTAGACGCTCGGACCCTCCCGCAACTTTTGGAGATCGAGCCCCGGCGCCACGAAGTCGCCCGGGAACGGCGCGGCGAGCTCGCGGACCCAGCCCTCGACGCGATCGCGGAACGGGTAGAGGCGTGGCCCGAGCGCGACGGCCATCGCGCGCTGCTTGGCCATGACCTTGCTCCGCGCGCTCTCGATCTGTCCCTGGGCCAGCCGCCAATAGATGATCGCGAACGCGCTGAGCCCAACCAGCGTCCAGAGCCAGAAATGGGTCGGAACGTTGGGCATCTTCACGCGCCCGAGCACCACCGCTCGGCGTCGCTCGGCCCGCGCACTGTTGAGCGAGGGTAACCCGCGCTCCCTCATTCAGCTTGCTCCTGCCCGATCATCGTGAGTCCGGACGGCTATGCCACAAACTGCCGATGCCCGCCCGACTTGCGTCGTGGCGGGCATCGAACTCGGGCGATCCGAGGCTTACTCCGTCTTCGGAAGGCGACCCACCATGAAGCTCACGTTGGGGTACCCGGCGAAGGCGGCGGTCTGGAACACGCTCTTCACGACCAGCGCCTGAACGCGGCGATCGACCTGGAGCACGACCACGCCCGGAAACTCCTTGGCGGGGTTCAGCTGCTTCCAGAGCTCACGCTTGTTCTTGAGGACGTTGAAGAGCTCGTCCACACGCTGCATGCGGTTCGACTCTTCGATGGCGCGGGTGCTGCCGGCGGGGTTGCCGTCCACCAGGATGTGCGTCCCGGTGATGGCCACCATCGGCGCATCCGTCATGTCCATCACGTTCTCGGCGTTCGGCAGCTTGACGTTCTTGTCGATCGGCAGCTCGCCGCTCGCGGAGAAGCTCGCGAGCAGGAACAGCACGATGCAGAGCAAGAAGTCGATGAACGGGATCAGCGGGATCTCTTGGTTGACCGAGCGCTGACCGCCACCCGCCACCTTCTTGCGCACGAACTTCAGCGGAACGTGGTGCAGCAAGCGCCGCCCGGGGACGGCGATGGGCTGGTGGAAACGGCTGAGGGGTTTCTCTGACATCGTCGGCTCAGTTCACCGAGAAGGTGACGTTGAACGAGGGAACCTTGTCGGTCTTCCCGCCGAAGGTGAAGTCACGCTTGGGCGTATAGATCGCGTCGATCACTGCCACGATGTCGCTGAACGGCGTGGAGTTGTCGGTGTGGAGCACCGCCTGATCGAGCTTGGTATCGGTCGGCGCGCGGTGCGAGCCGTTCGAGTTCCACTCCTCGCTGATCTTCTTGGCGAGGTCGGGGTAGCGGTAGTCGCCCTTGTCCCCGATCGGCACCTGCTTCTTGTCCAGGTCGATGGTGTTGACGACGGTGTTGCCTTCCTTCCAGATGAGCTGGAACTTTCGGTCACCGCGCATCTCGACGTGGAGCTGCTTCTCCTTCTTGATCTCTTCCGGCGGCTCGTCCTTGGGCGGGCCTGGGACGCGGGCGTCGGCGTTGAGCCGAGCCATCTGCGACCAGACCGCCGTCACGAGCAAGAACGCGACGAGACAGAGCAGGAAGTCGATGAAAGGGATCAGCGGGATTTCGTGGTTGGTGGCGCGCTTGCCACCGTGACCGCCAACATCGATACCGGCCATGAACTTCTCCTAGCTTGAGTAGCTATTGGATCGAGCTGAACCCGGAGTTCCTTGGGTGCAGCGTGCGAGGATCGGACAGACCGCAGAACGGTCCGAAAGTTCCCCGGCACGCCGCACGCCGGAACCGAGCGGGAATCAGGCCTCGAGCCCCTGGAGGCTGACCTTCTGACGGTTGGCAACGACCAGGTTCAGCACCTGCACCGACGCCTCGTTGATGTCGTCCTCGAGGGTCTGGGTCTTGCCGTTCAGGACCGCGAAGCCGACCAGCGCCGTGATGGCAGCCATCAGGCCGAACGCGGTGCAGTTCATGGCCTCGGAGATACCTTCTGCGAGGATGCGCGCCTTCTGGCTCGGATCGACGGACTCACCACCGACCGCGCCGAACGCCTTGATCAGACCGACGATGGTCCCGAACAAGCCGCTCAACATTGCCAGGTTCGCGAACAGCGCGAGGAAGCCCGTGCGCTTGCTGATGCGCGGCATCTCGCGGAGCGCTGCCTCATCCATCGCCGCCTGCACTTCTTCGTCCGGGCGGTTGACCTTGACGAGGCCAGCCTGGACGATGCGCGCCAGCGGGGCGTTCGCGGCCGAACACATCTTCACGGCCTTGGCGATGTCACCGGCCAGGATGCACTTCTGCATCGTCGCCAGGAACACGTCTTTGTTGATGGACGAACCGAACAGGTACACTGCGCGTTCGGCGATGACGGCAATCGAGCAGATCAGCCAAAATAGGATGATCCACATCGCCCAACCGCCGGCCTGGTAGTGGTGCCACATACTCGACATTCTGGTTTACTCCGGCTACTGCTCTAAATTGGCGCTGCTGCCACCGCCCACAATTGCGATGCACAGCTCAGCGCAGCGAAAACGACCGCGGCGACCGATGCCTCGGATCCCTTCCCGCACGAGACGGCGGAATCGGACCGGGGCATTCTGTTCAAGTTGAACCCGGTCAGTCAAGAGAGATTGGATTCCAATTCGCTGTTAGGTCACGGACAGAAAGTTCCATACAGCGCGCTCGCGACGACGACGCAACGCACCGAGCCACGCGGGCGCGTCGGCGCGGCGGCGACAGCGGTCCGACGCGCGTTGATGAGTCGAGGTGCACACAGCGCATGCGAGCCGCGTGAGACACCACCCGCTCCTCACGCCTTGGGTCATCCGCTCCCCTTCTCCTCTTTGCGTCGCAACCGGCAGCCTGGATGCGCGGGCGACGCCAGGCGACGCCACGCGGCGCCTCGCGGCTAGACCCGCAACGCTACGCGGCTACGGAGCCGAAAACGCGGGCGACGCTAGGCGGCGCCCCGCGGCTAGAGAGGCGCGGCCCGCGGCGGAAATTCCCTGCGAAAAGCGGTGCTTGCGCTTGGACTTCAGCGGCGGCTATAGTGCCCCGCACAGAGAAAGCGCGGCCTTACTGGGCAACGGGTCGAGCACTCTCCAGCACTTGGGAAATCCGTAGGAAGAAGGAAGTAGGGGTGATGCATTTTTTGCTCCTCGCGGCCGAAAGTCACAGCGGGACCAGCCAGTTCCTCGAAGCATTCAAGCAAAACCCGACTTTTCTGGTTCTGAACGCGTGCTGCTCGGCGGTCGTGCTCACGATCGTGATCGAGCGGTTCTGGTTTCAGTTCACGCAGTATCGCGTAAATTCGAAGGAATTCTTCGCGCAGGTGAAGAAACTGGTGGCGGCCGGAAACATCGATCGCGCCATCAAGCTGTGTGAAGCCAGCGACTACCCGATCCTGCAGCTCGTGCGCTCGGGCCTGACACACGCCAACAAGGGCCCCGACGAGATCGACGCGGCCCTGAGCGAGAAGCTCTCGGAGCTCAAGCCGCAGGCCGAAAAACGCGTCGGAACGCTCTGGTCGCTCGCGAACATCGCGACGCTGATCGGGCTGCTCGGCACCGTCAGCGGTCTGATCCTCACCTTCTCGGCGATCTCGGATCCAGGCCTCAGCCAGGCCGACAAGCAGCGGCTGCTGTCGAACGGCATCGCCGAGGCCATGTACAACACCGCGCTCGGCCTCGGCATCGCGGTGTTCTGCATGATCATGCACATCTTGTTGCACACGCGCGCCAAGGCCATCCAGCACGACCTGGAAAACACCATGGAGCGCACCTTCAACCTGCTCACCATCTCGCAGCGCTCCTGAAGTAGCCCTGGCTGCTTCGATCGGCTGACGCATGGCCTTAACTGCCGCGCAACGGAGCAAGATCCGCCGCCTCAGTCAGCCGCGCGAGCTGTCGCCCGACGAGGAGGGCGGCGAGCTCAACATCATCCCCTTCCTCGACATCATCGTGAACATCTTGATCTTCGTGCTGGCGACCGTCGCGGTCACCTTCACGTCGAGCATCGAGACCACGCCTCCGGCCAGTCGCAGCAGCGGCGTGCGAGCCACCGGCGAGTCGGAGGCGCTGAACCTGACGGTGATCATCGTCAACGACGGCTTCTCGCTGAAAGCCGCGGGCGGAAACGTCGCGCCCGGCTGTCAGGGGGTCGGGCCGGGCCTATCGATCGCCAAGAAGGACGGACAGTACGACTACGTCGGCCTGAATGCTTGCGCGGAGCAGCTCAAGAGCTCGAACGCGAAGTTCGCCGAAGAGCGCCAGTTCTACGTCTCGGCCAACCCGGGCACGGAGTACCAGGTGATCATCAACGTGATCGACGCGATGCGCCAGACCAAGGCCGGCAAGCCCCTGTTCCCCGACGTCAACTTCAAGGTGTCGAAGTGACGGACAAGCGCCAGGGCTCGATCATCGCGTACAAGGCCGAGCTCCGCAAAGCCATCCGCCGCAACGCGACGGAGCCCGAGATCAACTTCCTGAACATCACCGCGATGCTCGACATCATGACGATCATCCTGGTGTTCTTGCTGAAGAGCCTGGGCGAGTCCGCGGCCGCAATTCCTCAGAGTGACGATCTGCGGCTCCCCACGTCCATCGCCAAGATCGAGCCCCACGACGAGGGCATCGTCGTCACGGTGTCGAAGACGCAGATCCTGGTCGGGGACAACAAGATCCTGTCCCTGCCGAGCCGCGAGTCGATGTCGCAGACCGGCGTCGGCGCGCAGTACAAGCGCGGCGGCCCGTTCGACCCCTACATCGTGCCGCTCGGCAACGCGCTCCAGTCCGCGCGCCGTACCGACGTCGCAGTGCGGCGCGTCAAGGGCCAGGACACGAAGAGCTCCGCCGGAATCATCATCGCCGACGCGAGCACGCCCTACCGCCTGCTGGTCGAGGTGCTCTACACACTCGGGCAGAGCGAATTCGGCGAGTACCATTTGATGGTCATGCAGTCGCGCAGCTCTCGGTAAGGGCGAGGACGAGACGAGGACGGGGTAGGGAAAAGCGGGAAGCGCTCGAGGTTTTGCGCGTGAGCCCGAACCCCGAGGCCCCACCCGAGCTCTCCCCCTCCCTGGATCCTGCTCGGCCCATTCCTCGAATCTCCCCGCTTGCCCTGCTCAGAAGAGCATGGTATCGGGTTCCCGTCTCTAAGGCTTACTGCTCCTGGGGGCACGTTCCGGTTTCGAATCCCGGTTGCCACGACCGGATCCGTTCCGCCGGACGCACTCCTGTGAGCGGCGCGATTCGCGAGTAGAGACCCGTGTGGACGCGGGTTTTTCTCGCGATCGAACTCTCGGGCGTCAGAGCCGCGCCCGCCGATCACGCCGTGACAGAACTCGCGCTGATCCTCGGGATCCAAGCAGCCAGCCTCGCGTTTGCGATGGTGGTCGGGCGTTCGCTCTTCGCAGACGACGCGGCCTTGTCGCGCTTCGAGCGCGTGGCGCGGGCGCTGGAGCGGGCCACGCGCTCGGTGTTGGCGCTCGGAGCGCGGGACATCGCGATCGGCCTCGGTCTGCTTTCGGCGTCGCTCGCGGTTGGTCACGCCCTGACTCGGAAGGCCAATGCACTGCTCTCGCCGGTCCAGGCCGGCCTGGTATCGGTGCTCGGGCTCTGGCTCGGCGCGCTGCTCACGCTGCTCGCCTGCTTCGCTGCGCTGCGGCTCGGCGTGCAAGCCGCCGTTCGCCTCACGCTGGCCGCGCGCTCGAGCCTGGATCGGGCGCTCGGGGTGTCGGTGCGTGCCGCGGGCTCCGCGGCGCTGATCGGCGACGCCCTGTCCCTGCTCGGCTTTTCCCTGTTGTTTGGGCTGTCTTTCGCGCTGAAGGGCGGCACGGCCCTGGCCGCGCCCGAGGCGTTGCGGCTCTCGCGCGAGCTCACCTCCGTGCTGCCGACCTTTGCAGTGGGCGCCGCGCTCGCAGCGCTGGTCGTCGAGCGCGCCGCCGGCACCTACCGCGCCGCGTGCGAGGTCGCCGCCAACGTCGCGGGCGAAATCGACGGCGGGCTCAGCCGCGACGACCCGCGTAACCCGGCGCTGATCGGCGCCGTGAGCGGCACGCTGCTCTCGGGCCACGCTGCGAGCATCGCGCTCGGCTTCGCGTTGTCGAGCGTGTCGCACATCGGCATGCTGGCGCTCGCCGTGCGCGCAGTGGAGAGCGGCGCGCCGGCCTCGGCGCTGTTCGTGCCGTTCGTGGTGCGCGCGTTCTTCGTGCTTGGTTCGAGCTTCGGCCTTCCCGTCGTGCGCACGGCGGAGATGGAGAGCCCGAGCACCGCCTTGCTGCGCGGACACTTGTGCAGCTTGGTGGTCGGCGGCGTCGGCATCGCCGGCAGCTTGCTGTGGCTCTTGCACGACGAGTGGCAGCGGCTGACGGTCGTCGGCTTGCTCGGCCTCGGCGCTTCGCTGGTCGGCACCCTCACGGCCGCGTTGCTCTCGCAGACCGAGTCGAAGTCGCTCGGCGTCGCGCTCGAGGGCAGCAGCGCGGCAGACAGCGGGGCTACCGGCTTGGGCGCGCTCTCGGGCGTCGGCAAGGCCTTCGGTGCCGTGCTCGTGCCGGTTCTGGTGCTCGGCGTCGGTGCGCTGTGGGCGACCCGCGTTGCCTCGGGGACGAGCCCGGCTTCGAACGCGCTCGCGACGCTCGTGTTCTGGTCGACGCTCGCCGGCATGCTGCCGTACACGCTGGCCGCGGGCGCGGCGGGTACCACCGCGGCCTCTGCGCGCGCCGTGGCCGGGCTCGCGGGCGCGGAGCCCGACGCGCAGCGCCGCATGCAGCGCCTCGCCGAGGCGCGCTTGTCGATGATCTCGCCACGCGCCCAGCTCTTGCTCTGCGCGCTCGGCGCAGCGCTCGTGACGGCGCTGTCGCTACCGAGCCTGGCCCTTCGCAACGCCGGAGCCGCGATCGACGTGCTCGAGCCCGTCGTGCTGTGGTCGGGCGCGCTCGGCGCTGCGCTCACGCTCGGCTATGCCGGAGCCTCGGCCAAGGCCGCCGCCGCGGGGGCCCACACGCTGGCGCTCGAGGTCGGGCGTCAGTTGCGCGCGGCGCGCCGGGGCACGGGTCTCGTGCCGGAAGATTTCTCGCCGAGCTACAAGGCCTGCGTCGATCTAGCCGCAGAGTCCTCGCGAGCCCGGCGCTTGCCGCAGGTTCTGGCGGCCTTATCGTTGCCAGTGCTGCTGGTGCTCGCGGTGCGTTGGGTCGCCCAGGCACCTTCTGCGCTGGTGGTGGACGCGCTCGTTGCATTCGTCGCGGGCGCCGGCTTCGCCGGCTTCGCCGCAGCGCTCACGCTCGATGCCGCGCAGACGGCCGTAGCCGCGCGCCGACTCAAGCGCGCCGCCGATGGCGCCGTCGCCCCGCTCGCCGCCGCGAGCGAAAGTTTGACATCCATGCTCGGCCACGCCGCAGCACCCGCCGCCCAGGCGCTAGTCCTCGCCACCGCGGGGACAGCGCTGGCCCTAGCCCCATTCCTAATTTGAACTCCACCGTCCTTCCCGACCGGAACGCCGCTCAGCGGCCTTTGCCTCGAGACCTCACCTTGTCGTCTTCTCTCGCTGACGCTCTTTCCACGCTGTCCGACCGCGGCCTGCGCCGACTGCTCGGGGCTCGCACGTTTCTCCGAGGCCTCGACTACGAAAAGCGCAAGGTAGTGGACGAAGTCCACCTCAACGATTCGACGGCCGAAGGGCGCGTCAAGGGCTCGGATCCCGATCCCTACGACGTGACCATCAAGCTCGGCGGCGAGGGCATCACCTCGAACTGCACGTGTCCTGCGTTTCAGAAGACGGGGCAACACTGCAAGCACGTCGCCGCGTTGCTGATCACCGTGCGTAACAAGGCGCGTCAGGCCAATCCTCGGCGCGAGCAACCTCAGCAAGCGCAGCAGCAGCCACAGCAGCAGCCGCAGCACTCGAACGCCGGCGGCGGAGGCGACAACGGCAAGGCCGCGCGCAGGCGCGACCGCCGGCGCCGAGCCCAGGGCGGCGGCGCTCCGCCGATGCCGGTCCAGACCGCGCATCACTATTCACCTCCGCCTTCGCCCGACGCCAGCGCGCGCAGCACGGGCATCGGCGCCTGGCTCGCCCCCGAAGGCACGATCCGCGCGCTGAAGCTCGAGTTCCGCGTGCACGTGCGCCAGGGCGGCCTGACCGTCACCGTGCTCGACATGGACAATCGAGCGCCGCTCTTGCCGAGCGCCGCGCTCGGCTGGCAGTCCGTCTCCCCCACCCCGGACCGCGCCGCGCTGCGCGTGCTGTCCCGCTTCGAGAGCGGCAACCCCCGCCATCCGGCGGTCGACGTGCGCGGCGAAGATGCGGCGGAGCTCCTGCCGCTGCTGCGTGACCGGCGCGTGCTGCTCGAGCCCGCGTTGATGCAGCTCCGCTTCGGGGAAGAGGCGCTGAAGGCGCGCTTCGACTTGGAGATGGTCGGCGAAACGATCGTGGCTCGGGCATCGTTCGAGCGGCCGGGTGACGGGCGTCGCTTCGCGCTCACGAGCGGCGGCTGGTTCGAGGGCACGCCGGGCTTCCACATCGACACCACCGAGGGCATCGCCCGGCCGATCGATCACCGCGTCTCACCGGCGGCGCTCCGGCGCCTGCTCAGGAGCCCGACCATCGCCGAGCCGTCGTCGGAGCTGATAGGCTTCATCACCTACGGCCTGCCCAAGGTCGCGCTCGAGGTCGGCAGTGAGCTGCCCGAGCTGTCCCAGGTCGCGGACGTGATCGACCTGACCCCGGAGTTCCGGATGCGCGCCTCGGGCTCGCTCACCGAGGTGCAGGTCGGCCTGCGCGCGATCTACGGCGACCGCGAGGTCGAGGTCCGCGCCGACGGCATCTCTCCGCCGATCATGATCTTGCCGCCCGACGAGGGGCAGAAGCGCGCGCGCTGCATCCGCTGCGACATCGCCGCTCAGCAAGCGGCGGTGCAGCTGCTGCTGGATCTGGGGCTGAAGGCCGACGAGGGCGGCGAGTATTTCGTCGCCGAGGGCGAGCACGCCATCAAGTTCTGGTCCGAGGGTGTCGGCTCCCTGCCCGAAGAGTGGGACCTGTACGTGCCTGAAGAGCTGGTCGGCACGCAGGTGCGCTCCAAGCCCATCGACATGCACGCGCGCGTCTCGAGCGGGGTCGATTGGCTCAGCCTCAAGGTCAGCTACGAGAGCGAGGGCGTCGGCGTCGATCGCGAGGAGCTCGAGCGTTGTCTGCGCGAGGGCAAGAAGTACGTCCGACTGTCGGACAACTCCTTCGCGCCGCTCGACGCCGATCGCGTCCGCGCCATGATCGATCGCGAGATCGAGCTGATCCAGGCCGCCGGCAAGACGGGCAAGATCCCGCTGTCCCACGCCGGCAGGGTGCAGGAGCTGCTCCAGCAGGCCACCAACGCCAGCATCGCGGCCTCGGCCAAGCAGCTGTTCCAGAAGCTGGCCTCGATCGACGAGATCAAGCCGGCGAAGAAGCCGAAGGGCCTCAAGGCCACGCTGCGCCCGTATCAGGAGCAGGGCCTGTCCTGGTTGTCGTTCGTGCACGAGCTCGGGTCGGGCGGCGTGCTCGCCGACGACATGGGTCTCGGCAAGACGATCCAGACCATCGCGCTGATGCTGTCTCTGAAGAACGAGAAGAAAGAGAAGCCGCTGCGCACGCTGATCGTCGCCCCCACCAGCGTCGTCACCAATTGGGTGCGCGAGATCGAGCGCTTCGCCCCGGCGCTCACCACCGCGCTCTGGCACGGCGCCGGCCGCCGCGACCAGGTCGACGAGCTCGAGAACGCCAACGTCATCATCACCAGCTACGCGCTGCTGCGCCGCGACATCGACCTGTTGAAGAAGCTGCGCCTCGACTACGCGATCCTCGACGAGGCCCAGAACATCAAAAACCCGCTCAGCGCCACGGCCCACGCCGCCAAGGAGCTGAACGCCGAACGCCGGCTGGCTCTCACGGGCACCCCGATCGAGAACCGCCTGAGCGAGATCTGGTCGATCTTCGAGTTCGTGAGCCCCGGGCTGCTCGGAACGCTGCCGAAATTCGAGGAGAAGTACGCGCGGCCGATCGACAACGGCGACTCGAAGACGGCCGCACGGCTGCGCGCCACGATCCACCCCTTCATCCTCCGCCGCACGAAGAACGAGGTGGCCAAGGATCTGCCGCCGAAGCTCGAGGTCGACAAGCTGATCGATCTGGCGCCCGATCAGAAGGCGATCTACGCGCAGGTGCTGCGCGAGGTGCGCGCCACGGTCATGGGCGAGGTCGAGCGCAACGGCATCGCCAAGAGCCAGCTCCACATCCTGTCCGGCCTCACCAAGCTGCGCCAGGCCGCCTGCGACCCGCGCCTGCTCGGTCTGCCGAAAGAGTTCGGGGACGAGGACAGCGGCAAGCTGATGGCGGTGCGCGAGCTGATCGACGAGGTCGAGTCCGGCGGGCACAAGGTGCTGATCTTCAGCCAGTTCGTGTCGATGCTGAAGCTCATCAAGAACGCGCTCGACGACGACAAGATCCGCTACGAGTACCTGGACGGCAGCACCACCGACCGCGCCGAGCGCGTCGACAACTTCCAGAACGATCCGACGATCCCGGTGTTCTTGATCAGCCTGAAGGCCGGCGGCTCGGGCCTGAATTTGACGGCCGCCGACACGGTGATCCACTTCGACCCCTGGTGGAACCCCGCCGTGGAAGACCAGGCGTCCGACCGCGCCCACCGCATCGGCCAGAAGAAGGTCGTGACGGTCTATCGACTGGTTGCCGCAGGAACGATCGAGGAGAAGATCCTCGAGCTCAAGCAGAAGAAGAAGGACCTCGTGGCCTCCGTGCTGACCGAAGACTCGGGCGGCGCGAAGACGCTGTCACGAGAAGATCTGGATGATCTGTTCAAGCTGGATTGAGAGATCCAGGTTCTAGTTTGAACTCCACCCCGAGGTGTGCAGAATGCGCGCCGTGAGGTGGACGATGAATAGACATTCGAAGTTCTTGAATTGCTTTGCGTGCGCCATGCTCGTGCTCGGGTGCGGCGCAGAGGACGCAGAGCTCGAGCAGCCGAGCGCGTCGCTGCGGCAAGCGGTGTCGACGCCGCCGGTGTCGAGCTGCGGCTACAGCCTGACGAGCGGCACGTACAGCACCTGGCCGGGCGGCTACCAGGCGTGGGTCGAGCTCAAAAACGTCTCGGGCCCGATCGCGACCACGTTCGAGGTCCTGATGGATCTCGGCGGAACCACGCTGCAGAACGGCTACGAGGCCAGCTACACGCCACAAGACGGCGGCGTCCGCGTCACCGCTCCCTCCTGGCTCAAGGATCAGAAGATCCGCGTCGGGTCGAGCTACCGCTACGGGTTCGTCGGCGCGGGCACGTACACCAGCGTCAGGCCGTACCTCGTGTCGATCAACGGCACGAAATGCGACACGACGCCGCCCACCGTGGCCCTTTCCACGAGCACGAGCTTCGTCACCTCGCCCACCACGCTGACGCTGAGCGCGACCGCGAGCGACGACGTCGCGGTCTGGAAGGTGGTGTTCTCGGAAGACGGCGTGGTAGTCGGCGAAGATCGCACGGCGCCGTACACGCTGACGCGCCCGCTCACGACGGCGGCGAACGGCCGTCGTCGCTACACCGCGACCGCGCTCGACCCGTCCGGTAACCCCGCCACGGCGAGCGCCAGCGTGCTCGTCGCGATCGGCAATCGCTTCTTCGGCAGCGCCACCGACAACGCCGGTGACTACGTCCATTTCATGGAGCACTTCGACCAGCTCACGCCCGGAAACGCCGGCAAATGGGGCACCGTCGAGCCGGTCCGCGACCAGATGAACTGGGAGGCGCTCGACACCGCGTACCAGTTCGCACAGGCGCAGCAGATCCCGTTCAAGCTCCACACCCTGGTCTGGGGACAGCAGCAGCCGAGCTGGCTCGCGGCGCTTTCGCCCGAAGAACAGCTCGCCGAGCTCGACCAGTTCATGGCCGCCCTGGCCGCGCGCTACCCGAACGTGGCGATGGTCGACGTCGTCAACGAGCCACTGCACGCTCCCCCGAGCTACGCCGCCGCGCTCGGCGGTGCCGGCGCCACCGGCTGGGACTGGGTGATCCAGGCCTTCGAGATGGCGCGCGTGCACTTCCCGCGCTCCGAGCTGTTGTTGAACGACTATCAGATCGTGATCCTGGATCCGTTCACCGATCAATACCTCGAGATCATCGCGCTCTTGCAGGCGCGCGGTCTGATCGACGGCATCGGCGAGCAGGGGCACTTCCTCGAGCGCGCCGAGTTGCCCGTGGTGGCTGGGAATCTCGCGCGGCTCGCCGCGACGGGCCTGCCGATCTACATCACCGAGCTCGACGTCAACTTCGCGAACGACGCGCGCCACGCCAACGCGTTGCGCGATCTGGTCACGACCTTCTGGGCGAACCCTTCGGTGGTCGGCATCACCCATTGGGGTCATGAACAGGGCAGCACCTGGCAGCCGAACGCCTACCTCATCCGCAGCGACGGCAGCGCGCGCCCCGGCCTCGGCTGGCTCGATTGCGCACGCGCGGGCGGCAGCGATTGCAGCGTGCCGGAGTACGTCCCCGAGCCCCGCACCGGCGGTGAGTACGGGATCACGCTCGAGGCCGAAGACTACGACGCCGCGCAGGGCCTGATCGCGGCGGGCAACAGCGTGGCCTACACCGACGACGGCGATTGGTTGAGCTTCGACTCGGTCGTGCTCGCGCCGGCGTGGGACACGCTCTCGATCACCTACACGAAGGGCAACGACGTGCCGGGCAGCGTGTCGGTCCACCTCGATTCGCTCTCGAACGATCCGGTCGCGGTGGTGGAGCTCTCGCCCACGGGCGGCTGGGGCAACGAAAGCACGATCGAGGTTCCGTGGGCTCCGGTCGACGGCAGCCACGACGTGTTCGTGCGCTTCAACGGCAGCTTCGGCGTTGGAAACCTCGACTCGATCGCGATCGGCCGTGAGCCGCCGAGCGACGGCTACGGCCCGAACCTGATCGGCAGCGGCGACTTCGAAAGCGGTGTCGGCGGGTGGTTCGGCTGGGGCGGCACGCTCACGGCCTCGAGCGAGCGCGCTCATGGCGGAAACCAGAGCCTCAAGGTCTCGAACCGCAGCGACGGCGCGGGCACGGCCGCCTACGACCTCACCAGCGCCGTTCAGCCGGGCGCGAGCTACGCGCTGCGCCTTTACGTCTCGATCGCGGGCGCCGAGACCGCACCCGTGAACATCACGCGCAAGGCAGTCTGCGCGGGCGTGGACGACAGCTACGTCTGGGTGGCCAACGACGGCGCGGTCACCGAGAGCGGCTGGACCGAGCTCAGCGGCGTCCTCGAGGTGCCGGACTGCGAGCTCACCAGCTTGCTGGTGTACGTCGAAGGCCCGCCCGCCGGCGTCGATCTGTACGTGGACGACGCTTCCGTGCGCGCTCCGCTCACGGAGAACCTGGTCGCGAACGGCGCGTTCGAAGCCAACACCAACGGCTGGTTCGGCTGGGGTGGCACCATCAGCGCGTCGAGCGAACGCGCGCATGGCGGCGCTCAGAGCCTGAAGGTCTCGAACCGCAGCGAGGGCGCCGGCACGGCCGCTTACGACCTCACCAGCGTCGTCACGGCCGGCACCACCTACCAGACCCGGTTCTTCGTGACGATCGGCGGGGCGGCCTCCGCGCCCGTGAACATCACGCGCAAGTTCTCGTGCGCGGGACAGGACGACTCGTACGCCTGGGTCTCGAACAGCGCCGCCGTCGTCGACGGAGTGTGGACCGAGCTGTCCGGCGCGCTTGCGGTGCCGGACTGCGAGCTGACCGGCGTGCTCGTCTACGTCGAGGGCCCGCCCGCTGGCGTGGACCTGTACGTGGACGACGTCGTCGTCAGCCCGTAACCAACGCCCCCGGTCATCCGCGTTTCCGCGGGTGCTAAGTTTTTAGCACGAGCTAGTTGCTAAATTCTTAGCACCCGCGTAGCGTACGCGGCATGTCTTCGAAGCGGCCGCTCACCCGCCGTGAGCGCGAGATCATGGACGTCGTCTACCGGCTGGGCCGCGCGAGCGCTCAGGACGTCCTCGATAACCTCGCGGATCCGCCCAGCTATTCCGCAGTGCGCGCGCTGCTCCGCCTGCTCGAAGAGCGCGGGCACGTGAAGCACACGCAGGACGGCACGCGCTACCTGTACGCGCCCGCCGTACCGCGTGGCGCGGCCCGCAAGAAGGCGCTCGAACACCTGATCTCGACCTTCTTCGAGGGCTCGGTCGAACAGACGCTGTTCGCGCTCGTGGAATCCTCGAAAGACAAATTGTCCAGAGAAGAGCTCGACCGCCTCGCCGAGGTCGTCGAGCGCGCACGCAAGCGAGGGAACTGAAGCATGGATCTATCGTTTATGCTCTCGATCGTGGTCCGGGTGAGCGTGGTGTTCGGCGCCGGGCTCGCCGCCGCGGCGCTGCTGCCCCGCGCGTCGGCGTCGTACCGGCGCGCGATCCTCCTGTGTGCGCTGGGCGCTGCCCTTGCGCTCGGGGGGTTCGCGCTCGCCGTGCCGGACCGCCCTGGGCTGGCCGTCGTCCCCTCGCCGCTCGATACGCGGATCTTCGCCGAGGCGGCGCTGATTGGCGCCGCGCTGCCGCGCGTGGCGAGCGCCGCTCCCGACAGCCTGCCCGCCTCCGCGTGGGATCCTGGCGCCGTGCTCGTCGCGCTGTGGCTCGCGGGCTCGTTCGCCGCATTGCTCCGGCTCGGCGTCGGGCTGTGGCGCGTCCGGCGCCTGCTGCGTCGAGTGACGCCGCTCGACGCGGACGTCGCCGAGAGCCCCGACGTCGAGGGCCCGCTGGTCGCCGGCCTGCTAAAACCGCGGATCCTGCTGCCGCGTTCGGCGCGCGGGTGGAGCGCGGAGCGGCTGAAGTTGGTGTTCGCTCACGAACGCGCGCACCTGACCGGACGCGACGGGTTGTGGTCGTTGCTCGCGGAGCTGACGTGCGCGGCGTACTGGTTCCACCCGCTGTCCTGGCTCGTCGCCAGGCGGCTGCGCCGCGAATGCGAGCTTCTGGCGGACGAGGCCGTGGTCCGTGAAGGTGTAACGCCGAGCAGCTATGCCGAGCACCTGCTCGGCGTGGCGCGCGCCGCGATCGCTCGGCCCGGCACGATCGCCATGGCCGCGGGGCGAAGCGAGCTCTCGCGGCGGATCCACGCGCTCGTGGCGCGCGAACGCGTGCCGGCTCGGCTCGGCGGCGTCGGCCTGTCGCTGACGTGCTCCGCGGCGCTGCTCGTGCTGGCCGCGGCCGCCTGCCTCGACACGGCGCGCCCTCCGGCGGCGCCGAGCACTCGCGCCGCGAGCGCGGGTCAGGGCACCGATCGACGCGCTCGGGCGATCGTCGATGAGGAGGTCGCACGGGCGCGCACCGAATGGCAAGCGAGCCGCGTCGCCGTGGTCGTGCTCGCCGCCAGATCGGGCGCGGTGCTCGCCGCGCACGACGACGCCGCGGGAGCTCCGGTCGAACCGGCCTCGGCGCTGAAGCCGCTCGTGGTGTCCCTGGCGCTCGACGCCGGCCAGATCACCCCCGAATCGCGGTTCGATTGCGGCGACGGCGCGCGCGCTTACGGCGCCGAGCAGCTCCGCGACGCGCGCCCGTACGGCGAGCTCAGCGTCTCGGAAATCGTGGCCGTGTCCTCGAACGTCGGCATGTCTCGGATCTTCGATGGGCTCGGCGGTCGCCGCCTGCACGACGGGCTCTCGCAGTTTGCGATCGAAACGCCGGAGCCCATCGATGACGGCTCGCTGCGCGGCGCCGTGCTCGCGATTGGTCACGGCGTCTCGACCACGCCGCTCGCCCTGGCCCGCGCTTACTCGGTGTTCGCGAACGGCGGCGAGTACGTCGCAGCCGGCGCACGCCGCCGCGTGATCGGCGCCGCCGCAGCGGAGCGCACGCTCGCGCTGCTCGAGGGCGCCGTGACCGCCGAGCGCGCCACGGGCCGCGCCGCGCAGATCCCTGGTGTGCGCGTGGCCGGCAAGACCGGCACCAGCGACGGCGAACCCGCGTTCGCGACGTTCGTGGGGCTGATCCCGGCCGAGCGCCCCGAATACGTGATCTACGTCGGTATCGCGGGCGTCGATCCGAACCTCGGCGGCTCGAAGACGGCCGCGCCCGTGTTCGCGCGCATCGGCGAGCGGCTGCTCGGGAAGAGCGGCTAGCCTCCGCTCTCAGTCCTTCGAGAACACCAGCTGATCCCCGGAGCCCTGGCTGAGCCGCAGCGTGTCTCCGTCCACGCAGTAGTCCGCCTCACTGCCCGACTCCTCGATCAGGTGTCCGTCGCGAGCGCTGAAGGTCCCTGAGTCCTCGCGCTCGAAGGGGAACAGCGCCGCGTCGCAGCTGCAGCCGCCGTCGCTCACGTCGCACACCACCTCCGAGAGCAAGAGCTCGCCTCGGCGCCGGAGGATCTCTTCCAGCGCCGAGCAACTCACGGAGCCTGGACGAAGGTCGCTGCACGAATCAGGCACGAAGATCCGAGCGGAGCCCGAATAGCTCAGACGGGAAGAGTACAGCCCGTCTCTCGAGTAGCTCTTGAAGCCCTCGATTGAAGCCGACTGCGCGCGCAACTCGATCGCGTCGCAGGGCAAGAGAGCACCGACGAAGCCGAGGTCGGTGCAGGCCGCGACGGCTTGCCAGCGCCCGAACGGCTCGCCCCCGCAAAGACTCGGCTCTTCGCAGCCCGGAGCGTTCAGCGCCCGGCTCTCGCCGAGCTCCGTTCGGCTTCCGCAGGCCCCGCTCGCGAGCGAGACCACGATCAAAAACCAGCGCCGTCCCATTCCCGCTCCACTCCCCCGCCCGTCGTTCGGAGTGCCCTCAACGCCGCATCGACACGTTCATCAACAGCCCGATCCCGATCAGGCAGGTGACCGTGCTCGAGCCGCCATACGAGAACAAAGGCAGGGTGATGCCGACCACCGGCACCACGCCCACGGCCATGCCGATGTTCAGCACGGCGTGCCAGAAGATCATCGAACCGACGCCGATCGCCACGGCAGCGCCGAAGCGATCCTTGGCCTCCGACGCAACGTGGATCGACCAGATCGTCAGAAACGCATACAGCGAAATCAGCGCCACCGCCCCGACGAAGCCCCAATCTTCCGCGAACACGGAGAACGGGAAATCGGAGAACTGATCGGGCAAGAAGCCGAACTGGTTCTGGGTGCCCTGGGTGAACCCCTCTCCGAACAGCTGGCCATTGCCGATCGCGGTCTGCGATTGGAGCGCGTGCCAACCAGTGCCGGTACGATCCGCCTCCGGGTTCAAGAAGCTCGTAACGCGCGCCTTCTGGTAGTCGCGCAAGATGTAATTCCACGAGACCGGAACGAGCACGGCGATCACCGCGAAGATCGTGAGCAGGCTCTTCCGCTCGAGCTTGTTCATCGACAAGATCGAGGCCGTGATCAGCACGTAGATCACCGAGGTGCCGAGATCCGGCTGGGCCATCACGGCGATCACCGGCAGACCGGCGATCGTCAGGGCGGGCAACAGGTGAACCAGCGTGCGCGGCTCGGTCCGCGTGTCGTTGTGCACGAAGCGCGCGATCATCAGGATGATCACGATCTTCATGAACTCGCTGGGCTGGAAGGCGAAGCGGCCGAGGTCGATCCAGCGCGAGGAGCCGCGGATGTCCGAGCCCAGGATGAACACCAGCCCGAGCATCAAGAGCCCAGCCGGGTAGAGGAAGGTCGTCAACCGCTCGAAATGCCGGTAGTCGACCGCGGCCGCGACGATCGCCAGCAGGCCACCGACCACGACCCAGTAGATCTGCGACACGTACACGTCGGCCAGGCGTGCCCGCTGCAAGCTGTCGACGTAGACGCTCGTGGCGCTGTACAGGTTGACCAGGCCGAGGGTGACGATCACCACCGCCGAGACCAGGAGCGGCATGTCGACGCTGGGCCCGACGCGGAAAGACACTCGATCGCGCGCCATCAGAGCGTCCCCCGGGTAGAGGGCGCGGCCGATTGCTGGGCGGACAGGCGCTTTTCCTTGAGCTTCTGCCAGTCGCGGACCACGCGCATCGCGACGGGCACGGCGTACTTACCGCCGCCGCCGCCGTGCTCGATGATGGCCACGATCGCGATCTCCGGCGATTTCGAGGGTGCGAAGCCGGCGAACCAGGCGTGGTCGCGGTTGAAGTACCAGACCTTGTCCGGGTCGGCACCGCGCGGCGTGACGTGCGTCACCTGGGCCGTACCGGTCTTGCCGGACATGTCGATGCCTTCGATGCGCTCCTTGTAGGCGGTGCCGTCCTTGTCGTGGACCACGCCCTCGAGGCCGCGCTTGACCATGTTCAGGTGTTCGGCATCGACCGACACCATGCGCCGCACGCGCGGCGGAAACTCCTGCACGACGGTGCCGTCGCTGGTCTCGATGCTGCGCACGAGCTGCGGCTGATAGAGCGTGCCACCGTTGGCGAGCGCCGCGTACGCGAGCGTGAGCTGCAACACCGTGACCGTCGAAGCGCCCTGGCCGATCGCCGACAGCAGCGTGAAACCGCCGCGGAAAGCCTCCTTATAGCGGCGCGTGTACCAGGCTCGCGTCGGCATACGGCCGCGGGCCTCGGGGTTCACGCCGATGCCGGTCTTGATCCCGAAGCCGTAGTCGAGGCCGATCGCCGCCAGCCGATCGATGCTGATCTTCGAGCCCAGGTCGTAAAAATACGTGTTGCAGGACTGCGTGATCGCCTCCTGCAGGTTGACTCTCCGGTGCACGCCGGTGCAGCGGAAGTAGCGCTTGCCGTACTCGTAGCCGCCGCGGCAATCCACCTCGGTGTTGGGATCGATCAAGCCGTCGGAGAGGCCCGCCAGCGCCGTGAACGGCTTGTACGTCGAGCCCGGCGGGTACGCCGCCGAGACGGTCTTGTCGAGGGTCGGCTTGAGCGGATCCGCGAACAGCCGGCGGAAGCTGTCGACGGCGGCCGCGATGCCCTGTCCGCCGGAGACGATGTTCGGATCGAAGCTCGGCTTGCTGAGCGCCGCCAGCAGGCGCCCGGTGCGGACGTCGACGATCACGACCGCACCGGCGAGCTGGCCGCGCATGGCCCGCTCGATCGCGGCCTCGAGCTCGATGTCGATCGTCAGTGAGACGTCGCGCCCCGGCACGGGCTCGATCCGCCGCGGCTCTTCCAGGTACTTGTCCTCGAGCTCCTCGACGCTCTCGCGGCTCAGGTTGCCGCGCAGGCCGCGCAGCAGCTTGCGCATGCCGCGCTGGCCGCGCAGGTAGCTCTCCCAGCGCCGCTCGATGCCGATGGCGCCCATGCGATCCCCTGCGCGGTAGCCCTTGCCCTCGAGCCGGGACAACAGGTCCGCGTCCACCTCGCGCATGTAGCCGAGCAGGTGCGCGCCGAGCTCGCCGTACGGGTAGTAACGGACGGGCGTCGGCACCACCTCCACGCCCGACGGATCCTGTGTCTCGAGCCAGGCCACGACGTCGCGATCGACGTCGTATTTCAGGAGCAGCTGCTGCTCCGGGCGCTTGTCGCGATCCTTGGATTTTCGCTCGGCGAGCGCCTGAGCGCGGACATCGTTGATCTTGGTGAGAAACTTGGCTTTCTCGGTCTCGTCGAGGCCGACCAGCTTGCTCACCTTGGGCCAGATCGTTTCGAGGTCGATCTTGGTAGGCGTGACGTAGACCGTGTACGACGGTCGGTTCGCCGCCAGCACGCGGCCGTTGGCGTCGCGGATCACACCGCGTGTGGTGCCGAGGTTCCGCTCGCGCACGATGTTGCGGCGCGCCTGAGCGCGGTGCACGTCGCCCTCGATGATCTGGAGCTCGAGCAGGCGCACCGTCAGCGCCGCGAACACCAGCACCACGAACAGCACCAGCCAGCGGTAGCGCCGGCGGAACTCGCCGACGTCCGAGCGCTGCAGCAGGAAATTCACGCGCTACCCGCCGCGGGCCGGACCAGCTCGCGTCCCTGGCGCAGGCGCTGCGCCAGCCTGAACAGCACCGGAGAACACAGCGCCGTCGCCGCCGCGTGTGGCAGCACGATCGCCGACAGCTCGACGGGGCGGCGGTTGTCGTTGCCGAAGACCGCGAGCAAGACCAGCACCAGCGCGCCCTCGACGATCGCGAACACGAAGCCGAGCGAGGCGCGGGTGAGCCAGGTCTGCGCCGTGAGCCGCACGCCCGCGATCCGAGACAGCCACCACACCGACACCGACACGAACGTGAACAGGCCGATCGGCGCGCCCGACAGCACGTCTTCGGCGTAGCCGATCGCGGCCGACAGCGCTGCGCCCTTGGCCATCGAGGGCTCGTGGACTCCCAGAAACACCACGAGCGGCAGGACCAGCCCGGGCGTGACCCCGTGCACGAAGTCCGGACCCAACCAATCCGAGAGCGGACCTATCAGCCGGTACAGGTTGGCCTGAACCAGGAGCAGCCCGATGGCCACGGCGATGTACGCGGCGCTCCGCATCCGATGCTCAACGCTGCGCGCGCGCCTTCCGCCCGCGGTTCGGATCGCACTCCTCGGAGTCGCTGAGGATGATCAGCACCTCTTCGAGGCGGGAGAAATCGACCGTCGGCTCGGCGGTCACGTTCTGGTACACGGCCACGTCTTTCGGGCCGACGCGGGTCACGCGCGCGACCGGAATCCCCTTCGGGAAGCGGCAACCCATGCCGCTCGTGACCAGCAGATCGCCGACCTCGACCTCGTCGCCGCGCTCGACGTACTCGACGCGCACCATGTAGCGCGCGCGGTCGCCGGTGCCGCGGACGAAGCCGCGCGCGCCCGTACGCTCGACGACGACGTCGACGCCGAAGCCGCTGTCCACGGCCAGCGAAACCGCGACCTTCTCGCCGGCGACGCGCGCGACGGTGCCGACCGTACCGTTCAAGGAAATCACCGGCATGTCCACGCGGACGCGCGGGTTCGGCGTATCGACGAGCAGGTGCGCGACGCGGAAGTACTCGGTCGTGTCCTTGCCGATCACGACCGCGCTCACCGTCTCGTCCGGCACGGTGTCGCGCAGGCCGAGCAGCCGCTTCAGGCGTCGATTTTCCGTCTCGCCGTGCTCGAGCTCGCTGATCCGCGTGCGCAGCCGCGCGTTCTCGTAGGAGAGCCGGTTGTTGTCGGCCTTCACGTCGACCAGGTACACGTACTCGCCGATCAGCGCGGAGACGCCGCGCGCCAGCGCCGCCGACACGTATTCGAGCGGCGCGGCGATGCGCAGCACGGCCTCGTCGAGCGGCGTGAGCTCGCTCGGGTTGCGCACGCTCGCGCGCAGGAAGAAGAACGGCGCTGCCAGCAGCAGCACCACGATCACGGTGTCACGGTAGCGCTTGAACGGGCTCACGGCCTGGCCGGGGAGCTAGCCAATCGTGACCTCTTTCAAGAGCTCGATGTGATCGAGCGTCTTGCCGCTGCCGAGCACGACCGCGCTGATCGGGTCGTCGCTGACCATCACGGGCAGGCCCGTCTCTTCGCGCAAGAGCACGTCGATGTTCTTGAGCAGCGCGCCGCCGCCCGTGAGCACGACGCCCTTGTCGACGATGTCCGCCGCCAGCTCGGGCGGCGTGCGTTCGAGCGCGAGCAGGGCTGCCTCGACGATCGCGTTGATCGGCTCGCTGAGCGCCTCGCGGATCTCGTCCGAGTTGACGACCACGGTCTTCGGCACGCCGGCCACCATGTCGCGCCCCTTCACTTCCATCGTGAGCTGCTGCTCGGGCGGGTAGGCGTTGCCGATGCTGACCTTGATGCGCTCGGCCGTCTGCTCGCCGATCGCCATGTTGTACTTGCGCTTCATGTACGCGACGATGGCCTCGTCCATCTTGTCGCCGCCGACCCGCACGCTCTGCGAGTAAACGATGCCGGCCAGGGAAATCACCGCGACCTCGGTCGTGCCGCCGCCGATGTCGACCACCATGTTGCCGCTCGGCTCGGTGATGGGCAGGCCTGCGCCGATCGCCGCCGCCATCGGCTCCTCGATCAGGTACACCTCGCGCGCGCCGGCGCTCTCTGCGCTCTCTTTCACGGCGCGCTTCTCGACCTCGGTGATGCCGAAGGGCACGCAGATGATGATCCGCGGCTTTACCAGCGTGCGCCGGTTGTGTGCGCGCGCGATGAAGTAGCGGAGCATGGCCTCCGTGATCTCGAAGTCGGCGATCACGCCGTCTCGCAACGGGCGAATGGCCTGGATGTTCCCGGGCGTGCGCCCGAGCATGTCCTTGGCCTCACGGCCGACAGCCAGCACCCGCTTTTCGCCGCGGGCATCGCGCGAGACCGCGACCACGGAGGGCTCGCAGCTGACGATGCCCTTCCCCTTCACGTAGATCAGCGTCGTGGCCGTGCCGAGATCGATGGCCAGGTCGTTGGAAAACAGGCCGTAGAGCCAATCGAAGATCATCTGGGGGACTCAGCAACGGCTCGCGAGGGCTGCCTCGTAACCGAGATCGGCGCCACCAAGGCGACCGAGCGCGGAGCGCGAGCTACCACGCCGTAACCGAGGTCGGCGCAGAGAGACAGTGGAAACCGCAGGGGTTCGAGCATGACGAGGGCGTAAGCGCGAATCGAAGGGCTACCGCGAGATTCAGTTCCGAGAAGCGTGATTCGATTAGGGAAAGCCTCGGACGCACGCTTCGCGGCTGCTCTCGGGGGTCCCGTCGTAGCACGTGGGCACAAGTGCGCGCAACGCCGGATGCGGGCGCGGCCGGCCGTCAGTCCGACCGCGCGCTCGCCCGCCTATTTGTCGTCGTCCGGGTCGCCCCAGGTTTGCCAGTTGCTACCGCCACCGCGCTCGCGTGCAGCTCCGCGCGGTTCGCGGCTGGCGCTCGGGCCTGCGCCCTTGCCCTTCTTCTTCTTCTTCTTGGCCTCTTCGGACCAGTCCGTCTCGCCGCCGGGACGGGGCCGGCGATCGGCAGGCGGCCGGTTCTCGAACGACATCGGCGGCTCGGTCGGAAAGCGCGGCTCGTTCGGACGCGGGCCGTAGCTCGGGCGCTCCGAGAACCCACCGCCGCCGCCACCCGCACCCGGCGGACGGTCGCCGCGCGGATGAGCAATGTTCACCATCAAGCGCCGGCCGCGCACGTCGGCGTTGCGCAGCGAGAGGATCGCGGCGTTCGCCGCCTCGGCGGAAGCGAGCGTCACGAAACCGAACCCGCGCAAGCGCCCGTCGGGGCCGCTCGGCAGATGGATGCGCGCGACCGGACCGACGCCGAGCTCCCCGAACACCTGCGTCAGCTCTTGTTGCGTGGTGTCGTACGGCAAGTTGCCGACGTACAGCGTTCGATCCTCGCCGCCGCCCGCACCACCGGGACCGCCGCGATCGCCGCCGCCCACGCTCGGTGGCCCCGGCGCGTGCGATTCGCGCCCTCGAAAATCACCGCCTTCCCCTCGGCGCGGTGGTTCTGAAGAGAACGGTCGAACGGAGATCGATCGACCTCCCTGCAATGAGCCATCGAGCGCGTCCCGCGCGCGGCTTGCTTCGTCGGCCGTGGAGAAAGTGACGAAGCCGAAGCCCCGCACTTTGCCCGTGGCGCGATCCCTCGGAAGGCTGACGTCGACAACCTTTCCTCCGGTTTCTTCGAACAACCGCCGCAGATCGTCTTCGCTCATGGACTCCGGCAAGCCCGCAACAAAGAGCTTGCGTGCATCCTCGGTCGCCATGTCGCTGATACCCTGTGTCCGCAATATCGGCCGCGATGGTCGCGACCTTGGAATAGAAAATCTGTTTTCGACGATAACTTGGGGCGTTTCGGCGTTCAAGCCCCCTGTCATGCTGGGCATGTCTCGGGGACCCGTCGGCGGGGCTGGTCCTCGCCCGGGAGGTGCCGAAAAGCTAGCGGTATTTTCTGACCTGGATGGCAATTTGTATCGCACGGCGCCCCGCACCGGCGCCGTCCGCCGCCGCTTTGGGCCGTGTTTTCCCCGAGAACTCGGCTCGAGAAAGCTGTAAGACTGCCCGCCCAAGATGCGGGTCCGAGTGCTCCTGAATCCCAAGGCTGGCGGCGGCAAAAACGTTCGCCGCCTCCCCCTTTTGCTGTCGGCGCTCGAGCGCGCGGGGGTCTCGGCCGACGTCGCCGAGACCCGCGCCCCCGGCGACGCGCCGCGGATCGTGCGCGAGGCGAGCCGCGAAGGCATCGAGTGCCTGGCCGTGATGGGCGGCGACGGCACCATGAACGAGGTCTGCCAGGCCTACATCGACGAACAGGGTCAGCCCGTGCCCGGTCCCGATCTGGCGGTGGTTCCCGCCGGAACCGGCGGCGATTTCCGGCGCACGTTCGGGCTCGGGACCTCGGACGCCGAAGCCGTGACGCGGCTGATCTCGAATCCGCCGCGCCCGGTCGACCTCGGCGTGCTGCGCTTTCACGACAACGACGGGCGCCCCTGCCTGCGCGCGTTCGTGAACATCGCGAGCTTCGGGCTCGGCGGCCTCACCGACAGCCTGGTGAACGCGGGCCCCAAGTGGCTCGGCGGCAAGGCCGCGTTCTTCCTCGGGACGCTGCGCGCGATGCTGGTGTACCGCCCGCAACCCGTGCGGGTCATCGTCGATGGCGAGACCTTGATCGAAGCGCCGGTTCTCAACGTGGCGATGGCGAACGGTCGCTACTTCGGCGGCGGCATGATGGTCGCGCCCGAGGCCGACCCCACCGACGGCCGGCTCGACGTGGTGGCGTTTCACGACATCTCGAACTTCGAGAGCCTCACGTTCACCCAGGACATTTATCGCGGCACGCACCTCGGCAAGAAGGGCGTGGCCTTTACACGCGGCAGCGAGATCCGCGCCGAGCCGCTGCAATCCACGGATAAAGTGCTGATCGACCTCGACGGTGAGACGCCCGGACGTCTGCCGTTGATGGCCAGCGTGCTGCCCGCAGCGGTGAAGATCCGCATCTGAGCGCGAGCCCGCAGCCGGCTTTCTTACTATTGCTCGGGCAATACGCCGGTCGTAGCGTCGCTTCATCGACGAAGACCGTGACCTCGTGTTGCGGGCAATTCGCGGCGAGCGGAGCGCAGTGGAGGAGCTCGCAGCGTACCTGGGGCCCGTGATCCAAGCGCGCCTGGCAGGCGCGCTGTGGCGGAGCCGCGGTCCGGACCTGCCACTGCGTGAGGACGTGAGCCTGCACGCGCACCAGGTGTTCGCGGCGCTGTTCGCCGGCGGCTCTCGCCTGCTTCGGAGCTGGAAACCGGAGCGTCGCCAACCGCTGCGGAGCTTCGTCGTCGACGTCTCCAACCTGTCGAGCTCGACCGACGCCGAGGAAGCGCTGCTCGAGCGCTACACACTCGGCGAGCTCACTCCTGCCGATCGACGCGAGCTCGAGCGACGCGCCTCGAGTGATCGCGACTTCGGAAGCCGCGTCGAGCTGTACCGTCCGCTCGACACCTACGAGCGGCGCGTGCTCGCCGCGCGGGTCTTCCGAGAAAGCAGCGCACCGAAGACCCGGCGGCGGCCGCTGCTGTTCACGATTGGCGCCCTGGCGAGCGCGGCGCTCGGGGTCGGGGTGATCGCGCGGGGGTGTCGGCGGTAATTGGCCGACAGCCGACAGCCGTCAGCCGGAGACTAAGGGGTCGGAGGCCTGCGCGATGGGCCGACCACGATCACGTCGCGGGGGGGCTCCTCGACGCCGGCGCGCATTTCGATGCGCACGCCACGGCAGTCGCGGACGAGCAGTTGCGGGGCCACGACCTCGCGCGCGCACTCGGCCGCCGGCAGCCGCGCTTCGAGCACGTTCTCGAGCACCTGCGCCGAGCGCGCGAGGGCATCGACGCGCGCCGACAGGCTTTGCTCCGAGACGGCGCGCCGCTCGACGGCCTCCCCGAGCCGGCTCCAGAGCTCGGGCCCCGCGAGCTCCGCGTCCACGATTCGCCCGGCGTAGAGCCGGATCGAGAGCTCGAGCGCCAGGTCACGCGCCACGAACTGCGACTGACCCGGTACTGCGTACGAGAGCAAGAAGGTCTTCGAGCAGCGATCCGTCGCGCATTCGAGCTTGCCCGAAGCGTCCTTGAACTCGGAGAGCAGCGCGGGCTCGCCCTCGGCGATCGGCTTGCCGAACGAGCGCAGCGTCGAAAGCCGCTTCACGAGCTCCGAGAGCTGCCGCACGAACGCCTGGCGCGTCTCGGTCGCGTCCCCGAGCTCACGCGCGACCCGTGACAGCCGCTCCGCTTCGCGCTGCGCGTCGCGGTTCTGATAACCCTGGTAGATCTCGAGCTCGGTCAGACGCGCCTGAACGTCGGCCGCGCGCGGTCCGTCCGGCAACGCCGTCAGGTATGCGCGGAGCATGCTGGGACGATCGTGCGCGCGCTTCACGTAGCGCTGTTCGGCGCCGGGAAACCAGCCGGCCACCTCTTCGCGGTAGCGCCCGTCCGGGTGGTCTTTGAGGTAGCGGTTGGCGGCGCCGAGCCGGTCGAGCTCGGTCTCCGCGACGCGCGTCTTCCGGTACGCGACGTAGTCGCTGCGGCTACCGACCAGGCGGCTGCCCACGGCGCACGCCGGCGCCGTCGCGAGCAGCACGACGCACAGGCCCCACGAAAAGCAGCGCGTCACCCGCCACCTCGCGGGCAGAAGTTGCACTCCGTGGGTGTCTCGGGAGAATCGTCGCGCAAGAAGCTGCGGTACTCGTCGCAGTCGGCGTCCAACAGCGCGCGGATGCACACGTCGCCGTCGTGCTCGACGGGATCGCAGCCGCGCGGCAGCTCGCCGGCCGGCGCCTCGTAGTCGCAAGCGACCTCGCAGGCCCGCGTGTGGACGTCGCACTCCCGACAGCGCGAGCAGTCGAGCGCCTTCTTCGATTCGAAGAAAGCCGGGCCGTCGAGGGACACCGGATCCTTGCCGCAGCCGCCGCCGTCTCCGGGCACGGGCGCCGCGCAGAACGCGATCACGTAGGCCGCGAACCCGACGCGCAGCACGATCCTCCGAAGCTCGTGCGTCATGGCAGCACCTCGTACTCGAACCAGGCACCGAGTTGCAGCGACGCGATCGGGACCACGCTCGGGTCGCGCTCCCAGGTCGCGGCGCCGAAAAACAAACTGCCCACGAGCTCGGCGCTGATGCCGGTGCCCGCGGTCACGAACCACACCGCCCCGCCGCCGAGCTCGAGACCGCCGGACAGATCCGGCTCGAACACGACGGGCGTGCCGGCGCGCGCGAACCCGAGCAGGTCGTCGTGGAACGGATAGAGGATCACGTACGACGGCGTCAGCACTTGCTGGCTCACGCCCTCGATCGCGATCGACAGGCGCAGGGCGGCCCCGTGGCGCAGGCCGAGCGGATCGCCGAACGCCGCGCCAGCGCCGAGATCGAGGTAGCTCGCCGTGAGCGACAAGCTGTCGGCGTCGTCGCCGAGCTGCGTCTCGAGCCGGAAGGGGTTGTTGAAGCGCATGCCGCGGCCCAGCGCGAGCCCCGCGAACGGCTCGACATACAGCGCCTTCTCGCGACTCGAGCTGCCGACCTGCTTCGGCTGCGCGAGCGCGCTCGGCGCGACCAGCGAAACCAGGACGCAGAGCAGCGAGGGTGGGCTCAGCCGGCGCACGCGCGCTCGACCTCGTCCACGGTTTTGGGTACGGCGTCGCTGATCACGACCGGGCCCTCGGGGCTCACCAGCACGTCGTCCTCGATCCGGACGCCGATCCCGCGGAAGCGCGGGTCCACCTCGGCGTCGGCGCTCACGTAGATCCCGGGCTCGACCGTCAGCACCATGCCGGCCTCGAGCTTGCGCGGCGCGCCATCCTTGAAGTAGCGACCGACGTCGTGCACGTCCATCCCCAGCCAGTGGCTGGTGCGGTGCATGTAGAAGCGCTTGTATCGGCCGTCGGCGATCGCGGCGTCACGCGGGCCGTCGATCAGCCCGAGCGCGATCAAGCCGTCGACGATCACCTCGAGCGCGGCGCGGTGGACCTCGTCGAGCGTGCCGCCGACCCGCGTCTTCTCGATCGCGGCGAGCTGCGAGTCGAGCACGACCTGGTACACGTCGCGCTGCGGGGGCGAGAAGCGCTTGTCCGCCGGGAACGTCCGCGTCACGTCGGACGCGTAGTACCCGTACTCGCACCCGGCATCCACGAGCACCAGATCGCCGGGCTCGATGCGGCGGTCGTTGCGGCGGTGGTGCAGGATCGTCGCGTTCGGGCCGGACCCCACGATCGGCGAATAAGCCGGGCGCTCGGCCCCCCGTGCCCGAAACGTGCGTCGGAGCAGCCCCTCGAGCTCGTATTCGTACATCCCGGCCCGCGTGGTCCGCATCAGCTCGATGTGCGCCTCTGCGGTAATCGCCGCCGCCTCGCGCATCAGCTCGAGCTCGGTCGCGTCCTTCTTCAAGCGCATCTCGTGGAGCACCACGTCGGGCTCGACCAGACTGGTCGGCCACTCGAGACCGAGCCGCGCCCGGCGCCGCAGCGTGGCCAGCGCCTTGTGCACTTGCGCGTCGGCAGCCGGCTCTGCACCCACACGGTAGAAGAGGCGCGGCAAGGAGCCGAGCAAGTCGGGCAAGCGCTCGTGGAGCTCGTCGATCGGGTAGGCGGCGTCCGCGCCGAAGTCGCGCGTCGCTCCGTCGATCCCCGCGCGCGGCCCGTCCCAGGTCTCGCGCTCGGGGTTGCGGGGGCGGACGAACAGCACGAAATGCGGAGCCGTCGACTTCAGCACCAGCACGCTTTCGGGCTCGTCGAACCCGGTCAGGTAGTAAAAATCGGAGTCTTGACGGTACTCGTGCTCGACGTCGTTGTTACGCAGCGCTACGGGTGCGGAAAACAACACCAGCGCGCCGGGCTCGATGGCGTGCAGCACCCGCTCGCGTCGCTCCTTGAATCGTTCCGCCATTGCCGCTCAGTTCTAACACCAAACCGCCGCCGCCGTTTGACGCGGGGCACGGCCCACGGTACGAACCTGACTCCGTGACGACGGAACGCCCGCCCGAATCCGACGAGCGCGATCGGGAGCAGAGGCGCCTCGAACGCCTGATACCCGAGCTCGTGAAACGCGTGCTCGAGGCCGGCTACGAGAAGATCACCGAGGGCCCCGAGAGCGTGCGGCACCTGGTCTCGGAGCTGAAGCTCCCCAAAGAGGCGCTCGGGCTGTTGCTCTCTCAGATCGACGAGACGAAGAACGGCCTCTACCGCGCCGTGGCGCGCGAGGTGCGCGACTTCCTCGACCACTCGAACCTCGCCGAAGAGCTGGCGCGGGCATTGACTGCGCTGTCGTTCGAGATCAAGACCGAGGTCCGCTTCATCCCCAACGATTCGCGGGTCCGCCCGTCGCCCGAGGTTCGCACCAAGGTCAACGTGCGCCGCGAACGTGTGTCCCAGCCGCCGCCCGAGCCCGCGCCCCCGAGCGAGCAGCCATCCTCTTCTTCACCTTCTTCAGATAACGATCGTACGGCGCCGGTAGTGGAGTCTTAGACGTGAAAGCTTTGTCCGCAGGGAAAGAAATCGATTCTTGGTGCACCAAGTGCCGGCTCGAGCTCGGGCACCGGATCGTGGCCATGGTGGGAGGCGCCCCGAAGCGGGTGATCTGTCTCACCTGCGGCTCCGAACACAACTATCGCGCCGTCAAGTCGGACGCCCGCTCGAGCGTGGCTCGCCCCCGTGGCGAAGCCGCGCCGCGCTCCCAGGCCCCGGCCGGGATCCGCGCGGCCAACCGCGCGCGCGCCGAACAAGAGCGCTACGACGGCTGGGCCTCGCGCGCGCTCGGCAAGCCGAACGACGCTTTCGCGAAGTACTCGATGGAGCGCACCTTCCGTCAGGGCGAGCTGATCCTCCACCCCAAGTTCGGCGAGGGCTACGTCGATCAGGTGCTGGAAGGCGGCAAGGTCAACGTGATGTTCCGCGACGGGCCGAAGGTGCTCGCCCACCGCCACGGCTAGCGACCGACGCGCTGGCTTGGTTTTCGCGTCGCCCGCTGGTTTTCGGCTTGGGCTTCGCTTTCCCTCCAGTCCGCTGCTCACGGGATTCAGCTGATCGCGCGCCGCCACGGCTGAACGCCGATCGGTCACCGCGCGCCGGGCGATCCGCCACGGGTCGGTCGGCTCGCGGATAACCCTCGCCCGTGGAGCGCTCGGGCCGTCTCGTGCGCTCGGGCTTTTGCCGGCGCTCGGGTCGCTCGGGTCGCTCGTGGCGGTCGCGCGCCGTGCGCTCGGGCGGCGGCGCCGGTGCGTGCACGCGCTTCGGAACGCCGTAGGTCTTCTTCAACGTGACGAGCTCGTCCTTGCTGAGCGGGCGCCACTCACCGGGGCGCAGGCCCTCGGTCGTGATGCCCGCGTGCGAGAGGCGCGAAAGCCGCAGCACCGGGTGCCCGGCTTCGTCGCCGAGCCGCCGCACCTGGCGGTTCTTGCCCTCGCGCAGGATGATCGAGATCCAGGTCTTGTCGCCCTCGACACGCAGCAGGCGCACGTCCGCGGGTTGAGTGCGGCGCCCGTCGATCTCGATGCTCTCGGCGAAGCGCGCGAGCTTGCTCTCGTCGAGCACGCCGCGAACCTTGGCCACGTATTCCTTCGGCACCTTGCCGCGCGGGTGCTGGAGCTCGAGCGCGAAGTCGCCGTCGTTGGTGAGCAGCAGCGCTCCGCTCGTGTGATAGTCGAGCCGCCCGACCGGCACGACGCGGGCGCCCGCGTTCCGGACCAGCTCCTTGATCGTCTTCCTGCCCTCGGGATCGTCGAGGGTGCACATCACCCCGCGGGGCTTGTTGAGGATCAGGTAGACCAGAGACTCCGAGACGATCTTGCGTCCGTCCACCTCGACGCGCTGGCGACGGCCGTCGGCGCGGACCCCGAGCTCGCGCACGACCTTGCCGTCGACGCTGACCCGCCCTTCGACGATCAGCTGTTCGGCGGCGCGGCGCGAGGCGATGCCGGCGCGCGCGAGTAACTTCTGCAGACGTTCTTGGGCCATGGCGTGGCCCTGCTGCTACCACGCTCAGGGCGTCTTGGGGGCCGCGCCGCCGGCACCAGCGGCGTTCGAGGCTTTGCCCGGGGCGCCGCCGCGTCCTCCGACACCACCCTGACCGCCCGTGGCCACGGCGTACTCGCCTTCGGGAGCGGTCACGGGCGCGCGGTTGCGCTCCGCTTCCTCCGCTTCGCGGCGCTCGCGCTCGTTCTGCTGCCGCATCAAGATCTCGTCGCGATCCCAGCGATCGACGTGTCCGTCGAAATCGAGATCGACGCCGAGGCGCTGGAGCTGGCCCTCCGAGTAAATCTCCCAGACGTCGGGCTTGCCGTCGAAGTTGGTGTCGCGCTGGGCGCGGCTCAGCTTGCCGGCGACGTACAGGCGCGTCTCGTCGGGCGTCCCGCGGCGGGCGTTGTCGATCTGGATCTTGGACATGCGGCCGCGCGAGAACGTGATCCAGGTGTCGATGCTGCCGTCGTAGTCCGAATCGGCGAGCTCGTTCAGCGCTTCACCGCGATCGTTGTACGTGCGCACGACGTCCTTCACGCCGTCGAGGTTCGTGTCCGCCTCACGGCACAAGAGGACGCGCTTCCGATTCTCCCCCTCCCCGACGATGCCGTAAACGCGGCGCACGCTCGGGAACTGCGCGCTCGGACCCTTGGTCTCGGACACTTCGCGATCGGGGCGGCTGATGTACGCGCAGCGAGATGCGTCGTCGTCCGGCAGGCCCTGGACCTCGCCGAGCGCACTGACAGGCTCCTTTTTCGAGCCGCCGCAGCCGAGGAGCAGCAAGCACGTCGCGAGCGCAGTGCGGAAGTTCAAGGCGTTTTGCCTTTCACCGGGGGTGTCGCGGCCGGCGAGGCCGAGGGGGCCGCCGGCGGCGCAGGAGCGGCAGGTGCCGCTGGAGCTGCCGCCGATGCGCTCGGCGCAGCGCTGGCGGAGCCCGTGCTCGAGCCCGCCTTGCTCTGTTCGAACGTGGGCCCGACGCGCTGCCCATCGGTGCGCTCGGGCGGCACGTAGCCGGTCTCGCGACAGTAATCGACGCTGATCTCGGGATCGGGCCGGCCGTCGCGGTTGGCGTCGGCGTGGATCATCGGGCAACCGGGCTGCCGGTACTCCCACCATTGATCGACCAAGCGATCGCCGTCGGAGTCGCGCTCGGTGCGCGCCAGCCGCCCCTTCGCGTAGTACTCCCACGTGTCGAGGCGGTTGGTCATCAGCGTGGCGAGCCGCTTCTCGACCAGCTCGCCGTTCTTGAACAACGCGATCTCGTCGATCCGTCCGTCGCGATCGTAATCGCGCTCGCGGCGCCGCATGTGCAGCCCGTTGTCTTCCAGGTAGATCCAGCTGTCGGCGATGCCGTCGAAGTTCAGATCGAGCGCGCGGCACAGCTCGCGGTTGCCGATGCGCACGATCGTGACGTCGGCCTTGCCGTCGCCGTTGGCGTCGAGGCGTTCGCTGCTGTCGGACTCGACGTCGCAGTCCTCGTGAACGATCTCCGTTTCGCGTTCGACCACGACGTCGTCGGCCGAACGTGAACCCGCCTGACTACAGCCATGCTGGAAGGTTACGACCGCCAAACCCAAGAACAGAAGCTTCGTACTCGGGCTCTTCATTGCCCCAACGCCGTTCTTACTCCGACGGAGCACCGAACACCACCAACGAGACCAGGCGCGCCCCCGATTGCCGAGTGGCGCGGCCGAAGGACCGACCAGCCGACCGCTCACGCGTCACGAATGCCTAACGCGGCCTCGCGAGCGCCTGAGCGATCCGACGCAAACAATCCGTAATTTATCGAAATTATTGGAGTTTTATAACCAGATACGGGGGTTTGCCGGTTGACAGTACACGTATGGGAATCTAGTGTCACGGCTGGTACAGGCGGCCCGATGTCGCGGAAAAAGATCTCCACCACCGTCTACATCACACCGGAGCAGAACGAGCGGCTGCACCTGTTGCACGGCCGCACCAAGGTTCCGGTGGCCGTGTACATCCGCGAAGGCATCGACCTGGTGCTGAAGCGCTACGAGCACGAGCTCCCCGGGCAGATGAGCCTCGACGCGCTGCCCAAGGCCGCGAAGAAGTAACCCGCGCCCCCGGCGGGCAGCCGCGGCCTCTGCCGTCGTCCGAGCGCGTCATGCTACACCCCGCGCCCGCCTGTCGCGCGGGCCGTGCCTTCGATGCCGACCGACACCCAACTGATCCGCAACTTCTCGATCATCGCTCACGTCGATCACGGCAAGAGCACGCTCGCAGACCGCATCCTCGACAAGACCGGGGCCATCACCGACCGCGAGCGCGTCAATCAATTCCTCGACAAGCTCGAGCTCGAGCGCGAGCGCGGCATCACGATCAAGGCGCAGTCGGTGCGGCTCAAGTACCGCGCCAAGAACGGCACGACCTACCAGCTGCAGCTGATCGACACGCCCGGACACGTCGATTTCAACTACGAGGTCTCGAGCAGCCTGCGGGCTTGTGAAGGCGCGCTGCTGGTCGTGGATGCCACCCAGGGCGTGCAGGCCCAGACCGTCGCCAACGCCTATTTGGCCATCGAAAGCGACCTGACGGTCATCCCCGTCCTGAACAAGGTCGATCTGCCGTCCGCCGACGTCGACCGCGCGGCGGAGCAGATCGAGGAGGTGATCGGCATCGACTGCAGCGGGGCCGTGTTCGCGAGCGGCAAGACCGGCGTCGGCGTCGAAGACGTGCTCGAGGCGGTGGTCACGCACATCCCCCCGCCGAAGGGCGACGCCAGCGCGCCGCTGCGCGCGCTGTTGTTCGACAGCTGGTACGACAGCTACCGCGGCGCGGTCGTGATGGTGCGGATCATGGACGGCACGCTCAAGAAGGGCGATCGCGTGAAGTTCATGGCCACCGGCCGCGCCTACGAAGTGACCGAGATGGGTTGCTTCAGCCCGCATCCGGCGGGGCTCTCCGAGCTCGGCCCCGGCGAGGTCGGCTTCATCGCTGCCAACATCAAGAGCACCGAAGACACCAAGATCGGCGACACGATCACGCACTTCCACGGCGGGGCTACCGAACCGCTGCCGGGCTTCCGCGAGATCAAGCCGATGGTGTTCGCGGGCTTCTACCCGACGGACGCCGCCGAGTACGAGAACCTGCGTGATGCGCTGAGCAAGCTGCACCTGAACGACTCGTCGTTCCAGTTCGAGCCGGACACCTCGGACGCGCTCGGTTTCGGCTTCCGCTGCGGCTTTTTGGGCCTGCTCCACATGGAAATCATCCAGGAGCGGCTCGAGCGCGAGTACGACCTCGACCTGATCACGACGGCGCCGAGCGTCGTCTATCGAGCCACGACCAAGACCGGCGAGCTCGTACGCGTCGACAACCCGTCGAAGATGCCGAGCCCCGGCGACATCGAGACCATCGAGGAGCCGGTGCTGAAGCTCACCGTGCACGTGCCTTCCGAGCACGTCGGCGCAGTGGTGGCGCTGTGCGAAGAACGCCGCGGCACGCAGCTCGGCATCCACTACGCGACCAAGGACCACGTCGTCGTCACCTACGAGATCCCGCTCGCCGAGGTGATCCTCGACTTTCACGACAAGCTGAAGAGCGTGTCGCGCGGCTACGCGAGCATGGACTACGAGATCACCGGCTACCGCGCCGACGATCTGGTCAAGCTCGACATGATGCTGAACGGCGAGCCGCTCGACGCCCTGAGCGTGATCGTCCACCGCAGCGCCGCCTACACCCGCGGCCGCGCCCTCGCTGCCAAGCTGAAGGAGCTCGTGCCGCGCCAGCAGTACGAGATCGCGATTCAGGCCGCGCTCGGAGCCAAGGTGATCAGCCGCGAGACGGTGCGCGCGCTGCGCAAGGACGTGACCGCCAAATGCTACGGCGGCGATATTTCCCGTAAACGCAAGCTGCTCGAGAAGCAGAAAGAGGGAAAGCGACGGATGAAGTCGGTGGGCAACGTAGAATTACCGCAGGACGCCTTTTTGGCCGTCTTGAAGCTCGAGAGCTAACCCAGTGCCTACCCCTCCCTGGCTCAGCAAGCTGAATGAAAAGGCCAAGCCGTACGGCAAGCTCACGGCGCTCGAGCCGGTAGCGTTCGGCCCCAACCTGCGCGTCGAGCGCTACCGGCTGGAAAATGGCCTCGAGATCTTGTTCTGCCCCGACCGCTCCGCGCCGGTGATCGCGTACCACACCTGGTTTCGCGTCGGCTCGCGCCACGAGCGCGAAGGCAAGACGGGGCTCGCGCACCTGTTCGAGCACCTGATGTTCAACGAGCTCGAGGGCCGCAAGGCCGGCGAGTTCGATCGACTGCTCGAGGAGGCGGGCGCCGAGAGCAACGCCTCCACCTGGCTCGACTGGACCCAGTACAACATCTCGATCCCGAAGGACCGGCTGAGCCTGGTGGTCGGGCTCGAAGCCGAGCGGATGCAGAAGCTCGTGCTGCGCGAGCCGCAGGTGGTCAGCGAAAAAGAGGTGGTGGCGAACGAGCGCCGCTACCGCGTCGACGACGACATCGAGGGCTCGGTGAGCGAGCTGCTCTGGTCCACCGCCTTCACGCGCCACGCCTACAAGGCGCCGACGATCGGCTGGATGCCCGATATCCAGGGCTTCACGACCGAGGACTGCGCGGAGTTTTACAAGACCTTCTACGCGCCGAACAACGCCGTGCTCGTCGTGGTCGGCGACGTCGGCTCGTCGCGCCTGCTCGAGCTCATCAGCCGCGCCTACGGCGACATCCCGCCGAGCCAGCTGCCGCTGGAAGACGTGCACCCCGAGCCCGCGCAGCTCGAGCAGCGCGTGAAAGAGGTGGAGAAGCCGACGCCGACCGAGAAGGTGACGATCGGCTTTCATAGCCCCGCGTTCGGCGACTGGGACCACCCGATCTTGTCGCTCTTGATCGAGGTGTTGTTCGGCGGCCGCGCGAGCCGGCTGCACAAGCGGCTGGTGCGCGATCTCGAAATCGCCAGCGAGGTGCGCTCGTTCGTGGGTCCGTTCAAGGATCCGGGCCTGGTCGAGCTGTTCCTGTCCGCGCGAGAGGGCCACAAGGCCGAGGAGCTGGTGAAGGTGCTGGACGAGGAGCTCGAGCGCGTGAAAGAAGAGCCGATCGAGCCCGAAGAGATCGAGCGCGCGCGGGCACGCTTCGAGCTCGGCTTGCTCGCGGGCCTCGAAACCATGGACGGCAAGGCCTCCACGCTCGGCTTTCACGAGACCTTGCTGGGCAGGCCGGGCGCGGCGTTCGACCGGCTGGACGCGATCCGGCTCGCCGACGCGAGCGAGCTGCGCCGCGTCGCCCGCCGCTACTTCGGCCTGAACACTCGCTCGATCGTGTACGTGCGCTCGCAAGCGCCGGCCGCGTCGGGGGAGGCGTCGTGAGCGCCGCCACCAAAGCCTCCGCAGGGCGGGCCGACGTGCTGCTCGAGGTCAGCCACGATCTGCCGCTGGTGTCGCTCACGGTCGCGACCCGCAACGGCGGCATGTTCGATCCCCCGGGCAAGGAGGGCCTGACTCGCTTGTGTGCGCGCCTGATGCGCCGCACCGGTGGCGGCCGCGATCCGCAAGAGCTCGACACGCGCGTGGACTCGATCGGCGCCTCGGTCGGGGCGGACGTGGCGCAGAGCGTGACCTTGTTCCAGGGCACGGTGATCCGGCGCTCGCTCGACGCATTCGTCGAGATCGCGTGCGACATCATCGGCCGGCCCGGGCTCGCCGAGGTCGAGTTCGAGAGGCTGCGCCGCGAGGTGTTGGCCGAGCTCGTCGAGTCGCTGGACGACGATCGCGGCCTCGCGCGCCGCTGGTTCCGCCGCAAGATGTTCGAAGGCCACCCCTACGGGCGCGCCCTGAGCGGCACGGCGACCTCGCTCTCGGCGATAAGCCTCGACGACGTGCGCGAGCGCGCCCGCGCCCTCGCCTCGAGCGAGCCGCTGTTCGCCTTCAGCGGGGACATCGAGCGCGCGGAAGCCGAGGCGCTGAGCGATCGCGTGCTCGGGGTCTTTTCCGACTCGAAGCCGCTCTCCGATCCGACGCCCGAGCCAACCATGGCTCCAGGGCGCAGGCTCGTGATCGTCGACAAGCCCGAGCGCACGCAGACCCAGATTTTGATCGGCGGCCTCGGTACCCACGCCCACGATCCGGATCACACGGCGCTCCTGGTCGGCAACACGATCTTCGGCGGCACCTTCACGGCGCGCCTCACCGACGAGGTGCGCTCCAAGCGGGGCTGGTCCTACGGTGCGTACTCGAGCCTGCCCTTCGATCGACGCCGCCAGGCTTTCAGCATGTGGACGTTCCCTAAGGCGGACGACGCCGCGGCCTGCATCGAGCTCGAGCTCGGCATGCTCCAGGCGCTACGCGAGAAGGGCGTCACCAAGAAAGAGCTCACGGCGGCCAAGCGCTACCTCACGCGCTCCCACGCCTTCGCAATCGACACCGCCTCGAAGCGCGTCGGCCTCGAGCTCGAAGGGCGCCTCTACGACCTGCCCCCCGGCTACCACGCGGAGTACACGAAGCGGGTCGCCGCGGTGACCCTCGACGAGGTCAACCAGGCCCTTCAGGCGCGACTGCCGGAGAAAGAACTGCTGATCGTCGTGGTCGGCACGGCCTCGGAGATCCGCTCGGCGATCGAAGCCAAGATCCCCGACCTGGGCTCGACCGAGGTCGTGCCGCACGACGCCGAGGCGTGACGCGGGCGAATCAGCCCGAGGCGGCCGCAGCCTTCATGGTCGTGGCGAGCAGGCCGTAGGCTTCGGTCCAGGCGGCCTTGACCTCGGGCGTGAACGCGTCCCCGAGCCCTTGTTCCAGAGTCCAGAGCAAGGCCGTGCCGACCGTGTCGTAGTCCGCGTCCTTGACGCCGTAGTCGACGTGGCGCTTGCCGAGGGCTTGCACGGCCGGGACGATCGCGTCGAGCTTGGTGAGCCCGTTGACGACGACGGTGATCATGTCCGTGAGCTTTTCCCCCTGGGCCTTGATATCCGACTTGAACATCGGGCGGAGCGCGGGGTCGAGCTCGAAGAGCTTGCCGTAGAAGAGAGCGGCGGCCTGGTCGCGGATCGGGATCACCATGCCCCACGTGGTCTGGATGCGCTTCACGTCCTCCGGCGTCATCGCTTCAGCCTCCTCAGTGAAGCTCACACGATGTCACGTTTCGGGCATTTACGGTGAGGGTTTCGAAATCCGAAGCGCCGCCGCTGGCGCTTTTCGGGCATTTTCGCTGGGGTTTTTGGGGCTCCACGCCCTACACGGACGCAGCGAGGCAGCCGGCCATGGCCTCGAGCACGGCCGCCGCGCGGCGCTGGGCGCGAGCGAGCGCGGCGCTCGGCGCTTCGCCATCGGCACACGGCTCTCGCGCGTCCGCGTAGATCTTGAGCTTGGGCTCGGTGCCGCTCGGACGCACCAGGACGCGAATCGAGGGCTCGAGCTCTAGCTCGAGGAGCGCCGCGCTCCCGAGCCAGCGCGGGCGCGACTCCGCGTCGCGGCGGTAGTCAACCAGCCGCGCCAGCCGAAAACCGGCGAGCGCGGCGGGCGGCTCGGAGCCGAGGCGCTCGACCATCGCCGCTATCTCGCGTGCGCCGGCCTGCCCCGGTCGGACGAGCGAGCGCTGTTGGCTCGCCCAAGCCCCGTGCTCGCGATGAAGGCGGTCCAGCCGCTCGAGCAGCGTGGAGCCCTGGGCCTTCTCGAGGCGCGCGAGCTCGGCGAGCCACGTTGCTGCGGCGATGCCGTCCTTGTCGCGCACGAGCTGACCTATCGAATAACCGAGCGCCTCTTCGCAGCCGAACGCGAAGCGCACTCCGCCCTCGGCCTCGAGCGCGCGCGCGGCGAGCCAGATCCATTTGAAGCCCGTGAGTGTGCGCTCCGAGCGCGCGCCGTGCCCGCGCGCCACGGCGGCGAGCAGCGGCGTCGAGACCACGGTCGTGACCAGCAACGGCTGCGGCGCGGCAGGCGCGCGCGACAACACGAAATCGGCGAGCAACACGCCGAGCTCGTTGCCCGTCAGCTGTCGCGCCCCGCTCGGACCGGGAACCGCAGCAGCCAGGCGATCGGCGTCGGGATCGTTGGCGACGACGAGGTCGGCGCTCAGGCTTTGACCGAGCGCGACCACGCGATCCATCGTCCCCGGCTCTTCGGGGTTCGGCTTGGGCGTGGTCGGGAAGCGTCCGTCGGGGACGGCTTGCTCGGCCACGACGTCGAGCGTGATCCCTCCGCGCCGGGCGAGCGCGCGCTCGACGAGCGACAGGCCCACTCCGTGGAGCGGGCTGTAGGCGATGCGGAGCGCAGGTTCCGGCGTCTTTCCCGGTAAACCCGCCTCGAGCTCCGCGAGGTAGCGCTCCTCGAGCTCGCGCCCGAGCCAGCTGAGCCCGGGCGGAGCCGGCGCGAGAGCCGCGCACGGAATGTCGCGAGCCCCGGGCAACGCGGCGCGGCGGCGCGCGACGTCGGAGTCGTCGGGGGACGAGAGCTGGAGCGCGTGGCCGTCGTAGGCCTTGAGCCCGTTGTCTTCGCGCGGGTTGTGGCTGGCGGTGATCACCACGGCACCTGCCGCGCCGAGCACGCGCGCCGAGTAAGCGACGAGCGGCGTGGGCACCGGCTTGTCGAACGAACGCACGGCGACGCCCGCTGCGAGAAACACGCCGGCCGCAGCCTCTGCGAGCGCTCGACTCGAAGTGCGCGCGTCGTAGCCCACCACCACGCCGCGGCTGCCCGCGTCCGAGACCGCGAGCCAGTGCTCGGCGAGCGCGCGGGCGGCGCGCACCACGACGGCGCGGTTCATGCGCGCGGGCCCCGCGCCGACCGCGCCGCGCAGCCCCGCCGTGCCGAACTCGAGCTCGGGGCCGAGGCGCTCGGCGAGCTCCGTCGCGGCGCCTGTCGCGATCAAGCGCTCGATTTCGGCGCGCGTCTCGGGATCGGGGTCTTGGTCGCGCCAGGCGAGCGCGCGCGCCGTGAGCTCCGCGTCGAGCGCGATCACGGCGCCTTTCCGGCGCGTTGGACGAGCCCGGTGTCGTAGTCCCCAGCCACGAATTCGGGATTTTTCAGCAGCTGGCGCAGCAGCGGCAGATTGGTGGCGCGCTCGCTCTTCGGTCCCACCACACGCACCTCGGTGGCGTCGAGCGCCGCCGCGAGCCGCGCGATCGCCGACGCGCGCTCGGGACCCCAGGCTACGAGCTTCGCGATCAACGGATCGTAGTGGGACGTGATCTCGTAACCCTCGACGACGCCGCTCTCGACGCGCAGCTCGGGCGCGGCGTCCGGGAAGCGCAGCCGCTCGATGCGCCCGGGCTGGGGAATGAAGCCGCGCGCCGGATCTTCGGCGTAGAGCCGAGCCTCGATCGCCGCGCCCCGGCGCGGTGCGTGGAGCATCGCCTCCGAGAGCGGCTCGCCCGATGCGATCCGCAGCTGCGCCTCGACCAGATCGAGCCCGGTCACCATTTCGGTCACGGGGTGCTCCACCTGGATCCTCGCGTTGACCTCGAGGAAGAAGGCATTTCCCGCAGAATCCACGATGAATTCGACCGTTCCGGCGCCCTCGTAGTCCGCGGCGCGCACGATCTCGACCGCCTGGGCCTCGAGCGCGCTGCGGCGCTCGCTCGCGCCGGCGAACAACGCGCACGGTGTCTCTTCAATGATCTTCTGGTGGCGGCGCTGCACGCTGCACTCGCGCTCGCCGAGCGCCACCACGTTGCCGCGCCGGTCGGCCAGGATCTGCACCTCGACGTGGCGCGGCCGGTCGAGGTAACGCTCGAGATAAACGCGGTCGTCACCGAAGGCCTGACGGGCGCGCTCCGAAGCACTGGTCGCGGCGCGCGCGAGCTCGGACGCGTCCTTTGCGACCAACATGCCGATGCCGCCGCCACCGGCCGCGGCCTTGACGATCACGGGATATCCGACGCCCGCGGCGAGCTGCTCGAGCTCGGCCAGGTTCTTCGGGTCGATCGCGGCAGCGCTACCCGGTGGAGGATGGACTCCGGCGCTGCGAGCCATGGCCCGCGCGCCGATCTTGTCACCGAGCCGCTCGATCGCCTCGGGCAGAGGCCCGACGAAGGCCGCGCCTGCAGCTCGCACAGCGCGCGCAAACTCCGCGTTCTCGCTGAAGAATCCGTAGCCGGGGTGCACGGCGTCCGCGCCCGTTTGCGCGAGCGCGGCGAGCAACGCGGGCTGGTTCAGGTAGCTGTCGCGCACCGGAGGCGGGCCGAGCCGCACCGCTTCGTCGGCGAGCGCCACGTGCGGCGCTTTCTCGTCGGCGTCGGAGTACACGGCCACGGAGCGAACCCCGAGCGCGCGACAGGTACGCGCGACCCGGCAGGCGATCTCGCCGCGGTTGGCGATCAGCACCTTCCGGAACACTACGCCGCCCCCGAGCCCCCGCGGCGCAGCGGGATCAGATCGCCGGCCATCGCCAGTTGGCCGCACGCCGCGTCGACGGCGTCACCGCGGCGCGTGCGCACGAAACAGCTGAACCCGGAGTCGCTCAAGATCCTCTGAAACTCGACGACGCGCGCCTCGGGCGGCGTGCGAAACGGTGAGGCTTGGATCGGGTTCATCGGGATCAGGTTGACCTTGACGGGCAGCGGCCGGAGCAGCTTGCACAGCTCACGCGCGTGCTCGGGGCCGTCGTTCACGCCGTCGATCAGCGTGTACTCGATGGTCAGGCGCCGCCGCCGCGGGAGCGGGTACTCGCGCAGCGCCGCGAGTAGCTCCGCGATCGGGTAGCGGTCGTTCATCGGCATGATCCGGCTGCGGATCGCGTCGTTCGGCGCGTGGAGCGAGACGGCGAGGCCGATTTTTCCCTGGAAATCCTGACCCAAACGCTTGATGCCGGGCACGAGCCCGACGGTGCTGACGGTGATGCGGCGCGGGCTCAGGTTGAGACCGTCCGGGTGCATCAACAGCCGCAGCGCGCGCTCGGTCTGGTCGTAGTGGTGGAGCGGCTCGCCCATGCCCATGAACACCAGGTTCTTGAGCTCCTCGCGCGGCTCGAGGAACGTGCGCGACACCAGCACCTGCGCGACGATCTCGTGGGCTTCGAGCCCGCGACCGAGCCCGGCCTGGCCGCTCGCGCAGAACTTACAGCCCATCGCGCAGCCGAACTGCGTCGAGATGCACAGCGTGACCTTGGTCGCGCCCGCATCGGTGTCCGGCTCTTCCGTCTCGTCCTCGACCACGGCGGCGGCGTCGGCGTCCTCCGCGAGCGGCGTCATCGGGATCAACACGCACTCGATGCGCCCTCCCCCGCCGAGCCCGAGCACGAGCTTGCGCGTGCCGTCCGGGGAGCGCCGCACGTCGAGCACCTCGAGCGGCGTCTTCACGCCGAGCTCGGTGAGGCGTTCGCGCAGCCCGAGCGACAGGTCGGACATCGACTGCGGCTCGAACACGCCGCGCTGGTGGATCCAGCGAAAGGCCTGGCGAGCGCGGTACTTCGGCTCGCCGAGCTCGGCCAGCGTCGTCTCCCACTCGCCCGGTAGTCGGCCGAGCAACGGGGGCAGCTTGCGGCTCGCGGCTTCGCTCACGGCTCGTTCCGTTTGGCCTCTTCCCAGTAGCCGTCCATCACCTCGAGCGCGATGCCGATACCGGGTTTGCCGTCGCTGCCGCGCGGCCAACCGCCTCGCTCTTGCTTGACTCGAGCCTCGACGTGGCCGAAGCGACGCGAAAAACGATCGCACGTGCCCTTCAACGCCTCTTCGGCGTCGATGCCGTGGTGCCGCGAGAGGTTCACGAGCGCGAACAGCACGTCACCGAGCTCCGACTGGATGCGCTGCTTGTCGCCCTCGGAGATCGCGGCGTCGAGCTCGCCGAGCTCTTCACTCACCTTCTCCCGCGAGCCGCGCCCGTCGGGCCAATCGAAGCCCACGCGCGCCACCTTCTCGCTCATGCGCTGCGCTCGGTACAGGGCTGGCAGCGAGCGCGGCACGCCGTCGAGCACGCCACGGTTGGCCTTCTCGTTGGCCTTGATGCGCTCCCAGTTTTCGAGCACGTGCTCCGTGCCGGTCACGGTCTCGTCGGCGAACACGTGCGGGTGCCGGCGCACCAGCTTTTCGACGATCGCGCGCACCACGTCGTCGGGGCCGAAGCTGCTCTCGGCGTTGCCGAGCTCGGCCAAAAACACCACCTGCAGCGCCAGATCGCCGAGCTCCTCCCGCAGGTGCTCGCGATCGCCGCTGTCGATGGCGTCGATCACCTCGCACGCCTCCTCGAGCACGTACTTGCGGAGGCTCGCCATGCTCTGCTCGCGGTCCCACGGGCAGCCGTCGGGCGCGAGCAGCCGGCGCATCAGCGCCACGAGCGATGGAAAGGTTTGCCCGTTCTGCTCGGCGAGCGGCACGGGCGCTGGAATCTCGAAAGGTCGTCCCATCGATGGCGGGCGTCGTTTAGCATACGCCGGGCCGGGCGGCCGAGGTCGCCCGCGATAGCCGCAAAATCCTCAATCCGGCTCTTCCACCGAGAGCGCGTACTGGCCGCCGTTCACCCAGCTCGACTCGACGAAGACGAACACGGTCTGGCCGGCCTCGAGCTCGTCGTCGAGCTCGAGCGGCACGCCTTCTCCAGCGTCCCTCTGGTGCACGCAGCCGAGCTCCGAGTCTCCGGCCCGACCGAAGTTGCAAATTTTGCGAACGGACAAGCTGAGCGCCGCCTGATAGTCGGTCTCTTCGGCGCGGAAGCGGTGGGTGCCGCTGCGAGCGGCCACGAACGTGTGTCCCTGGTCGTTGCCGAGCCGACCGCGAGTGAACGTGCAGCTCGAGTCGGTGCTGTCGGGTGAGTCGCTATTGTCGGCTTCGACCGAGCCCTCGAGCAGCGGTAGGTCGAGCGGACACGTCGGTTCGGGGATCTGACAGGTCGGCGCAACCAGCCCGGCGCCGTTCACGACGTCGCACAAAGCGCCGTCACCGCAGCGATCGAGGACCTCGAAGGGATCGCAGAGCGCACCGTTCTCCCGCGGCTCCGGCGCAGGTTCCTCGAGCTCTGCTTCGACGGGCTCGCTGTCTTTCAGCTCTCTGTCGCGCAGCGTGACCCGCACGCGCTCGGGCCGACCCTCGAGCGACTCGTCGAGCACGCTGATGAACCCGGAAAACCCATCGCCGACCTGTTCGACTCTGCCCGCGGAGCCCTGGGGAAAGAACCGGTTCGGCCGCGCGAACCACTCGCCCCAGCCCGCGACCTGGCCGAGCTCGACGCCCGCTGCGTCGAGAAAGTCGACGTATAGCAACTGCACGGGCAACGCTCCGAGGCGCCCCTGGAACTTCACCCCGATCGCGCCCTGCTCGCCGATGAAGGCGACCACGGAATCGATCACCGCTACATCCGTGGGCTGCGGCGTGGATACAGCGCCGCCCGTGGAGCCGCCGCTAGCTCCGCCGCTCACGCCGCCGCTGTTGGCGCCAGCGCCAGCGCTGCTGCCACCCGTTCCGCCGGTGACGGCTCCGCCCGTGGTCGTCCCCCCCGTCGCGTTTCCGCTGCTTCCGGCCGTCGCGCCTCCGGTTGCGCTCGGCGCACCGCCAGAGGTCGCGCCCTTCTCCGGGTCGGACGAAGAACACGCGGCGAGAAACGACGCGAACAACAGCCCACACATCCCGAATTGCACAGCCACCACCCGAACAGGTTAAGGGCGGGCCGGCCCGAGGTCAAATCGCTGCTAGGGAGGCGGCGGCTCGGTTCCCAGCGTGCTGAAGCATCCGGGAAGCGGAAGCTCCGACGCCGGAGCCTTCTGGCAGCTCGCTTCGTCGAAGTACCAGCGCCCCGCTTCGAAGCCGACCGAGTGGGCATCGACGGACTCGAGCTTCACGTTTTGATCGCACGCCCATTGCTTCGCGTCCGTGGGCTTGGACGACGCCTCCAGCACGGGGCCGAACAGGCGGATTTCTTCCGCGCCCTGCCAGTAGTGCACGGAGAGTGCGCTCGCATCGGACCCCGCGACGCGCTCGAGCGTGCCCATCGGTGCCCCAGGCGACAGCGGCTTGAAGCGCCACCCTTCACAGACTCCGGCTGCGCGCTTGAAGTAGAGGGTCGCGCGCTCGCGGGCGCGCGCCGCGAGCGTCTCGCCCGGCAACGCACCGCAGAAGAAGTTGAGCAGCCGTTCGTTGGCGAGCACGTCGTTGAACTCGACGGCGTCTTCGCGAAATTCTCCGGCAAACTCACGATCGAAGCGCTCGAGCTGCTGGACGAGCTTGCCCACGGAGCGAAGCGGCATGCTCGCGCCACAGCGCTCGTCCCGCAAGAACCCGGCGGGCACGAGGCCCAGAGCCGACGCGCCCGCGCGTTGCTCGGCCGCGATCAGTGGCTCGAGGCCGCGGGTGTCGAGCTCGGCGCAGGCACAACGCGGCGCAGCCTCGGACAGCGCGGCGCGCAACGCAGGCCAGCGCTGCCGGGCGCCGAGCCCCGACGCCGACGCGACCGCGCGCTCGAATTCGGGGCACCCCGTGAGCTTCGCGTAGCCCTCCTCGGCGATCGCGCGGCGCGCCTCGGGCTCACGCTCGGACAGCAGACGCATCGCATAATCGCTCTCGGCGGGAGCCACACCCTTTGCGTCTCGGGGCGCCACCACGGTGCCGACCAGCAACCTGAGCTCGACGGCATCAGGAACCACGCGCAGGTACTCGCGCAGCGTGCGGATCTCGGTATCGCGCGCCGCCGCCACGTACAACGCCGGCTTCGGGCCCGTGATCGGGTGAGCCGAGAGCCAGGCGCCGAGCGCCGCGCCGCGTGCCGCGGCGGTTTCGCCGCTCAGCACCTCACCCTCGATCGACGCGGCGGCGCCCGACAGCTCGAGCACGGGCGCGGTCCCCGGCACCGCACCCAGGCTCGACTCGGGCAGGTCGATGTGGCTCGGAGCGCTCACCGAGCGCTCGGGCAAGCGCGCGAGAAACTCGACGAATGCCTGCTTCCGCTCTTCACACACGGGGCCGGGCTCGCCGGAAATTCGCGGAGCGCGCTCGGGAGCGCGGCACGCGAACGCCATCCCCACGGCTGCGCCGATTAGCACGGTGGAACGAAGCTTCATCGCGGGGGGACTTTATCCCACAACCCAAGCCTGCTCGAGGGCTCTCGCTTTCGGGACCCCGTGGTATCGTCGCCGCATGAGCGAGGCCGTGTTGCTCGTGTCCGACGAGGGCAGCGTGCGGGTGCTGTGTTTGAACCGCCCTGCGAGCAAAAATTCGCTCGACCAGGAGCTGGTTCTGACGCTGGGCGACGCGCTCGAGGCCATCGAAGCCGAGCCGGCTATTCGGGCCGTCGTGTTGACTGGCGCGGGCGGAGCCTTTTGCTCGGGCATCGATCTGCGCAGCGCGCGCGAAGACCTCGGGTCACCCGAGCGGCTCGCGGAGCGGTTGGAGGCGTTCCACCGGCTGATCCGCGTGCTCGCGCGCATGCCTCAGCCGGTGATCGCTGCAGTCGACGGCCCCGCCGTCGGCTTCGGAGCAGATCTGGCTTTCGCCAGCGATCTGCGGCTCGCCTCGAGCCGGGCCTATTTCGAGGAGAAGTTCGTGGCGCTCGGGCTGATGCCCGACGGCGGCGGCACCTTCCACCTGCCCCGGCTGATCGGCGTCGGGCGCGCGCTCGAGATGTTGTTGCTCGGCGAGCGGCTCGACGCGGATTCGGCGCTGGAGCTCGGCGTCGTCAATCGCGTCGTCGAGCCCGGAGCGTTGCTGGAAACGGCGCGAGCCCTCGCGCGGAAGCTGGCCGACGGCCCGCCCCTCGCCCTCGCTCGCATCAAGCGCGCGGTGCGCGAAGGCCTCGATGGTTCGCTCGATCAGGCGCTCGAGCGCGAGCGCCTCGGTCAACTCGCGCTGCTCGCCACGGAAGATCTGCGCGAGGGCGTCACGGCGTTTTTCGAGAAGCGCGCCCCGCGCTTTCGCGGGGTGTGAGGGGCTATCGGCTATCAGCTTGGAAGGTATTTTCCGGCTGACGTTCCCGGCTGACGGCTGACGGCCCTCAGCGGCCGCTGTTCGCCGCCTTGCCCACGCGTTCCACGTGGGGGCTCTCGGGGTGTTCGTTCAGGAACTCGCGCGCGAGGGAAGCTGCCTTCTGGCGCTCGCCGAGGCGCGCCAGGGTTTCGACGCGCAGCACGTCGGCCTCTTGCCGGAACGAGCCGCTCGGAAAGCGCCGCGCGTGCCGCTCGAGCAGGACGCGAGCGCGGGCCGGCGCGCCGCTCTTCAGCGCAGCGCGCGCTTCATCCAGCAGCTGGAGCTCTTGGCGGAGCTCGTCACCGGTGCTCGCCTTGGCACCCGGGCTCGCCTTCTTCGCGACCAGCGGCGCCTTCTCCGACGACTCCGTCAGCGGCGCTTCGGCGGGGGCGGGTTCAGCTTCGGCGGCGGGTGCAGCTTCGACGGCGGGAGCGGCTTCCGGCGGTGCCTGGACGGGGGCCGCGACGACGCTGGCCGCCGGCTCGGCTGGCGCGGGTGGAACTTGCGCCGGGCTCTGCAGAGCGACCAAGCCGGCCAGCACCGCGCCCACGCCGAGCACGGCCACCGCGACGTAGCCCGCGACACCGGAGCTGCCGGCCGCGCTCGCCATCACGCTGGTCTTGGCGCCCAAACCGAGGCCGGCCTGCATGCCCTGCACGAGCTCGAGCGGCGGCTTCTCGTGAGCCGCTGCGTCGAGCAAATAGCGCTCGACGGGCGACGCGCCGGAGTCGAGCAAGCGTTGCGGATCGTTCACGGCAGCCTCCGCTCGGGTGCGCGAGACCGCGCGACGCGCTCGAGCCGCTCGGTCTCTGCACGGAATGCCTCACGCGCGCGACGCAATCGCGAGGCCGTCGTGCCCTTCGGAATGTCGAGCAACATGGCGATCTCTGCAGTGGACAAACCTTCGAGCTCGAACAACACGAACACGGTCAGGAGGTCCGAGTCCAGTCGAGCGAGGACGCGGTCCATCAGCTCGACGGCGCGGCGCTGATCGGTGAGCTCTTCTGCGAGGCGCGCGCCGGAAGCGCGAAGATCCATGTCTTCGTCCAGGTCCATCCGCCGGTTGCGGCGAATCAGGGTCTGGGAGACGCGCAGAGCGGTGCCGATCAGGAATGCTCGCTCGCTGCCGAGCCGGATATCCGTCATGCGTTCCGCAGCGATCAGGAATACTTGTTGAGTCGCATCCGCCGCCGCCTCGGCCGGTAGACCCACACGCCGGAAAGTGCGCCAGACGAGCTCGTGGTGTGCGCGGAACATTTGTTCGAGTCGCGCGCGCACCTCGGGTTCGGTCATCTCGCTCGGCGTGGGCGACGGTGTCGGGGCCGAACGCCGATCCCCGGCCTCCTCCACTCCGAGGAGCGTCGCGCTGGCCATCCAAGTCACGGTAACACTTGAATGCGCGAGGCGCCCCGGCAGATCACGGGATCGAGAGGCCCACTCCGAGTGACAGCCAGCCGCCGACCGGTCCAACCTCGTGGAAAACCTCGGGATTGAACTCGAACCGATCCCGTACCAGCGGGTGCTCGAGCCCTCCGGCAAGCGACAACTCGAGCACCGGCCAGGGCCGCAACCCGCCCCAGCCCGAGACTCCGAGCGCGCGCCACGGGCGGCCGGCCGCGCGTGAGTCCGGCAACCCCGAGCCGGCGGCTTCGAGCTCGCCGAGCTCGCCGTCGAGGCAGGCGTGGAAGAAGGCCGCGCCGAGCCGAAGCCCGACCGGGCACAGCTCGAGCCTCACGGCGTCGAGCTCGAACTCGGCGGCCCCCTGCTCGACTCGAAACCCGGAACGACGGTGGCGCGAAGCGCTGAGCCGCGCCGCAAACTCCGAGGGAAAGCCGGGCCCGAGCACCCCCGCGAACACGCCGAAGCCGGGCATCCAACCCGGTGCGGGACCGCCGCGAACGGAACCGAACGCGCCCGCGAATGGCCGGTAGCGCGCACCGGTCCCGGATGCTTCGGGTTCACTCTCGCGCTCCCGCGCGTCGCGGTCCGCCGGCTCGCGGCTCGGCTCTGGCTTGGCCGAAGCAACAGGGCGCGCGGCGCCCGCCGACGGCGATGGGGACGGCGCTGCCTCCGTCGCGGTCGCCCCTTCCGGCTCTGCTGCCGGCGTCGCTCCGGTGGGTTCGCCGAGCTCCGCGTCGGGATCGAGACTGACCAGCAGCACCAGCGAGAGCGCTTCGAGCGCGTCGGGGCAGCGTGCCGGGCGCACCCGCCGTACGAGCTCTCGCCCCTCGTCCGTCCAGAGCGATAGCGTCGCCGCGAACAGCTCGTTGCCGGCCGCGCGGAGCTCGGCGCGCGCTCGGCGCACGCCGGGTCCCGGCTCCACGAAGCGGATCCGCGACGAGCGGCGCGCAACGCGGGCCGTGAGCTCGGCTTCTCCTCCGCAGCCCCCGCTCGAGACCACCTCCAGGTGTGCGCGCACCTCGGGAGCCTCCGCAGAGCCTTCACTTCCCCAGCACAGGACGGCGATCGCGGCGGCAGCCGAAAGGCTCTGTCGAAGCAGTCGATTCACGGGCCAAGGGGCATCGTACACGATGGCGGCCGAGGGAAAGCCCCGGGCGTTCGGTCAGCGCCGCCTGCCGCTCTTTGCGGCGCCGGCGCGCCCCGAAGCAGCGTCGCCCCGTCGCCCTTGACCCGAGCTCCAGCGATCCGCGAAACCGCGCCGTCATCGAAGCTCGCGCAGTCTCGGCCGTGGCGATCCGTTGGTGTGGCGCGACATGGCGACTTCGAGTCTTCGATACCTGCGCGGGTTGAACACGGCGCGCATCATCCTCTGGAGTTATTTGCTCTGGTATCTGTGGGTGGTGGTTCGGTACTTCGATGCGTCGCCTTCGCTGTGGCTCAACTCGCTCGGCATCAGCGCCATCATCGGCACGGGGCTGTACCTCAGCACCTCGTTCGCCGGAGCGACGCGCACGCGGCTCGAGCCCTGGCAGGTGCTCCGCTTGTACTTGATGCCGCTCTGCGTCTCGAGCTTCGCGGCTCTGATCAAGGGCAAGGGGTTCGTTCTCATTTTTCACCCGACGCTGCGCGACAACGCGTTCGGTTTCGCGATGATCGGCGGGTTCGTGGCGGTGGTGTTACTGGCCCGTGGGAGGGCTCGCCCAGAAGCTTCGGATTTGGTACGCATGGCGCATGACTGCCCTCGGGCTCAGGCCCGCGACTGACTGCCGCTTCGACATGGTGGCGCTCGGCGAGGTGATGCTGCGCCTCGACCCCGGTGAGCGCCGAATTCACACCACCCGCTCTTTCGACGCCTGGGAAGGCGGCGGCGAATACAACGTCGCGCGCGGTCTGCGCCGCTGTTTCGGGCTACGCACCGCCATCGTGACCGCGCTCGCCGACAACCCCGTGGGTCGGCTGATCGAGGATCTGATGCTGCAGGGCGGGGTAGATCTGTCGTACCTGCGCTGGGAGGCCTTCGACGGGGTCGGCCGCGAGTCGCGCAACGGCCTGAACTTCACTGAACGCGGCTTCGGCCCGCGCGGGGGGGTCGGCGTCTACGACCGCGGGCACACGGCGGCGTCGCGCATGAGGCCCGGCGACGTGGATTGGCCGGTGCTGTTCGGCCCGGCTTTGGGAGCGCGCTGGTTGCACACCGGGGGCGTATACGCCGCGTTGTCCGAGACCACGCCGCTCGTGCTGAAAGAGGCGATGCAGGCCGCGCGCAGCGCGGGCACGCGTGTCTCGTACGATCTCAACTACCGGGCCTCGCTCTGGCGTTCGTTCGGAGGCAAACAGAAGGCGCGCGAGGTGAACCGCGCGCTCGCCCCGTACGTGGACGTCCTGTTCGGCAACGAAGAGGACTTTTCGGCGGCGCTCGGCTTCGAGCTCGAAGGCGTGGACGCGGAGTTCTCGGATCTGCCGACCCACAGCTTTCGCCGCATGATCGCCGCTGTCGTAAAGGAGTACCCGAACGTGACCACCGTCGCGACCACGTTGCGCACCGCGCGCTCCGCGAGCGTCAACGGCTGGGGCGCCATCGCCTACCACCAGGGCGAGTTCTACGAGGTGGCGCAGCGCCCGGTCGAAATCCTCGACCGCGTCGGTGGCGGCGACTCCTTCGCGTCGGGTTTCTTGTACGGCCTGTTGAGCGGCAAGGATCCCGGCTGGGCGCTCGAGTGCGGCGTCGCACACGGCGCGCTGGCGATGTCGACCCCGGGCGACACGACGATGGCCACGCTGGCCGAGGTGCTGAAGGCGATGCAAGGCCCCTCGGCGAGGATCGACCGATGAGCCGCGCCGAGGTCCTGAGGCGCATCGAGGAGCTGGCCGTCGTCCCGGTGGTGCGCGCGCCGAGCGCCGGACTCGCGCTGGCTGCAGTCGAGGCGTTGCTCGAGGGCGGCCTGTCGGTGTTCGAGATCACGCTGACCGTTCCGGGCGCGCTCGGCGTGATCGAGAAGCTCGTCGTAGAGCTCGGCGAGCGCGCGGTCGTGGGCGCCGGGACGGTGCTCTCGGCGGAAAGCGCGCTCGAGGCCACGCGAGCCGGCGCGGCATTCGTCGTCAGCCCGGGCCTCGATCTGCGCACGGTCGAAGTCATGCGCGCGCGAGAGATCCCGGTGTTCCCGGGAGCGCTCACGCCGACCGAAATCCTCAGCGCCTGGAGCGCCGGCGCCGACGTGGTGAAAATCTTCCCCTGCTCGGCGGTGGGCGGCGCCAGGTACCTCACGCAACTCCGCGGCCCGTTCCCGGACATCAAGCTGATGCCGACCGGCGGTGTCAGCGTCGCCAACGCTGCAGAGTTCCTGCGAGCGGGGGCGACCGCAGTCGGGCTCGGGACGGACCTCGTGGACGTCTCGGCCGTCGAGGCTGGGCGCGCTCACGTGTTGACGGAGCGCGCGCGCGCGCTGCTCGAGAGCCTGCGCCCCGCGCGTGCCACGCTGATCTGAGCTCGAGAAAATCCGAGGCCCGAGCCGATCAGGGGTGGACCCTCCCGTGATCGACTCGGGCCCGGCTAAGACTCAGAAACCGAAGCCTCCGGCTTTGGCCGTAGTGCCGCCCGTGCCCCCGCCCTGCCCGAACGCGGCGCGTCCGCCAGTGCTCGTCCTACCGCCAGTGGCGGTGTTCGAAGCACAATCCCAGATCATCTTGCCCGTGCTCACCGAGCGCCGGCAGGTGCAGGTCGTGGTGACCTCGTACACGCATTTCAGTGTCGTGCCGTCGGTCGGCGGCGTGCAGGCGTCACCGTAGTCCGGCTCCTCCATCGGGCACTTCGAAGAATTGGTCGATGAACGACCCCCGCTTCCACTGCCACTGTTCTTGGAGCCCCCGCTACCGCTGATGCGACCACCGCTGGCGCTGATTCCGCCCGTGTTCGAACCGCCGGTGGGAAACGGCATGTTCGGCCCGGGAACGATCTCGGGCGGCTGAGGATCATCGGCGCACGCCGAGACCCCGACGACTCCGCCGATCACTGCGAATAGACCGAGATTCAAGGCACGCATGGGGCAAGCCTAGCCCGCAGGCCGGGCTCGACCGAGGGTCAGTAGCGCGATCCGGGGAGGACAGGCAACCACACTTCGGCACTTGGGCCGAATTACCCGGCCAAGTCGCCGTTCGGCCCAGAGGCCGCCCTCCCGAGCTAGCTCATTCCGCGATGGGCGCGCACTCGAGCTCAGGACCCATGGTGAAATTGTTGGCGTCGTTGCACTCGAGCACGCTGTCCAGCGGATCGGCCACGCCATAAAGCGTGACGTCCCGCGCGAGGCGCTCGAGCGAGACGCGAGCCGCCACGCTGCCCTGCGGTTCGATCGGCCCTGCGACGGTGACCTCGCCCACGACCTTGCCGCCCTGGCTCGGGTCGCCGGTGTAGATCCGCACCAGCACGTCTTCGGCGGGGACGGCCCCGTCGTTGAACACCGTGACGTCCACGACCGGGCCCGAACAGCCCTGGGCCGAGTCGATCTCGAGCCGCACGTCGGCGATGCCCTCGATCGCGTTCACGTCCTTCGTGATGGAGTTGTTGTCCTCGTTGCACTCGCGCTCGAGCCCGTGAGCGGAGGCGTCGGTGCTCGGATCCACCACCGCGCGGACCGTGTCGGGCAGCCTTCCCGTAGGCGCGTTCGTGGCGTCGTATTCGACGCTGAGCAACACCCTCGCGTTGGGGTCCAGGCTCTTGTCGAGGGTGAATCGGATCGGCTCGCCCTGATCGTCGGTCAGCGCCGATTCGACCCCGGCCCAGCTGCCGTAAAACTCCACCTCGATACCGGGGCCCACCCGCAAATCGCCCTGATTCCGGACCTCGATCGAAACTTCGATCCGCTCCGAGAGCGTGCCGCATTCGGCACCGGGCGACGACACCTGAATGCCGACCACGGTCAGATCGGGCGCGACGCCGTAGGAACGCGGCTGCGAGCGGTAGGTGTTGTAGTCGGCGCGCGTGGTCGTGGCGAAGCTCGGCGGCTCGTGCACGGGGATGCGTGCGCCCTCGGTGACGTTGGTGACGTGGTACGAGTGCTGGTTCCAGATCCGGCGCGCCGCCACCCAGGTGTCGTTCGCGTCACCCCAGACGTCGATGCCGTTCGGCAGAGCGTTCTGCGCCACCTTGCCGCCGCCGAACTGGTCGAGCTGCGTGAGTGTGCACTGCCGGGTCTCGTTGTTGCTGATCACGACGATCTCGGCGTTGCCGTCGTTGTCGACGTCCGCCACGACCGGGTTTTCGACCACCGTCCGGCTGAGCGAGGGCTGTGCGAACAGCACCGCGCCGTCGGCACCGCCATACACGCGGAAATAGCACTGGTCGTTGTAGACGACCTCGGCCGAGCCGTCGCCGTTGAAGTCGAACACGCTCGACGACGTCGCCCGGCTCGAGTCGTCCTCGGTGCGGCGCGCCCAACCGTTGTGCAGGCAGACGCACTGCTCGCTGATCGGGCTGCACACGGCGCCGTCGTTGCAATCGGAGTCCGAGGCGCAGGCGCCGCTCGCGTTGGAGGCGGGAGCGGGCGTGCGCGCCGGGTTCGCCCCGGGCGAGGCGCCGGTCGCGGTCATGATCGTCGGCCAGGCCTGGCAGGACGCCGAGGCTGCCTGTAGATCGATCACCGCATAGTAGTGAGAGAGCGCGGTGGCGACCTCGGGGAAGCCGTCGCCGTCGAAGTCGTCGATGTTCGGCGCGCCGCCGCGTGTGCCGAGCTGCGGCTCGTTGCTCACGAGCTGATCCACCTGCTGGTAGCGGAGGCGAGCGCCAGTTTCACCCTCGAGGATGATTAGATAACCGTTGGCGATCAGCACCACCTCGGGGCTGCCGTCGAGCGGGTTGTCGGGCCCCGGCGGCTGAGCCTGGTTCTGGCCCAGCACGTCCGCCACCGCGCAGAAGCCGTCGGCCTGCGCGTTCGGAATGCCGGTGGCGGCGCTGGTGCCGTTCTTTTCCTGGGCGTCCCAGAGCAGCGTCAGCCGTCCCGCGCAGTAGTCGGATTCCGGAGCTGCCGCGCAATCCGCCGGCTCCGGCAAGCGGTAGGCGCTCGTGCCGGCCACGATCTCGAGCCCCTCCGCGTCCGCGATGTCGGCGACGCACACGGACGGCCCGAAGTAGCGCTGGTAGTTGTTCGCAGCGTCGGCGTCCTGCACGCCCTCGCGCTTCTCCCCCGTGAAGACCTGGGCGATCACGAGCTCGTCGTCTTGCTCGCCGAGCACGAGCACGCGGTTGCCGACGACGATCTCGGGGAAGCCGTCGAAGTCGAGGTTCGCAATCGCCGGGGCGGGCGAGGCCCAGGTGTCGCCGGTTTCGGCGTGCGCCGGCCACAGCTCGTCGGCGCTGCGCGTGACGAGGCGGCCCTGGTTGTCCAGGATCAACAGACCGCCCGTAGAGGTCGGGACGACGATCTCGGGAGAGCCGTCGTCGTCGAGGTCGCCCACCGCCAGCGCACCGGCCGGGCGCGCCAGCGCCGCGGACAGATCGGTGCCGCAGGACAGGCTGAGCGCGTCGCCCTCGAACCAACGAGCGCCGCCGGCCTCGGGATCACCGCAGACGGCGAAGTAGTCCTTGCCCTTGTCGGCTCCGCCGCCGTGGATGGCACGCACGATCCCGAGATCGCCGGGCGTATTGCCGCGGTAGCTCATGAACAGGATCTCGGGGAAGTCGCGCTCGTCGATCAACCCGTCGCCGTTGTCGTCGTTCAGGTTCGCGACCACCGGCGTCGACACCACCTGCGCGGAGGGGCCGAAGGGCGCGGGCGCAGCGGACTTCGCGGCGCTCTCTCCGCCCCAGTGGAACTCGAGGCTCGGCAGCACGTCCGTGAAATCTGCCGGCGGGAGCGTGCAGGTCGGCGCTGCACCGGTGCCGACGCAAGCCCCGGCGTCGCACTCGGTGAACTCGGGACAGTCCCAGTCGTCTTCGCAGGTGCAGCCGGTGGCGCCGCTAGACAGCGTGGTGCACTCGCTCTCGAAGTACTCCGAACCGGTACAGCCGTAGCGCTTGACCTGGGCCGCGCCGTTCGGTTCGCAGACCAGCACGTCGTCGCCTTCGCAGCTCTGCTCGCCGGGCTGACAGACGTCGTCGACGCACACCTTGCCGTCGCAGTGCTTGGTCTCGGGGCAGTCGACGTCGGAATCACAGGCGATGCGCACGCACTCGAAATCTCCGCTCGCGTTCTGCTGGCACTCCTCGAGCGCGCCGCACACGAAACGGCCGCACAGCCCCGGATTGCTGGCATCCCCACCGGTCGCTCCGTTGGACGGCTCGCCGCCCTGCGGCAGCATCACGCCCGGTCCGCCGCCCATATTCGGCGGCGGCGGTTGGGTCATGTCTCCGCCGGTCGAGTTCATGCCCTCGACCTCGTTGGGCTTCTCTTCCTCGCTACAGCTCGATGTCCCCATCCCTGCCAGCGCGGCAAGGAATGCAAGCGGTATCCAAGGCCGATTCATCGCGAAAGCGTATCAGTCCGGTTTGGGGCGTTCACCAAAAAATTCCAGACACAACCGCCACGCTAGGCCACGCCGATCAGCGATTTTTCCCCACTTGGGCTTACACGCAGCGCCCCTCTGCCGCTGCGCGGGGCTCAGAAGAGGTAGCGCTCGCCCGAGTCACACAGGATCGTCACGACGTTGCCGGTTCCGATCCGAGACGCCACTTCGCACGCGGCGTGAACGTTGGCACCCGAGGACGGGCCGACCAACAGCCCTTCCTCGCGAGCCAGCCGCCGCGCCATGCGTTCGGCGGTCACGTCGCTGACCTCGAGGATCTCGTCCACCAGACTGCGGTCGAAGATTTCGGGGACGAACCCCGCGCCGAGCCCCTGGATGCCGTGCATGCCCGGCGGCTTGCCGCCGAGCACCGCGCTGTTTTGCGGCTCGACCGCGACGATGCGCACCCGGTTACCGAGCGCGGCGCGCAGCGTGCGCGCGACGCCGGTGATCGTGCCGCTCGTGCCCACGCCCGCGACGAAGGCCGCGATGTTGCCGTCGAGCTGCTCGAGGATCTCGTGACCCGTGCCGCGCTCGTGAGATTCGGCGTTCGCCGCGTTGGAGAACTGACTGGGCATGAACGCCGAGGGCGTCTCTTCCAGCAATGCGCGCGCGCGCTTGACCGCACCGGTCATGCCGTCTGCGGCGGGAGTGAGCACGATGTCCGCCCCGTAGGCGCGCAGGATGTAGCGGCGCTCGAGGCTCATGTCCTCGGGCATCACCAGCATGCAGCGGTAGCCTCGCACGGCGGCGATCATGGCCAGGCTGATGCCGGTATTGCCGCTGGTGGCCTCGATCAGCGTCGAGCCCGCCTTCAGCGCGCCGGACTGCTCGGCCGCGACGATCATCGACAAGGCCGGGCGATCCTTGACGCTGCCGCCCGGGTTCATGAACTCGGCCTTGGCGAACACGTTCGTGGACGGCTGCGCGACGCGACCGAGCCGCACCAGCGGCGTCTTTTCGATCAACGCCAGGGCGTCGTCCGCGACGCGCAGGCCCGACCGAGTGAAACGATTTCCGGAGACTCGTGCCGACGGCTCGCCAGATTTCATTCGATCCGGGACGCTAGCACCATTCACGGCAGGGGGAGCGTAACAATCCGCGCCGCCCGACCCTGAACCGAAAAACGTGTGGGCGCGCCTCCGTCGACGTGGGGGTCGAAGTAAGGCGCCTTCAAGCGCGCGAAGGCCAGCACCGTCGTGGCAGCACCGGGAGCCACGCCGCGCACCGCGGCCGAACGGATGGCGCCGACCGACTCGTCGTGCCCCGCAACGGCGACCGGCGAATCCGGGGCCGGTAAATCCGCCCCCGCGATCTCGAGCACGGCGAGACGTCGTTTCACCTTGCCGCGCAGGTCCTGCATGCACACGACCTCTTGGCCGAGATAGCAGCCCTTGTCCCAGGACACCGCTCGCCGGTCGAGGGCCGCCTCGTGCGGGTTGTCGTCAGTGCCGTAGTCGACGCCAAACTCCGGGAAGCCGTGCCGGAGCCGCAGCAACCTCCACCCCTCGGGGTCGAGCGCCACGGCGCCCGGATCGAGCTCCGCGAGTCGCGCGAGCGCAGCGCCGAGCGCGCGTTCCTCTACCGAAAGCGCCGCGCCGCTGCCCGTACCCAGCCAGTCGATCGCGCCGTGAGCGAGCGCTTGCTCGGATAGCGCCAGGGACAGCCGCGCTGCACCCTCGCCGCTCAGCCGCAGCCAGGCGACATCCGGCGCGCGCTCGAGCTCGACGTCCTCCATCACCAAATGCGCGTCGAGCACCTCTCGCACTGCCTCACCGGTGCCGCGCGCGACGCCGATCAGGAGCCCGTCGCGCGTCGCGAGCACATCCATGTCGGTCCGGATCTTGCCGGTCTTGGTCAACAGCAACGCGTACGCGCCGCGCCCGGGCGCGACGCCGCGCAGGTCGGCGCTGACCAATCCGTTCAGCCACGACACTGCATCCGGGCCGCGCGCGCGCAGCGTCTCGCGCGCCGAGTCCACGAAGAACGAGACCGAGCTCGCGGAGGTCATTCGTCGAGCGTGGCGTAGATCGGGCCGTCGCGCAGCTCGACGTCGCGCGTGGCGCCGTCCTTGCGGCGGACGCCGAGCTTGAGCCCGGTGCTGGCGTTGGCGTTGATCAGGCTGCGCACCCGCTTTTCATCCATGGTCTTCACGGGTTCGCCCATCAGGCTCACGATCTGGTCGCCGCGCTGGAGCTTGGCCCGCGCCGCCGGTGACTCGCGCCAGACCTTGGTGATGAATACCGCGTCGGTGCGAAGCTCGTAGGACATGCCGACGCCGATCGTCCCGTGCGCGGGCTCGACCTCGAGCACGACGAACGCGCCGCTGTCGCAGCTCACCTCGAGCCGCCCCTCGCCCGACGCCGACTCGTGGAGGTCGCGGACCCGCTCCATGCAGATCGGCCGGTCGTTGATCGGGTTACTGTCCCAGAGCTCGACCGTGACCTGTGCCTTCGGCGAGATCCGATAATTACCGCGCTTCTGGTTGGGCCAGGTCGGTTGCAGGGTGTTGCCTTGAACCGGCGTCACGACCACCTCCACCTTGTCCACGAGCAGCTTGCCGACGACGTCGGGCAAGGACCCACCCACCGAGTCCCAGTCCCGCCCGTCCCGGGTGCGCGCGGGGATCGACGCCTTGGCGAACGCCAAGTAGAGCAGGTCGGGCGGCGGCGGCGGATCGAAGCGAAAGCCCGTAGGCACCTGACGCACCGGCGTCGACAGCTCCGGATACACCGCACTGCAGCCCGACATCGCGAACAAAAGTCCCGCCGCGAAAATTCGCGACAATCCACGCAATCCCATGATTTCGCAGCGTAACATCGCCGCTCGCGCGACGCAGCATTCGGCTCAGCTGGCGGACAGGACCGGCTCGCCCGCCGGTCCGCGGCCAAGGCCGCAGGCCCGCGCCACGGCGTCGCGATAGCCCAGCCAGGCCGCATGGGTCTTTTCGAGGGCCTCGACCGCGATCGGGCGCGCGCCTTCCGGGACCGCGTCGAGGATCACCTTCCAGGCGGCTTTTCGGTGGTCGCCTTCGACGCTGCGGTGAGCCTTGGTGAGCGCCAGGTGCTCGACCGGCAAGCCATAATGGCGCACCAAGGGGTGCTGCTCGAGGGGCGGAGGCGGAACCCGAACGCCCTCGAGCTCGCGCCGCTCGTTGGCCGTGCCCTCCAGAAACAGGGTCGTGACCACCGCCGCGGCCTCCCAGCCCTCGCGCAGCGTGAAATGGTCGATGATGTCGCGTAAGTGTCGGGACTCAGGGAGGAGCTCGACGGCCTCGAACCGCGACACGTCCATGCCGAGCCCCCTCGGGTACTCGAGGAACAGCTCGGGATGTGGGCGCCCTGCGGCAAGGCCGCCCGTCTCCTCTTCGTACACGTTGGCGATCAGCTCGCGACGCGCCTCGGCGACCGGGCAAGCCACGTAGGCGCGCGCCACGAGCACTGGGAAGTCGCGCACGTACACCGCGTACTCTTGCTCCAGATGAACGTGCAGTCGCTCGCGCGGCACGAGCCCCGAGGTGAACCCGGGCCAGGCCCAGTGGATCTTGCGATCCATCACGGCCAAGAGCGCCTCGCGGAACTCCGAGCGGTTCATGCGTGCCTCTTGCTCTACCTCGACGACTCGGCAGAACGAAATTTTGGTCTCGCAACGTGACCCTCGGCTCCCGTCGAGCGGCCCCCGAGCCAGGGCGTCTCGCGCGAGTGCGATGATCCAACGTGCCGAAGTGCGCGGTCGGCGTTATCCTTGAGGTTAGATGGCGCGACTGTTCGGCTTCATCGGCAATCGCTCGGACCTCGGTGCGAGGGTGCTCAAGTCGAATGTGGACATCCTGCGAGTCACTCGGAAACCCGATGACCCGCTGGGGTGGGGCATTGGCTTCTACCAGGCCGGCGAAATCCTCCTCAGGCGGCGACCGATCGACGAACGCGAGGAAATCGATCTCACCGAAGCCGCCGAGGACATCCGCACGGACGTGTTGATCGGCCACGTGCGGCGCGCGAGCGTCGGCGCGCTGCGCACGGAAAACACCCACCCGTTCCGCTATCGGTCGTGGGTGTTCGCGCAGACCGGCACAATCGACGGTTTCGAGGGGCTGCGCGAGCGGCTGCTCGCCTCGCAGCCGGAGTTTCTGCGACGCAACGTGCGCGGCGAGACCGACAGCGAGTGCTTCTTCTACCTGTTCCTGTCGTTCCTTCACGACGCCGGACACCTCGACGACTCACACGTCTCGGGCGAGCACATCGCCGCGGCGCTGCGCGCCTCCATCGCGCTCGTCGATCGGCTCTCGGCCGAAGAAGGCTACGGCCCGAACACCGGCAATATCCTGGTGACCAACGGCGAGACCATGCTGGCGGTGCACCGCGACGGGCTGATGGCTCACCGCGTGGTTCGCGGCAAGTTCGACGTCGAAGAGCTGCTCGGCGAGGACGGCGCCCGCCAGGCGCGGATCCCGAGCATCGACAGCACGCACTTCACGATCATCGCGTCCGAGCTCGAGGCTTTGCCCGCGGGCTGGACGTCCGTCGAGGGGCGGTCGATCGTGACTCTGTCGCGCACCGAAGACCCCGTCGTCGAACCGATCTGATGCGCAGCTTCGGCGCGGGGGTGCTGGTCGCGATCGCCGTGGGCTCGTGCGCCCCGAGCGCTGCGCGCTTTCCCACGAGTGAGGCGAGAGAATCGGACGCGCCGCGCCGCGCGCCGGGCGTCGCGGTGGACCCGGAGCTCGAGCTACCCGAGGCCGCGCCGCGTGGCTCCACGGAGTCGTTGCTGATGGTGCTGTCGACGCCACGCGACCTGAAACGCGCCACGGAGATGGTCGCCGCCTATTTCCGGGCGATCACCCGGGAGTCGGGCGAAGCGCTCGAGCTCGTGCTGTCGAGCGAAGCCTCGCTCGAATCGAGCTCCGGCCGCTCTCCGGCGCGCGCCGCCTGGCGCTCGCGCTTCGCTCAGTTCGACTACCAGTCGCTGCGCAGCGCGTCCCTTTACCGCGACGCGGATCTCGAGACCTACCGCGGCAGCGATCAGCCAGAGCTCGCGTTGCAGCGGCACCTGCCCGAGATGCGGGACGACGAGGTGTTCGTCCGCGTGCGGCTCGACGTGACCCGGGTACAGAAGACCCGGCTGTTCGCGGACGAGATCGGCTTTTTGATGCGCCCGCGGGGCGCCGGCTATCAGATCGTGAAGATCAGCGAAGACTTCACGGCGCCGTGACTCACATGCCGGCGACGATCTTGAACGTTTCGCCGGAGCGCACGAGCTCGAGGCGATTGTCCGCGACCTCGCGCCGCCACACGTCTTCCCCGCCCTCGGTCGTCGGGACCTTGTAGCTCGCGGTGTACGTGTAATCGACGAAGATGCTGTCGTTGCGGCGGCCGGGCGTGACCTGGCGGTAGCGGATCTCGTAGCGGATCGCCTTGGCCTTCCGGAACTGGCCCTCGAGGAACTCTTTCAGGCCGGCGTAGTCGTGGTCGTCGCTGGTATCCACGCTGCCGCCGTCCTCGTAATAAGAGGCATCTGCGAACTTCATCAGCTGCCCGACGTTGCGGAGCTCGACCGCGCGCCGGTACCGCTCGCAAAACTCGATCACGCTGCGATTCAGGTCCGTCTCTTCGACGTCCGTGTTCGGGATGTAATGCTTGGCGCAGCCGAGGGGCAGCACGGACAGGGCGAGAGCAACGAGCAGGGACCGCATGGAAAGGCTGAGGGGAGCTGAGTCGGGAGGGGGAACGCCGAGCCGGGCCGGCCGATTCCCGCGGACGTTATGAGAGCTTCGGGGCCGCTAGCAAGCGGCTTGCGAAAGCCGCCACGATGCCGCCGGATTTGTGGTTCTTTGCCAAAAAGTCAGGCGAGATCGAGGACTCCGGCCGAGAGCGCGGGCTCGCACTCGGCATCGCACGGCTGCCCGGGTCCGGTCGCAGTGAGCAACACCGCAGCCGCTCCGCGGCGGGGAACCGCGAGCCCGGCGGCGGCGAAGAGCTCGCTGACGACCGGGCCGACGTCTTCGACCGCGACCACCAGCGCTTCGTCCACGTCGCCCGCAGCGACGAGCAAGCGCGCGACTCGAAACGCCTCGCGACCGGCGAACGCGCTGCTGCCCACGCTGAAGCTCGGGCCGTGCGCGCCGAAGACTATCGAGCACACCCCCGCGCAGGCGCTCGGGGAGGTTGCTGGGAAGCGGCGCGGCTCGACCGGTCGGCCCTCTCTGCGGCGCGCTTCGAAGCGCTCGTTCTGCTCGAGCGTCGCCGCAGCCGTGCCCACCACGACGGCGGCGTTCGGCGAGAGCGCGTGGCCGGTGCGGCTCAGTAAATCCGTCACGGCGGCGAGCGCGAGCTCGGTCGCGGGATCGGCGCGCTCGGCGAGGGCCGCGCTTTCAGGGCGGAGCGCGCGCAAGCGCTCGAGCTCGAGGCCGCGCACGATGGCGCTCGAAGCGCGCGTGAACACGGCGCGCCTCGGCGTGCGCTGACCGGTACTGAGCACGCCCGAGCCCGCGAGCACCAGCGCGGCGTTGAGCCCGCCGAACGCCGAAGACCACTTGAGCGCGGTCGACAGCGCTCTCGGCGTGGCGACGCTCGCGAGCTCGCCCGAAAAGCCAGGCTCGAGCGGACCTTTTCCGAGGGTCGCCGGAACCACGCCGCGCTCGAGCGCGGACAGCGCCGACAGCGTCTCGAGCGCGCCGGCTGCGCCGAGCGTGTGGCCGATCTGGGCCTTGAAAGCGTGCACCGGCACGGGGCGAGAGCCGAACAAGCGCGAGAGTGCGCGTGACTCGGCGGCGTCGTTGTACGGCGTCGCCGTGGCGTGGGCGCTCACGAGGTCTACGGAGTCCGGCGCGAGCCCGGCGTCCGCCAGCGCGCGCTCGGCCGCCGCGAGCACGCCCGAGCCGGTCCGATCCGGCGCAGTCTGGTGGACGGCGTCCGAGCTCGCGCCGAAGCCGAGGATCTGACCGAGCGCGGGCGCGGCGTCGCTCCTTCGCACGAGCGCGACCAGCGCGGCGCCTTCGCCGAGCGCCATGCCGTCGCGCTCGGCCCGAAACGGCGCGGGTTCTCCTCGGCTGAGAGCGCCGAGCGACTCGAAGCCGGCCGCCACGAACGAGCTCAGCGCGTCGTAGCCGCCAGCGATCACCAGATCCGCCTCCCCGAGATCGAGCAGCCGGCAGCCGAGCCCGAGCGCCAGCGTGGACGAGGCGCACGCGCCCAGCACTTGGGTCATTTCGCAGGCAACCCCGAGCTCGCGCGATAGCTCGGCGAGCGGTGAGAAGTACGGGGCGCGCTCCGCGAGCGCCCGCGTGGAGCGGCCTCGAGTCGCGCGTTCGGAGAAGGCGACCTGCGCGGCCTGCATCGGACCCGCGGAGGTACCGATCAAGACGCGCGCTCGCCGGCTGCGAAAATCAGGCAGGGCGCGCTCGAGCTCGCGGACCAGGTCGCGCGCCGCGAGAACGAGCAGTGCAGTCGCGCGATCGGCGCCGGCTGCTTCGACCTCTGCGCGTCCGACCACGGGATGCGCGAGGCCGAGCGCCGGCTCGCGGCTGAGAGCCGGGCGGGGCGGCTCGGAAACACGGCCGGCGTCCGTGGCGCACTGCCCGCGCCCGAGCGCGGAGATCGCCGCGCTGGCGATCACCGCCACGGCCATCATGAGCCGGCGTCCCAGGTCGAGAGCCGCGTGACGAAGCGCGCGACAAGGCCGCCGGAGACGACCAGGAGCTCGTCGAGCCCGCGCGCGAGCCAGTCCACGCCGAGCGAGAGCGCTTGCCCCGAGACGGCCTCGTGGGACAGCCCGCTCGCGGTCGTGTCGATGCGCCGCACGCAGCTCCACGGGCTCTCGGCGATCCAGCGTTCGAGCTCGGGATGGCTCGGCGTGAACAGCACGAGCGCGCGCGAGGCATCGCGCGGCGCCGTCCAAGCCAGCGGGTCGCGCTGCGTGCCGCGTTCCTCGACGTGTGCCACGAGCCGCGCGAGCGGGCGCTCGCCGCGCTCCAAGGCTCTGGCTTCGGGCTCGAGCAACACGAAACCGCCGCCTTCGCCCCGCTCGCCGCCCGGCGCGAGCAGCGCGGAAACGACTGGATCGCGCGGCTCGATCGCGCCGGCCACGACGGCTTCCGCCTGGCCGAGCTCGAGCCAGCCGAGGGCGCAGGCGACCGCGGCGGGTCCGGACTCACTCCCGGCAGCGACGCCCGCGACGGGGCCCTCGAGCTTGGCGTAGATCGAGGCGTTGCCGGCGAGGGCGGAGTGCACGAGCTGCGGAAACTCCGCCGGCGGGGAGAAGCGCATCCCCCGCTCGCGGATCCGGTCGAGGAACGCGAGTGAGCGCTCGACCGGGCCGTACGCGTTGCCCACGGCGAGCCCGGTCGTCGCGGGCAACGCCCCCGCGGACGACAGCGCCTCGAGCGCCGCCCAGGTCGTGAACGCCGCGCCGCGATCGAAGCGCCGGGAGCGCTCTGCGTCGAGCCGAGTCAGAGGGTCGGCGTCGAAAGGTTCGGCGTGGAGGGCGGGTTGCGCGCTCTCGTCGAGCTTCGCGCCGAGCGCGACCGCGGCGCTCACCACGTAGGCGCGGCGCAGCGCCGTACGACGCGCGCGCGGTGCGGCGTCCGAGCGCTCGAGCAACAACACCGCGTTCATGCCGCCGAAGCCGAACGAGCTCGACAGCGCAGCGCGCAGCTCGGCGCGTTCGCCGGTGCCGAGCACATGGCGAAGCGCCGGCTCTTCCGGCTGGTTCAGCCCCCCCGTGGGCGGGGCGATCCCGCGCTCCAGCGAGAGCGCCGTCACCGCCGCCTCCAGCGCGCCGGCTGCGCCGAGCGTGTGCCCGAGCTGACCCTTGCTGGACGAGACCCGAACCCGGGAGGCGTCGGAGCCGAGCACCGAGAGCAGCGCCCTCGCCTCCATCGCGTCGTTGGCGAGCGTGCCCGTTCCGTGCGCGTTGACGTAGTCGAGGTCGCGCGCGCCGAGCCCGCCCACCGCGAGAGCCCGCGCCATCAACGTCGCGGCCTTCTGCCCCGACGGTTCGGGGTGCGTGACGTGGTGCGCTTCCGAGCCGACGGCCCAACCCGACAGAAAGCACAGGATCCGGGCGCCCCGCGCGCGGGCGCGCGCTTCTGGCTCGAGCACGAGGAAAGCCGCGCCCTCACCGAGCGTGAGCCCCTTGCGGGCAACGTCGAACGGCCGGCACGGCTCCGGATCGAGCGCGCCGAGCGCGTCGAAGCCGGCGAAGGTCATGCGGCACAGTGCGTCTACACCACCGGCCAGCACGCGCTCGGCGTCCCCGCGCAGCAACCAGCTCGCTCCCTGCACGATCGCGACGGCCCCGCTCGAGCAAGCACTGCAAACCGTCTGCGTCGACGAGAACGGCCCGACCAGTCGATCCAACGCCACGGCCGTGGCGGACAGCGGGTGGCTCAGCAGACGCCGCGCGCGCTCGAGGCCGGCGCTCGCGGCGTCGGGCGCGAACAGCCGGCTCTCGGCGTGAGCCATGCCACCGGTCGTGCCTCCGAGCGACAGCCCGAAACGCTCGCCGCTCTCGACGGATTCACCGAGGCCCGCGCACGCGAGCGCCTCGCGCGCGGCACACAGCGCGAGCCGATCGCTCCTCGACAGCTCGAGCGACCCAGGCTCGGCATCGGGCAAGGGCCCGGTGACCTCGGCGGCGAGGTGCGAGCGCGCGCCCGTGGTTTCGAACGCACCGACGCCGAACAGCGCGCGTTCACCGCGGATCAGCCGCTCGAACGTAGTCGGCGCGTCGCCGCCGAGCGCCGACACGATGCCGAGACCCGTGACCGCGATGCGATCGGGCGGTGTCGTCATCCGCGTTCGCTCACTCGGCGCGGGCGCGCGCGATGAACTCGCCGAGCGCACGCACGCTGGCGAAGGCGGCTCGCCCCGCCTCCCCTTCCGGAACGGGCACACCGAAGCGCTCTTCGACGGCCATCGCGAGCTGCAGCGCGTCGAGCGAGTCGAGGCCGAGGCCGGCCCCGAACAGCGGCGACTCTTCGTCGATGTCCTCCGGGGCCTTGCCGCGGAGGTCGAGCTCTTCGATCAGCATGCGCTTGATGGCCTGTATCAGCGTGTTCTGGTCCATCCGGGTAACTGCTCAGCGCGCCGCGTCCACGATCGCGCGGACCACGGCTTCGTCGCTGACTCCGTCCACGTCGGCGCGGTAGCCGAGCACCAGGCGATGACGCAGCGCCGGCAGCGCCAGCGCCCGCACGTCTTCCAGATCCGCGGCTGCTTCGCCGCGCAGCACGGCGCGGGCTTTGGCCGACAGGACCAGGGCCTGGCTACCGCGGGGACCTGCGCCGAAGCGCACGTATTTGCGCACGGTCTCCGGCGCGTCCGCGTCGTTGGGCCGAGAAATGCGCGACATGCGCACGGCCAGGTTCACGGCTTCTTCGGTGATCGGCACGCGCGGCACGAGCTGGCCGATCGCGCGGATCTCCTCGGCGCTGACCACGGGCTCGATCTGCTGCGGTTGACCCGAGGTGGTACGCCGGACGATCTCGCGCTCCTCCGCCTCGGTGGGGTACTCGACGTGGATCTCGAGCAGGAAGCGGTCGAGCTGCGCCTCGGGCAACAGGTACGTGCCCTCCTGCTCGATCGGGTTGCGCGTCGCGAACACCTGGAACGGATCGGGCAAGGCATGCGTGACGCCGCCGACCGTGACGTGGCGCTCTTGCATGGCTTGCAGTAGCGCGGCCTGCGTCTTCGGGGGGGTGCGGTTGATCTCGTCCGCCAGCACCAGGTTCTTGAAGATCGGTCCCGGCATGAAGCTGACGTGCGGACGCGAGCCGGGCGCGGTGTCGGCGTCGTTCAGCACGTCCGTGCCCGTGATGTCGGCCGGGAGCAGATCCGGCGTGAACTGCACGCGGCCGAAGCTCAGACCGAGCGCGTCGGCGACGCTGCCCACGAGCAGCGTCTTGGCCAGGCCGGGCACGCCGACCAGCAGGGCGTGGCCGCGCGAAAGCAGCGTCACGAGCAGCGCGTCGACGACCGCCTCCTGCCCGACCACGACGCGGGAAACCTGGTCTTTCAACCGGCGGCAGGCACGGGCGCAGGTTTCGAGGAGCTGACTGTCACTTTCACCGGAGAGAGGAACGGCTGCTGTCACTTCACTTACTCGGCCAGGAGCTTAACACCAAAGCCCGCCGGTCTAGAGCAGCGGGGCTCTCGGCGGGAAACGGGCAAAAGGACGCCCCGTCGTTGCCGGCCGCCTCCCGCGCGTGTAAGCCGTCGCGCCATGTCGGGAGAAGCCTCCCCAGACGCGCGAACGCCGGCCGCGTCAGCCGCATCGCCGCTGACCACGGCGTCGGCCGCGCCGACGTTGGTCGTCGAGCGCCCGCCCCCCGGCCTGGGCCGCGGACAGTACGCCGCGCCGTTCTGGCTCTTGGCGCTGCTCGCGTTCCTGGCCGGCGCGCTCACCCTCGGCTTTTACGTGCGGCATTTCCGGCGCGGTAACCCGCGATGAGCCGGCTCGTGAACCGCGTGATCGTGGCGATGCTGCTCGGCGTCGCGGTCTACGCGGCGTTCGCGCTGTACACGGGCTTCGACCGGGTGAGCGGCAGCCTCGAGCACTATCGCTGGTCGTCCTTCGCGCTCGCGCTCGCGCTCGCCACGGGCAATTACCTGCTCCGCTTCGTGAAGTGGCAGTACTACCTGAAGCGGCTTGGCGTGAGCGGAGTCAAGCCGCTCGACAGCTTCCTCGTGTTCATGTCCGGCTTCGTGCTGACGGTGACGCCGGGCAAGGTCGGCGAGGTGTTCAAGAGCGCCGTGCTGTGGAAGACGCACTCGGTGCCCGTGGCGCAAACGGCGCCGATCGTGGTCGCCGAGCGGCTCACGGACGTGATCGCGATCGTGGTGTTGATCGTGATCGGCAGCACCACCTTCCACGGCGGGCTCGGCTGGGCCGTCGCCGGTACCGCGGCCGTCGCGGCGGGCCTGTCGCTGATCCTGTGGCAGCCTCCGGTGCGCGCGCTGCTCGGCTTTCTCGCGGGGCGCCGCGGCTTTCTCGGTCGGCTCGCGCCGAAGCTCTTCGAAGCCTACGGCAGCTTGCGGATCGTCGCGGCGCCCGTGGCGCTGCTCGTGCCGACGCTCTTGTCCGTGATCGGCTGGGGCCTCGAAGCTCTGGCGCTGTTCCTGATCTTGAGCGGCTTCGGCGAGGCCGTGCCGCTCGGGCGCTCGATGTTCTTCTACGCCACGTCCACGCTGGCCGGTGCCCTGATCCCGGTGCCCGGCGGCCTCGGCGTGGTCGAGGGCATGATCCGCGAGCAGCTGGTGCGGCTCTCGGGCGTGAGCGAAGGGGCCGCCACCGGCTCGATGATGCTGATCCGCTTCGCGACCCTCTGGTGGTCGGTGTTGCTCGGCTTCGCGGCGCTCGCGTGCCTGCGCCTGAAGTTCCCGGGCAAGCTCGGGGACGAGGCCGCGCTCGCCGAGCCCGCGGTCAAGTAGCCGCGCGCAGGAACTCGAGCGCGCGCTGGAAATCCGCCGGCAGCGGCGCCTCGAAGCGGAGCGCTTGGCCCGAGCGGGGGTGCGCGAAACCGAGGCAGAACGCGTGCAGCGCCTGACGGCCGATCAGCGCGGCCGCAGGCTCGAGCTCGGACGGCAAGCGAGGGCCGCGGTAGAGCGCGTCGGCAAGCAGCGGCGTCTTCGTACACTCGAGCAGGTGGACGCGGATCTGATGAGTGCGGCCGGTCTCGAGCCGGCACTCGACGTACGCCGCGCGCCCGCCCGCAAACACTTCGAGCGGTGTGACCTCGGTCACCGCGGGGCGCCCCTCGCTGACGCGCGTCGTGAAGCGCAGCCGCGAGCGCGGATCCCGGCCGTGCAGCGTCGAGATGCGCTGCGCCTTGGGCGCTCCGATCGTGAGCGCTCGGTAGCGCCGCTCCACGCTGTGCTCGGCGAGCTGCGCCTTCAACGCCTCGCGCGCGCCCGCGTTCTTGGCCACGACCAAGACGCCGCTCGTGTCCTTGTCGATGCGATGCACGATCCCCGGGCGCAGCGCCCCGGCCGGATCCCGCGGATCTTCGGGCACGACCTCGAAGGACGGCCGCGAAAGCAGCCCGTTCACCAGCGTGCCGGTCGGATTGCCGCGCGCCGGATGCACGACGAGGCCCGCCGGCTTGTCCACGACCAGCACGTCCGCGTCCTCGAACAGCACCGTGAATTGGACGCCTGCGTCCGGCTCGGCGCGGCTCAGCGGCTCGGGCCCTGGCTCGACCTCGAGCACCCGGCGCGGTCCGATCGAATCGCGCGCGCGGCAGGAGCGCCCGTCGATCGTGACGCGACCCTCCGTGATCCAGCGCTGGATGGTGGCGCGCGACGTGCCCGGACACAGCCGGACCAGAGCCTTGTCGATGCGCTCGGGCTCGACGTCGGTGCCGAGCTCGAAGCGCAGGCGCGTCACCAGATCTTGCTTTTCACGTGGCCCTTGGACTTGACCAAGATGTCCACGAGCGCGCGATCGTAGAAGTTCCGGTGGTAGAGGTCCGGAGACACGCGGCTCTTGTAAAGCGCGCGGCCCTCCTCGATCTCCTCCGAAAGCTCGTCGAACAGGCTGTCCCCTTCGATGCCTCGAACGATCTTTTCCTCGTTGTAGAGCGAGAGATCGCTCGCAATTGCACGAGCCAAGCGGCGGGCGGCTTCCTCCGTCTCGATGAGCGGCATCGCGACGAAGTATCGCCTGCTCGCCCGAAGCCTGTCAAAAACCCGCCTAGGCTTTTCCGTCCCCGGCCTGCTCGGAGTGGGCGGGACCGAAGGCGGAGGCGGACAGGGCCGACAAGACGGCCACACACACGAGCCCGTAGCGCCCGGCCCCGAAGAACGCGGCGTGGGTCAGCGCCGTGGCCAAGACCGCCGCCGCAGCGAGCAGCGCGTCGGGCCGGCTGCGCAGCGACCGCCCCAGCAAGGCCGCCTGCAGCACCAAGACGAGGTGCGCGATCCAGGCTCCCTTCATCAACAAAAGCAGCGCCGAAACAGCCGCGCACAGCTTTCGAGCGCGGCGGCGCGGCCCCGGGGTTCGAGCCAGACCCACGACGCCGGCAAGCAGGACCAGCCGCTGGACGAGCGCCTCGGCGACCCCCAATTGCAGCTTGGCCGAGGCGCCGAATGCCCCGGCGTTGGAGGTGTGCAGGTAGTACCCGGGCGCACCCGACCAGTCGAAGGTGTGGAGCAGCTTGGCCGGTACGAGCGACAGATAACGGCCGGGTTCTGCGAGGACATGGCGGAGCCCGGCAGCCCCGAAGCAGCGATCTTTATCGGCCTCGCCGTAGACCTCGCGGCACTCTTCGGGAACGCCGAGCCGTTCGAGCGGAACGAAGCTGCCGGTCGCACCGGGGGCCGCGCCGATGAACAGGTTCCAGCCGCCGTTGGCGCTGACGAGCACGCAGCGGTCCATGCGTGCGCAGTTGCGGGCCGTCCACGGCAACACCGTGAGGAGAGCGAGCGCCGTCACGAGCAGGGCGCCCCGGGCCTGCGAGCGCCATCCTCGCCGGAGCCGGCACATCGCTCCGAGCACGGGAACCAGCAGCAACGCCTGTGGCCGGACCAGCACCAGAAAGCCCGCGCCGAGACCGAGCGCGATCCAGCCGAAGCGCGCCCGCTCGCGCGCGCCGAGCTCGAGCGCCGCCGCTCCGAGGATCGCGAGCAGGGCCGCGGTCACGCCCTCCGTCATCAGCGCGGGCGTGTAAAACACGAGGCTCGGATGCAGCGCCGCGATCGAGGCCGCGAGCGCGGCAGGTCCCGCGGGAGCCGCGCCGCGAGCGATGCGGTGGACGCCGAGCACCCCGAGCGCGCCGATCACCGCGTTCGCGAGCCCGGCCACGATCACGCCGCTACCGAAGAGCCGGTACAGGAGCCCGAGCAACGCCGGGTACCCGACCGGGTAATGCGCCGCGTACGTGACGGCGCCGTCGGGCCAGGCCCAGGTGTAGCCGAGCCCCCGCGACAGCCGCTCGGCGAAGACCTGGTAGTAAATGCCGTCGTCGGCCGGGGGAAAGCGCTCCCGGCTCCAGCCGAGGATCGCCAGCCGAACGCCGAGCGCGAGCGCCGCGAGCCACAGCCCCTGCCGCCAGGTCCCCTCGGCGCGGAACGCCGCGCGCAGCCGGGCCGAACGCTCGGAGCCGAGGGCCATCACGTCACGGGTACTCGCCGAGCAGGCCGAGCTGCGTCAAATCCGCGACGAGCTCGGAGGCCGGCAGCCCGACCACGTTCGTGTACGAGCCGTGCACCCGCTCGACCAGGAACGAACCGAGCCCTTGCGCGGCGTACGCGCCGGCCTTGTCGAGCCCCTCCCCGCTCGCGGCATAACGGCGGATCTCGCTCGGGGAGGCCGCGCGCAGCGTCACCTCGGTGTTCACGCTGCGCGCGACGCTCGCGGTCTCGAACGGCGCCGCCGCCGCGATCGCGTAGCGAGTCGTGACGCGGTGGGTGCGCCCGCACAGGTCCGTGAGGAGCCGCTCGGCGTCCGCGATGTCGTTCGGCTTGCCGAGGATGCGCGAGCCGAGCACGACGATCGTGTCCGCTACCAGGATGGCTCGAAAGCGCCGGCCCTCGGCCGCGCTCCGCCGCGCCACGGCCGCGAGCTTGTCGGCCACGATGCGCTCGACGTAGGCATCGGGCCCCTCTCCGGACAGAGCGTGCTCCGGCACGTCCGCCGGCAGCACCGAAAACGGGATTCGGAGGCTCTCCAGGATGTCTCGGCGTCTCGGGGATTGCGACCCGAGCAAGAGCGGCAGACTCGAGCTCAGCATCGCCCGCGCATGCAGGAGCCGCCGAGGGGCGTCAACCGCGCTATCGTCCGCGCCGTGCGGCGTCTGATCCCCTGGGCCCCGATGCTCGCGAGCCTGCTCTCGGCGGCGCCGCGGCCGGCCGAAGCCCTCGAGCGCTGCCAGAGCCCGGACTCGAGCTCCTCGTGTATCGATGCCAACGTGCTCTGGCAGCGGCCCGGTCCGAGCGATTTCGTCGCCGTCGCGCCGGCGCGCGTGACCCCGGTACGAGAGGTCGCGCTGGCCGCGCGCGTCAGCCTGCTCGAGCGGCCGCTGGTGCTCGGCGTCGAAAGACCGGACAGCTCCGAGCACGAGCTCGCGCTGGTCGAGCGCGCGCTGGACCAGGAGCTCGCGCTCGGCTTCGGCCTCGGACGGCGCCTCGAGCTCGGCGTGGCGCTCGCCACGGTGCTGCGCCAATCGGGGCTCGGCGCCGGCAGCATCCGCTCGCGCGGCTCCGAACCCCTGCCCACCACGGCCGTGCGCGATCCGCGCCTCGGCCTCGCCTGGAACGCGCTCGACACACCGGGGCTCGCGCTCGCGTTGCGCGCCGAGCTCGCCGCGCCGCTCGGCGACCGCGACGGCTTCACGAGCTCGGGCAGCGCGACGGCCGCGCCGGGGGCCGCGCTTCGCGTCGAGCTCGGACCGCTGCTCCTGGGCGCCGAGCTCGCGGCCCGTTTGCGGAGCGCCCAGAGCCTCGGCACGCTGCGGAGCGGCTCGCAGCTCTACGCGGCGCTGGCAGTCGCGCTGCGTCCCTCTCCGAGCCTGGCTTTTTCGCTCGAGGCGTTCGCGTTGCCGAGCCTGATCGCATCCGAGAGCGCCCGCGCGCGCGAGCTCGGGCTCGAGCTGGGCTCGCTGCCGGCGGAGTGGTTACTGTCCGCAGCCTGGCTCCCCGAGCCCTCTCTCCGCCTCTCGGCCTTCGGCGGATCGGGGCTGCCGCTCTCGCGCGAGACCGAGCAGGGCGTGTCCCGCTCGTTCTACGGAGCGACCTCGCCCGAGCTCCGCTGTGCCCTCGAGCTCCGCTACGCGCCTTGACGTCGTAGCGGGCCATTCGAGCTCAGAACAGCCGCTCGTGCACGAAGATCGCGTCGCCGGCCTGGAGCGGGATGTCCGGAGAGGCGCCCTCCGTGATCGAGTCCACGCTGACGACGGCGGTGTGACGCTTCTCTTTACTCTTGCGGGTGATGTTCACGCGATCGGCGTCGGCGATCGCGGTCAGGCCGCCCGCCAGCGAGATCGCCTGGATCAGGCTCAACCCCGGCGTATACGGGTAGCTCCCGGGCTTCGCGACCTGCCCGAGCACCGTGACCCGCCGGCTGTGAAACTCCTTCACCTGGACGATCACGCTCGGGTCGGCGAGGAACTTCTGCTCGATCAGCAACCGTCGAACGAGCTGCGCGACCTCTTGCGCCTCGAGCCCGATCACCTTCACGTTGTGGATGTACGGCACGTCGACCGAGCCGTCGGCCGCCACCTGGTACTCTTTCGGAAGGTCCTTCTCGCCGACGATTTCGAGCAGAAAGACGTCACCGGGGCCCAGCACGCTGCGCTCGCTGGCCTCGGGCAGATCGACCCGATTCTTGACCGGTGCTCCGCGGCACGCGACGGCGGCGCTCGCCACGACGGCGAAGGCCAGAAGCTCCCGACGACGCACGCTCACCAGAATACGCGCGCGCCGGCGTAGGCTTGCCAGCGCTGGAAATCGACGTCTTCGACGACATCGCCGCCGAGCGCTCGGATCGGATCACCCGAGCTCGAGTCGTAGCGCACCGTCGCGTTCAGGCCGACGATGTCGCTCAGGCGATACTCCGCGAACAGCCGTGCGTCGAAGCGCTGCTGCTCGTTCTCCCGAAACTCGACGTCTTCGGGGTTAGTGATGAACGAGTAGCCGCCCTCGAGCGAGGTGAGCACGACGCCACCGAAAAAGTACGAGAAGTTCGCGTAAATGCGGTCGCGCACGTAGAACGCGGACAGATAGCTGTTGCTGACGTCGCGGTTGTAACCGACCGCGATCGCCGACAGACCGAGGGTCGCAGCCGTGGGGTCCATCGCCGGCGACGCCATGATGAAGTATTTGAGCTCGGCTTGGCCGATCGGCGTGTCCGCGTTCTCGGGAATACCGTTGTAGAAGGTGGCGAGCCAGCCCACCATGCCGATGAAGGCGAGGCGATTGGTGATCAGGCCCGTCAGACCGATCCGCGAGCGCAAGATGTCGCCGTTCTGCGGCAGCAACGGATCGTCGAGCATGTAGCGGACGAACGTGTACGAGCCGTCGTAAGCCAGCGCGGTGCGCGGCAGAAAACGCCAGCGTCCGCGCGTGTTCACGCTCTGCTGTACGTTCTCGAGCAGCTCGTAGTTCTGTTCCTCGAAGTAGTTGTAGACGAGGTCGTAGCCCACTCGCCATTCGAACAGGCCGCCGCCGGGACGCCAGGTGAGCCCCGCGCCACCGCGCGCCGTGCCGCGGTCGAACGCGAACTGCGTCTCGGGCTCGTTCGATGCCTCCCCCACGCGCTGATACTCGCCGATCAAATCGAGGCTGAACGGGCGCTGCGGGGCGACGACCGCGTTCAAGCTCACGCCGACGTCCACGTGGCGCTGATCCGAGACCTCCTCGGAGTAGTCCGAGTCCGCAGCGAACAGCTCGTTGTAGCTCGCGTACGCAGACGCGCGGAAGGTGAAGGCGGGCGGCGGCCCCGGATTGAGCCCGAGGCGCCTCTGGCCGAGCGTGCTCAAGCTGATCGACGGCGTGAGCCGCAAGCGGTACGCGGCGATGGTCGGCTCGTCCCCCTCGCCGGAGCGCTGGAAATAGTTGCTGTCGTAGCCGAGCTCGGCCGCGACGCCCGGGTGGAGCTCCAGGTTGCCGACGCGAAGGCCCATGCCCTCGCCGAAGCGGCGGTCACTCAGCCACGGCTGCTGCACCGGGCTGGATTGAGCCGCGGCGGTGCGGGCCAGACCCATGACCACAATTGCCACCAGTGTAGACGCTAGCTTCATGCGGAGCCCGATTCCGATCCCATCTTTCAAACGATCGTGGGATGGGCTTCAGAGCGTTGGGCTCGTCAACACCGGCGGCTCGACGATGATCGGCGGGTCCGTCGGCTCCGACGGATCGGTGTCCGCGACGTTGGGATCGATGTCCACCTTGACCCTGGACTCGTCGACGAAACCGGATTGCTCGCCGATGCAGGCGTTCGCCTCTCCCCCCAGAGTCGTGACTCGATCCTTCAGCACCTGAGCGACCGTGTATTCGTGCTTCGCTCGCACCGCGTCGTTCTCGGTCACTGCAGCGTTCAGCGCTTCGATGCGGTCGTTGGCGGTGCGGATCGCGAGGTCGATCTGGTTCAGCTTGTCGTTCAGGCAGAGCACGCGAACCACGTCGCGGTTCTCGCGGGCCTCGGCGAGCTGACGGCGGACGACGCTGGCGGTGCGGTCCATCGCTGGCGCAAAGGCCTTGGCCTCGGCCAGCAGCTGCTGCGGAGTGCCCACCACTTCCCGCGAGTCGGCGGACGGCGTGGGAGGGGCAGGAGGCGGCTCCGCAGTTTGCGCCGCAGCAACCCCGACCACGGCGGTCAGCCCGCACAGGGTGACCAGGCTCTTGGACTTAAGGATGGAACCCATGTGACCTCTTCGCCTCGAACGAGAATAGTGCTCCACGCCAGAAGTAACAATCGTTCGCCCCACTTAGCGGCTCGATTCTCGTCGAGGGCTTGCTCTGGGACCGGGCGCGCGAGCCGGCCTCCGGGGGCATTCCCCCGCACACCGGCGAGCTATTCCGCGTCGTGGGGCTTGCTGAACCATTCATTGCCGTGCCGATTTCAGTACCGCTGAACCTGGCCGCTCATTGTTTGACGAACGTGACGGGCACCACCAGAGCGGCGCTGCCACCTTCCGGCGGATCGAATTGAGCGGCAGCCGCGCGCGATTTGACGCAGGCGATCACGGTCGGCGACAGCGTCCCCTGCGGCACCGCGGTGACCCCCGAGACCTCGCCTCCCGGGCCGATCTGGATCGTCAGGCGGATCGTGCCCTGTGAATCGGGATTTTCGTTGAGGCCCCGCTGGTAGCAGGCTCGGAACGACCCGCGCATCCTCTGAACCACGGAGTTGGCGTTGCCGACCCTGCCGCCGCGTTGCGCTTCGAGCGTGGGATTGGCGTTGCCCTTCGGTCCCGCGACCTTCGCCGCGGTACCGGTGCCGGTCGTCCCCTCGGTTTTGCCCTGCGCGCCGATGCCGCTCAGCCCGAGCCCGCCGGTCTGGCCAGGGCGCAGCGTGCCGCCGGCTCCGGACACCGCGAGCTCGTCACCGCCGGCGCCGACGCCGGCTCCGCTCTGCGCGGCCGAATCGAGCGAGCCGAGCGCGACCTCGCCCTTCAGCACGCCGAGCGTGGCGGGCCCCGACGCACTCAGCGCGCCGATCGTCGCCATCTCGAGCTGTTCGAGCTGGTTGGCGACGGCTGCCGCCTCTTGCTTCGACATCTGTCCGCCGGTCGCCTTCGAGGCCGGAGCCGCCGAAGTCGCCTTGGGCGTCTCGGCTTTCTCAGCCGTTTCGGCCTTCTCGTCGGAGACCTCTGCCTTCTCCTCGACGACGGGCGGTGGCGGGAGCGCCTTCAGTGTATCGACCAGCCCCGCAACGGAGTACTCGCCGTCGACCACCGGATCGAGCCAGTCGGAGTAGATGGCTCCGAGCAGCAGGAAGTGGAACAGGAACGAGAACGCCGCGATGATCGTGGTGTTCCAATCGATCGAGTTCGTGCCGCGAAGGACGGCCACGGGTAGCCGCGGCTTGGGTTGGATGGGCGGCGGAGCGACGAACTGGAAGAGCAGCGTGGTGTCGCCGATCACGACCTTGCCGCGCGCGTCGTCGGTGAGGCGGATCTGGTAGGCGCCCTGGGAGGTGCGACGCGCCTGGCCCTTCAGCACGCTGAGCTCGGAAACGCCGGTCGAAAGGGCGATCCGCCCCTGCGTCGTGTCGAGGAAGTTCAGGTGGTAGTCATTGCCGATCAGCTCGAAGAGCCGGAACGAGCTGGCGGGTGCTCCCGGGATCACGAACGTGTTGCGCTCGCCGGGGCCGACCGTGACCGTGCTGCGCTGCTTCACGATCCGCTCTTCGACGACGCGCCCGCCCTGGACGACGCCGATCCGCAGCACCTTCGGCCCGGTACCCGCCACCGAGCGCATCACCGCCGTCATCGGGCCGGTTCGCTGGGACGGAACGGGTTGCTGGTGGGGGTCGGTCATGCTGGATCCATTCGGTTAGTGGCGCGGCGCCTTCAAAAGGGTTCGCGGGAAATCGCGCGTTCGATCCGGTCCAGAAAGGGTTGGCGGAGCTCGCCGAGCGTCAGCTTCGGCTGGATCCGGCTGACATCGACGGCTGCGATCGGCTTCTGAACGCGCCCGACGATGGTCACCTCGCTGATGGTGATCACCCGGCTGCCCTTCCTCTGTTGAGCCAGCGCCGGCGTCGAGATGATCAGCAGAACGCCCACGAGCCATGCGGTTCGCATCACTTGCCTCCTTTGCCGGGCGCGCCGGTGAGCGGGGGCGCCCCGCCCGGGGGAGCGGCAGGCGCCGTTTTGGCGGGCGCGGCGGGCGCGGGCTGGGGCTTGGGGGCCGGCTGTGCCTTGGCTGCCGCCGCCTCCTCTGCCTTGGCCTCGAGCACGCCCTTCTTCGTCTTGGCGCGCGTGATGAGCTCGTCGGTGTCGTCACCGACGCTGTCTTTGCGCGAGCGCAGCTTCTTGTACTGCTCGAGCTCCGAGATCGCCCTGTCTACCGCCTGCTCCGGAGTGACGCCCGGAATGTTCTCGGAGAACAGGTAAAGGAGGCCGAGGTTGTAGTGCACTTGATAAAGCGAGGGGTCTTTGCGCATCACCCACTCGAGCTCGCGCTTGGCTTCGGCGGGCTTGCCGATCAGACGGTAGGCGTCACCGAGGTTCAGGTGCGCGAGCACGTGATCGGCGCGATGGCGGATCGCACCTTCGAGCAGCACGGTGGCCTCGGGCGCGTTGCCCGAAGCGAGCAGAAACGCGGCCAGATTGACGCGCGCCTCCACCAGATCCGGACGCAGCTCGACGGCGCGCTTGAGCTCTGCGATAGCCAGCGCGCGCTGCCCCTGCTCCTTGTAAATCAGGCCGCGGATCAAGCGCGCTTCCGCGTTGTCCTTGTCGCGGGGCGGGTTTTCCACGCCGTAGCCGTCCAGGATGCCGCGCAAGGCGTACAGCGCGAGCTCCATGCGCCGCGCCCGGTAGTGGTCGCGCGCGATCGTCACCATTGCGGGGCGGTAATCGGGGCGCTTCTTCAGCGCCTCCTGCGCGAGCCGCTGCGCGGCGCCCGAATCGCCCTGGATCGATTTCACCTCCGCGAGCGCGGCGGAGACGGCGGCGCTCTTGGGCATCGCCGCCATCCGTTGATTCAGGTACTCGACCGCTTCTTCCGGTCGTCCCGAGCGCGCGAGCAAGATCGATAGGCCGGCGATCGCCGGCTCGTAGTCGGGCACCACTCCGGTCGCTTGGCGGTACGCAGCGAGCGCGCCGCCGACGTCGCCCAGGCGCTCCTTGACCACGGCCAGCGAGTAGTAAGCCTGGTACGCGCGCGGATCGGCGTCGGTCGCTTTCTCGAAGCCAGCCTGCGCGCCGGACAGATTCTGCATCTTGAACGCCTTCAGACCGGCCGCATAAGCCTCGGCGGCCGACGCGTTCATGCGCGGCCGCTCGCTGGCCTCGCCGCTCGTCGGATCGTCGCTGATCGCGTACTGAGAATCCGGGTCCGAAGCTCCCTCGCTCCCCGTGTCGGGCGAGACACCGCCCTGGCCTGGCGTCGCGGGCGGCGGGGCCACGCCTCTTTCGCCGCCACAGGCAGCGAGCACGAGCGCGGCGAGCAGCGCCAGAGAGTTTGCGGAGCGCCTCATTCGACCATCACCGGCAGAGGAGACGGCGAGGCCTCGGACTTCGGCGAAACGATGTGACCCGGCCGCATGCGCAAGAACATGCCATCCGTGTAGTTCAGCTCTTTCACGCCGGCCGTGAAGCGCTTCATCTTGGCCTCGCCGATCACGTCCGTGAAGAACGCCAGTCGGCGGATCGCCCGCGTCACTTCCGGCGTGGTCACGCTGTAGCGACGCGAGACCACAACCGACTTGCTGTAGCGATCGACCATGATCTCGTCGACGCCGTTGAGCTCGCGCTCGCGGGCGTCGCGCCACTGCTGCTGCACCGTGATCCGCACCTCGTCCGCGCGAGCCTGGAGATCCGGGTTGTCGCTGTTCTCGGCGCGCTTCAGCAGCGCTTCCTGCTTCGGGTCGAACATCTTCAGGTCGGGCGGCCGCGTGTTGTAGAGGCCGGTGCGCACCGAGTCCCAGACCGTGCCCTGGCGCGCCAGCGCCGCGGCCGTCCACTCCGGCGACGAGTAGGCGTCGATGATGTGCTGCAGCTTGTCGTCCCACTGCTTCGCTGCGATCACGTCCGCGCGATACTTCTGCAACACCTGAACCGCCGTGCCCTTGTAGCGATGATAGCCTGACTCGTAGTCGAACTTGCTGCGAACCTCGTCATCAACGAGCTCGTATTCCGCCTCGGCTGCCATCGAGGCCTCGCGCGAACCGATCGCCGAGCTGCGCCCGTTCTGGACCGGGGCGAGCTTGCGCCAGCGTTCGAAGGCCGAGATCGCGCTCTTCCACCAGATCCACTTGTCGTTGCCTTCGGCGTCGCGGCGGGTGCGGGCAGCCCAGTACGCAGCCTGGACCACGTATTGCTGGGCGGCTTCCTTGCCCTTGTTTTCCTTGTAGTACCCGTCCATCGCGCGCTGCGCGCTCCGGCGCGCCGTGGCGTTCGCTCCGGCGTCGGGGCTCGCGGGATCCCAGCGCTTCAGCTCCGCGCTGGCGATGATGTAGTCCGCCTCCGCCTTCTGTTGGGGCGACGCGCCGAGCTGCGTGAAGCGAGCCTTGGCGCGGTTCATCCCGGCGCGATCGTTCAGGCTCGAATACAGTGTCAGCGCCTGGCGCGCGGCTTCACGCCGCTCGTTTTCGGGGAAGTGCTGGTTGTCGGAGACTTTGTCGTAGGTCTGGGCGGCCTGGGGGTAGTTGAAGAACAACACGTAGGCCGCTGCGAGCGCGTCGTACGCGCCCTTCAGGTAGCCGGCGCGCTCCTCGTACTGCTTCGGGCTCGGTGCAACCGGGGGCTTGGCCTTGGGATCACCGTTCTTGAGCCGCGAGAGCGTCTTCTCGCTGCCGTACTTGGCGATGAAGAGCTCGTACATCTCGATCGCCTTGTCGTACTCGCCGACCTGCTTGTAGGCGAACGCGCCGTTCATCGCGGCTTCGGGGGCCTCGTCGCGATCCGGCGCCGCGTCGAGCGCGGCCTTGTACGCCGCGGCCGCCTCGCGCCACTTCTTGTTGCGGGCCGGGCCCTCCGGCATCTTCTCGGCGGCCTCGTACAGGCGGCGCGCGTCGACGTAAGCGCCGAAGTCTTTGACGGGCTTGCGGATCTCGGCTTCCTTCGCCAGCGTCTCTTCGTTGAAGGCGCAGCTCTTGCCCTCGGCGAGACGGCGGCTCTCGTCGGCGTCGCCCTCGAAGTTGCTCATGCTGATGAGCTTCTCCCAGGCCTTGTAGCCCCACTCGTTCTTGCCGCAGTACTGGTCGTAGAGCGGCTTGAAGCGCTTGCGAGCGTCGCCGAACTGGCCGTACACGAAGAACAGATCGGCGGACTGGAACGTGTAGAGCAGGCCGTTCTTCTGGGGATCGCGGTCGAGCGGGATGCGCGCCGTGTAGTCGTCGCGGGCCTTGATGGCGTCCATCACCAGCGCCGGCACGGTGTCGCGGATCACCTTGCGGTTCGGGCCGTCGCCGTCGAAGCGCACCGCGTCGCGGCGCTCGACGCCTTCGCGGCCGTTCGACGCCTCGTAGCGGCGGTACGCGTCCTCGAGCAGCTTCTCGGCGATCGCCACCACGTAGTAGGCCGACGGCTGGATGTAGCGATCGTCCTCGTTCGAGTCACGCACGGCGATCGCGGCCTCGCGTGCGTTCTGGACCTCTTGCGGCGTCGGCGAACGGCCGAGCGTGACGGACAGCACCACCACCCAGTAGCGCGCGTCGGCCAGCCAGAAGCGGCTGTCGTAGACGTCGAGCGAGGTCGGATCCTGCTCGATGTACGCGGCCCACCCGGTCTCGGCCAGCCGGTACTCGGCGACCGAGCGCTCGATCAGCGCGCGCTGCTCACCCTCGTCGCTGGTGGCGACGGCCTTGTCGTAATAGGCGCGGGCCAGGTTGGTGTGATCGGCGGCGGCGCGCTTCACGCCGTCGCGCACCAGCTGTTCGGCGCGGGCCAGCGCCTCCGGATCGTCCTTGTTGGCCTCGACCCAGGGCGTCGTGCCCACGTACTGAGCGAGCTTGGTCCGGGAGTCCAGGGACTTGGCGGCGTATTCGTCGCGAACGGCGGAGCTCTCGGGTGCGAGCCGGGCCAGCTGCTCGTAGAGCTCCGAGACGCGGTTCAGCATCACCGGCGCGTCGCGATCGTTCGGGAACCTCTGGAGCGTGAGCTCGAGCGTCGCGATCGCGTTCTGGTTCTGCGTGATCTCGATGAACTCCTGCGCGAGCGCCTTGTAGATCTCGACGGACCATTTCTGATCCTGCGGGATGAGCTCGGGATCCTGGAGGCGCGTGATGGCGATACCCATCTTGCGCTCGGCCTCGACCGGGTTCGGCTCGGTGTCGAGCACGTCGTTGCGCACCACGAACGGGTGCTCGCTGGGCGGACCGTCGAAATCGACGTACGTGAGCGAGCCCGCGATGTACGTGTAGGCCTCCGAGCGGAAATCGGCGCCAGGATCGCCGGTCTTCGCCTCCTGCTCGTCGGCGTAACGCAGCAGATTCACGAACTCGCCGACGGCCGTGCGGTAGCGCTGCTGCTTGAAGTAGGTCCAGGCCTGCTTGTACAGGGCAACGCCGTAGATCGGCGGCTTCTTGTAGGCGAGCGAGTGGCCGTAAGCGCTGACGGCGCGGTTCAGGTTGAAGGGCCCGCCCTGCGGATCGATCTGGTCGAAGTGGAAGTTGCCGAGCTGCCACCAGGCCTCGGCGACGTACCGCGGCTCGTCGCCCGGCAGCGTCTTCTGGGCGATCGGCTCGCAGTTCGCGTACGGGTCGACGAACGTGAGCTCGTCCCTGCCGGGCGCGGGTGCGCCACCGCGCCGTCCCCGCGCCTGCTGATCGAGCGGAACGGGGTGGCGATCGTTCCAGTCGTCCCAGTACTTCTGGTCGTGATCCTGCGGCAGGGGCTGGAGCAGGACCTTGCCGGCCTTGGGGTCGTCCTTGATCGTGTACTGGTTGTTGCAGACCAGCGCGCGCCAGGCTTGCTGGCCTTCCTCGAGCCGTTCGGCGTCGGTCAGCGCGTGACCGAGGTAGTAGTGGACCGCCGCGACCTCTTCGTACTTCGGGTATTCGCGGATGATCCGCCGATAGAGCTGGATCGCGGGCTCGAGGCCGTCGGCGAGGTTCGCGTCGGCCTTGTCGCGACCGCGCTCTTCGTAGAGCGCTGCGAGCCGGAACATCGCGTCGGGCGTGGCCTCGGGATCGGCGTTCGCCCCGCTGTAGCGCACGATGAAGCGCTCGATCCGAGCGATGGCTTCGTTGCGAGCCGTCTCCAGGCCCTGGCGCTCGGTCTTGATCTCGCGGTCGAGCGCCGCGAGCACGCGCCGCCGACGGTCCTCGTAGTGGTAGCGGACGATCTGAGTCAGCGTGCGGCGGTACTGGCGCGCGCTCGCCTCGTAGTCCTTCGCTTCCTTGCTCAGGATGTCGAAGGCCTTGAGCTGCGACTTGCTCGGCGCGGGAGGCTTCGGCACCGACTGGCGCAGCTTGATCGAGGCAGGGCCCGTGCCGGGCACGGTGCCTTTGGTCGGCTCGAACGCCGCCGCCGCGCCGGAGCTCGCCGGAGCGGCCGCGCTGGGGGCGGGGGCCGGCGCCGGCGCGGTCTGCGCAGAGGCTGCCGAGAGCCCGAGGCTCGCGCCCGCGGCGACCAGCGAAACCAGGAACACGCTCAGGCGAGCCCGGTTCATTTGTCGTCCTCCGCGTCCTCGAGCACTTCACGCAGCTCGTCGTTCAGGTTCTGCTCCTCGCGCGAGCGCTCTCGCAGCAGATTTCGCACGCGCACCCGGTGCTCTTCGCGGGACTCCCAGGCCTCCTGCACGATCCCGACGTCGGCGCGCAGCACCACGCTCTTCAGGCGGTCCCGCACACGCGCGAAGTTCTTGAACGCGACCTCGCCGATCAGCACGCGCGACTCCTGGTCGAGGGCCTCGAGCCCCCGGGCGTAGGTCTCGAGCGCGGCCACCTCGCTGCTCACCTTGCGGCCCAGGTCGGCGGCGAGGTTCCGGGTCTCCTGCTCGTAGGCCCGGAGCTGCCCTTCGAGCTTGGACTCGGAGGCTTCCAGCCGCACCATCAGCGGCGACAGCGCGCGCGCGAAGGCGCGCCCGGACTCACCGCCCTGCCCTGCTGCGAGCAGCGAGAGCTCGCGCGTGAACAGCTCGCGGAACGTGCGGCGCACCTCGTCGTCTTCCACGAAGCGCTGATCGCCGAAGCCGCTTTGCGCGCGCCCGAGCACGATCGCCTCGCGGTACTCGTCGATCTGCCGTCGATAGCTGGCGAGCTCGCGCTCGTTGGCGTCGATCTCCAGCCGGAAGCGCTCGCGGCTCGAAAGATCGCCGGTCACGCCGTGCTGGTCGGCCTCCTTCAGCACGCGCCGGAGCCCGTTGACGATGGCGTTCAGCCGATCGACCTCGAGCAGCAACACCTGTAGCCCCTGGGAGACCTTGTTCCACTGCCGCTCGCCCGACTCTTCGCGTCCGGCAAACTCCGCCTCGCTCGCGGGCAGCCAGCGCATGCGCTCGGCGAGCGCGCGGCGCTCGCTGCGCACGCTGGCGAGCTCGCCGGCCTCGGCCTCGAATTCGTCGGAGCCCTGCGTGAGCAAGAGCCGCGCCTTGGACAGGCGATTCAAGAGCTCGAGCGCGTACTGCACCCGCATCCGTACCTCGGGGAAGGCCTTCACCCGGGTCGGCACCAGCAGCACCGCGTTCAGCTTGGCGGCGAGCTTGCGCGAGGCCTTGATCAGCGTGCGGCTGCGCGCCACGTCCTCGATCATCCCGAACACGTGCTCGTCTTCCGACTCTTCGCGCGCCCAGGCGATGGTCAACGGCGAGAGCTGGCTGTCCACCGACAGACGATCGTCCGTCGTGAGCTTGTCGTAGTACGCCGCGGGATCGTTGGTCGAGGCGATGAACGCTTCGAGCTGTTGGCGGACCGGATCGAACTTGGCGTGCACGGAGCGGTAGAGCGCGAGCGAGTTCGCGAACTGACCGGAGCGCAGCATCAGATCGGCGCGGAGCAGCGAGCCGTCCGCGGCTTCCATGGTCTGCGGATCCATGATCGACAACACCTCGAGCGCGCGCTGGGCGCGCACGAAGTCGCCGAGCCGCACGTAGACCCAGGCCAGCTCGTAGAGCATGGTCGAGAACTCGGGCGATGAGCGCCGCACGTGCGTGTAGGCCTCTGCGGCGCGCGTGTAGTCGCTGACCTCGTAAGAGAGCCGGCCGACGGCCATCCACGCCAGATCGAGCACCTGCTGATCGGAGTCGGTCTTCGCCGGCAGCAGCGTCACGCGCCGGAACTGCTCGATGGCGGGAGCGTAGCGGGCCTTCAGGTCGTCCCCCGCGACGGCGGGGCCCTCGGGCGCGGCACCACCCGGCACGTTGAGCGCCGCCACCGCCGCAGCGGCGCCGGCGTTGCTGGCCTTCCGCAACGTGATCACGCCGGCCAGGTATTGAGACTGCAGCGAGTAAGGAGTGCCGCCCGGGACCTCGGCGATCGCGCGCTCTGCCGACGAGTAGTCGCGCTTGGCGATGAACGCCTTGGCGCGAGCGTAGGACAGCGAGCCCGTACGATCGCGCGTCGGCAACTTCGCGAGCCGCGCCACGACGTCGTCCAGGCTGTCGAGGTCGCCGGTCCGGAGCGCGATGTCGACGAGCCGGCTCACCGCGCGCCCCGCATAATCCTGGTACGCGCCGACCGAGGAGCGATCGAGCACCTCGCGGTAGTGCCGCCGCGCCGACAGGTACTGGCGCGCCTGGAAGTAGGCCTCGGCGATCAGGAAGCTCGCGTCCGCGTGCGCGGACTCGGAGACCTTACCCTGCCGGTACAGCTCGAGGATCTGGCTGAGCTCGTCGATCGCTCGTTCGCTGTCTTTCAGCCGCACCAGCATCTCGCCGGCGGCGATGCGCTCCGCCGCCGACGGGCCGAGCAGCTTCGCGGGCACCGGCGGCGCGCCTCGCACCATGCTGGCTTCGACGCCGCTGATGGACCGCTCGGCCTGAGAGCGCGCCAGCTCGGGATCGAGCCCGAACGCGCGAGCAGGCACCAACAGCCCGAGGAGCAGCGCCGCGCCCGAGCGTCGGACTGCGGCCACTCGCATCACTTCGACCCCGCCCCCACCGACATGCTCCCGGACACGCTACCCTGCGCGCCGGACTTCGGCGCCGGCCGCGCCGGGCCGCTGCTCGGACCGGTGAAGCCGGAGCGCGTGCTCTCCGAATAACGGATCGAAGGCCGCTGCTCGACCGGCGTCGTGACGTCGCCCTTTTCCCAGGCGATCACGTCGAGCGCCAGAGTCTTGCCTTCTCCGACCGTGAACGAGTGGCCCGACGGCACCTCGAAGCGGTAACTGCGGAGGTAGGAGAACACGCCGTAGCCGTGCCCGCGCAGCTTCAACACCACCTGCAAGGTGTGATCCCCGGGCGGAATCGAGCCGCTGAAAATCGGGATTTCCTTCTGAGTGGCGAGCACGCCGGCCTCGGTGTCGTCCTGGCGATTGTACTGGACCGCGCCGTCGAGCACGAACACCGCGCCGGTCAGGCGGAACGCGCCGCTCAGGTCGTTCTTGAAGGTGATCTCCGCGCGGGCGCCGCCGACTCCACCCGAGAGGATGGTGTCACTCAGCAGGCTGAGCCGGGTGTGGCTGCGTCGGATCTGCTCCTTCAGATCGTCGATGCGCTGTTCCAGATCGCGGAGCCGCACCACGTACGTGCCGCCGTCGAGCGGTTGGTTTTGCGTGGTCGAAGTAGACGAGTTCGGCGCCGTGCTGGTCGGTGAGCTGGCAGTAGCAGCAGAGGTGGGAGAAGCGGCCGACGACGTGGGCGTCGGAGTGGCAGCAGGTGCGGGAGTCGGCGCGGGTGCGCTCGGCGCCGCAGCTGCCGGTGTGGTTGCCGCGCCAGTCGGCGTCGCAGCCGCGGGCTTCGTCGCAGCCGCGGTTGTCCCGGACGCGCCACCGGTCTGTGCCTTCACCTCCCCGAGCACCGAACACCAAGCTGCCAGGCCCAAGACCAGAAATACTTTGTTAAGGCGCATGGATGAACCCTGATTGCCTCCGCCCACGGAATCTTCCAACGCCCGGTCTCTACACGCCAAGCAAAAACGGGGGGGTGCGAGCGGTGGGCTCGACGGCCTGAATCGCCGGCCGCAGGTCCGATAAGTGACCCGCCGGCCGAATCACTGACCAGCCGGCCGCAAACATCAAAACGTAGCCTTCTTGCGGGCTTCCGTAGGCGGGCGTAGCGTCGGAACCGCGCCCGGAAGGAGGCCCTTCCCTGCCCAGTTCGGCACCCTGTGCCGGTCTCGACCACCCCGTTCTTCGGCCTCCGACCCGCGCAAGGTGAACCCCGATGCCGGCCGTGCAGAGCGATGCGACGGACGAAATGCTGATGATCCGCTACCAGCGCGGTGACCGGCAGGCGTTCGCCGAGTTGGTCTCCCGACACGGGCGGCGTGTCTACAATTTCGTCCTCCGGCAGCTGCGCGACGAAACGCGGGCCGAAGCGATCACCGAAGAGACGTTTCTGCGCGTCGTGCAGAGCGCTGCGCAGTTCAAGAACGAGGCGCGCTTCGCGACCTGGCTCTACAGCATCGTCAGAAACTTGTGCATCGAACACCGCCAGCGAGGGCCGCGCTCGCTCGATGAGCGGGGCGCGCGTCGCGAAGAGCGCGGCGACGGAGCGCCGCAGCCGGCGTCGGAGCGAGCACCGGAATCATCCGCGCGCAGCACCGTCGAGCGCTCCGTCGTGTCGTCGCAGGTCGGCGCGTCGATCGTGCGCGTTCTCGAAGACTTGCCCGACGAGCAGCGCGAAGTGTTCCTGATGCGAGAGATCGCCAACTTGCCGTTCGAGGACATCGCGCTGATCACCCAGGTGCCGGCGGAGACGGTGAAGGCTCGCATGCGCTACGCGCTCGATCGGCTGCGCGACGCGCTCTCGAATTTCGAAGAGTACGCGCGCGCGCTACGCTAGGTGCACCCCCGTGGATTGCGAGAAATTCGACCGAATCACCATGGATTTCCTGTACGGGGAGCTCGATCAGCTGACCGCGGCCGCGGCCGATCGGCACATGGAGCACTGCACACGCTGTCGGGACATCGGCAGCAGGCTGCGGGCGACGCGCGACGTCGGGCGCATGCCGCTCGTCGATCCCCCCGACGGGCTCGAGCTCAGGGTGGCGGCCGCGGAGAAGCGCGCGCGCGCCGAGGCTCCGCTCGGCCAGCGACTCGGTCGCGGCGTGTCCGTGCTCGCGAGCTACGCGATGCGACCACAGCTCGCGATGGCGTTGCTCTTGCTGCTGGTGATCGCTTCGAGTCTGATCTTGTTGCGCGGCCGCCCCGGCGAGCAGATGAACCTGTTCGTGACCGGGCGGGGTGTGCCCGAGAGCGAGGTCGAGAGCGTGGCGATCGTTCCGCGCCGCGAGCTCGATCGACCACGCGCGCCCGAGGGTGAGCGACCCGAGCGCGCGGGCGACGCACGCAGCGAACGCACGGCGCCCTCGGCGCGAGCGTCCGCGTCCGCACAACCCGAGCAGGACACTCCGTCCGTCGAGGCGTCTACCGATCGCGATTACGAGGCCGCGCTCGCCGCCTACCGCGATCGCCGCTACGACGACGCGCAACGCCGCTTCGAGTCCCTGGCCGCGCGCGGCGGCAGCTCCGCCGCGTCAGCCGCGCTCTACGCGGCGCAATCCGCCCGCGCCCGCGCCGGCTGCCCCACGGCGGCACCGCTCTTCGAGCAGGCTTTCCAGCGTTTTCCCGACAGCCAGCCCGGCTACGAGTCCGCCTGGCAAGCCGCCGGTTGTTACCGCACCCTCGGCGACTTCGAGCGCGCGCGACACCACTACGAGCTCTTGCTCAAGAAGCCCGGCTACACCGACCGCGCCCAGGCCGCGCTCGCCTCGATGGGCGACATCGACCCGCTCGAGCTCGCCAAGCAAAAAGAGGAAGCGCAGAAGGCCGCGCCCCCCACGCCGTCGGCAAAGCCGTACCTTGGGCCCTCACCGTAGGCACGGCGGTGCTCGGCGCAGAGGGGGATGAACAGGAAGGCGAAAAACTCTCCACGCCGCAGAGCGACGTTGCGGGGCGGGGCGTCAGTTGTTGTCGGTGCTGCGGACGTAGGCGATGGTGTGGACCAGATCGACCAGACGCTCGCGCGACTCGTCCGTGAGCTCGACGAAGCGGATGCCCATGCCGGGGTTCGGGTTGTCCGAGAGCATGCGCACCGGGTTCACCCACTGCACCTGACCCTTGGTCACGAACTCGTCGGGGCTGCCCGGAGGGGCAAAGCGCAACGTGAGGCGCGTGCCGATCTCCAGCGGCTCCTGGGTTCTCACGAACACGCCGAGCTCCGAGATGTCGGTGATGTTCGCGTAGAGGAACGTGTCCTCGGTTTCGCAATCGACGGACCAGGTGACGTCGATTCGCTCCGCACTCCGCCGTTCCGACACCGGTGGGCGCTCGGAAGGTTTCGGATCGTCGCTCCTCACTCCGCCCCGATACCATTGCTCGGAGCGGGCTGGCTAGCGTGTTTTTTGGAGCCTTTCTGGGTGCATGTGTGCCGGGATCAATCGACACGCAGCACTCCGAGAAAAATCCGATCTGCGCCGGCCGAGCCGCGGGTGACGGGCAGGCGTTCTTCCCCGATGTGCAGCCCCGCGTAAACGGAGTAGCTGCCAGGAGCGAGCTCAGTGTCGACCCGGAAGCGATGTCGATCGACGATCCAATCGCCGGGCAACCACGCGTCGGTCGAGTAGCTCCCAGCGAGCGGTTCGTGATCGACGTTGAAGCGCTGCTGGAAACCGTCGACGTGCACGAAGATGCGCCACGCGCGCTCGAGTCGCGAACGCACCTCGAAGAACAGGTACAAGTCGTACCACTCGCCGGCGATCACCTCGCTCTGGACAACTCCTTCACGATCGCGGAGCTCCCAGCCGACGAGCGCGAGCGCTGGAGCGAGCTCGGCGTCGAGCACGCGCGCTGGCTCTTTGGGGCGAGCCCCGAGGACGGCGGCGCGCAGCGGGTTCAGATCGAGCTCTGTCGGCAGCAGGCGATCGACGACGAGCCAGGTCTCGTTCGTGGTGTCGACCACGGGTAGGTTTCGTCGCGGCGTGGTGCGCGCGCGGAACGCCGCGTTCAAGGCTCCGAGCTCGGACGGAGCGAGCGCGACGAAGCGGCGGCCTCCGCTGCCAGAATCGAGGAAATTCAGGGCCCGTCCGAGGCCGTCGAGCGCGGTCACGGGCGCTTCGAGCTCGTAGCGCGCGGCGGGTAGCGAACCGTGCAGCAGGCCGAGCGTGTCGCCGGGCCGGGCGCGCTTCCGATAGGCCGCGAGCGCTGGGTTCTCGGGCAGCTCGTACGAAAGCGCCGGCGCGAGCGCCAGGCTTCCCCCGAGGCCGACCGCCGCGAGGGCGAGCGCGGCGGCAGTGCCCCGCTCGAGGTGGAACCTCTGCAGCGCGAGGCGCGACAGGTCGCGCAACGCGAACCAGAGCGCGGGAGCCACCGCTAGGAGCAGCGCGGCGAGCCACAGGCAGCGAATGCCCCAATGCTCGAAGCCAGTGGCTCCGCCTGCTCCCTGCCGAGCGACCAGCGACAGCGCCACGTCGAGCCCGAGTGCGCTCGCGCCGACGGCGAGCAGTCCGTAGCCCGCGAGCCCGCCGCGCCAGGCGCGAACCCAATCGAACCACGCCGCGTATTCGGCGCGCGCGAAGGGCGGTGAGCCGCCGTCGTCCGAGTCGGCGAGGAACAGCGCCGCCACGCCGAAGCCCGCGAACGTGGCCGCTGCGCCGAGGCCGAACCAGCCCACATCCCAGGTTGCCGGCAGTGTTCCAGGCGGCGCGCCGAGCGACACCAGGAGCTTGTCGGGGAAATGGAAGAAGTCCCAGACGAGCAGCGCGGCCGCGCACGCGGCGAAGACTCCGAGGAACGCGCGCGCGCGCTTCGTCGCTGGCTCGTCGAGCGCGAGGCCCACGACGAGCGCCAGCATCGGAAGACCCGAGCCGGGAAGCGGACCGAGCGCGGGAGCCAGCGCGGTTTCGAGCGCCCAGGCGCTGACGGCCGTCATCACGGCCGCGAAGGCGAGCTTCGCCCGCGGGCTCGGCTGTATCTCGCGCGCGGACTGGGTGAGGAGCTGGCCTAGCGCCGGCAGCGAAAGCGCGCTCCAAGGGAAACCCGCGTGCACCAATTGTCGCAGGCCGGCCTCGAAGCTCGGGTACGGATGCGCGCCGCGCGCGTTGCCGATCCAGAAGGAGTAGCCCTCGAACGGAATCACGAACCAGGCGAGCGCTCCGGACCCGAGCGCGGCGCACCCCAGTGTCAGGCTGGCCGCGCCGGCAGCGCGTGACGCGCGGGGTTGGTTCTCACCGGAGAGGGATAGAGCGAGCCAGGTGACACCGACGCCGAGCGCCGCGGGGGCCACGCCGAGCAGCGGCCCGCGCGCGAAGAAGCCGCCGACCGCGCCGAGCGCCGCGAGCGCGGCGCCGAACCAGCGCCGCCTGGGCGCGACGTCGTCGAACACGAACAGCGCGTGCCCCGAGAACCCGAGCACGGTCGCCGATAAAGGCGTGATGTCCCCGAGCAGACTTCGGGCCTGGAGATAGTAGAGAGGCGTCGTGGACAGCGCGAGCACGGCGAGCGCGGCCGCACGCCGCGAGACCAGGCTCCGGACCGCGAAGAACAGCGCGAGCACGCCCGCAGCGGCGAACAACGCGAGCGGCAGCCGCGCCGCCCAGGGCTCGAGCCCGAACACTCGAAACCCGAGGGCCATGGCCAGAAACGGCAGCTCGCCCTTGCCGAGCTCACCCCGCGTCGGAACGCTCTCGGCGGCCCCGGTCCAGCTCCCGGGCCCGCCCGCGCCGAACAACCCTTGCGCGATGCGCCGCGCGAGCTCCGCGTTTTCGACCTCTGGCGGATCCCACAACGGGACCTGAAGCGCGCCGAACAGGCTCACGAGAGCGACGAGCAGCGACGTCGCTTCGAGCACGGTGAGCCGGCGCTGCATGGCCGGAAGCTATCAGCTGTCGCAGCCCATTTTTGCCCCAAAGGTTGCAACACCCCGCCCCCGGAGCTACTCCGCCGCTCCTCATGCACTCGGGCACCGTCGCCATCGTCGGCCGCACCAACGTCGGAAAGTCGACGTTCTTGAACGCCGTCCTGGGCGAAAAGCTCGCGATCGTGTCGCCGTTGCCGCAAACCACCCGCGATCCGCTGCTCGGCGTGCTCACCACCAAAGACGGACAAATCGCCTTCCTCGACACCCCTGGGCTGCACACGCCGAAGTCGGAGCTCGGGCGGCGCATGAACCTGTCGGCCGAGAGCGTCTTGCCGGCGAGCGACGCGATCTTGTTCATGACGGACGTCACGGCGGCCGAGAAGGGGCGCGGCCCGGTGTTGCCCGAAGATCGCTCGCTCGCTCAGAAGCTTCTGCCCGAGGGCGGCCGTGTGGTGTTGGTGCTCAACAAGGTCGACCTGGTCCGTGACAAATCGCGGCTCTTGCCCGTGCTTCAGGCGTACACCGACCTGTTCCCGTTCGAGGCGGTGATCCCGACCAGCATGGCTCGACAGGACGGCGTGGACCGCGTGCTCGACGCGCTCGTCGCTTGCCTGCCCGAGGGCGAGCCGAACTATCCCGAGGACACGCTGACTGACCGCCCCGTGCAGTACTTCGTGCGCGAGTACGTGCGCGAGCAGGTGCTGAACGCGACGCGCGGCGAGGTGCCCCACGCCGTGGCCGTGACCATCGATCGCTACGAAGACGGCCCGCTCGCGCGGATCGGCGCCACGATCCACGTCGAGAAGGTCGGCCAGCGGCGGATCCTGATCGGCCAGGGCGGCGCGATGCTGGTGCGGATCGGCTCGGCCGCGCGCCAGCGGATCGAGGCCATGATCGGCAAGCGCTCCCACCTCGAGCTGTTCGTGCGCGTGACCGAACGCTGGAAGAACGCGCCGCGGATGTTGACCGAGCTCGGCTACGAAGTGAGCGAGCTCGCCGGCGCGGCCGGAGACAAGCCTGGAGGGCGGCCCGTGCGGCGCCGCAGAAAGAAGCAGTCGTGACGCCGATCGTTGCGATCGTGGGCCGACCCAACGTCGGCAAGAGCACGCTGTTCAACCGCCTCGTCGGCAAGAGCCTAGCGATCGTCCACGACATGCCCGGCGTGACGCGCGATCGCCACTACGCGACCGCGCACCTCTCCGGACGGACGATCTCGCTGATCGACACCGGCGGCTTCGATCCCGAGAGCGACGATCCGATGAAGCTCGGCATCGTGCGCCACGTGCGCTCGGCGATCGACGAGGCGGACGTCGTGATCTGCGTGCTCGACGGCACGCTGCCGCCCACGGCGCCCGACCGCGACGCGGTGCAGCTCCTGCGAGAGGGCGGCAAGCCCACGCTGTTCGTGGCCAACAAGGTGGATTCGCGCGATGCAGCGCTCGGCATCGGCCCGCTCTACGAGCTCGGGCTGCCGGAGATCGTGCCGGTCTCGGCGCTGCACGGCCGCGGCACCGCCGAGCTGGTCCAGGCGCTGTTGCCGCTCTTGCCCGAGCACTCGCGCGAAGAGCGCGACGAGGCCGGCCGCGAGCCGCGCATCGCCCTGGTCGGCCGCCCCAACGCCGGCAAGTCGTCGCTGTTCAACCGCCTGGCCGGCAAAGAGCGCTCGCTCGTCGACTCGCGCCCGGGCACCACCCGCGATCCGGTCGACCAGCGCATCGAGTTCGACGGCAAGCCGTTCGTGATCGTCGACACCGCGGGCGTCCGCCGGAAGTCGCACGTGGAGCACGGCATCGAGCTCGTCAGCGTGCTGCGCGCTATCCGCTCGCTCGAGCGCGCCGAGGTGTCGGTGTTGGTCTCGGACGCGACCGAGGGCCTCACGCAGCAGGACACGCGCTTGATAGGCCTCGCGATCGAGCGCCGGCGCGCCGTCGTCGTGGCGCTGAACAAGCTCGATCTGCTCGACAGGAAGCAGCGCGCCGAGGTGCTGAAGACCACCCGGGAGACGCTCAACTTCGCGCGCTGGATCCAGATCGTCGGCATCAGCGCCAAGACCGGCGAGCACGTCGGGGATTTGATGCGCACCGCGGAGCGCGCGGGGCAGGAGATGCGCCGGCGCATCACGACCTCCGAGCTGAATCGCTTCTTCGACGAGGTGCTGGCCAAGCGCCCGCCGCCGACCGACGGGGGGCGCGCGCCACGCATCTATTACGTGACGCAGGCCGAGACCTCGCCGCCGGTGTTCGTGGCGGTGTGCAGCCACCCCGAGCACCTGAAGGAGAGCTACCAGCGCTTCGTCTCGAACCAGCTGCGCGACGCGTTCGGCTTCGAGTCCGTGCCGATCACGATCCACTACCGGATGAAGCGGCGGACGGAACGAGGCAGCGACTGACGGCGACCAGCGCCGCGACGTCGTTCACGCTGTCGGCGAGCGCCGGGACCTCGAGCACCCACGGGACGCGCGCCGCCGAGAGCTCCGCGGCCTTGCGCGCCTCGAGGGTTTTCCGCTCCGCGGCCGCGAGGGCGCTCTCTTCGGCGAGCGCTCGGAGCACGCGCCCCGCGAGGTCGTTCTCGAGCACCAGCCCCCGCCGCACGAGCTCGGCTTCGAGCTCGGCGCGCCCCGGCGTCGAGAGCCCCGAGCGCCGGACGCGATTGACGATCACGCCGCCCGCCCCGAGCCCCAGCCGTTGCAGGCGTTCGGCGAAAAATTGCGCCTCGTCGAGCGCGTTGGGCGACGCCGTCGCCGCGAGCAAGTACGTGAACTCGGGCTTCTTGAAGGCAGCCGAGACGCGCTCGGCGCGCTCCCGAAAACCGCCGAAGAGCTGGTTCACTTCACTCACGAACTCCGAGAGCCGTTCGAGAAACCCCTGGCCGGTGAGCTTTGCCAGCGTCTTCAACACGAACGCAATGCCCTGCGCCACGAGGTTGAAGCTGAGCCGCCCCGAGCGTTCGAAGACGTCGCCGAGCCAGCGCAAGGCCGGGCTGTCGAGCGTCTCTATCAGGCGCCCCGGCGCATCCAAGAAGTCGAGCGCGTCGGCCGTGGGCGGCGTGTCGAGCACCACCAGGTCGTAGCGCTCGTCGGACAGCACGCTCAGCACCTTTTCCATGGCCATGTACGCCTGCGTGCCCGCAAGCTGCGTAGACACGTACGCGTAGAATTCGTTGCCGAGGATGCGCTCGGCCGCCGCGGGGCTCGAGGCGTGCCGCCGCACGAGCTCGTCGAAGGTCTGCTTCGTATCGAGCATGACCACCGTGAGCTCACCCTTCAGCGCGATGCCGGCCGCGGCGAAGGGCGCCGGATCGAGGCGCTGCTCTGCAGCCGAGCCCGCGTCGAGCCCCAGCCGGTCGAACAGGCGCTTCGCGGGGTCGATGGTCAGGCACAGCACGCGCCGCCCGGTTTCGGCGGCAGCGAGCGCGAGCGCCGCCGCGATCGTCGTCTTGCCCACGCCGCCCGCGCCCGCGATCACCACGACGCGCCGCTCGGCGAGCAGCGCAGGCAGCGTGGGCGCGGTCATCCGGGCCTATTTAGCCCGGATTTCGCGGCCGGCGAGAGCCCGCCGCAGCTCGGCTCCCCGGAAGTTGGCCGCCCGTCGGCCGGCCCGGGACAATTCGCAACATGGACACCGGAAGCCGCGAACGACGCCAGCTGCGCTCGACGAACTGCGCCGAGGCCCTCTCCCTGTTGCTCGAAGCCACGCGAAAGCGCGCCCAGATCCAGAGCCTGGCCCTGTCGGATCGGACCGGCATCCTGGTCGCCGGCGCCGGGCCCGCCCGCGAATGCGACGAGCTCGCGGCCTGGGCGCCAATCGTCCTCGCCGCCGGCGAACCGAGGCCCGAAGATGCCGTCTGCGGAGTGAAGGTCCGCGGCCTCGACGCCTACCTCTGCGCCAACACCACGGGCGGCGCCCCCATCGAAATCCTCCGTGAAGCCGCCGAAGGCTGCGCCCGCATCCTCGGCGTCGCCCGCGCCGCCTAACACCCCGGCGCATCGACGACCTGACGTCGCAATACGATCGGCGCAACAGGAAGACCGGGAAGGCAGAAAGTTTTCTTTTTGGATCTTGTCTGGACGCGTCCTGCTGCCTGGAACCCCAAAATCCCCGTTCCGGTAGGGACGGCCCTTACGGGCCGCCCCCCGGACAGAACCCGGCGAGCGGATTTCCCGCACCGGGCTCCCACCTTGGGTCAACGGAGGGCGAAGCGTTCGGATGGCCAGGGATGATGGATGTGAGCCCGAG
>JAICQO010000128.1 GCA_025937835.1 Polyangiaceae bacterium
CGAAAGAAGAAAGCCCTGGAACCTCAACCCCAGCCTGCCTGACACCAGACCCTCGTCGCTTCGCTCCGATCGCGCTCACGTGCTCCGGAACGCCTGCTCAAGTCCGGCCGGAACGAGCGCTCAGGTTGAGCGGAATGCGCACTCCGGTGCTCGCGAAAGCCTCGCCAAAATCCCAAACTTGCCGGGCGGGCGGTCCTTAAGGTTCTGGGCATGGCTCGGAGACACTTCGCGTGCACTGCCAGCAGGGCGGCCTGTGCGTGATCGTCGGCGAACCCGGAACCGGCAAGAGCGTCATCAAGCATGCGCTCTGCCAACACGATCCCAAACGCATCATGACCCCGATCGTGAACCGCACGTTCCACACTTACCACTCGACGCTCAGGATCTTGTGCGAGGCCTTCCAGATCGAGGCCGACGGCATCGACGTGCGCTGCGGGCGAAGACTGATCGAGGAGGCCCGGCGCCTGAACGGCGCCGGCAAGATGCTGGCCCCCATCATCGACGACGCGCACTTGATGGAGGTCTCCGCGCTGCGCCGCATCCGCCTACTCTTCGAGGACTTTCCGAAGAACCACTGCCTCGTCTTGGTCGCCCAGCCTGGTTGTTCTGCGGCAGCAACGACCACGCCAAGAGCACCGCCTACTGGTTCTCCCCGGTCGGCTCGGCACGCCTGCACGGCCTCGACCCCGAGGAGTATCTGCGCTGCCTCATCCGGCTCGTGCCGCTCTGGCCCGAGCACCGCATGCTCGAGCTCGCCCCGCTCTTCTGGGCCCGAACTCGCGACCGCCTCGACCCCACCGCTCTCGCAGCCGAAGTCGGCCCGATCTCGATCCCGAGCGACCCCCTCGACACCCTCGACACGGGCTGAGCGACCCAGAAGAAATCTGCGGCTCGTGCGCGATGCCTCGTCACGCCGCTGAGCTTGTCCGCGTCAGCTCGCAGTCGCTACACGGCGCCGTGAAGCGGATACCAATCATCCAGACGACGGGATTTGCCGAGGTGGCTGACGCCTCTCCCGCGGATCTTCGATAGGGGTGACCGACGTGATCCCGCATATGCTCCCGATCCGAGCCGCGCTGGCGGCCGGGGGGGGCGATTCAAACGTACCCCGAACCGTCACATACTTGTTCTCAAGCTCCTCAACGTCACCAGCAGACAAGAGCGACTGAGCTGGGCTCGCAACGCGGCAAGCTCGAAATCGCAGACTCACCCGATTGTTCAATAGCATCGTGGCGTCCTCGCGCCCCAGGTACAATGAACCTTCCGCGCCGCCGAGAAACCCATGCTCTTTATCGAGCACCAGGAAGCCCGACACTGCTGTCGCCCATCCCGCGTATCGTTCCGGATCTGAAATTAGCGGAATCAAAGAAAACACGGTTCCGGGTTTCTCACCGGGAAGAACCCCAACGGTACGGCTCGATCCAGCAGAAATCTGCGGAGTGTCCGGTCCGTCGCTGCTCCCTTCCCCCCTACACCCTGTGCTCACCTGCAGGCACAGAAGCATGCACAATCCACTGACATTGGACCTCATGCTGTGCCTGCTAGTGATAGTAATTGGAGGGCGGAAGCGGGCCCAGATCAGTCCCGAATCTCTGGCCAGGATCCAAGACCATGAATCGTCCGCTTGGCGTTCCGAGATAACCGCGAAGCACGTTGTCGCGAGTTATGATGGCATCAGCTTCGCTGAAGTCGTTGCTTGTTGGGCCGTCGTATCTACCGTGGGTGTGCGACCACGACCTAACGGCGACCCCTGGCGTGTCCAATGCTCGCTGTAGCATGGCTTGAAAGCCCGTTGATTCATTCTGAGCTCCAACCTCTGCAGGCAGATAAGCATACTTTCCTTCACGTTCGACTATTACAGTGTAGAACTCCAAATCGTACTTGATGGAGGTTGGGTTCGCTGCGTCCAAAAATAGGTATGCGGCAAGCTGTTCCGTCTCTTGCCAGCGAAGCTTGCCCAGGTCTTCCTGGTAGCCATCGCGTGAGTGTCGCGTCGAAGCATACTCGTACTGGTTAGATCCAGGCGGTTTCGCAAGCGGCAATGGCGTTGCGCCACTTCCCCCCGGCGCCCAATCCGCCCCGGCGCTGAGCGACCCCGGAGCAGACCGCGCCTGCTGCGCCGAGTCCGTCGCCGTCGCGTAAGAGCGGGAGCCCTGATACGTGGGCCTCGTGTACGCCTTGTTGTCCTGGTAGTTCCGGTAAATGTCGAGGCCAGCTCCTGCAGGAGCCGCAACGTCTCCAAAGCGGGGCGCGGACCCGCCTCCACTTCTCGCCACCGTGCCGGCCACGCCGAGCCCCACCAGCCCCGTGAACATCCCCACCGCGAGGTAACCGTCTTCCCCCTGGTCCCACGACATGCCCGTGGGGTCAGTGCGGTCGATCGGGTTGTTCCCGGCGTACGCGTACGGGTTCACTCCGACTCCGAACGGCTCGCTCATCACGGGGTCCGGGGTGAGGAAGCGCGCCGCGACGGGGTCGTACATGCGGGCGTTCATGTTGATGAGGCCGAGCTCGAGGTCGTGCTCGTGGCCGGTGTAACCCATGACGACGGCCGGATCTTGGAAGGCAGTGGTGCGGCCGAAGGCGCTGTAGCTGCGGTGCGCGGGTGCCGCTGCGTCGTAGGTGATGAGGGAGATGGAGCCCTGCGCATCCGTGTGAAGATAGCGGCGGACCTTTTCGGCCACGAAGTCGCCCGTCTGCGTGCGGTTGACCTGCGCAATCGGTCGCCCACCCGCGTACACGACGTAGCGATGCTCGCGCCCGCCGGTGGTGTCGTCGGTTCGTTGGTAGTGGTCGCCGGCATAATAGGTGACCTCGGTCGCGCCGCGCTTGGCTGCTCGATCTGCGGTCGCAGTGTAGTCGAACTCGGTAACGCTTGCGAGCGCGCCGCTGCCGGTGGTTACGCGCAGCGGCAGGTCGGACTCGCTGTACTCGATCGACTGAGTGGACCGAGGGACGAGCGGGCCCGCTCGGCTGCCAAGGCGACCGGCACTGTCAGGCGTTCCGTAAACGTGCTCACCTGCGGACGTCACGTGGTACGGGTTGGTCGTCGAGTACTGGTAAGCCCCGACGCCGCGCTGGTTGGTCAGGTTGCCGAGGTCGTCGTAGGCAAAGTCGGGATCAGTGGTCGGTCCTGGCACCGGATCGATTCCGATGAGCTGATCGGTCTCGTCGTAGCTGAAGTACGAGCCGGAGGGGAATTCAGTGGCGTCGCGGCGGAAGGTGGTGCGACCGAACTCGTCGTGGGCGTAGCGAAGGTCCGTCTCGAGCGTGCCGCTGCTTCGACGCGTCGCGATACGCTCGATGCGCTTCAAGGTCGGATGATAGTCGAGCACCGTCGTGCTTCCGTCCCCGAAGGTTTCCGCAGAGACGCGCATGCCGTCGGCTGCCTCGTCGAGGTTCCAGTAGGTGGTACCGTCCGAGGCATCCGCGACGCTCGTGAGCGCGCCGGACGCCGGGTCGTACCCGTACTGAACTCCAAACGGCGCGCTCGAGGGGCTCGGGTACCAGAGCTTGTCCGTGCGTCCGATCGCGTCGTACTCGACTCGCGTCGTGAGAGCCTGGTTGTCGACGGTCCGCGTGACTGTCTCCGGCAACCCGCGGTTCAACAAGGCAACGCCGGGCGAAGGCTCATACGTGTAGCGCGTGCGGACGCCCTGCGGGCTCACGGTTTCGATCAGGCGTCCGATCTCATTCGGGCCAGTTCCGTCGAACAGGTAGTCCGTGGCGCCGTCGGAGTCGTCGATGCGGTTGAGACGGCCGAGCACGTCGTACGTGTAGGTGTGAAGGCCGCCGCGCGCATCGGTCACCTCATGGAGCTGATCGAACCCGGTGTACCGCGCGCTCTGGCTCTGAACACCCGCGAGATCGTCCACGCCCACGACGCGGCCGTAGAGATCTCGGTGAAGAATGAGCTCGCCGCCGGCGCTATCGCGAACTGTATGGAGTCCGTGGAATGCCGCGTACTCGTAGCGCGTGGTGTGACCCCCGGGCTCGAACACTGCACGCGGCGCGCGATCCGCGTCCGAGACGACGACGGATTCGCGCCCCAGAGAGTCCGTCACTTTTTCGACGTAGATGTCCCAGATCGACGAGACATAGGCCTGATGGTCAGGACGCAAGGTACGAGCGTAACCGTAGTCGTAGAGATACTGGACTCCTTCGGGAGTCGACATCGTGGTAGGTCTGCCGATCGGATCATAGGTGAAGATCGAGAGGCCGGGCGCCGGTGCGGTGGAGAGGTGCTCCACACTGACGGTTTTACTTCGCGGGGCATGCGTCATCTCTCGTCGAAGCTCCGCCCCGTCGATTCCGGTCCACCGTTGCTGCACCGGGCGCAGATACGCATCCATGTCGACCTTCTCGGTAAAACCGGTCGGCAACGCGTGGTTCATGCGAATTCTCGCGGTCATCGGCGAGTCGATCGATGTGCCCGTCCACGACCAGGTCTCGGTTCCGGATGCACTCGCGTGCGCAGCGACTCGACCGAATCCGTCGTAGGCCCACCGATGGATGATCCCGTTAGGGTCGACGCTGAAGGTGCGGGTTCCGAATCGATCGTCGAAGCCGACCCGCGACACTTGGCCTTTGCCGTTCGTGAAGCTGGAAGGGAAGAGCTGCCGATCGTCGAAATCGATGTCGACGGTTCGGGTCGTTTGGCCAGGCGCAGCGATGCTGACGTGGCGGACGTTGCCGTAGCTGTCGGGCGTATACACGGTGGTGCGGTTCGCGCTCGGGGTGCCGGAACCCGGCTCGCGAATGACTTGGGTCAAGATCCCTCGGCTGTTGTACGTGTACGCGTAAGTCTCTAGCTGCTGCTCGCCGAAACTCAGGCCCAAGATCTGCCGGCTCTTGGGAAGCGAGATCAGCCAATCGGTGATCTCGGACCCGGTCGGGTCGTAAACCGCGAGCACTTCCTCGGTCGTGCTCGGCGTGGTCCGCGCCAGGCCGGTCTGATTTCCGAACTCGTCGACGATGCGAACGACACGGGTGGACGCGACGACGGTGTCGCCGGCGGGCCCGCCCAGCACCTCGGTCTGCTGTTGCTCGAGTACGCCGAACGGGTTGCCGTCGTGCGAGAGCTGCACGTTCCACGTGAACGTCGAGCGCTGTCCGAGCATCGAGCCGTCGTCAAGGCTGTTGACGATGTTGGGGTAGCGAACGGTCTCGGCCACGGTGCGCCCGACGATCGGGTAGTGATAGAAGAACGTCCCTCCCGGCTGCGCGAACGAGAATCGCGTCTCTGTATCGTATTCGGTCGTGCGCTCGCTCGCGAGCTCGGTAGCGAGTGTGAGTCCGCCCGCGTACTCCTTCTCGCTGCGGAACTTGAAGCCGAGGAAGCCGTGTCCGGCGACGTCGACGATTCCTTCCCGATAGCCGTAGGTATGGGTGCGCTCAGCGGCCTCGAACCCGACCGATATGAGGCCTTCGCGATGCTGACTGACCACGGCATAAGGAGCGACATTGACCTGCTGGCGCGGCCACGTTGGAGAGGTGTTGCCCTTCTGGTACACCGGGGTTCCGTTGGTCGGGTCCGGGTTGTCGTATTCGAAGGAAACGAATCGACCAAGGCCGTCGATGGCTCGCCTGAGCAGATTGTTTCGCCGCCCCTTCCCGTACAGGATCATCAAGCGCTTCCCGACGACGTTGCGCGTCACCAGGTCCAGGTTGCCGTCGCCGTTCACGTCCGCGAGGAAGCCGGGTTCGCTGGGCACGCCTTCGGGGAGGTCCTGCGCGTCGAGGTCGAACCCCGTCGTGGTCTTGCGCAACGCCCAGTTCGGAATCGACGGCTGAAGGATGTCGTCGCGACCGTCGCGATTGTAGTCGATGACGTGAGCGCCAAACTCCAGAGACGGGATGGTCAGTCCGGTCGCTTCAATCGACGTGACGTCGAAGCGCCCGCCGACGTTGCGCCAATAGATCGGCTCTGCGGTTACGCTGACGCTCAGGTTTGACGACGATCCCTCCGGCAACGCCATCAGATCCATCAGGCCATCGCCGTTGAAGTCGAGCGGCACGATGAACTGGTTGCGAGGATCGCCCCCGGCGGGCTTGATCACATTCTCCTTCCAGCGGAAGCTCGAACCTTCAGGCTCGAGCGCGGCCCAGCCATGGGTCGGGCTGTAAACGAGCAGGTTTGAAACACCGTCGCCGTCGTGGTCGAGCATGAGCGTCAGCGGGCGATCGTTCGCGGCCCCTGGTACTTCCGCGATCTCGCACATGCCGCCCCATCCGGGAATCGACCCGGTAGTCGAGCTCTGCGCATAGCCGGTCCGCGACAGACGATAGTGGAAGTCGGCCGACTTCACCGGATCGCAGTAAAGCTCGTCCTCTTCGCCGTCGCCGTTCACGTCAAGGAACCACCGACGCTCTCGGAAGCTGACCCTAATCCAGTTGGTTGAAGAGCGACCATGGCCTTCAATCATTTTGTCGAAGGACTTTACACAGGCATCGAAGATCGTATCTTCACCAGAGGTCGTTCGTCGAACCTGCGACAAGGGGAAGTCGCACGCCGGCGGTGGCGCTTCCAGAATCCTGAACGGATCCGCCGGCTCCTGCAACGCGGCATACAAGCGTCGTGTAAAGACATAGTCGTAGTGGGTTTCACGCGAAAGGACGTTCAACGCGTGCAGACCTTGGGTAAACCAGGAAGAATATTCCGGGTACCCAATCGACGTGAGTGTCAAGGCCCCGGCAACGGAGAGTCCGAGCTCCACGTTGGAAGACATCAGCTGGTGGCCCTCCGCATAGACTGAATACGTCGTGTCCAGAACGTCGTGGCGCCCGTCTCCATTCGTGTCCAGCACGCTTCCAAACGCCATCGGTGCGTTGGTAGTGACCCCTGGGTTGAACCCGATCTCGTCGACGTACTCGAAGCTGGTGTTTCCTTTGCAAGTTCCCGCGTCTACGCACTCGCGCAGCATCTTGAGCCGAGACTGTCCGTTGGGAGCGGATTCATAGAAAAGCGAGTAGCGGCGCACGAGCGAGCCGCTCGCGTACGTCTCGATATCCTTCAAGAGCCGACGCTGGTTCGTAATCGACAAGCTGGGTCCAGATAGCGCGAGGCGCGTATCGGGTCGGTCCTCCTGGTAGTTGAACTGGACCTTTCGATCGCCCGTAGTCTCCGGCTTGTGCGTGTACGTAATGCTGGCGGGAAGCAGCTCGAGCGTGAGCCCGAGGATGTTGCTCGTCTTCAGATACTGGACCGAGTACGCATTGCGTGAGCGGTCGAAGACGTTCGAAAGCGCCCAGACGCGCTTTCTCGCCGCGTCCGGTCCCACGGCGCGCACGCTCGAGTTCTCCGTCTCTCCGTAGTGGTAAATGCGCCCGTCTTTCGTTCGCACCTCGAACCAACTTGGCCCCCCCTCCGCGGTGCCACCGTGGGCAACGACTTTGGCGAAGGTCTCGACGACGGTGCGATATTCCGTCTCGGGTGCGCCGTAGGGACCGGAATGTGGCACAAGGATCAGGCGCTGTCCGTCCAAACAGAGCGCGTCGCCGGCGTCGTGGCGAACTGCCCGCGCGTAGCCGTCTTGAGCGTAGCTCCGCGCGCAGCGATGGATAGTTGAGAGCCCGTTCAGGCTCCACCCAACTCCGAGCGCGCCATTGGTCGCGGTGCTTCGGTAGCGGAGGGAGAGATTGGGCTGCATGCCCTGGCGCCCCGGAGGAACCTCGATCGGAACGTCGTAGACGGCCTCTCCCGCGGGCGTCACGTCGAAGCTCGCGTCAATGGCCCCGATACCGGTGGTGTCGGGCGCCGGCAGCGGAGGGATCTCGGAAGGCGTTGGATCCAGGTGACACTGACCCTCCGAGCCGCAGGAGCTTCCGGCCCCACACTGGCCGCAGCTCGCACCGCACTTGGGATCGACGCCACATGCGCGGCCGCTGCACTCCGGTTCACAAGTCTCGCACAGGCCACAGGGATCCGCGATGCTTCCGCACTGCTCCTCAGTGGGCGCCATGCACATCGAGGGCAGGCACACGTCGCTGCCGGTGGGCAGCCCGACCCGTGGCCCGGCGTCTTCCATGCAGACGGATCCGTCGTTGCAGTCGGAGCCCCGCGAGCATCCAGCGACGCGGTCCGAGCAAAGCCCGCGACAGACGCCGCCGCAACCGTCCGCGGGGTCGTCCCCGCACGACTTGCTCGCGCAGTCGGGTTTGCAGCGACAGACGCCGCACGACGATTGCACGGTGCCGCAGGCCGAGGCCGGGTTCGTCTCGCAACTCGCCGGCCAGCACACGCGAAGCGCGGAGGCGCCGAAAAGCTGACCGTTGTTGGTTCCGCATACCTGCCCACCCGGGCAGTCCGCGTTCGAAGCGCACTCGACGCGATCAGAACATTGCTCGCCGCAAGGCGCGTCGGGGTAGCCGCAACCGCCCATGCGCGGGCTGACCGAACAGGCCCCGGACCAGCACACGTCGTCCGTGGGATTCTTGCCGAATCGCGCGCCCACGTCCTTCCCACACACTAGACCCGGCTCGCAATCAGTGTCCGCTGAACAACCGACCTCGCCGTCCGAGCACTGGCAGAACGGGCTGCACGGTGCGTTCGCTGCGCAAAACTCCTCGGGGTTGAACGGCAAGTGGGTGATGCTCGTCCACTGGTGGGCGATCAACGTCTTACCGAAGAACGACCCCTCGTGTCCCGTGCTCGCGCTGGAAAGCGAGACCTGACCGTACGGGGCGACGACGATGCCCTTGAACGGAGCCTCGATGATCGCCGAATTCGGAGGCTCGCCGGATTTCCTCGCAAGCCCGAACAGATAGTTCCCTTTGGAAGCCGATCGCGTGATCGTGCCGCGGAAGGTGAAGTTGTTGCGGACATAGACGAAGATCGGCCCGTTTGAGTTCAGCATCTCGAGGATGCCTTGGGACTCGATGCTCAGACTGTTGAAGTAGTAGGTCCCTGGCGCAAACCGCAGTTTGGCGGAACGCTTGACCGTGTAGTCCCCGTACCGCGCGCCCGAGCTCGGGTTCGCGACCTGACCGGGTTCCAACGAGATGTTGCCGAGGCTGTTCGAGGGGAACGTCACGTTCCAGCTCACTCCGCTGTGGAGCTGGGCATTGGGGTCGTTCACCACCGAGCCGTCAACGATCGCACCCGCTGCTCGCGTCACGGGTCCGAGTGCACGCACCGAACCGAACACGTGAGCGCTGTTCCGGAGATCGACACCGCTCGAGCTCCAGACGTCTTTGACCTCGGATTGGACCCCAAAGATTGCCGCCGTGTTCCCTTCGATATTGGCGGCCGACGCTCGGCCCTGCCCGTTCACGCCCAGAAGCCGTACTCCGTCATGGATTTCGAGCGCCCCCTGCGCCGAGAAGGCGACGTCCTTGGTCTTGAGGTCGAAGGGGGCCTGCGCGAAGAAGGGCAACAGGTCGCTTCCGGCGCTCCCACCTGTACCCGCGCTGCCTGAGGATCCACCGGTGCTGCCACCAGTCGAACCCCCGCTCCCACCGGAACCTCCGCTCGACCCGGCGGTTCCCCCCTGTCCGGCGCTGCCGCCGCCAGAGCTACCACCGCCGGCGGTCCCACCGCTGCTGGCCATGCCGCCGGCCCCGCCAGTGCCCCCGCCGCCACCGGAAGTCAAGGTGAGCGCGTCGACCAGGAACGCCCCCGACGTGCTCGGTACGGTGAGTTGGACCGTGATGGTGAGATCTGAATAGGTGTGCGTGTTGAGAGCAGTAACGACGAACGGGGGGATGGTGATCGTGTAACGGCGAAAGGTTCCGACCGGTCCGGAAAGGGTGGCGGCGCCGGCGTTGACGTTGTTCACGCCGGCCGACGGTGCGTTGAAGGTGAGCGCGACCTGGCCGAGCCAGCTCTGTCCCTGCAGCGTCGTCGGCACCTGGACGTCGACGCTCGCTTGCGAGCCGAGCGTGCCGAGCGTCGTGATCGCCGTGCTGCGCGCGCTGGGGCTGGTGTTGCCCGACAGCGACAGAGAACGAGTCCCTTCGCTGTGAACCGTGCTCGACGTAGCGGTGCCGGTGACGGCTCGCCAGTCGCCGTTGCTTCCGCCGATCGTGCCTTCAAAGCCGAGGATGCGGGTCTGGGTGGCGGTCAGCGACTGCCGTTGAACTCCGGCGGGCTCCTCGTGTTCAGTGGCAGCGCGCCGACCATCGCTGCACGCGCCCACCAGCACGAGAGCCCCCACGAACGCTTGACGAATCCATGCACCAGCCATGACGCTCCCCTTTATCCAGCAGCAGCGGGCACAAATCCCCTGCGCGAGGGTCTCTCACTCCGAAACGCGCCTCCGCACGCCGAACCAGCGGAGCCCGCTAGACATACACCAAACGGATGCAATTCGAGTCTGACTTTTTCATGATTTCTTCATAACCAAAACCGAACCCGCGACCAGGGCTCAAGTAGCGCGACTCACCATCTGAGCAGGCCAGAGCGCGTCACTCACCTGCCATTCACCAGAGTGACACTCACGTTCGCACCGAACCAGAGTGCGAACTACATCAGACAACGTCAGGTAACTTCGCGATTGTGCGAGGTTCAAGAATGACTATTGACGCCTACCTCGTTCGGCGTGCCAGCCCCGGCGTCGCCCACCAGCGCGATCGCCAGCACGCCCGGCCCGACCTCGAACAAGTCGAGCGTAAACAACAGCGCCGCGGCCGGGATCACGACCAGCTCGATCACCGGCAAGAACCCGAGCACTCCGAGGTCCGAAGTGAAGACGCGGCAGGGCCGTCGCGCGACGCTCTCCGCCTACCTCCCCACTCGCGCAGGCCGCGTCGAAGCGCTGGAGCGCGGCGTGGCTGCGTCGCCCAGCGACCGGCGCGGCCGAGCACGAGTTTGGCGGAAGGTCGGCCGCCCGCGGCGAAGCGAGGACGGACGGGTGCGGGGCAACCCCTAAACCCGCTCGATCACGGTGGCGATGCCCATGCCGCCGCCGATGCACAGCGTGATCAGCGCGGTCGAGAGGTTCTGCCGTTCGAGCTCGTCGAGGGCCGTGCCGAGCAACATCGCTCCCGTCGCGCCCAGCGGATGACCGAGCGCGATCGCGCCGCCATTGACGTTGACGCGCTCGGCGTCGATGCCGAGGCGGCGCATCGTGTCCAGCGGCACGACCGCGAACGCCTCGTTGATCTCCCAGAGGTCGATGTCCTTGACGCCGAGCCCCGCCTTGTCGAGGGCCTTCTTCGAAGCGGGTGCGGGCGCGGTGAGCATGATCACGGGCTCACTGCCGATCGTGGCCATCGAGCGCACGCGGGCCCGCGGCTTCAGCCCGTGCGCCTTCACGTAACTCTCCGAAGCGAACAACACGGCCGCGGCGCCGTCGACCACGCCGCTCGAGTTGCCGGCGTGGTGCACGTGCTCGATCGCGGTGACCTGCGGGTAACGGATCCGCGCGAGCTCATCCACCGTTTCGCCGTGCGGGCCCGCTTTCATGGCGCCGAGCTTGGCGAAGGCCGGCTCGAGCGCTGACAACGTTTCAAGCGTCGTCTCCGGGCGCGGGTGCTCGTCGCGGTCGAGCGCGATGCCGCCGTCGGGGTTCTTGACGGCGAACAAGCTCTTCTGGAAACGACCTTCACGGATCGCGTCACGCGCGCGCTCCTGACTCATCAGCGCGAAGCGGTCGACGTCCTCGCGTGAAAACTTGCCGAGCGTGGCGATCAGGTCCGCGCTGATCCCCTGCGGCACTTGAACGAGCTTTTTTCGGAGCTCGAGGTTCAGGCCGTCCATCATCGCCTCGTCCGAGCCCATCGGGACGCGCGACATGCTCTCGGCGCCACCGCCGATCGCGAGCTCCTGCTGCCCGCTCATCACGCCCATCGCCGCGAAGTTCGCGGCCTGGAGGCCCGAGCCGCAGAACCGGTTCAGGGTCACGCCGGTCACGCTCTCCGGAAACCCCGCGGCCAGCACCGCGTTGCGCGCCAGGTTCGCACCCTGCTCTTTCACCTGCGATACACAGCCCGCGATCACGTCCTCGATGTCGTTCGCGTCGACGCCGGTGCGCCGCACGAGCTCATTCAGGGTTTGCGCCAAGAGCTCCTGCGGATGCAGGTGGCTGAGCGCTCCCTTGCCCGCCTTGCCGCGCCCTCTCGGAGTCCGAACCGCATCCAGGATGTACGCCGTGCTCATTCTCCCCAATGTAAATCAGCGCACCTGTCCCAGGTACCCGCCCGAAGAGATAGATGTGTAGGAGATGCCCCTACGCCCGCGGCTACGGAAACTCAGGTCCTTCGGGGTTTCCTTGCAGCACGCTCAGATCGGCTGACGGATTTCCGGCTTCCAGCGCCTGGACATCGGAGGCCGAGGTGAGCACGTCGGGCTTCACCGCGGCGTGCAGCTCGGGGCCCTGCACCGAGCCGTGGCAGCCCGCGCACAGGCCGTTGAAGAGACCCCGCTTGAACGACTGGCGCGCGTTCTCGTTCGGGTAGAACTGCATCTCTTCGCGCTGAAAATGCTTGGTGGGTGCAGGGTCGCCCGCGAGCTGGAGGTTCGTGGCGAGCACGAACGGCATGCCTCCGCGCAGCAAGAATTTGGCCGAGCCGTCCGGGTAGGGGTCGAGGGCGCCAACCCGCGCGCGCCGCACGTAAACGCTGCCGAACGCGTCGTCAGTCACGAAGCGACCGCCGTTCGCGAAGCTCGTGACGCCGGGCTCGGGCGGCAAGCTCTCCCAGACCTCGAGCGAGCCGTCTTCCGGCAGCTTGCGGCCGGTGCGGGTGTTCTGGAACAGCAGCGACTCGAGCACCGGCACGTCGAGCACCGATATCTGAGAACGGCCCCCGAGCGTCGGATCGATCAGCGTCGCGGCGTTGGCCTCGTCCATCCTGGACTGGAACACGCCGAGGTTCTGCTTCGCGTACACCGCCACAGGCCAGAGCTCGTCTTGGGGTCCCGAGATCAAGATGCTGCGAGCCGTCGCGTCCACGCCCGGATCGCGCACGGGATCGACGACCACGATGTCGAAGCCTCCGGAGAAGGTTCCGAGATCCGCAGCGCTCGCCGCATAGCTCGCGAGCAGCCGCCCGTCCGGCAGCGGCGAGGGCCCCTGGTAGGCTCCCGCCGTCGCGCCCCTGCCCGTCGCGGCCGCGTCCCAGACCTTCATCGAGCGCTGGTAAAAATCGGGGTTCGGGAAGCCGATAGCGCCGGGATCGACGAGGTAGTCGGCCTCGACCGTGCTGTGCTGATCGACGCCGATGCTGCGGTTCAGGATCGCGAGCGTGCCGGCACCGTGGCGCGCGCCGCGATCGCTCAAGATCATCGCGAAGTTCTTGTCGGCGAGCTCGATCAGATCCGAGAGCTGGTTGAAGCCGATCGTCGAACGCTGGCCGAACAGCGGGTGGTAGTCCGCGCCGTCGAGGTTCATGCGCCGCCCCGCGAGCTGATAAAACCCGGGAGCGCGCTTCTCGGCGCTCAGGATCAAGCGGCCGTCGCGCATGAACGACGGCAAGAGCTCCTGGTTCAAGAGGAACGTGAGCTGGCGGATCGAGCCGTCGGCGTCCCGGATGTACAGGTTGGTGTTGAGCTTGGAGGGATCGGCCGGGGTGCGCTGCGGCCCCTGGTAGGTGAACGACGAGGTGTTGGCGATGTTGCCGCGCGTCGACACGAACACGATCCGCCCGTCGGGCGCGAACGCCGGATCGAGGTTGTGAACGAGCTCGCCGTTGTCGAGAACGGGCGCGCCCTTGTCGTCCACCGGCGAAGCGTCGATGTCCGGCTCGACCTGGCAGGCGCCGTTGTCGACGACGTAGATCCGGAACGGCTCTGCCGCGCCCGTGCGCGCCGAGAACGCGACGCGCGTGCCGTCCCACGACACCGCAGGACGCCGCGCCTCGCTCGCCGCCGGATCCAGGCCGCACGCCGCGGACAAGCTGGTCTCGGCGCCGACCGTGAGCGCCCCGTCTTCGGCGCGCGTCAGCGCTGCACGGATCACCTCGGCTCCCGGCTCGAACTCGGCCCAATCCTGCGGTGTGTCCGCGCCCGTCTTGGGCGGCCTGCGCACGAACACGATGCCGCTGAGCGGCTCCGCGGTCCCGAGGCGCGCCTCGCGCTCCTTGCGGATCCAGGCCGAGAGCACGCAATACGGCTCCTGCTCGTCGATCGGGCCGGTCTCGGCCGCGGCCAGGTCGCACGTGGCGCCGTTGCCGAACAACGGACCGCCGCGATGCAGAATCCCGCCGAGACCCGGCGTCAGGTTCTTGCGGATGATGCGGCTCGCGCGCGGATCCGGCGACTCGAGCGCGACC
>JAICQO010000097.1 GCA_025937835.1 Polyangiaceae bacterium
CGCATTGCGTTCTTGGTGGATCCCCAAGGCGTGGCCATAGCGATCGTCCGTCCATCCGGGGGCTGAAACCCGGGCGGTCCGGATTTGCCCCGCAAATCTGCGGGTTGTGCGAGCGTGCGCGCTCGAAAATCGGGGCTAAGCTCGCCCCGGCTCGTTCGAAAGCAAGGATTGAAATGACAGCACGGGTGACGGTCGTCTGCGGAGTCAACTGGGGCGACGAAGGCAAAGGCCGCATGGTCGACTACCTCGCGGAGAACGCGGGTGTGGTCGTGCGTTTCCAGGGCGGTAACAACGCTGGCCACACCGTGGTCAATCAGTTCGGCACGTTCGCGCTACACCTCGTGCCGTCGGGTATTTTTTACGAGAACTGCCTGAACCTGCTCGGCCCGGGGATGGTCATCGACCTCGAGGGCCTGGTGGGCGAGCTCGAGAAGCTGACCGCGCGGAGCGTGAAGGTCGACAAGCTGCTCGTGTCCGACCGCGCCACGGTCGTCTTCCCGTTCCACAAGAAGCTCGACGAGTGGGAAGAGCGTCGCCTGGCCGGCCGCGCCTACGGCTCGACCAAGAACGGCATCGCGCCCGCCTACGGCGATCGCCACCTGAAGAAGGCCGTTCGCATCGGGGACCTGCTCGACAAGAGGTCGCGGCACGACTCCGTGTTCCGCTCGGTGGAGTGGGCGAGCCTGGTCGCGAAAGAGATCTACGACGAGGCCGGCTTTTCGGTCGAAGAGACGCTCGCCTGGTGCGATCGCTATCTGCCGGTGATCGAGCCGCGCGTGTGCGACACGGTGGAGGTGCTCTCGGCGGCGGCGCGCGACGGCAAGGGCATCCTGCTCGAGGCGCAGCTCGGCGCTCTGCGCGACATCTACTACGGGATTTATCCGTATACGACCTCGTCGTGCGCGCTGTCGGCGTTCGCACCGATCGGCGCCGGTCTGTTCGGCTATCGCGCCGATCGCGTGCTCGGCGTGATGAAGGCGTTCGCCACCTGCGTCGGCGAAGGGCCGTTCGTCACCCGTATGAGTGATGACGAGGCGGACTTCCTGCGCGAGTCCGCCAAGGAGTACGGCGCGCGGACCGGGCGTCCCCGCACCATCGGCCACTTCGATGCCGTGGCTTCGCGCTTCGGCGCGCGAGTCCAAGAGGCGACCGAGATCGCGCTCACCAAGCTCGACAGTCTCTCGGGTCGCACCGAGCTCAAGATCTGTAACCGCTACAACCTCGACGGAACCACGACCGAGCACTTCCCGACCACGGGCCTCGACCGCGCCACCCCCGTCTACGAGACCGTGCCCGGCTGGACCGAAGACGTCACCGGCTGCCGCAAGTTCGGCGAGCTCCCCAAGGCCGCACAGGCTTACGTGAACCGCATCGAAGAGCTGGTCGGCACGCGCATCAGTTACGTGTCGGTCGGCCCGGAGCGCAGTCAGCTGATCGAGCGCTGATAGCGGGCTGATCGCCGGCGTTCGCTTGCGCGCGGGCAGGTTGCCCGCCTATCCTGGTGGCGGTTTCTCGAGCGCGGGAGCTCGGGAGCCGTAGGAGGGCGCCCAGCTGGCCAGCGGGTTTCGCAGACAGCAGTCGAGATCCTGGTTTCGCGTGGGCGATTGGCCACTGCGCGCCAAGCTGACCGCGCTCCTGCTCGTGGCTTCGCTGATCCCGCTCGGCCTGGCGGTCTTCTATGTGGCGCCCGAGCAGCCGCTGCTCGACCAGATCGCCAAGCTCACCCGGCGCAAGCTCGCGTTCGCGGGCGGGATCCTGTTGCTGGCGCTGCTGGCCGGAGCCTTGCTCGCGCGCTCGATCCTGCGCCCGATCACGTTGCTCTCGGCGGCGACGGAGCGGCTCGCTTCCGGCGCTCTGGGCGCTCGAGTCGAGCTCCGGCAAGCAGACGAGATTGGCAAGCTCGCGTCGAGCTTCGACGCCATGGCCGAGCGTCTGCAGGCTCAATCGCGCGCCTTGGTCGACGCCAACGAGCGGCTAGAGCTGCGCGTGCGAGAGCGCACCGCCGAGCTCGGTACCACGCTCGACAGCATCGGCGACGGCGTGATCGCGACCGACACCGACGGCCGCGTGGTCCGCATCAACCCGGTCGCCGAACGCCTCACGGGTTGGCCCGAAGACGAGGCCATCGGCCGTCCGCTGGAAGAGGTGTTCCGGGTCGTCCAGGAAGAGACCGGCCTCCCGGTGGAGAGCCCGGTCAAGCGCGTCTTGCGCGAGGACGCCGTCGTCGGCCTCGCGAGCCAGAGCGTGCTCGTGGCGCGCGATGGCACGAGCCGCGCGGTGGCCGACAGCGGCGCGCCGATCCGCGACGAGCAGGGCGCGCTGCGCGGCACGGTTCTGGTCTTCCGCGATCAGACCGAGGAGCGCCGCGCCGAGCGCCTGCTCAAGGAGAGCGAAGCGCGCAAGGGCGCTATCTTCGAGGCCGCTCTCGACTGCATCGTGACCATCGATCAGGACGGCGTGGTCCGCGAGTTCAACCCCGCCGCGGAGAAGACCTTCGGCTACCCGCGCGCGGAGGCGGTCGGGAGAGCGCTAGAGGAGCTGTTGATTCCGCCTTCTCTGCGGCAGGCGCACAACCGGGCTTTTGCCCATTACCTCGCGACCGGTGAGGGCCCGATCCTCGGCAAGCGCGTCGAGATCAGCGCCATGAAGAAGGGCGGCGAAGAGTTCCCCGTGGAGCTCGCCGTGGTGCCGATCCGAGCCGGCGGCGCGCTCGGCTTCACCGCTTACATTCGCGACCTCACCGATCGCCAGCAGGCGGCCCAGGCGCTCGAGGCCAGCGAACAATCGCGGAGAGAGACCGAGGAACAGCTGCGTCAGGCCCAGAAGATGGAGGCAGTCGGCACGCTCGCCGGCGGCATCGCCCACGACTTCAACAACCTGTTGTCGGTGATCCTGAGCTACGGCGATCTGTTGCTCGAAGATCTCAAGCAAAGCGACCCGATGCGCGACGATCTCGAGCAGATCATCCGCGCGGGAAGGAGGGCCCACGACCTCACGCGCCAGATGCTCGCGTTCAGTCGCCAGCAGGTGCTGCAGCCCCGCGTCGTCGACATCAACCGCACCGTGGGTGCCACCACGCGCATGCTCAAGCGGCTGATCGGCGAGGACATCGAGCTCACACTCAACACCGCTGCTCGCAGCCCGAACGTGTTCGTCGATCCGGGGCAAATCGAGCAAGTATTGATGAACCTGGTCTTGAACGCGCGGGACGCGATGCCCCAGGGCGGCAAGCTCACGATCGAGACGAGTAACCTGAGCTTCGACGATCGCTACGCCAGCGAGCACCTCGGCGTCAGCCCCGGCAAGCACATCATGCTCAGCGTCACGGATACGGGGCTCGGCATGGACGAGAGCGTGCGCTCGCGCATCTTCGAGCCGTTCTTCACCACCAAGGAGAAGGGCAAGGGGACCGGCCTCGGGCTCTCCACGGTGTTCGGCATCGTCAAGCAGAGCGGCGGCAGCATCTGGGTCTACAGCGAGCCCGGACAGGGTACCGCCTTCAAGATCTACCTACCCGAGGTCGACGCTGCCAAGACCCCGGTCACGGCCGAGGCCAGCGCCGAGAACCGTCAGCGGGGCACCGAAACGGTGCTGCTCGTCGAGGACGACCCGCAAGTCCGCACGCTCGCGCACACGATCCTGGGGCGCCACGGCTACCAGGTGCTGCAGGCGGCCTCTGGCGAGGAGGCCCTGGCGCAATGCGAGCGCCACCAGGGTCCGATTCAGTTGCTCTTGACCGACGTCATCATGCCGCGCATGAGCGGGCGCGAGCTCGCCGAGCGGATCGCCAAGCTGCGCCCCGACACGCGCATCCTGTTCATGTCCGGCTACACCGACGACGCGATCGTCCACCACGGCGTCTTGAGCTCGGAGATGTCGTTCGTTCAAAAACCGATCTTGCCCGGACCGCTGCTCGCGAAGATTCGTGAAGTGTTGGATCGCCCGCGCTGATCGGCAATTTATGTCGTCCTGTCTCGTAGGCGTACCTCTCGTATTGCGGCTCGTTTTTACGTGACGCGACCGGTCCAACAGCGGAGTTGAAGCCGCGACAGGAAATTCGATTGCCGCGGTCGTTCGATGATCGCTAATCCAGCGTGCGTGTCTTCCACCGGCTCGGAAGCCGTGGCAAAGGAGCGAGCGTGACTCTCCGCAGCGCTCCAATGTTCCGTTCGTTCTCTGGTCCCAGTGTCGCGGCGCTCGTCGTGGCGATGGGCGCAGCCATCAACTTCGCAGCGTGCTCGGACGACGGGGGGTCCGGTGCGGGCGCCGGTGGAATGCCCGCAGCTACGGGCGGTGCTTCGCCCGCCACGGGCGGCGTGAGCACGGGCGGCAGCAGCACGGGCGGCGCGAGCACGGGCGGCACCACGGCCACACCGACCGGCGGTAGCACTGGCGGCAGCATCATCGCAGGCGGCGGTGGCAGCGGTGGCAGCGGTGGCAGCGGCGCTCCCGGCAGCAAGGGCGGCGCGGGCGCGGGCGGCAAGGCGATGGCCGGCGCAGGCGGTGCACTCGGCGGCGCGGGCGGCGGTGGCACTTCCGGCGGCGGAAACAACGCCGGAGCGGGCGGCACGCTCGGCGGCGGCGGCGCGGGCGGCGGTAGTGGTGGTGGAAGCAGCGCCGACGATTTCGATCCGAAGCCGAGCGACTTCGAGTGCATCGAGGGCTGGGAGAAGGTGTCCGGGTTCAGGATCACCAACAAGCTCGGCAAGACAGCCGAAGCGATCGCCGTGGCCAAGAGCACGAGCGGCGGTGTCTATCCCGTCGGAACCATCATCCAGCATTTCCCCACCGAGGCGATGGTCAAGCGCAAGCCGGGTTTCTCGCCCGAAACCAAGGATTGGGAGTTCTTCCTGCTCACGATCAGCGGGGCGACCACGACCATCGCTCAGCGCGGCACGACCGAGATCACGACCATGAACCAGACTTGCGCCAGCTGTCACATGAAGGCTCCTTCGGAGTACGATTTCGTGTGCAACATCTGGGGTGATCAGGGCTCGATGAACTGCGGCTTCAACCTCGGGGACCAGCAATTGAGCTCGGCCATCGCCATGGATACGCGCTGCGACTAGAGTCGGTCTGACCCGAGTCGATGCCCGAAGTCCCCGCCGAGCCGCAACAGCAATACGTCCTCGCACCGAGGCCGATGCCCCCCGGGGGGCACGAAGCGCGGGTCGCGCGCGCTCGCTCGGCGCATCTTCCGCCGGCGACGCCCGCGACGTTCCTGTCGGGCGGCTACATCCTGACGTTCGTTGGCGGTCCGCGGCCCGCGACCGGCCACGGCGCGGAGCTGTCGCTGCTCCAGTACTTGCAGGGAGACGTCGGGCCCGCGGTGGGACCGGTCTTGCAGCTCCAGCATTACTCGAGCGACGGCCAGGGCCATCTGCGGTTCAACGGCGGCGCCGAGCTCGCGTTGCTCTTCGGCGGCCTCGAGCTGATGTACGCCTATCGCGGCGCGTTTGCCGGCATCGAGCCGACTCACGGAGTCACGCTCGGTCCGTTCTTCTCGCTGGTCGGCATCGTTCACGTCGCCGGCCGGATCACGATCGCGCTCTCGGACGAGCGCAGCGCCGGAAACGAGTACGGAGTCACGCTCGGTCTGAAGATCCCGGCGCTGATCGCCGGTGACTTCTTCGGCTTCGGTCGCGGCCCGCGTTAGCTTCGCGACCGTGTGGCGGTAACGGCATTCCGCGCAGCAAAGCGAAATTTCGGAGCCAGTGTGGGCCGAAGTGGTGCGCTGGCCGCGCGGATTGCTGAGTCAAGGGCCCGCGCTATCCTCCGGGCCCCGCGATGGAGCTCTTCCAACATCCTTACGCGCGGTTTCTCGACAAGGTCGAAAAACCGACGCGCTACACGGGCGCCGAGCACGGCGCTCGCACCAAAGATTGGTCGCAGGTTTCGGCGCGCGTCTGCCTGGCGTTCCCCGACATCTACGACATCGGAATGAGCCACCTCGGCTTCCGGATCCTGTATAGGATCCTGAACGACGATCCGCGCACGCTGGCGGAGCGCGCCTACGCGCCGTGGATCGACATGCAGCAGCAGATCAAGGCGCACGGCAAGCTCCTGGTCTCGCTCGAGAGCTCGCGGCCGCTGTGCGACTTCGACGTGGTCGGCTTCTCTCTCCAGTACGAGCTCACGTACACCAACGTGCTCACCATGCTGGACCTCGGCGGCATCCCGCTCCGCGCCGAGCACCGCAGCGACGACGACCCGCTGGTGGTCGCGGGCGGCCCGGTCGCCACCCACGCCGAGCCGATGGCGGCGTTCCTCGACGCGATTCTGATCGGCGACGGCGAAGAGGCGGCGACGGAAATTGCGCTGACCTGGACCGACGCCAAGCGGCGCGGCCTGCCGCGCGAGGAGCGCCTGTTCCTGCTGTCGCAGATCCGCGGCGTCTACGTGCCGTCGCTCTACGAGAGCGCGGTCGATCCCGTGAACGGCTTCGAGGTCGTCACGGGCCCGAAGCGCGAAGGCGTGCCGTTCCCGGTCGAGCGCCGCTTGCTCGAGGATCTGGCCAAATTTCCCTTCCCCGACGACGGCCCGGTCGGCGGCCCCGAGGCGATCTTCGACCGCATGAGCATCGAGGTCGCCCGCGGTTGCACCGAGGGCTGCCGCTTCTGCCAGGCGGGGATGATCTACCGCCCCGTGCGCGAGCGCGATCCGGAGCAAATCGTGTCGACGGTGCTGCGCGCGCTCGAAAAATCCGGACAGGACGAGGTGAGCCTGACCGCGCTGTCCACGGCGGACGTGAGCTGCATCTCGCCGCTGATCAAGCGCCTGGTCGAAAAGACTGCGCCCGAGCGCGTGAGCCTCGGCGTGGCTTCTCTCCGCGCCTATGGCCTGGCGCCGGATCTGCTCGACGACCTCCGCCGAGTGCGCGCCTCGGGGCTCACGTTCGCGCCCGAAGCGGGCACGCAGCGCATGCGTGACGTGATCAACAAGAACGTCACCGAAGAGCAGCTGCTCGAGACGGCGGAGCGCGTGTTCTCGCGCGGCTTCGACAAGATGAAGCTGTACTTCATCATCGGCCTGCCGACGGAAGAAGACGAAGACGTGCTCGGCATCATCGATGTCGGCACCAACGCGCTCCGCGTCGGCAAGCGGGTCGGCAAGAACCCGAAGGTCACGGTCAGCGTCTCGGTCCACGTGCCGAAGCCGCACACGCCGTTCCAGTGGTGCGCGCAGGATCCGATCGCCGAGGTGCGTCGCAAGCAATTCCTCCTGAAAGACGCGGCCCGGCGCGTGCGCGGCCTGAATCTGCGCGTCCACGACAGCACCACCAGCGTGCTCGAGGGTGTGCTCGCCCGCGGTGATCGCCGCCTGGGCGTCGTGATCGAGGACGCGTACCTCGCCGGCGCGCGCTTCGATTCCTGGGAGGATCAGCTGAAGCTCGAGCTCTGGCAGACAGCGCTCGAACGCCACCAGATCCCGCTCGAGCTGTTCCTCGGAACGATCCCGGTCACGGCGCGCCTGCCCTGGGACCACTTCGACATCGGGCTCGAAGCGGGGTTCCTCGCGCGCGAGTACCAGAAGGCGCTGGCCGGGCGGCTCAGCCCGCCGTGCGGCAAGGTCGCCGGCGCGTTCATCCACGCGACCAATGTGGAAGACGCGCTCGCCGAACAGCGCCGGCTCGTCTGTTACGACTGCGGCGTGGCCTGCGACCTCGGCAAGATGCGCACGAAGCGCGTCGATTTCTTGTCGCGCCTCGGAGCGCTGGCCCCCGGTGAGCGCGCACGGCTGCCCGTGGTCCAGGTGCCCGAAGGCGGCAAGCGCGCGCGCCCCGAAGCTTACCGCCCCGTGCGCGCCAGCGGCACGAGCTCGCGCTTCCGGCTGCGCTTCGAGAAGACCGGGCCCTCGGCGCTGCTCGGCCACCTCGATCTGATCCGCGAGCTCCCGCGCGTGCTGCGCCGCGCCGGCCAGCGCACCGCGTATTCCCAGGGCTTTCACCCCAAGCCCGAAATGACCTTCGGCCCGGCCCTGTCGCTCGGCGTCGCGAGCCTCGACGAGTACCTCGACGTGCGCCTGCTCGACGCGCCGAACCCCGACGAGCTGGTCGAGCGCCTCGCGCCGGTCACCGGCCAGGGGCTGCGCTTCGTGGCCGCGACGCGGCTCGCCGACGGCGATCCCAACGTCAGCGCCATCATCACGGCTGCTCGCTACGTCGTGGCGCTCGCCACGCCCGCGCTGGCTTCCGTGGGCGGCCGAGAGGGCCTCGCCCAGCGCGTCCAGGTTTTCCTCGACAAGACCGAGCACCGCTTCCGGCGCGACGTCGGCGGCGTGGGCAAGATCATCGACGTGCGGCGCTTCGTCCAGGCCGCGCGCCTCGGTGGCCCCGACGAGCAAGCCTTGCTGGAACGCGCTGGCCTGGTCGGCTCGTTCGTCCCGCTCGAGCTCACGATCAGCGTGGGCGCCACCGGCTCCGCCAAAGTGGCCGAAGTCATCGAAGCGATCGTGGGCGAGCCCGGCTTCCCGCACCGCGCCGTGCGCACCGCCCTGATCGCCGGCTCGAGCACGCCGCTCGACGTCGGAGCCTTCCGCAAGGCACCCGCGGTCCAGTCCCAAACCGCCTAGCTCGAGCTCCTGGCGGGTGCGCTCGCGGAAAAGTGCGCGAACCCCGGCGAGGCGCGTCGCTCGGTTCCCCAGAGCCCGCGGGCGACGCTGCGGCCGCGCCTCGCCGGCGCTGTAACGAGAGAGCGTGGTGCCCGTACGCCCGTCTGGGCGCGGTGCTCTTCCAACCCAAAAGTCACAGTAAGGATCCTGACTGCGATTTCGCAACCGCAATGGCCGCTGTTTTCAGCCGACCATTTCGACGCAGCGTTCGGCCAGGTCGGTCTCGGCCATTTCTGGTGAGAACACGGCCCAGCGACTGGTCGCGCTGCTGATCTGGTGCAGCACGCGCAGCAGCGCGCCTTGGGCGCCCCACAGCGCGACGCGCACGTTCTCGGGCAGCTCGTCGGCGAGGCCGGCCAGGGCTTGCGGTCGGATCAGCGGTTCGCGGCAGTCGAGCACGATCAGCGCGCGGCGCCGGGGAGATAGGTCGAGGTCGCCGATGATTTCGGTCAGGCGCGAGACGCGGACCACGGCGGCGCGTGGATCGAGCCAGGCGGCGAAGCGCTGGACGAGCTCACTGTCGCGCGTGGACAAGAGCACGAGCGGCAAGCGGCGAGCAGTCGATGCGACGCTGTCCGGCGAAGACGACGGCGTGTCGCTGATGGCCCAGGAAAGCCCGGCCGGCACATCCCCCGAGTGCGGAACGCGGGTTTCGGGAAACGCGGCTTGCCCGCGCGCCGGGTGAGTCGGCATGCGTTCGACGAACGAGTTCCGCGAAGGCGGCGGGCGCAGCGTCGAGGGCAGCGAGCTCGGCGGTGGCTCGGTGCGCGGCAACTCCGCCGTCGCGGTCACCTCACGCAGCTTGCGCGGCACCTCGAGCGGCGTGGCGCGCCGCACGGGCGGGCCCGGCGAGCGGGCTGCGCGCGGGCCGCTCCCCATCAACCGCGCGGTGCCGGACGGAGAGGTCGCGATCCGCGCGCGGCGCGGCGGCGGCGGCATCATGCTCACGAACGAGGGCTGCGGCAGTAGCCGCTCGGTCACGCGCTCGAGCTCTTGCAACACCGAGCGCCCGAGCTCCTTGCCGAGCGCGCGTTCGAGCGCCGCTGCTAGCGGACCCACCAAAAATTCGCGAAAACGCGCGGCGTCTACGGGGATTGCGCCCTCGCGCGCGAGGGCCAGCGCTTCACCGATCAGGGTGTCGCGAAGAGTTGGACTGAGCAGACTGTCCAGCGTCTCTCGAAGGGCACGCGTAGCGAGCTCGGCGCGAGTGTCCATCGTCGTTACCGTTACGCCGCCGAGCGGAGGCGGCGTTTAACCCCGGAGTATAGGCAAGCACCTTTCGAGGTTCCATCTTTTCCACGACACTTTCCGGCGCCAAGCGCATGACGGGGCGGCGTGGTCGCGCGGGCTCGGCCGCGCGCGCGGGCTCTTGTTTCCGAAAGGTGTCTCGCGACGAGCTTTGCAACGCGTGCGCTTTCAGATCTGCAACGCGAACGGCCGAGGTCGCACCTTTTACGACGCCGTCTCACTAGCCGTGAGCGCAGGCCAATCGGCGGTTACTCGCAGGATCCGGGCTCGGCGATCGTCGTTTCGATGGTGAACGTGGAGGCGTCGGTGTGCCGCTCGGCGAAGAAGAAATGCAGGCTGTAAGTGCCGCCCAGCTCGAGCCCGAGCGACCCGGCCCGCTCGTCGAGGCTCACCCTCGCGGGTTTTCGCCCGTGGATCCCGCCGAGGTCGATGGCCAGCCGGCGGTTGATGAACACCCACATATCGTCGTCGCCTTCGAAGCGGAACACCTCTCCGCCGATGTATTTGAAGGTCGTCGTCGCCTCGAACGTGAAGTGGAAGTTATGGAAGCGCCCCTCGTTCCCGAGCAGCTCGCCATCGATCGGGAAAAAGGTCTGGTCGTCGTAGGCGAACATGCCGGGCTCGTCCGCCAGCTCTGCGAGCTCGAGCTCCATCGCCTTCGACTGGTTCACCCCCGGGACGTCGCGGTACCACTGATCGAAGTTGGCAGCCCCCGAGGTGGTGATGTTGCGCCCGCCCGTGTACACGGGCTTGTCGTCCGGTCCGAGCTCGAGCCCGACGATGCCGTACTCGGATTGATCACCGAAGAGGGGGAGCTCGAAGTCCGGGTGGTCGGCGCTGAAGTCGCGGATCGTGCCGCGTAGCTTGGGCGGCTTCGGCAGCGGCGCGTTGCACGCCCGCTGCACGCCGTTCTCGCAGACCTCTTCACCGCAGCCGCACACGCTGCAGCACTCGACGGCCCGGCGTGGAACCTCACAGCCCTGCCAGGCGCCGTCCACGCAGCTCTGCTCGCCGATGCCGCAAGCGTTCTCGCAGCGCACGCTCTTCCGCGGGACCTCGCAGGCGTGAAAGTAACCGTCGCGGCACTCGGAGACGCCTTCTCCGCACGCGTTCCGGCACGGCCGAGCCGGCTCGCCGTCTTCACAGCGCTCGGCCGTCTCGAGCTCCGTGCGCGCGCCGCAGCTCAGGGCCGCGACGGCGGCGCTCAGAGATACGACCTGAAACCCCGCCCGGAGAGCGCCGAAGAACTTCACGCGACGCCGCAAGATGCCCGAGAACCGCGCGCGCTGCCAGCGTTCCAGCCCCCCGGATTTCTCGCCGAAGCATAGGAAGGCAGCTAAACTCGCGCTCCCTTGCGCTACCGTGGGATGTCGAGGTTGGCTTTGGTTCGGGCGTCGTGGTTCGCGGTCCTGCTGTTCGGCGCGCTGTCGCTGACGGCGTTGCCCGCCCGAGCGCAGGCGCCGGCCGCGGGCTCGCGCGAGCTCGCGCTCCGCGCCGATCAAGCGGCGCCCAAGGTGTTCGTGCTGACCATGGGTCCGGGCGATCATCCGTTCGCGCGCTTCGGGCACAACGCGCTGCTGCTCACCTGGCCGGGCCGCGCCGTGGTCTACAACTGGGGCACGTTCGCCTTCGAGGGCATGCAAGGCATCGAGGACTTCATGGCCGGGCGCTTCCGCTACTGGCTGAGCCTCGCGCGGCTCGACCGCACGCTCGATTTCTACGAGATGCAGAACCGCACGCTCGTCGCGCAGGAGCTCGACATGACCGAGGCCGAGCGCCAGAGCCTGGCCGCGGCGGTCGCCGTCAACGCGCTGCCCCAGAACCGGTACTACAACTACGACTACTTCCGGGACAACTGCACGACGCGCGTGCGCGACGCGATCGATCAGGCGCTGGGTGGCGCTCTGAAAAAAGCCGTGGGCGGCGACGGCCGCTACACCTTTCGCGAGCACGCGATGCGGCTCTCGGCACCCGAGCCGTGGCTCTACTTCGGGCTGGATCTGGCCCTCGGGCGGCTGACGGATCAGGGCACTTCCCGCTACGACGAGCTGTGGATCCCCGACCAGCTCGAGGCCGCGCTGGCTGCGGCCAAGATCTCGCGCAACGGCGAGGTCCGCCCGCTCGTGCTCGAGACCCGGACGCTGGTCACCGCCGAGCGCCCCGCTGCGCTGACTGAGCCACCCTCGCGCGTGGGCTGGTTCCTATTCATCGGGGCGTTGCTCGGAGGCCTCGGCTTCGGCCTGGGCGACAGGGGGCGCACTCACCGCGCGGCTCGCGCCGGATTCGGCGCGTTCACGCTGCTGTTCGGAACCGTGTTCGGCCTGGTCGGCTGCATCCTGCTGTTTTTCTGGCTCTTCACCAAGCACTGGTCGGCTTACCAGAACGAGAACCTGCTGGTGTGCACGCCGTGGTCGCTCCTGCTCCTGGTCACGGCTTTCGGTCTCGCGCTCGGGCGGCCGCGCTCGACGGAGTGGACGCGGCAACTGTTGTTCGCCTCGGCGCTCACCTCGCTGCTCGCGGTGTTGCTGGCGCTGATCCCCGGCTTCGGCCAGGACAACACTCGGATCGCGGCGTTCTTCGCGCCGATCTGGTGCGGCCTTTACGCGGGGGCCTGCCGCCTCACCGAAAAGCGGTTTTGGTTTTCTAGGTCTTGATGTCGACCGCCGGGGCTGGCTGATTGGGTGTTCCAGGTTCCGGCGACTGAACCATCCCGCGACAATCGCCTCTCACGGCAGCCCGCGCCGGCCGCGCCGGAAAGTCGCGTTGGTCTTCGCCGCGAGTGCTGATCGTGATCTGCTCCCGCCAAGACTCCAAGGGTTGAGGCTGCCTCAGAAGCGCAGCCGCACGTCCGCGAGCGACGTACCGTCGGCCACCACCACGTAAACCGGGTCGAGCTCGGTCGCGCCGTTGCAGCTCAAGGTCTTCGAGCCTTCGCTGGCGGTCGCGAGCACGCAGCTCGAAGGCGCGTCCTCCACCGTGACGACGCCGCCCGCGAGCGCCTGCGCCTGAACGCTGAACACGCCGTCCGGCGGCAGCCAGAGCTCGACCGAGCCGTTGCCGGTCGCGAAACCGCTGCCAGTTTGCGGCACGCTGGCGTCGATCGACGCGGTCAGATCGCCGTTGTCGCAATAGACCGAGATGCGCTCCGCCCAGCCCGCGTTCACGTCGCACGAGCCGTTCTCGCTGTCGACGATCACGGCCGGCGCGTCGCCGACGTAGCGTACGTCCGTCGAGCCGTTGTTCTGGTCGATGTCGAGGGTCGCCGCGAAGCCCCGCGGCAGCGCCAGCGTGATGTCGGCGCCGGACACGCCGTTCGGCGGATCCACGCTGATCACGTAGCCGCGGTTGCTCTGCGCGATCGAGGTGCGGATCTCGTCGAGGTCCTCCTGTACCACGTCGCGCGGCGTGTCGAAGGCGCGCATCACGAACGGCTCGAAGCTGACGGAGAGCTCGTCAGCGTAGTCTCCTTCGATCACCCGCACGTCCCCGTTCGGGCTGTCGATCACGACGTCGAGATCGCTCGTGTAGTCCGCCGTCTGGCGCACGGTCTCACCTTCGAAGCGCTTCAGCGACTTGAGGCACACGCCGTCGGCGCCGGTCTCCTCGTTGTCGCACTCCTGGATCTCACAGCCCGCGGAGAGCGCGGCGAAAGCCAGCGCTCCGAGAAAGTAACGTGCACGCATGGAGAGACCCTGCATTCTACGGCGCTCGGGCCCCAACCTTCCTCGCTGAATTCCTCAATGAATTCGCTTGTATTTGATGCGATGCGGGCGGTCGGCGTCCTGGCCGAGGCGGCGGCGGCGGTCTTCTTCGTAAGCCTGGTAGTTCCCCTCGAACCACACCGCCTTGCTGTCGCCCTCGAAGGCCAGGATGTGCGTGGCGATGCGATCGAGGAACCAGCGGTCGTGGGTGATGACCACCGCGCAACCCGGGAACGACAACAGCGCCTCTTCGAGCGCGCGCAGTGTGTCGACGTCGAGGTCGTTGGTCGGCTCGTCGAGCAAGAGCAGGTTGCCGCCTTCTTTCAGGAGCTTGGCCAGGTGGACGCGGTTGCGCTCTCCGCCCGACAGCGTGCCGACGCGCTTTTGCTGGTCGCTGCCCTTGAAGCCGAACCACGCGCAGTAGGCGCGCGACGCGACCTCGCGCTTGCCGAGCGCAATTTTGTCTTCACCACCGGAGATCTCCTGCCACACCGAGTGGTCGGCGCCGAGCGAGGCGCGCGACTGGTCGACGTAGGCGATCTTCACCGTCTCACCGACCTTGAGCGCCCCGCCGTCGGGCTTTTCCTGGCCGACCAGCATCTTGAACAGCGTGGTCTTGCCCGCGCCGTTCGGGCCGATCACGCCGACGATGCCGGCGCGCGGCAGGCGGAACGACAGCCCTTCTACCAGTAGCCGGTCGCCGAACGCCTTCTTCAGATCTTCGGCCTCGATTACCAGATCGCCGAGGCGCGGACCGGGCGGCATGCTGATTTCGGCCGCGTCGATCACGCCCTTGTTGGCCTGGTTCAACAGATCTTCGTAGGCGCCGAGGCGGGCCTTGCTCTTGGCCTGGCGCGCGCGCGGTGACGCGCGAACCCACTCGAGCTCTTGCTTCAGCTTGCGCTGACGGGCGCTCTCCTGCTTCTCCTCGATCGACAGCCGCGCCGCCTTCTGATCGAGCCAGCCGGAGTAGTTACCCTTGAACGGATAACCGCGGCCGCGGTCGAGCTCCAAGATCCACTCCGCCACGTCGTCGAGGAAGTAACGATCGTGGGTGACCGCGATCACGGTGCCCGGAAACTCCTTCAGGTAGCGCTCGAGCCAGGCCACCGACTCGGCGTCCAGATGGTTCGTGGGCTCGTCGAGCAGCAGCATGTCGGGGCGGCTGAGCAAGAGCCGGCACAATGCGACGCGCCGGCGCTCACCGCCCGAGAGCTTGTCGATCTCGGCTTCCGGCGGCGGCAAGCGCAGCGCCTCCATCGCCAGATCCACGCGTTGATCGAGGTTCCAGGCGTCGGCCGCGTCGATCCGGTCCTGGAGCTTGGCCTGGGCTTCGAGCACGGCCGTCATCTCGTCGTCCGACAGCGGCTCGCCGAGCTTCATGCTCACCTCTTCGAACTGCTTGAGCAGAGACTGGGTCTCCTGGACCGCGTCCTCGACGGCTTCGCGCACGGTCTTGAACGCGCCGAGCTCCGGCTCCTGCGCGAAGTAGCCAATCTTGGTGCCGGGATGCGCGCGCGCCTCGCCGAGGAACTCCTTGTCCACGCCGGCCATGATCTTGAGCAGGCTGCTCTTGCCGGAGCCGTTCGAGCCGATCACGCCGATCTTCGCGCCCGGGTAAAACGCGAGCGTGATGTTTTCGAGGACCTTCTTGTCGGGAGGGTGGACCTTGGTCACCTCCTGCATCGTGAAAATGAATTCCGGCATGGCGAGGGCTGTATACGCGCCCGGGCAGCCGGCGCCAATCACGCTATGCTACCGGCCGTCCCGTGGCTGAAACGATCCGGATCCGCCCGTATCAGGAACCCGACGCGCCGGAGTTGTACGCCGCAGTTCGGGAATCGCTGGTCGAGCTCACGCCGTGGATGCCCTGGGCGCACCCCGAGTACACGCTCGCCGACGCCGCGAGCTGGATCACCACCACCCAGAGCGGCCACGCCGACGGCTCGATGTACGACTTCGCGATCGTCACGGGCGATGGGCGCTTCCTCGGCGGCTGCGGTTTGAATCAGATCAGCCGCTTCAACGCCGTCGCGAACCTCGGTTACTGGGTGCGCGCTTCCGCCATGGGCCGCGGCGTGGCCGTGAAGGCCGTGAAGCTCGTCTCCGAGTGGGCGCTCCGCAATACCGACCTGAACCGGCTCGAAATCCTGGCGGCGGTAGGCAACCTGCGCAGCCAGCGCGTCGCTGAGAAAGCCGGCGCGCTGCGCGAGGGCCTGCTCAGAAAGCGGCTGATGCTGCGCGGCCACACCACGGACGCGGTGCTGTTTTCGATCTGTCGCCCGGACTAGCTCAGTCGGCCTTGGGCTCCGTGGGCGTCGGCTCGGGCGGCGCCGGCGGCCGCGTTGCTCGCTGTCCGCGCAGCTTGCGCAGCGCGACGGAAACCAGCGGCGTCAGCGCGAGCGTGGCGGCGATCCGGAGCGGCTGCGTGGCCTTGGTAGCGAGCCAGGCGGCGCCGACTACCGTGAGCGTGCCTTCCGTGCTCGCCACGGCGAAGCCCGCCTTGATCGCGACGATGAACCCCGTGAGTACCACCGCGAATAGCCCCAGGTACGTGTACAGGGCGAGCTGCCCGTACTCGGCCAGCAGCGCTTTCAACCGCTCTTTCGTCACCGCACGCGAGTTATCACGAGCCCCGTCCGAGGGCTACACTGCGCCGATGCCGGTCGTCCTCGCTCTGGCCTACGCCGCCGTCACGCTGCTCCGGGTCGCGCTCGCGAGCCTCAATCTGCGTCACCTCGGCCGTCACGCGCGGGAGCTCCCCCCGGAGTTCGAGGGCGTGACCGACGCGGCGACCCTCGAGCAGACGGCGCGTTACACGGTCGAGCGCACGCGGCTCGGCGTGTTTTCGGCGGTGGCATCGAGCCTCGTGGTGCTGGCCTTCGTATTCGGCGGGGGCCTTTCGGCGTACGACGCGCGGGTTGGCTCGCTCACCACGTCGTTCGTCGCGCGCGGCGTGCTGTTCTTCGTCGGGCTCGGCGTGCTCTCCTCCGTGATCGGCTTGCCGTTGTCGATTTACGCGACGTTCGTGGTCGAGGCGCGCTACGGCTTCAACCGCACCACGCCCAAGCTTTTCTTCGTGGACTGGCTGAAGGGCTTGCTGCTCGGCGCGGTGATCACGGCCGCGCTCGCGGGTGGCGCGCTGGGCCTCGTGCATGCGGCGCCGACACTGTACTGGCTGTGGGCCTGGCTGTTCTTCTGCGGCATGAGCGTGTTCTTGATCCTGATCTCGCCGGTCGTGATCGAGCCGTTGTTCTTCCAGTTCAAGCCACTGTCGTCGGAAGAGCTCGCGAACGACGCGCGCGCCCTGGCCGAGCGCGTCGGGGTGAAGCTGGAGCGCGTGCTCGAGATCGACGCCTCCAAGCGCAGCAGCCACTCGAACGCCTACTTCACGGGCCTCGGCCGCGTAAAACGCGTGGTGCTCTTCGATACGCTGCTCTCCCGTATGAGCCGCTCGGAGATCCTGGCGGTGCTCGCCCACGAGCTCGGCCACTGGAAGCTCGGGCACATCCTGAAGCGGCTGCTCGTGACCCAGGCCGTCGCGCTGCTCGCGATTTACGTGGCCTCGCGCGCCATCGCCTGGCCCGGCCTGCCGGCGCTCGTGGGGCAGGGCGAGCTCTCGTTCGCGGCGCGGGCCGTGGTGCTCGCCTTCCTCGCCTCGATCGCCGGCTTCTTCGTGACGCCGCTGTCCGCGCTCTGGTCGCGCAAACACGAGCGGGAAGCCGACGAGTTCGCGCGCGAGCTCACCGGGCAGCCGCGCGAGCTCGCGAACGCGCTGCTCAAGCTGGCCCGCGACAACCTCTCGAACCTGCACCCGCACCCGCTGTACGCGGCCTTCTACTACTCGCACCCGCCGGTCATCGAGCGGGTTCGCAGGCTGCGGGCACCGTGACGACTGGGTAGCGATCCGCCGCGGTCTGGTGTACGGCCCACGGGCGGTGTCGCGTCGTTTGCCCTGGTTCTTGCTGCCGTTCATCACGGTGTTCGTCACGCTGTTTCTGGTCCGTTCGGGGCGAGAGCTGTCCGACAACCAGCTCGGCCAGGCGGAGCCGGGCAACGCGCGCAGCGGCAAGCTGCTGTTCGTGATGGTCGACAGTCTTTCGGCCTCGATCGCCGAAGATCCGCAGCTGTTCCCGAGCCTCGACCGGCTGCGCGAGCGGGCTTTGTGGGGGCGGATTGCGGGCTGTTTGCCGGCGTCTACGGTGGCGTGCACGCGCACCATGCTGGAGGGCTCGAACGCGGGCTACGTGGCGTCGCTCGACAACTTCGCAGCGCGCCACGCCGGCGGTGAGTCGTTCCCGCTGCTCGCGCACGCTCGGGGGTTGAAGGTTGCGATCGCGTCCGACCACACGTTCACGCACATGCTCGGCGGCCTCGGGGGGCCGCGCGTCGAATACGTCCAGGCCGGGGTGCCCGTCTACGCTTGGGACGAGGCGGGCCGCGATCGGGCCAAGGAGTGGCTCGCTGGCTCCGCTGCCGACGTCGTGCTCGTGCACCTGGTCGATCTCGACAAGGCCTCTCACTCGCCGGGCCCCGGTACGCCGCGCTACGCGAAGGAGCTCCACGACGCGGACGCGGCGCTCGGCGAAATGATCGCCGCGCTCGGCGAGCGTGACTCGCTGATCGTCGCGGGCGATCACGGCCACGACGAGCACGGCAACCACACCCCCGATCCCGGTTATCTCGCGTACGGCCCGCCCTTCGCCCCCGGTCGCGTGGACATCGAGCAAGCCACGATCGCGCTGCTGCTCAGCGCCGCCGTCGACACTCCGTTGCCCCCCGCCTACGACGGCGAGGTCCCGGCGCGCGCGCTGCGCCAGCCGTTCGGCGGCAGCGCCGTGCGAGAAGCGGCAATCCGCAGCGCCGTCCAAGAGGGCCGCGACAGCCGCCGCTCGGAGCTCCGCCGTCAGGCGCTGGTTTTCCTGCCCGGTCTGGCCGTGGCGGTGCTGATCCTCGGCTGGTTGTTCCCGAGCGCGCAGAACCGGCGCATCGCGCTCGGCCTCCTCGGTTGCGTCGCGATCTCCGCGGCCCTCGGCGCCGGCTGGGCGAGCGTGTTCCGCAGCAGCTTCTGGCTCGGCCCTGCGACGAACTCGCTCAATTACCTGGCCTTGTTCGCCGTCGTTGCGTGCTCCGTGGCCTTTGCGATACGCCGCCTCTACGCCGTGGGCCGGCTCGCTGCGGCCGCTGCCGGGCTGCTCGCGTTCCCACTGCTCGTGCACTTCACGGGTGACGACTACTTCGCGCCGGGTCGCACCCTGTTCCGCATGTTCCCGCTCGCGCTCGCGCTCGTGTTGTTCGCCCGCCTCAAGGCCCGCGAGCGCGCGGCGTGGCTCGGCTTCGGCGCGTCGGCCGCAGCCTGGGTTCTGCAAGAGCTGCGCGGTCCGTCGAGCGACGGCTTCGTCGCGATGCTCGTGTTCGGCGCGGTCTCCGGCGCGGTGCTCTATGCCGCGGGTACCGAGCTCGATCGACGCGCGCGCGTTCTCTTGGCGCTGGTCCCGCTCGTGCTTTCTCCTGCGATGCGCCACGCCGGTTGGGCGACGCTCATGCTCACTCTGCTCGCCTTCCCGGTTTTGGTCGTCACGCGCGATCGCGCGCTGCCGGCCGCGCTGCGCGGTCTGGTCGCTTCCGCCGCCGTCGTAGCCGGCTTCTGGGCGAGCCTCGGTTCCCTGCGCTTCGAGCGCGTGCGCTTCGAGTTCGCGCTGGCCTGGCTGCCGACGGTGCCGAACGAAGCGCTGCTCGCCGCGGTCGTCACCCCAATCGCCGTCCTCAAGTACGCGCTGATCGTCGCGCTCCCGCTGTCTTTCGCTCGGCTGTCGCGCGAGCCCGAGCTCGAAACCAGCGTCGCCTGGTTCTGCTGGGTCCCGAGCCTGTCCGCGGCGGCTTTCGTCGCGGGCGCGTGCTCTGCCGGCGGCTCGCGTTATCACGAAACCGCGATTCAAGAAGCGTGTCTGTACGCCGTGATCGGCCTGCTCACGCTGCTGGTGCTGGCGCTGACGGGCACCTTCGCCAAGCTCGCAGACAGCCGTGCCGCGTCGCCGCGCTCGAAACCCGCTACGCTTTCTAGCTAGCCTGCGCCATCGGCGCGCCGGCGCACAGCCGGAAACCGAGATACCCCACGGCTGCCAACAACAGCACGGGCGCCGAGTTGGACAGTAGATTGAGCGGCAGGTTCGCGACGGGGCCGCTCGGCGCGAGCACGAAGTTGCCGACGACGAGCGCGACCGAGGAAGCGAGCAGCACGTAGCCAACCCAGGCTGGCCCGGCCCGGTGACGAATGAACGGTGTCGCAAACAGCACCGCCCCAGCGATCCAGCTCAGCATGCCCACCGCGAACGTCACGACGAACGCGAACGGAAGCGACGCGCCCGCCCCCATCAGCCAGGGCGCCTGCTCGGCCAACCAGGGCAGCACGAGCAAGCTGTAGAGGCTCAGAAACAGACCAAAAAAGGTCCACGAGACCGCGAGCAGCGCGAGACCGATTGTACCCGCCCGACCTCCCGCGATGCTCAACCGAGGCACGATCGCGGGCAGGCCCAGCAACACCAGCAGCGCGCCCGCGAGCCCGAGGCCGTTCAATGGAGCCCAGAAGCTTGCCCTCGCGACCGCCAGCGGATCCGCGCCCGCCGTGACCACCGAACGCAAGATCACGTGCGCGACGAACGCAGCGGAGCCCGCCACCAGAGCAAAGCCGCCAGCACGCAGCAGCCGTGAGCCGTTCATCGCAACGTCGGCCATGACGCAACTCTGAAACCCTGAAGGAGCGCTGCCAACCAGTGGAATCCCGCCACAGCGCCTCCGGCGGTAAATCCCCCGCTCAGTGTTGCAGTCGGAGCTACTTCGACAGCTTGAGCCCGACCACGATCCGCGTCTGTTTTCCGTCGAGCACGACGCGCCGCGAGCGATAGCCTTTGCGGCGCACGCTGACGACGAGCGGTTTGCCCTCTTCGACCTTCACCGAGACCGGCATCTGCCCGAGGTCCTTCTCGCCGAGGAACACGTTCGCATCGAGCGGCGAGAGCACGAGGTGCACTTCCGTCTCTTTCTTGGGCGGGACCACGGCCGCAACTCGGGGCGGCGCGGCCGCCTTGGCCGTCGCGGGCGGGCCGGTCAGCGACTTCGCCATCGAGCCGACGCTGCCCGTCGGCAGGAAAGCGACGCCGAGGCCAATCACGCCGAACGCCGCAGCCAGCAGCCACGGCCAGGTGCGGCTCGGCTCCGGCGACGCGGCCGGGCGCGCGGCGGCTGCTCGATGTGCCACCGCCGCAGGCCGAGGCGAGACCGCCGCAGGACGCGGAGAGACCGCCGCAGGCCGAGGCGAGACCGCCGCAGGCCGAGGCGAGACCGCCGGCACCGGCGCGGCCGCCACCTCTTCGAGCGGCACGACGATCTCGGGCAGCTGCGAGTCGCGGAGTAACAGATCGGGGTGAACGTCGTGGTCCGGGTGCGCCTCGCTTGCCGGCAGCGGGTGCGGCCCGGACGGCGCGTGCTCGGCATCTTGCAGATCCGCGAGCAGCTCGGCGACCGACGGATAACGGTCGTCGCGGTTCTTCTCGAGGCAGCGCCGCACCACGGCCTCGACAGCGGGTGGTACCGCTTCTCCAGCCGGCGTTTTCAGCGGCGGAACCGGCGCATCGACGTGCTGGGCCATCACGGCTAGCGGGTCGTCCCCGTCGAACGGCAGGTGACCCGCGAGCATCTCGAACAGCATGATCCCGAGCGCGTAGATGTCCGCGCGCGGATCGACGGCCTGGCCGCGCGCCTGCTCCGGCGACATGTAGCTCGGCGTCCCGAAGATCGCCCCGACGTGCGTGAGCCGGCTCCTGGCACGCGTGACCTTGGCCACGCCGAAGTCGAAGATCTTCACCAGCGTCGCGCCGTCCGACTCACGGCCGACGAACACGTTCTCCGGCTTCAGATCGCGGTGCACGATGCCGGCCGTGTGGGCCGCTCCCAGCCCGTCCGCCATCTGGCGCACCACCTCGACCGCCTCGGCAATCGGCAGGGCGTGCCGTGCCTGGAGGATCGACGCCAGCGTGTCGGCATCGACGTGCTCCATGATGAAGTACGGCGCGCCGCTCGGCAGCGAGCCGATGTCGAGCGTGTTGACGATGTGCTTGCTCTTGATCGCGGAGGCCGCGCGCGCCTCGTTGACGAAGCGCTCGATCACCTCGGGCTGGTCCGCGTACTCCGGGCGCAGCACCTTCATCGCCACGGGCTTCTCGAGCACCTCGTGGTGGCACAGGTACACGAGCCCGATGCCGCCACGGCCGATCAGCCGCTGCACCCGGTAGCGCTGGTCGATGACCACGCCGCTCGAGACCTCGACCGGCTCGGTCGCCGGCAGCTCCGTCGAGCCCGGCGTGGAGTCGGTCACGGGCGGCGGGGTCGGGTCCTCCGGCATCGCCGCCTCGCGCGGCAGCACGATCGTCGCGTCGTCGTCGTCCGCGCCGTAAGTGCGCGGCTCGACCCCGAGGACCTGGTCCAACAGGCGGGAGTCACCGGCTTTGGGGGAGCTTTGGGAGCTCATCGACGCTTTGGGATGCCTCTCAGAAATGCCCGAACAGCGTCGGCCGATCGGCCAAGCACCGTAGCTTGAGGAGGCCAGGGAACATATCTCAGGTCACGAACCTGGCAAAGGAACCACCGGCCACGAAGCCAGATGATGGCAGGAAAGCCGGTGCAGTCGATTGGTAACGACCCCGGGTCGCCTTCAGGCAGCTCAATGATCCCGCCGGCCGGCCACGGGACACAGCCCCACGAGATTATTCCGCCGCGCGGCTCTGCGTGCCGGAGCGCAGCGCGCCCAGGATCAGATCGACGTTCTTCTTCGCGTCCCCGAACAGCATCCGGGTGTTGTCCCTGAAGAAGAGCGGGTTCTCGACGCCGGCATAGCCGGCCGCCATGCCGCGCTTCATCACGATCGTGGTCTTGGCCTTCCAGACCTCGAGCACGGGCATGCCGTAGATGGGGCTCGAGGCGTCGTCGAGCGCTCCGGGGTTCACGATGTCGTTCGCGCCGATCACGAGCACCACGTCCGTCTCGGGGAAGTCCTCGTTGATCTCCTCCATCTCGAGCACGATGTCGTAGGGCACCTTGGCCTCGGCGAGCAGCACGTTCATGTGCCCGGGCAAACGCCCGGCGACGGGGTGGATCGCGAAGCGCACCGCCTTCTTCCGCTGCCGGAGCCACTCGGAGATCTCGTGGATCGGGTACTGCGCGTGAGCGACCGCCATGCCGTAGCCCGGCACGATCACCACACTCTTCGACTCGACGAGCAGCGCGGCCGTCTCTTCGGCGCTGATCGGCGTGACCTCGCCTTCGATCACCGCCGAGCCCTTGGCTGGCGCCTTGCCTTCCTCGGCGCCGAAGCCGCCGAGGATCACGCTCAGAAACGAGCGATTCATGGCGGCGCACATGATGTAGCTGAGGATCGCGCCGCTCGAGCCGACCAGCGCGCCCGTGATGATCAAGAGGTCGTTCGACAGCATGAAGCCGGCGGCCGACGCGGCCCAGCCGGAGTAGCTGTTCAACATCGACACCACGACCGGCATGTCGGCCCCGCCGATCGCGAACACCAGGTGCACGCCGAGCAAGCCGGCGAGCGCGGCCTGGATGCCGAGCGAGAC
>JAICQO010000099.1 GCA_025937835.1 Polyangiaceae bacterium
CGGCGATCATCGACGACCTCCCGAACGAGACGGGCACCCCGAACGGCAAGGACGGCTGCAACGGCACCGATTGTCCCGACAACCACGACGTGCTCACCGGCAGCAAATCGAACGGTGTGTTGGATAGCTCCAGCAGCACCTGCGACGACTGGACCAGCACCACCGCCAGCGGTCAGCCGCGGATCGGCCACTCGTGGTCGGCATTCAGCGGCATGAGCTGGATCCAGGCGCACATGGCCGGCGGCTGCCAGGCGGGCGTGCAGCTCGTGCAAAAGGGCGGGACCAACGGCGTGCCCACGGTCGGCGCGGGCGGCGGTTACGGCGGTATTTACTGCTTGGCGCTGACACCGTAGCGAGGCCGCTCTCTCGCTAAAACGACGAAGGGCGCCGGTCGGGCGCCCTTCGTCATTTTCTGGCGTCAGGCGACGCCGTACGTGTTTTTCGGCATCAGGCGACGCCCGCGACCACTTCTTCGGCGGAGGCCGGCGGGCTGCTCTCTGTGACGTCGCTCGCGCGGGCCACGATCGAGTCGCTGCGGGAGACGGCGCCCTCGTTGACGCGCACACTGACGATGCGTGACACGCCCGGCTCGCCCATGGTCACGCCGTACAAGACGTCCACGCTCTGCATGGTGCTCTTGATGTGCGTGATCATGATGAACTGCGAGTGCGACGTCATCGCGCGCACCATCTCGTTGTAACGAGTGACGTTCGCTTCGTCGAGCGGCGCATCGACCTCGTCCAGGATGCAGAACGGGGAGGGGCGGTGCTGCATGATCGCGAAGATCAGCGAGACGGCCGTGAGCGCCTTCTCTCCGCCGCTCATCAGGTCGATGTTGCCGAGCTTCTTGCCGGGCGGCTGAGCCACGATCTCGACGCCGGTCGCCAGCAAATCTTCGGGATCCGTGAGCTGGAGCTCGGCGCGGCCGCCGCGGAACAGCTTGCTGAACGTCTTCTTGAACAGGTTGTTGACCTCCTCGAAGGTCTCGCGGAAGCGCTTCCGCGACTCCTTGTTCATGTGACGGATCGCACGATCGAGCTCCTCCAGGGCGCGCTCGATGTCGACCTTCTGATCGTTCAGATCCTTGAAGCGCTTCTCGGCGTCTTCGTGCTCGGCGCGGGCGTCGAGGTTGACCGGGCCCATGCGGTCGATGAGCTGCGTCAGCTCGTCGATGCGGCGGCGGTGCTCGGGATCGGGCGCGGGGCGAGCGTGGTAGTCGCCGACGATCCGGTTCAGATCGAGGCCGCGGAAGCGCTCCTTGATGTTGGTGAGCAGGTGCTCGCGCTCGAGCTCGATGCGCTGGACGGCCATCTCGTGCTTGCGCGCCTTGGCGTCGTGCTCCTCGAGCCCGTCGCGCAGCGTCTTCAGTGACAGCTCTTGCTCGTTCAGCGCCTGGCGGTGCTGGTCGAGGGCCTCGCGGGCCTGCTCGAGGGCGACGTGCGCCTCCTTCGAGCGCGCCAGCGCTTCGACCCGCGCTTCGCGGCCGATCAGGATCTTGGCGGCGGTCTCGCCGTAGGCGTTTGCGGCCTCGTCGAGCTCGACGTGCAAGCGCTCGGCGCGGGTACCGAGCTCCGCCAGAGAAGACTCGACGCGCGCGTGCGAGGTGCGCGCCGCCTGGAGCTGCTCTTTGACCTGCGCCAGGTGCACGCGGCGCTCGGTGACGAGCGTCGACTGCGCCGCCACGCGCTCGCGCCACTCGGAGAAAGTGGACTCGGCGCGGACCAGCTCGCGCTCGAGCCGCTCGCGCTCGGCGTGCACGACGTCGAGCTGTTGCAGCGCCTCGGCCTCGCCCTCGCGCACGGAGGCGACGGTCTTCGCGAGCTCGGCGAGCTCGGCGTCGATCGTGGCGAGCCGCGACTCGGCGCGCGTGATGTCGGCCGTGGCGCGGGTCAGATCTTTTTCCGTGGTCACCTGAGCGAGCTCGCCCTGGTGCGCTTCACGGCGCGCGCGGTCGAGGTTGGTCGTGACCTCGGCGGTGCGCGCGCGGAGCTCTGCGAGCTGATGGCCGAGCCGCGCGGCTTCGGGCTCCAGGCGCTCGAGCTCCGCGGCGAGCTGCGAGAGCTCGCGCTTTTGCTCGAGCATGGAGGAGGCGACCTCGTCGCCGCTGCCGCCGCTGACCGTGCCCTCGGGCCGCGCCACGGTGCCGTCGAGCGCGACCACGGTCGAGCCCGGGTGCGCCGCGGCGATGGCCACCGCGTCCTCGGCGGAGCGAGCGAGCAGCGCGTCGCCGACCAGGGCGCGCACCAGAGGCTCGTCGGCCTCGGAGTAGCCGAGGCGATCGCTCAGGCGGCCGAGCGCGCGCGGATCGCGATCCGCGGGGCTCAGACTGCCGGCGCGGTAGCCCGGACGAGCCGGCACGACGTCCGCGCGGCCCTTGCGCGAGGCCTTGAGCTCGGAGAGCAGCTCGAGCCCGGCGCCGCGATCGCTCACGACCACGGCCTGGAGCCGCGTTCCGAGCAAGCCGGCCACCGCTAAGGTCAGCTCTTCCGGCACTTCCAGCCGATCGGCGACCATGCCGAGCACGCGCGGATCGGCTTTGGACACGAGGGCCTTGGCGCCCGTGCCGACGCCTTCCAGCCGGCGGTGGAGCTCGGCCAGCGCGCGGCGGCGGTTCTGCTTGACGGAGATCTCGTTCTTCAGCGTGTCGAGCGCGCGCTCCGTCTCGTGGCGCTGCGTCTTCAGCGTCCCGAGCTCGGTCTCGAGCTCCTGGCGCTCGACCTCGCTCATGCGCTTGCCCTCGGCGAGCTCGGCCAGGCTGCGTTCCAGCGCGGTCTTGCGGGCGGCCGTGGTGGTGCGCTCGGCATCGACCGACTCGCGCTCCTGCGCCAGGCGCTCGCCGCGGTTCTGCGTATCCTTCACGCGCTGGGCGATGCCGTCCAGCCGCGCCTCGAGCGCTGCGGACTGCGCGCTGAGCGAGCCGGATTGCTTGCGCAAGCCGAGCACTTCTTCACTGGCGCGCGCTTCCTCCGCTTGCAGCGTGCTGAGGGCTTCGGTCTCCATCAGCGCGTCCGCTTCGCGCGTGCGCTCGTGCGTACCGAGCTCGGCCATCCGCTCGGCGAGCCCTTCGCGCTCCGTCGCGAGCTCGGCCATGCGCGCGTCGATCGACTCGATCTCGACGCGGCCCGAGTCGAGGCGCGTGCTCAGGTGCGTCAGCCGATCGCGCAGGCGATCGAGCTCGGCGTGCAGCGCGCTGACGCTGTTGTCGGCGTCGAACGCCAGGCGAGACGCCTCGTCCGTGCGCGTCTCGCTCAGGGCGGATTCGCGCCGCACTTCCTCGATCAGCGCGTCGGCCTCGCGCAGCTGGTCGCGCATGCCGCCGGTCAGCGCGCCGACCTCGGCGTAGGCGTCGCGCTCCACGCGGTGCACCACGATCAGCTCGAGCAGGCGATGGCTGGCCTCGTGCAACACGAGGTCGTCGAGCTCGCGGCGGTACTCGAGGAAGCGCTCGGCCTTCGCGACCTGACGCTTCAAGGAAGCGCGGCCGCGGTCGATCTCCGCGACGATGTCGGTGATACGCGCCAGGTTGATGCGCGTAAGCTCCATCTTCCGCTCGGCCTGCTTGCGGCGCTGGCGGTACTTGGTGATGCCCGCGGCCTCTTCGATGAACAGCCGGCGATCTTCCGGGCGCGCGCTGACGATCTGCCCGATGCGGCCCTGCTCGACGATCGAGTAGGCCTTGGTGCCGACGCCGGTGCCGAGGAACAACTCGGTCACGTCCCGCAGGCGCACCTGGGTCTTGTTGATCAGGTATTCGCTGGTTCCGTCGCGGAATAGCCGGCGAGTGACCGCGATTTCGGGATAGTCCTTGAACTCGATCGGCAGCGATGCCGCATATTCCGGGTTCGTGTTGTCGAAGGTGATCGTCACCTCCGCCAGGCCAGCCGGTCCGCGCGACTCGGAGCCGTTGAAGATCACGTCTTCCATCGCGCGACCGCGGAGGTGCTTGGCGCTCTGTTCGCCCAAACACCAGCGAATCGAGTCCACGATGTTCGACTTGCCGCAACCGTTCGGCCCGACGACGCCGATCACGTCGTGGTCGAAGTGGATCACAGTCCGGTCCACGAAGGACTTGAAGCCTGCGATCTCGAGCTTCTTGATATGCATCGCTGACGGTTCCTCGACCTTGGACCGGTGACGCCCTTATATAGCAGTGGCCTGATGGCCCCGAGCCCCTCGGCCGGTCATCCCCAGAGCGGGATCTGCCGTGGAGCCGAGGGTGCCACTGCTTGTATCGTCACGCGGTGCCGTTATCCGTCCTCTTTACCCCCGCTGAACGGATGCGCACAAGCGAAAAAAGCTGGGGCAAACCCGAAATCTCGGCTGTTCGGCGCGGATGTAGGCGCTCTGAGGCTTCTCCCGCGACGATGCAGTTGACAGGGCGCGGCTCGCGACTCATTTGCCAGCGAGAGGATTTCCCATGACGTACGAGTACATCTGCACCGCTTGCGGGCACGGATGGGAGGCGGAGCAGAAGATCAGCGAGGCCCCGCTCACCGAATGCCCCAAGTGCGCAGCGCAGACGGCCAAGCGGCAAGTGTCGGGCGGCGCCGGTTTCATTTTGAAGGGCAGCGGCTGGTACGCGGACCTCTACAGCTCGTCGAAGGGCGGCAAGAAGGACTCGAGCTCGGACAGTGAGACCACGTCCGCCGTGAGCGCCACCGCCAGCGCGAAAGAGACGAAGTCCCCGAGCACCGAGACCAAGAGCACGAGCACGAGCACCGAGGCCAAGCCCGCCGCTCCGGCAGCAACCAGCACGCCGGCGGCGAAGCCTGCCGCGAGCAGCTCCTAAGGCTCCAGATGGCGGAGCGAGGGCGCCAGGTCGCGGAGCTGAGGGAACAGATCGCGCGACTCGACCAGGAGATCCGCGAGCGGCTGGATCAGCGCGCGCGGCTGTCGCAGCGGATCCACGGCGCGCTCGAGTCCGAGGTGAGCTTCGACTTCGACGAGAAGGGCTGGCTCGATCGGGTCGTCTCGAGCTCCACCGGGGAGCTACCCGAGGCCTCTCTGCGCGCGATTTTCCGAGAAATCGGCGCGGCGGCACGGGCCATCGAAATGCCGGTGCGCGTCGCCGTCGCCGGGCAAGACGGCGGGTTTTGTCATCAATCGTCGCTCGAGGTGTTCGGCGCCTCCGCGCAGACCATCGAATGCGCGACCGTCGCCGAGGCATTGGCGGAGGTCACGCGCGGGCGCGCGGCGTTCGCGGTGTTGCCGTTCGAGTCCTCGGTGGACGGCCTGGTGCCGCTGTCGTTGATGGCCCTGGCCGAGACCGAGCTGATGGCCGTCGGTGAGCGCACGACGCGCGCGACCTACCACCTGATGTCGACGGGCGGAGAGGTCGGCGCGCTCGAGAAGGTGTACATGACGGCGCTCGCCCACGCCGCGTGTCAGCGCTTCCTCGACGCGGAGCTGCCTCGGGTGAGCATCATCGACGTGCGTTCGCCGCAGGTGGCCGCCGAGCTCGCGAAAGAGTCACCGACGAGCGGCGCGGTCGTGCCCGAGCGCGCAGGCCGCATCGCCGGGCTCGTGCCGGTGCGCGAGAACGTCGGTGACGTCTCTGACCTGCAGATGCGGCACATCATCGCGGGCTCGCGCCCGGCCGCGCGTTCGGGACACGATGTGTCGTGCCTCCTGTTCAGCACCAACGAGACGCCGAGCGCCCTCTACGACGTGCTCCGGCACCTGGCCGAGCGTGGCATCACGCTGCGCCGCTTGCAGTCGTTGCCAGTGCGCCGCGACGGCATCGAGTACCTGTTCTATGTGGAAATCAGCGGCCATGCCTCGGACCGCTCGGTGGTCACGGCGCTCGAGGCGGTCCGCCGCAGCGTCCGCTACTACCGACTGCTCGGCTCCTTTCCGGCTCAGAGATAAACCGCGGATCCGGTGATAACCTTCCGGGCGAATGACTTCGCCCCTGGTGTTGCCGTCGGTCGAAACTCTGGTCCCCTACGAAGGGGGCAAGCCCATCGAGGAGCTCGCGCGCGAGCTGGGCGTGACGTCTGCGATCAAGCTCGCGTCGAACGAGAACCCGCTCGGCCCGAGCCCGAAGGCGCTGGAAGCGGCGCGGGCGCGGATCGGCGAGCTGCATCTCTACCCCGACGGCGCCGCTTACCGCCTGCGCGAGGCGATCGCCGCGCAGCACGGCATCGATATGGGCGAGGTGATCCAGGGCAACGGCTCGAACGAGCTGCTCGATCTGGTCGTGCGCACCTTTGCCCGTCCCGAGCACCACGTCGTGTTCGCCGAGCCGGCGTTCGTCGTCTATCGAATCGCGGCGCTGTCCGGCGGGGTTCCGTTCACGGCGGTTCCGACGCGCGACCTCACGCACGACCTCGAGGCGATGGCGGCCGCGGTGCGCCCGAACACGCGCGTTTTGTTCGTCGCGAACCCCAATAATCCAACGGGCACCCACGTCGGACGGAGCGCCGTGGAACGACTGCTGCGCGAGGTTCCGCCCGAGGTCGTGATCGTGATGGACGAGGCCTACATCGAGTACGCCGACGCGCCGGACTTTCCGGATTCGATGCAGCTTCGCGGGTTACGCGAGCGGCTGCTGGTCACGCGCACGTTCTCGAAGATCTACGGACTCGCCGGGCTGCGCGTGGGCTACGCGGTCGGGCCGGCGCGGTTGGTCGATTACATGAACCGCGTGCGAGCTCCGTTCAACGTGAGCATCGTCGCGCAAGCCGCTGCAGTCGCTGCGCTTTCGGACCAGGAGCACCTCGAGAAGAGCCGCAGCCACAACTTGCGCGAACGCGAGCGGCTGACGCGCGAGCTCACCCGGCTGGGCGTCAGCGTGGCGCCGAGCCAGGCGAACTTCGTGCTTGCGGACGTGAAGCGCCCGGCGCGGCCGATCTACGACGCGCTTCTGCGAAAAGGAGTGATCGTGCGGCCGTTCGGCAACCTGCCGACCAGTCTGCGGATCACGGTCGGCACGTCTGCCGAAAATTCCCGGTTTCTCGAGAGCTTGGCGGAGGTTCTCTCGTGAGCCGCTGGAGGCCCCGGCTCGCTCTCGCCGCGCTGCTCGCGCTCGCGCTCGGCGGCTGTGCGAAGCCCGAGGACGTGATCGTGCGCACGGGCGACGGCAAGGCGCTGACGGCGCCGGCCATCGACGCCGATCCGCTCGCGCTCTTGCCCGGAAACGCCGTGGGCGTGATGACGCTCGACGCCAAGGCCATGTTCCAGTCGAACTTCGGCGGAGCGCTGTTGTCGATCGTCCGGGCGCGCTCTCCGCTGCCGGCTGCGGCCGAGTTCGAGCCGGCGCGGGACCTCGAGCGCGTCTACGTCGGCTCGTACTCCATGCAGGGTGCCGACGTGGCCGGCGTGGCGATCGGCACTTTCAAGCCCGACAAGATCGCAGCGGCCGAAGGGCAGCTGAAGACGGTGGCAGGCATGCCGGTGGTCAAGAGCACCTACGCCAAGCGCACGCTCTACACGGCCGGCGGGCTCGGGTTCACCGTGCTCACCGAGCGCACGGTGATCTTCGGCAATGAAACCGGGATGCGCCGCGCGCTCGACCGCATCGAGGAGGGGCGCGTCCAGCGCCGGCTCTCGGCGTGGATGGTCGACATCCTCGAGAAGCCCACCGCTCCGGTTTCGGCCGGCGCGGATCTGACCTCGCAGCCGCTGCCGAAGGCGGCCCGCGGCGAGCTCCAGTTTCTCGAGGGCATGAAGACCGCGAACCTGGTCGGCAACTTCCAGGACCCCGGGCTGAACCTGGCCGGCACGCTGACCTACGAAACGCCGGAGGGCGCCAAGCGCGGCTCCGACAAGATGCTCGGCCTCTATCGCCAGCTCGGCAACTACTCGGTCGTGATGGCGCTGTTCGGCTTTCCCCAGCCGATAAAAAAGCTCGACGCGCAGGCGGAAGAGGACAAGGTTCGATTCGTCGCGGGCGTGGACGGCCAAGCCGTCGCGGTCCTGCTCGACAAGGCGCAGAGCTATCTGGCGAGCGTCTCGCCGCCGTCCCAGTGATTCATGGCAGATCTCCTCGTTCGCCCGTGCAAAAGTCCGCTCCGCGGCAGCGTGCCGGTGCCGAGCGATCGGAGCATCACGCACCGCGCGTTGATCATCGCCGCGCTGTCGAACGGGCCGTGCGAGCTGCGCGGCTTCGCCTACGGCAACGACAACCTGGGCACGCTTCGCGCGCTGTCGGCGCTCGGCGTGCGCTCGGAGGACGACGGGCGCGGCACGGTGAAGCTGCGCGGCGTGGGCCTCGCGGGGTTGAAAGCGCCCGAAGCCGCGATCGATTGCGGGCATTCGGGGACCACGCTGCGGCTCTTGACGGGTGTGCTCGCCGGGCAGCCGTTTCGGTCGGAGCTCACCGCCGCCGAGCGGCTCTCGGAGCTCGACGTGAGCACCACCGTCGAGCCGCTGCGCCGCCGCGGAGCGCGGATCGACGCCCGCACGATCGACGATTGGTTGCTCCCACCGCTGGTCCTGCACGGCGTGTCGGCGGAGCACCCGCTCGGGCCCGTGGAGCACGTGCTCGCCCGCGCCAACGATCACTTGAAGGGCGCGCTCCTCCTCTCCGGGTTGTTCGCTAGCGGGCCCACGACCATCCACGAGCAAGTCGTGGCGCGCGACCACACCGAGCGCCTGTTGTCTGCAGCGGGCGTGCCGATCGAGACCCTGGGCCCGATCCTGCGGCTCTATCCGCCGCGCGGCCCGTTGTCGATCCGCGGCTTCGTCAGCGATCTGCCGGGGGACATCAGCTCCGCGGCCTTCTTGCTGTGCGCCGCGCAGATCGTCCCCGAGAGCCGGGTCGCGACGCGGCGCACCGGGTTGAACCCGACGCGCGCCGCCGTGCTCGAGGCGATCCGCCTGTTCGGGGGGCGCATGGGTATCACCCCTGGGGGTGACAGCATGGGCGAGCCCTTCGGCGAGGTGAGCTCGCAGGGCTCGGTGCTGCGCGCCACGGCCGTGTCCGGCGAGCTCGCCCAGCGCGCGCTCGACGAGATCCCGATCCTGTGCGCGCTCGCGGCGCGGGCGCGCGGCACCAGCGAAATCGGCGACGCCGGCGAGCTGCGCGAGGACACACCCGATCGCATCGCCGCGCTGTGCGCGCTGCTCGGCGCGTTCGGCGTCCGGGCGGAAGAACACCCGGAGGGGTTGTCGATCGAGGGCAAGCCCGACGGCCCGCTGCGCGCTGCCCGCGTGAAGAGCGGCGGGGACCACCGGCTGGCCATGACGGCAGCGGTGCTGGCGCTCGTGGCCGACGGCGAATCGGTGATCGAAGGCGCCGACTGCATCGCGGTGAGCTTTCCGCGTTTCGTCGGTACCTTGAGGGCGCTGGGCGCCGACCTGGAGGTGGTTTCGTGAAGCGGCCCGTGGTGGCGATCGACGGACCGGCGGGGGCCGGTAAATCCACGGTTGCGCGGCTGGTCGCCGAGCGCCTCGGCTACGTGCTGCTCGACACGGGCGCGCTGTACCGCACCGTGGCGCTCGCGGCGGAGCGCGCCGGCGTGTCCTGGGACGACGCGGGCGCGGTCTCGGCTCATGCGGAAAAGCTCGCGCAGAGCCGGGCCGTGCAGCTCGAGCGGGCGAGCGACGGAACCTTGCGCAGCTTGCTCTCGGGCGAAGACGTATCGGGCTCGATCCGTACGCTCGCGATGGGCCAGGGCGCGAGCAAGGTCTCGGCCGTGCCCGGAGTGCGCTCCGCGCTGCTCGCCCTGCAGCGGAACGCCGGCGAGGGCGGGGGAGTCGTGCTCGAGGGGCGAGACATCGGCACGGTCGTGTTCCCGGACGCCGAAGTGAAGGTGTTCCTCACGGCGAGCGTCGAGGTGCGCGCGCGGCGGCGCTTCGAGGAGCTGCGGGGGCGCGGCGAAAAGCCGGAGATGGAGCGCGTCCGTCAAGAAGTCATCGAACGCGATCAGCGCGACAGCACGCGCGCGGTGGCGCCGCTCAAGCAAGCTGCCGACGCGATGGTGCTCGACAGCTCGGCGCTCGAGGTGTCCGAGGTCGTCGGGCAGATCGTCGAACGTGTGCGCGCGGCGGAACGGCTCTTGGCCGGGCAGGCGTGAAAGGCCGAAGAAACACCTGCGTCGCGTGCGTCTTTTGGGCGGCCTGGGCGCTGCAGGCGAGCGCGTGCACCCCACCGCTGCCGCCGGCGCCGCCGCCTCCGCCCGCGCTCGAAGAACCTGCCCTGGCGATCCCGGGCGATCTCGATCTGGTGCTGCGCGTCGACCTCGCGCGGCTGCGCGATTTGTTCGGGCTCGGCTTCGAGGCGGCGCTCGACGAAATGCTGGCGCGCGCGCCGGGTGCGGATGCCGACGGCGATACGGGCCGGCTGTTGCTCCGCCTGTTCTCGCGCGCCGACACGGTCTGGCTCGGAGCGCGGCCGGGGCTCTCGCCCGAGCTCACCGACAACGTGCTGGTCGCGCGCGGCAAATTCGCAGGGCTCGTGCCGGAGGCGATCGGCGGTGAGCCGCCCTGGGACCGGCCCGAGCGGCTCGGCGGGGTCGTGCTCCGCTACGAACGCGCGGCACCGAAGCTGCGCGCCACCCCCGCCGTGATCTACCTGCGCGAGCCCGATCGCGTGGTGGTCGGCTCGACGGCGGAAATCGACGCGCTCGAGCTGACGCTCGAACGCGGTGAGGGGCAGGCGCCGCTCCGCGCACCCGAGACCGGTATTGCGGCGCTCGCGGCGCGCGTGCCGGCCCTGTCGCAACGACTGCGGGCGCGAGCACCCACGCTGAGTCGGCTATTCGACGGCGCCGACCAGCTCACGTGCTCGCTCGACCGGCGCGCAGACGAGCTCGAGCTCGTGGTCGAGCTCCGTTATGCGAACCCCGAGCGGGCTGAAGAAATAGCCGGGCCGATCGAGCTCGTGCTGTCGCGGCTGGCCGGCTCGGGCTTTCACTTTCTCGAGCGGGTGCGCGTGCAGCCCGCGGGCTCGAGCGTGACGCTGACGCTGTCTCTGCCCGTGGAGCGGGTCAAAGCGCTGGCTGCCTGCGCGGCCGGCTACGGCTGTGGTCCAGGGCCGGGCGCCGAGACGTCTCCGAGCGACGTGCTACCGTCCGCGCCGCCGTGACCGACCAAGCGCCGGAAGGCTCCCGTAAACGAATCCGGTTCCGCTGGATAGCCGTGGCGTTCGTTCTGCTGCTCGCGATCGGGTTCGCCGCGGCGGTCGTGGTGTATCGGGGTTTCGTCGCTTACGAGCCGGTGGCCGCTCAGCACGTGCCGGGCGATGCGACGTTCGCGGCGCGCTTCGACCTCACGCACGTGATGTTCTACGAGCCCTTCCGGCGCTCGGTGTTCCCGCTCGCCGACCTCGGCTCGAGCGACCGCCGCCAGCGCCTCGAGGCGGCGGGCATCGAGCTCGGCGGCGAGGTGCGCGAAGTGGTGGTAGCGCTGGGCGCAAGCAAGAACGATTGGGTGATCGCGCTGGGCGGGCCGCTGTCTCGCCGCGCGCTTTCGGCCACGCTCGCGGAGGTGCTGCGCGGCGAAGGCCGAGCGGTCACCGAGCGCGGCGGCATCTGGGCCGTGGGAAGCGGGCTCTTCTTCGCGCAGGCGAGCGACGGCGCTCTGCTGTTCGCGGCCTCCGAGCCGCGGCTGCGCAGCGTGCTTTCGCCGTCCGAGGGCCCCGCACTGCTCGGTCAGGGAGCCGGGGGGCTGAAAGTGAGCAGCCCCTGGCTTCCGTCCCCGCTGTCGAGCCTCGAAGCCAGCTATCGCGCGGGCTCGGTGATCTTGGTGCAGCTTTCCGCGGAGACGGCTGGCCCCCCCGCGGCGGCTGAAGCGGCCTTGCGCGGCCTTCTCGAGCAGATTGGCGGGCTGGATCCAGTCCTGGCCGATGTCGCGAGACACGCCGTGATCCGCAATGAAAACGGCCGCGTGACGAGCGAGCTCAGTCTCAGCAACAGCGCCGCCGAGACCCTCGCCGAGCGCCTCACGGGCCTCCGAAGTAGCCGCTAGCGCAGCGCGACACGCGCCAGAGCCGCGGGGAGCCCGCCGGGACCACGCCCAAAGGTTCGCGTTTGACTCGACGGAGGGGGTGCGCTACCTGAGCGCGTCTCCGTGCGAGACCGGTGCGCCCGCGCAGCTCGGCGCGGGCTTTAGGGTCCCACAGCGGAAGACTAGCCCAATAAGGACTGGAGGCATCGTAACCGTTCATGACTGACACTCAAACCGCCACGGCGAATCGTGGCAACGCATCCGGATTCGCAGCACTCTTCGAGGCCAGCGAAGAGACGACTGATCTGGGAGGCGAAGGCGAAATCGTCTCTGGCATCGTCGTGCAAGTCACGCGCGACACGGTCGTAGTCGACATCGGCGGCAAGAGCGAAGGGGTGATCTCCCGTGGGGAGTTCCTCGACGCTCACGGCGGCATCACCGTCAAGGCCGGCGATCGCGTCGACGTGTTCATCGAAAGTCGCGAGAGCGACGACGGTCTGATCTCCTTGTCCAAGGAGAAGGCCGACAAGATGAAGGTGTGGGACGAGATCTCGAGCGCGTGCGAGCGTGACGAGATCATCGAAGGCACCATCAGCCAGCGCGTGAAGGGCGGCCTGTCGGTCACCATCCGCGGCGGCGTCAAAGCATTCTTGCCTGGCTCGCAGGTGGATCTGCGCCCGATCAGGAACCTCGAGAAGCTGATCGGCCAGACCTACGAGTTCAAGGTCATCAAGTTCAACAAGAAGCGCGGCAACATCGTGCTCTCTCGGCGCGCGCTGCTCGAACGCGAGCGCGACGAGATGAAGGCCAAGACGCTCCAGACCCTGGAAGAGGGCATGGTCGTCACGGGCACCATCAAGAACCTCACCGAGTACGGCGCGTTCGTCGATCTCGGCGGCATCGACGGCCTGCTCCACATCACGGACATGTCGTGGGGCCGCGTCACGCACCCGGGCGAAGTCTTCAAGGTCGGCGACGAAGTCACCGTCAAGGTCTTGAAGTACAACGCCGAGACCGAGCGCGTCAGCCTCGGCCTGAAGCAGACCCAGGAAGATCCCTGGAACCACGCCGAAGAGGCGTATCCGCTCGGCAAGCGCGTCCGCGGCAAGGTGATGAGCCTCACCGACTACGGCGCGTTCGTCGAGCTCGAGCCGGGCGTCGAGGGTCTGATCCACGTCAGCGAGATGAGCTGGACCAAGAAGATCAAGCACCCGTCCAAGGTGCTCGAGGTGGGTCAAGAGCTCGAGTGCCAGGTGCTCGAGGTCGACTCGAAGTCCAAGCGCATCAGCCTGGGCTTGAAGCAGCTCGAGCCCGATCCGTGGACGCTCTTCACCGACAAGTACAAGCCGGGCGACAAGATCGGCGGCAAGGTCCGCTCGATCACCGACTACGGCGTGTTCGTCGGCATCGAAGAAGGCGTGGACGGCATGGTCCACAAGACCGACCTGTCCTGGACGGTCAAGATCAACAACCCCGCGGACGTCTACAACAAGGGCGACGACGTCGAAGCCATCATCCTCAGCATCAACCACGACGAGAAGAAGGTCAGCCTGGGCGTGAAGCAGCTCTGGGACGACCCGTGGGCGGGCGCGATGGATGCCTACAAGCCGGGCACCGTGGTCGAAGCGGCCACCGTGATCAGCGTGGCGGACTTCGGCGCCTTCGTGAAGATCGTGGACGGCATCGAGGGTCTCATCCTCTCGAACGAAATCCCGCCGAGCGTGCACCTGACGCCCGGCGAGACGGTCAAGGCCGAGGTCTCGAACGTCGACAGCATGGACCGTCGCCTCACCCTCACCATGCGAAACCCCGGCGAGAGCCCGGAGGCCGAGCAGCTGATGGTGATGCGCCGCGAATCGCAGGGTAAGGGCGCGACGCTCGGCGACGTGCTGAAGGAGAAGCTCGAGAGCATGAAGCGCAGCCCGTCGGTTGCGCCTCCGCCTCCCGATGCGGACGAGTAGCGCTAGCGCTACGTAGAGTTGCTGCACGGCGGCGGTCCGACGAGGACCCGCCGCCGTGAGCATTTTGTAGCTCTCGACTCGGGCATCCTGCGCGACAGGAGTGCTAAAGATCCGCAGCAGTGAACCCACCGAGCAGCGTGTCCGATCCCCCCTCCGTTCGATACGGCGGGTGGAGCCGTCGGCGCATCGTGTTCCTGTCGATCAGCGGCGCCTTGACGCTGGCGCTCGTGATCTGGGCGGCCGAGGTGCTGCTGCCGTTCATCATCGCCACGATCGTCGCCTACGTGCTGACGCCGCTCGTGGCACGCTGCGAGCGGCTGCGAATGCCGCGCGCGGTCGCGATCCTGTTCGTATACGCCGTGACGGGCGGCGCGCTGTACGTGCTCGCAGCGGGCATCTTTCCGCGGGTCTACGTCGAAGGCGTGAAGCTGATGCGCGACGCGCCCGAGCTCACCCACGATCTCGCGGCCAACTGGGGACCCAAGGTCGAGACCTGGGCAGACAGCGTGTTCAGCCGCGTCGGGCGTGACCGCAATCGCGGCACCGCCACCGAGCCCGCGCCGGCGATCGAGGTGCGCCAGCAGGACGGCGTGCTGCAGATCGAGATCGGCGGCGGCGTGGACGTCGTGCAGCACGGGCCGGGCCACTGGCGCGTCGGGCCCGCGGTCGAGCGTGACTCGCCGGGCGTGAACGTCGTCGAGCTGATGAACCAGGGCATCGACGAGTTCGTCGGCTACGCCAAGCGCAACGCCTTCCAGCTCGTGAAGATCGGTCAAGAGGTGGTGAAGGGCGTGGCCCGCGGCATCTTCTTGCTGTTCATGACGCTGATGGTCGCCGGCTACCTGATGCACACCCGCGAGAGCATCCTCGATTTCTTCCGTTCGCTCGTGCCGCCCCGCGCCCGGATCGGCTTCGACCGCCTGCTGTTCCGCATCGACCGCGGCCTGGCGGGGGTGGTGCGCGGACAGCTGATGATCTGCTGCGTGAACGGCGTGCTCTCGGCGATCGGCTTCTGGATGTTCGACCTCAAATACTGGCCGATCCTCGCGATCGTGGCCGGCATGATGAGCATCGTGCCGATCTTCGGCTCGATCTTGAGCAGCGTGCCGGCCGTCTTGATCGGGCTCACTCAGGGGTTCTGGATCGCGCTCTGGGTGCTGCTCTGGATCATCGGTATCCATCAGATCGAGGCCAACCTGCTGAATCCCAAGATCATCGGGGTCGCGGCCAAGATCCACCCGGTGCTGGTGGTGATGTCACTGTTGATCGGCGAGCACTATTTCGGACTTTGGGGCGCGCTCCTGGCGGTACCCGCGCTGTCGCTCGCGCAGAGCATCTTCCAGCACTTCCGCTTCGAGGCCATGCCCGACACGCCGCCCGATAGCCTGCTTCCGCCCACGGGTGGCGGGCGCAGTATCGCGTCCTCCGCGGGTTGAGCGGCCAACCCGGGCGCGCTATAGGCGTGCCGTGGCGAAGGAAACGCGCAAGCTCAAGCGCTCTCTCGAACAGAAAGAGAGCGTCGACAAGCCCGGTCTCGACAAGCCGGCAGGGCTTCAGAAGCAGGCCATTCCCGACGCCTTGGGCAAGGAGCAGATCCGGTCCTTGCTGCTGCGCCTCGGCATCCCGTTGCTCGGGGTCTGGATGCTGTGCGGGCTGATCGCCACGATCGTGATCTCGAAGACCACGAAGGCGATCCTGATCGGCATCCCGGCCGTGATCACGCTGCTCGCGGCGGGCCTGATCGTGTTCGCCTTGCGCCAGGCCAAGAAGGCGCGCGGCGTCGCCAGCATCTTGAGCAAGGTCGAGTCTTCCGAGGATCGCAAGGCGGCGATCAGCCAGCTCGAGGCGACGTACAAGAAGAACGACCCGGCGGCCCTGTTCGCCAAGGCCCAGCTCGAGCTCCAGGAAGATCCCAAGAAGGCGCTCGCCACCCTCGAGCAGATCAACCTCGAGAAGGTGATGGCCAACGTCGCCGACGAGGCGCGCGGCCAGCGCGGCATGATCCACCTGATGCTCGGCGAGGTCGCCGACGCGCGCCGCCTGGTAGACGGCATCACGCTCAGCCGCCATCAGGAGCCGCGCACGCGCGCGATGCTGGCGGCCGTCTGCGCGGAAGCCTGGGCCCGCAGCGGGAACGCCAAGAAAGCCCAAGGAACGCTGGCCTTGTTCGATTTCGAGGACGCGACCTTCGAGCAGATCCGCCCGCAGCTCTACCGCGCGTCGGCGTTCGGCTCGGCACACGTGGGCGACACCAAGACCATGAAGAAGGCGCTCACCAAGCTGCTCAAGCAGGACCCGCGCCTGCTGGCGGGCTTCTTGATGAAGCGCACGCACCCGCTGCTTCAGAAAGAAGCCAAGCGGCTCATCGAGCAGAGCGGGATCGCTCCGCGGCGCATGATGATCGACAGGGGATGATCAGCTCGGCACGGCTCGCGCCACGGCTCTGAGCTGCAGCGTCGGCATCAGCTCCACGGGCGACACGATCTCGAGCTCCGGGAACTCCACTTCCAGGAGTTTTCGCACGAAGCGCCGGATGTCCGGCTGTGCCAGCAGCACCGGGCGGCTCGGCGCGGGCCAGCTCTGCAGCGCGTTTCGCACAGAGCTGACGATGTCGCGCGCGACGGCCGGCGCTAGCGCGAGGAACGTGCCCGCCGGGGTGCGCTGCAAGGCGCCCCGGATCGTCTCCTCGAGCGGTGAGTCGAGGACCAGCACCGGCAGCTCCCGCGCGCTGCCCGCGAGGCGGTGGGTGATGCTGCGGCGGAGCTGAGCGCGCACGAACTCGGCCAGATTCAGCGGATCCTTCTCGACGCCGCCGATCGCGGCCAGGGCCTCGAGGATCGTGCGCTGGTCGCGGATGCTGAGGCGCTCTTCGAGCAGCCGCCGCAGGACCTCGGCGTAGACGGGCAGCGAGACCGGCTTGGGGACGGCCTGGCGCACCAGCGCGGGCGCGCCGGCCTCCACCTGGTCGAGCAGCGCCTGGGTCTCGGCGATTCCGAGAAAGCTCGAGGCGCGCGGCAGGAGCGCGCCGAGCGCGGCGTCGCCGAGGAAGGCGGGGATGTCGTCGGTGCCGACAGCGCTCGGGACGAGCCAGGTCGCCGCGGGGATCTCCTGCAGCGAAAGCACGGCCGTGCGCGCGGGGAGCGCGCGATTCTCGCGCAGCGCGGCCTCGGGCAGCGGCACGCCCAGCTGAGCGAAGAGCCGAGTCTGAACCTCGGCGAGCGCGCTGTGCAGGCCTGGGCGGAGCTGCCCGCCGCGGCGCTCGTCCTCGGCGAGCGCGAACAGATCGGGGCTGAGCTCGACGGCCCACGGCACGACACCGGGCACGAACTTCGGCCGTTTGCGCGCGCCGTCGCGGAAGCTCGCGGCCCGTAGCTCGCGGCGTTGCGCGCGCTCGCTGCCGCGCGCGGCCGTGAACAACAGCACGCCGATCAGCAAGAACGGCAGGGAAGGCAGCCCGGGCACCGCTGCGAGCAGCAGCACGAAGCCGGAGGCCACGAGCAGCGCACGCGGCTGCCCGAGCAGCTGATTCGCGAGCTCGGTGCCGAGGGGCCGGTCCGGATCTTCGCTCGCGACGCGCGTGACGAGGATGCCGGCCGCGGTGGCCAAGATCAACGACGGGATCTGCGTGACCAGGCCGTCGCCGATCGTGAGCAGCCCGTAGCGCTTGAGCGCCGCCTCCGCGCTCATCCCGCGTTGCATCACGCCGATCGCCAGGCCGCCGATCAGGTTGATGGCGGCGATCAAGAGCGACGCGATCACGTCGCCCTTCACGAACTTCATGGCGCCGTCCATCGCGCCGTAAAACTGGCTCTCGCGCGAGAGGGCCGTGCGACGGGCCCGCGCCTCGTTCGAGTCGATGGAGCCGCTGCGGAGCTCGGCGTCGATCGCCATCTGCTTGCCGGGCAGCGCGTCGAGCGTGAAGCGCGCGCCGACCTCGGCCACGCGCTCGCCGCCCTTGGCGATCACCACGAACTGGATGATCGTCAGCACCAAGAAGACCACGCCACCGACCACGTAGTTCCCGCGCACCACGAACTGACCGAAGGCGCGGATCACTTCACCGGCGTCGGCCTGCAGCAGGATAAGGCGCGTGGAGGACACGTTCAGCGCCAGGCGGATCAGCGTGGTGAGCAGCAAAATACTGGGGAAACTCGCGATCTTCAGGCCGTCGCTCACGTACAGGGCGACCAGCAGGATGACGACGGAGAACGCGAGGTTCGACGCCAGGAGCAAGTCGAGCAGCCAGGTCGGCAGCGGCACGACCATCAGGCCCACCACCGCCACGACGATCGCGGCGAGCAGCGCGTCGGCCACGCCCAGCTTTCGGCGCAGCAGAGGAATGTCGAAGGAGGAACCAGTCGTCATCGTCAACTCGGAGCGGTGAAGATCGAAAGAACGCCAGTGTAGAGCTGGAGCGTCGCGGCGCCGTCGTGCGGCGCGATCTCGAACGACGAGTGCATGCCAGCCATGGGGATCTCGGGGAAGCGCGCCCGGACGAGGCGCACGTCGACATCGGATTGGCCGTACAGGGAGCTGCCGCGTCCGGCGCAGCTCATGAACACGCCGAAGCTCGGCAGCGCCCCCGCGGTGTCGCGCGACAGTCGCTGCAGCGCCGCCTCCAGATCCGCACGGGCTGCGGCGGCGTCGCGTACGGCGAAAGCGAGCCGCATGCCGTCCTTGATTTCGTCGGCGACGATCACGCCCTGGCGAGCCGGGTCCACGCCCTGGATACCGCGCACGAGCAGCGCCGGACGCTCTTCTGCTTCGCTTACCTGCCCGGCGAGCGCCGCGAGCACGAGCGGTTGATCGCGCAGGTGCTTGGCCGAAGCGGACAACACCTCCAGCGCGGGACGGCCCTCGATTTCCAGCACCATCGGTCCGCGCGCGCGTGTGATCCGACCGAGCGGCATCAGCAGTCGACAGGCGGGGGAGCTCGCAATCACGGGCCCGTGCAGGTTGCTCGCGACCAGCGCTCCCGCCGTGCCGAGCGCCGGCTCGCGCCCGGGCATCAACGCCACGACCTGGCGGTCCCCGGCGGTGCCGCCGCCGAACAGCGCGCGAAACTCGAGCGCGCGCAGCGGCTCGATGGTGTGCGGCTGCGAGCCGCGTGGGCTCGCGAACACGAACGCCGTCGAGGACTTCCCCGAAAGCGGCGTGAGCGCCGCGGCGAGCGCGCTGCCTACATCACCCTCGGAGGTGACAGTCAGCGCTGTCGATTGGCCTCCTCGCCAGACGATCCCGGAGACGGCGGTCTCTCGCTCTATCTCGCCGCGTTCGGTGAGCACGCCGTGCCCGCCGACCACGAGCAGCGGCAGCTCGGGAAGGGCCGTCTTCAATCGCGCAGCGAGTCCCCCAATATCCGACAGTAGGTCCCCGCTCACGAACACGAGGCCTCCACTCGGTCGTTGGACGGCGCGAACGGCGTCTGCAGCCGCCTTCGCGACCCGAATCGGGCTTTCCCCGCGCGCGACGAAGCTCGTTGCTTGAGCTCGCATCGCGCCAGAACATACCCTGAAGCGCCGGCGGTCTTCACCCCGGATCGGTGGCCGGGGCAACAAATTGGGGCAGCAATTCCCGCCGCCCGGGTGGTATGCTGCGGGAAATATGCAGATGGCGCAGAGCCTCACCATGCGATCGCATGGTCGCTCGGATGTCGGGCGGCGGCGGGCTACCAACCAGGACGCCTTCCTGTGCGATGACGATCTGGGGCTTTGGGTCGTGGCAGACGGCATGGGCGGTCACGCCGCGGGCGAGGTCGCCAGCGCCGAGTCGGTGGATACGATCGTCGGCATGGTGCGCCGCGGGTTGCGTACGCTCGATCTCGACGGCGAACCGTCCGAAGAGAAGGCGCGGGCCGCTTGCCGCCTGCTCGAGAGCGCGGTCCAGGCCGCGACCTATCTGCTATTTGCGATGGCCGAGCTCGATCGAGGCAAGGCCGGCATGGGCACGACCATCAGCGCCATGATGCGCTTCGGCGAGTCGCTGGTGCTGGCGCAGGTCGGCGACAGCCGCATCTACCGGATCCGCAACGGCGAGGCCCTGCAGCTCACCGAGGATCACACGCTGATCGCCTGGCAGATCAAGCAGGGGCTCATCACTCCGGAAGAGGCGCGCGTCAGCCGCCAGCGCAACGTGATCACTCGCGCCGTCGGTAGCCGCGACTACGTCCAGGTGGACACCAGCGTCTGGGACCTGAGCCCGGGCGACGCCTACCTCCTCTGCAGCGACGGCCTCCACGGCTACCTCAGGCTGGAAGAGGTCGCGGAATGCCTGTCGGACGGCCACGAGGCCGCCGTGGATCGTTTCATCGACCTGGCGAACGGGCGAGGCGGGAAAGACAATATCACTGCGGTAGTTGTGGGGGTTCACTAGGCCCGGGACCGGGTTTGCTGACTGAGGCGCTGTAGCCGGAGGGTTCCGGTGACCGGGCTGGAATGCCGGGCACGCGCCCGAGCATTAACTTGGCCGGAAGCTTCGGGGTTCGCTAACTCTCGGCGAAGCTCTTGGAGGCTCTGAACCAGATGAATGCCAGACGTGTCGGTGTCGTGATGGGCGGGGCCTCGGCCGAGCGCGATGTGTCGCTGAACTCGGGTCAGGCCGTGATCCGGGCGCTCGGCGAGGCGGGCCACGACGTGGTCCCGGTGGTGCTCGGCACGGGCGCGGACGCGCTCGAGACCCTGTCACGGGCCGGCATCGACGTCGCGTTCCTGGCGCTGCACGGCCGGTTCGGAGAAGACGGCTGCATCCAGGGCGTCCTCGAGTGGCTGCGCATCCCGTACACCGGTTCGTCGGTGACCGGCAGCGCGCTCGCCATGGACAAGCTCAAGTCCAAGGAGCTGTTCCGGCTCCACAACGTGCCGACGCCGCCGTACTACGCATTCGACGCGGAGCGCGGCCTCGCCGATCTGGAAGAGACCCACGGCTCCTTCGGGTTTCCGGTGATCGTCAAACCGCGGCGCGAGGGCTCGAGCCTCGGCGTGTCGCGCGCCACGAACTTCGCGGAGCTTGCCGCGGCCGTCGAACGCGCGCGCGCCTACGACAACTCCGTGCTCGTCGAGCGTTTCGTTGCCGGCCGCGAAGTGCACGTCGGCATCCTCGGGGATCGCGTGCTCGGCGCGATCGAGGTCGTGCCGCGACACGCTATTTACGACTACGCCTGCAAGTACACGGCCGGCATGACCGATTACCACTTGCCGGCGCGGCTCGGTGCTACGCGCTATCGCGGGATCTTGAACCTCGCCGAGCAGGCCGCGCGCGCCCTCGAGGCCGACGGCGCGCTGCGCGTCGATCTGCTCGTGACCGAGGGTCAGAACGAATACGTGCTCGAGGTGAACACGCTGCCGGGCCTCACGCCCACCAGCTTGCTCCCGAAGATCGCCGAGGCCGCGGGCTTCGACTTCACCTCGCTGTGCGAGGCGATCCTGGGCCGCGCACGGCTACACAACCCGGGCGCCGAACGGGCGCGCGCGGACGTGATCTCGTTCCC
>JAICQO010000176.1 GCA_025937835.1 Polyangiaceae bacterium
GATGAGCGCCCGGTGCCGGACCGGCGACGACGGGCGAGAGCCCCGCCTGTCCACCAGTCGGACGCTTCTTGCCGCCGCTCCGCACGATCACGACCACGAGCAGCGCGAGCACTACCAGCCCGAACGAGCCTCCGAGGATCCACAGCAACGGCAAGGGCGCGGTGCTGCCCTTGAGCTGGATGATCGTGTCGGCCGTGACCCCGCTCGTGCGCTGGGCGCGGTTGTCGTAGAGCACGATCCGCACCACGGCCTGGTCGCCCGAGCCGTGCAAGATCGTGTCCTTGTCCGGGGCTTCGAAGCGAGCGAAGCCGTTGCCGGCCTCGAGCGTCGTGCCCTTCATGCCCATCGCGATCAGCTGCTGCTGCGTGCGTTTGGCGCGCTCGACGTCGTTGCCGCCGAGCGCGGTGGGCGGCTGCTGACCCGCGGGCAAGAAGTACACTTCCGCGCGGCTGGCGTCGCCGCCCCAGCAGAACTCACCGAAGACCTTGAAGCTGCCGCCCGGGTGGACGGCGTTGGTCTTGGTCATGTCCGCGGTGTACTGCCGGTTCACGTCCAGCGGCCAGCTCGTCGGATCCATGCCGATCGGCACGTCCTTGAAGCTGTTGTCGCCGACGATCTGCGGCTTCACGTCGGTGAAGTTGAGCTTGAAGCTCTGGGTGATGGACGGCGCGAGGCAGGACACGCGCCACTTCACGATGTGCATCTTCGCGAAGCGCTGGCGCACGGCGTTGACGATGGCCGGAGCGCGCCCGCCACCGCCCTCTTGAACCACGCTGAAGAACCCGCCAAGCTCGGGGTTCGCGAGGTTCTGCATGAACTCCAGGCTGTTCAGCTTGAACTCCTGGTAGGTCGAATGCGGGAAATAGAGGCTAATCGCCGGCACCGGCGCCTTGGGCAGCGCGGTGTTGTCCTCCGGAAAGCGGCCCTGCGAAAGGTACTGCTGGAGCTGGAGCGCGCCCGGTCCGGTCGTCGCAGGATCGGCGCCGCCGAAGCCGCTCGAGAGCAGGACCAGCGACTGGTGCAGCGGGACCTTCACCTCCTCGCTGACGTTACCGAGCGCCTTGAAGCCGTCGGTGGCGGCGTTCTTGATGATCGTGAGCAGCGAGCGGTTGCGGCCCGTGGACGCATAGGTGTCGGCCAGGCTCTGCACGAAGGCGAGCGCGTTCTTGCTCTGCGCCGCCGGCAGCCAGCGCGAGTCCTTCACGACCTGACGGTCGTTGAAGAACATCACGTTGACGATGTCGTTCGGGCCCATGCTCTGGATGAACTGCTGGGCGATGCGCTTGGCGTCGGCGAAGCCCTTGCCCATGCGCCTGTCGGCGTCGATCAGGATCAACCAGGCGGTGCCCACGCCCGGCTGCTGCTGGCTCTCGCCCCACGAGGCGTGCGACAGGTACTTCGCGGGAACGTCGCGCCCGTCCACGCTGACCGTGAACAGGGCATTCGCAGCCGGGAAGGGAAACGGCGTGTAGAGCGCGAGCGGGCGCTCCAGCGCCTGGCTCATGCAATCGAGCTGGGCGTTGCCGCTCATCGCCGCGCAACCGGAGATTGCCTCGCTGAGCCGCTTGGTCTGCGAGATCTCGATCACGCTGGTGAGCACGGGGCTGTTGTTCTCGAGCGCCGCGCGCGGATCGATGCGCAGGATCCGCGCTTCGGGCGCGCCGAACGCGAGCCCCGTGAACAACGTCACGACCACGCCGAGCAGGGCGCGGAGCACGAAGGTGCCGAAGCCTCTCGAACCTCGGCGGACGAACACCTTGGAGAGTCCGCTCGTTGTCATGTTGCTTGCCTACTTCAAACGAGCTTGACGATCAGGCTGTAGCCACCGAACCGGATGGTTTCCCCTTCGTGGAGCTCGTACTTCTTACCGCGCTCGAGCTGGACGTCCCCGAGTTGCGTGCCGTTGGTGCTGCCCGTGTCCTCGACCTTCAAGCGTCCCGGGCGCGCCGCAGCATAGATGATCGCGTGGCGCGACGAGGTAGTCGGATGATCGATCGAAATGTCGAGGCCGGGAGCCGAGTCCTTGCGCCCGACCACGTTCGGCCCCTGATACAGCGGCCAGAACTGCCCGAGCTCTTGCTCGAAGCTGACCAGGAACCCCGCGAGCACGCGCGGAGCGCTCGCGTCGATCGACTCCGGATCCCGCGCGACGCCCGAACCGAGCCGGATTTCCGCCGTCGGCTGGTCGACCCGCGGCTGCGGCGAGGCAGGGGCGAAGCCGCCGGCCTGGGGCGGCGCTCCGTAGCCGCCCGGCTGGCCGAAGCCCGCTTGCGGGGATGGCGCCCCAGTGTTCGACGCTCCGGGCGTGGGGCCGGCAGGGGCGTATTGCGGGCCGCCGGGGGGAGAATAGGCCTGCGGCGGCGCTGACTGGGACGCGTTCGAGAACGCGGGCGGAGGCGGGCCGGGGTTCGGTGAAAAGGCCGGCGGCGGAGCACCCAATGGCGGGCCGAACGCGGGCGGGGGCGGGCCCGGCGGCGAGCCGAACGACGGCGTAGGCCCAGCGTTCGAGCCGAAAGCGGGCGGGGCCCCAGGGTTCGAGCCGAACGCGGGCGGGGCCCCAGGGTTCGAGCCGAACGCAGGTGGGGGCCCGGGGTTCGAGCCGAAAGCAGGTGGGGCCCCCGGGTTCGAGCCGAACGCGGGCGGGGGTGGGCCACCGGGCGAGAAGGGCGGCGGAGGCTGAGGCCCACCCGGGGGCGGCCCAAAGCCTGGCGACGGCGGCGCTGCGAACGGGGAACCCCCGAGCGCCGCGCCACCGGGAGGTGGATCGAGCGGCGGCAGCGGTGCGGGTGCCGCGCCCGGTGCACCGCCGGCGAACGCTCCGAACGGCGAGGGCCCCGCGTTCTGCGGGCTCACGGTCGCGCCGAACGGGTTCAACCCCTCGGGGGCGCCGATGCGAAAACGTTGCTCCTCCGGAGGAGGCTGGAAGCTTTGCTGGAGACCCGTAGGCGCCGAGCCCGCGGCCGCAGCTGCGTTGGGCGCGGCCCCACCCGGAGCAGGCGGCCAACCCGGCGGCTGTCCGAACGCCGGCGGCGGACCACCGGGCGGTGGCAGCGGAGGGAGTGGTGGCGCGCCGGGGTCACTCGCCTTCGCGCTGCCAGCGCCCGCGAGGGACGCTCCGCACGAGGGGCAGAACTTGCTGCTCAGTTCGTTGGCGGCGCCGCAGCGCGCACAAGCGATCATTGGGGTAATTCCGACTCGCGAGCATCGCCTCTCTTACGAGGAAGGGCAAGCGCCATCGCCTCGCGAACGGATTGCCGCTCGGTTCGATACCCGAGCGAGATCACTAGAAAAGCACCGAGTGACGCAGGGCCCGCGGGCCGGCGCCGATCAGCGGTCTTTTTCGTCCTGAACGCGGGCGGCCTTGCCGGACAGATCGCGGAGGTAGAAGAGGCGCGCCCGGCGCACGACGCCGCGCGAGATCACGTCGATCTGCTCGAGACGCGGCGAATGCATCAAGAACACGCGCTCGACGCCGACGTTGAAGCTGACCTTGCGGACCGTGAACGTGGAGCGGACTCCCGCTCGGTGGCGCTTGATCACGACGCCGCGGAACACCTGCACGCGCTCCTTGTCGCCCTCGACGATCTTGTAGTGGACGGCGACGGTGTCACCGACGCGGAAATCGGGGAGGTTTTCGCGGAGCCCAGGGGCTTCGAGAGCATTGATCTTGGAGAGCGTGGCTGCCATGGGGTCCTCTATCGGGCTCGAAACGGGGCGCGCGATTATGCCTCCCTTCTCCCCCCCGTCAAGCGCCGGCGGGCCCCTCGAGGCTACAAGCTGTCGATTTCGTGGGCCTGGGCGGGGGGCATCGCTTGACGACACGGGCATCTGACGCTAATCCGCCCCTCCCTAAAGCTATCCCGCGCTGCTCCCCCGCACTGCCGAGGGAGGGCACGGTCGCACGACGAGGACACGTCTCATGAACCAGTATCCTGGCGTAATCGGTCGCAAGCTCGGCATGACTCAGGTCTTCGCCCAAGACGGTTCGGTGATCGCCTGCACGGTCGTCGAATCCAAGCCGGTCGTGGTCGGCAAGCGTACCCAGGAGAAGGACGGCTACAACGCGCTGATCTTCGCCGTCGGTGAGGAGGACCAGAAGCACCTGTCCAAGGCGCAGGCTGGCTTCTTCGCCAAGGCGAACCTCCCGGCGCGCCGCAAGCTTCGCGAGATCCGCTGCACGGCGGAGTACGCCGCGGGCGTCGAGGTCGGCAAGGAGCTGAAGCTCGAGGACGTGTTCAAGGAAGGCCAGTTCGTAGACGTGCAGGGCGTCTCGCGCGGTCGCGGCTTCACCGGCGTGGTTCGTCGCTACAACTTCGCCGGTCACGTCCAGACGCACGGTACGCACGAGTACCGCCGCCACGGCGGCTCGATCGGCACGCGCATGACGCCCGGTCGCGTGAAGCTCGGCACGAAGATGCCGGGCCAGTCGGGCAACGAGACCTTCAGCGTGCTGAACCAGAAGATCGTCAAGGTGCTCCCGGAGGAGAACCTGATCTTGATCCGCGGCGGCATCCCCGGCGCGCGCAACTCTCTCGTGACGGTGCGCGGCGCCGTCAAGCGCGGCGGCGGTAACGTCAAGCCCAAGGCGCAGCCGGCGGGCAAGAAGGCGAAGTGATCCCGTCGCTGTCCGGGGTGTTCGCACCCTGGCTCGGCGAGCGGATCCTGGAAAATAGCGGCGACCTTCTGGTCGTCGACAAGCCGAGCGGGCTTTCGGTGCACGGCGCCGGGCTGCCCGAGCACGACGTCGTGTCGCGTCTCGCGCGGGTGCTCGAGGCGCGCGGCGAGCCTTCGTACCTCGGAGTGCACCAGCGGCTCGACCTCGGGACGTCGGGAGTGCTCGCGTTCGTGAAGAACGCGGAGCTCAACCCGCGCGTCGCGGCGGACTTCGAGAACGGTCGCGTCGAGAAGCGCTACGTCGCGGCGGTCGAGCTCCGCGATCGTTCGCCGCTCGCGTCGCGGCCCGAGCTCGTGCTCGAGCACCGCCTCGAGGTCTCCGGCGATCGCGCCCGCGTCGTGGCGCGCGGGGGCAAGCCGTGCCGGGCGCTGTGTCGCGTGCTCGAGCGGCGCGAGCGCCGCGCGCTGGTCGAGCTTCGGCCGAGCACGGGGCGCACCCACCAGCTGCGCGTGCAGCTCGCGGCCGTCGGCGCGCCGATCGCCGGCGATCGGACCTACGAGGGCCCGGCTGCGCCGCGGCTCTTGCTCCACGCGCGGGCGTTGTCGCTGCCGGCCATCGAACGCCACTTCGAAGTTCCCGAGCCGAGGCTGTTCGCGCGCTGGCTCGACGCCACGCTCGACGCGCTCGGCGATCGCGCCGAGCTCCGGCGCCGGTTGCTGGACGCGGGTTGTCTGCGCTTCCCCGTCGCCCGCTCGAGCGAGGCGTTTCGTTGGGTGAACACCAGCGCCGACGAGCTCAGCGGCGTGGTGATCGACGTTTACGGCGGCCACCTGAGCCTCTCGCTCGACTCGGAGGAGGCCGATGCGCGCGCCGACGAGCTCGGAGAGCTGCTCGGCGAGCTCGGAGCGCTCAGCGTGTACTTGAAGCGCCGGCTGCGCCAGGACCTCCGCCGGGCCGAACGCGAGTCGATCGCGCCGTCGGCACCGCTATTCGGCCGCGCGCCGGCCGAGCTCGTGGTCGACGAGGGCGGCTTGAAGACGAAGGTCGAGCTCGGCGACGGCATGTCCACCGGCCTGTTCGTCGATCAACGCGAGAACCGCCGGCGCGTCCGCGAGCTTTCGCAAGGCGCGGAGGTCTTGAACCTGTTCTCGTACACTTGCTCGTTCAGCGTCGCAGCCGCGCTCGGCGGAGCGACCAGGGTCACCAGCGTCGATACTTCTGCGCGCGCGCTCGCCCGCGGCGTCGAAAACTTTCGCATCAACGGCCTGGAACCGCAGCACCATGGCTTCGTTCGCGAGGACGCGCTCGCGTTCTTGCAGCGCGCGGCCCGCCGCGGCACCCGCTTCGATCTGGTCGTGCTCGATCCGCCCAGCTTCTCGAGCAAGGGCGGCGCCAAGGCCTGGTCCTTCGCGCGCGACTACGC
>JAICQO010000045.1 GCA_025937835.1 Polyangiaceae bacterium
CGGCGCATTCGCGTCGATCAAGCTTACAGGGGCGTCGCGTTCTCGTCGATGTCGGCCGAAGGCCATCTTCCCACTCCAAGCGCCGGCTCGTCTCCCGTGACCGGGTGGTTCTGCGTGTACTCACGTGAGCTCGAGTTCCGCTGTCGGGTTAGACCCCTGGTGACGATTTGGCGCACCCTTCTAGCGATTGTCCCTCTCATCCAGCGTTCGTGTTGCGATCGCGTGCCGCTGCGCGCAGGGCTCGCGAGGCTTCCTTCATGACGCCGATGGCCGAGACGGCGAAAAGGGCAGCGATGCCGGCACCGACGACGATGTCGGGCCACGAAGCTCCAAGCCAGCCCACTGCCAACGCGGCGGCGATCACGGCGCCATTGGCGATGACGTCGTTCCGTGAGCAGATCCAAGCCGATTGCATGTTGATGTCGTCGTCGCGGTGTCGAAGGAGGAGAACGATACACGCCAAGTTCGCGGCGAGCGCGAGGACGCCGATCCCACCCATAACGGCCTCGTCGGGGACAACTCCTCGTACGGCTCTCAAGCTTGCCTCCACGAATACCCCAGCCGCGAAGAGCGCCATCAGGCCCCCCTTGAGCAGCGCCACCCGGGCCTTTTCTAGTGGTCCGCCGGCAGACGCGTAGAGCGTCGCCCCGTACACCATGGCGTCGCCCAGCATGTCGAGCGAATCGCCAAGCAGTGCGGTGGATCGACTCACGAGACCGGTCGCGAGCTCAACGATGAACATGGCGGCGTTGAGCGCGAGCACGATCTCGAGGACGCGCTCCTGCTTGGAGCAGAGCTTCGCCAGCGCCTCGGCCTTATCGTCACAGCAATGCTTCATGCGGGGTGGTCCTGCCCGGGCTGACCACGAAGCCCCCGCCGTTCTTACACTTGCCAGCGCGAAATCGACGAAAGCCTCAGGAGGCAGTTTTTCGGCTAGCAGCGGCAGTCAAGACAGGACTTCGACGACGTCGTCCCGCAAGATTCGCGGAGCCGCCGTCGCAGGGCCGATCGAGCGCGGTGAAGCCTCACGGTCGCGTTGTTGACTGTCGTCCCCAGCGATGCAGCGACCTCGGTCAGGCTCTCTTCGCCGACATCCACCCGACGCAGCACTTCGGCATATGGTTCTGGCAACGTCGCGAGCAACGTCAGGCTGCAGGCGCAGCGCTCGTGCAGCTCCGAAGCCGTCGGCTCCGTCGTCTGCAATTGCCATTTCTCGCGGACCGCAGCGGCTCGATGATCGGCGAGCGCACGCCGCAGGATCCTGTAGAACCAAGGCACAACCAGACCCGGATCTCGAAGTTGTTCCATCCTACTTGCTATCCGGACGAAGCACTGATGCAGGATGTCTTCTGCGTCCGCGCTCGGCTGTACCCGGCGCCGAATGAACGCGACGAACTCCGCCCGGCGCGCGACGAGCGGAGCGACGGGCTCCGGCCGTTTGGCGTCCGCGGCCCGGTGTTGCTCGATGAGAGCGGCGGCCATTTGCTGCGTGCTCGAAGTGTGACCGGCTTTCAAAGACGTTGACGCAGCTTACCTCCGAGCGCGAGCATGAGGTCGGAACATTCAGATGGGTCTTCTGCGGGCGATGGGCCCAACTCTGACGGTGGCGCTGGCCGCCGGGGCGTGTCGCCAGAGCGCGACACCGGTCGCGACGCAGAGCGCTGCACCGGTCGCGACGCAGACGTCGGCGCCAGTCGCGGCGCGGACGCCGGAATCAGCGATTATGCCCTCGGAGCTCGCGAGCCCACCCCCATGCAGGCCAGCGCCGAAGCCCGAGACCAATCACCCCTGCTCGGTTCAGACGCTCGTGTCGCTGCCGACCGACGGTTCGTTGATCCCGTACGGGGACGGGTCGGAAGGTGAGGTCACGTGGCGCGGCAAGCTCGATCCGGACGACCGCGACGATCTGATCCTTCTGTTCCACGGCACGGCGGGGAACTGGGGTGAGATTTTGTTCTCGGCATACCTCGGGTGCGGAAACGGTGGGTATGCTCCCGTGTTTGGACCGGACTATGCGCTCGAGCTGCTTCCGACCGATCCGGAGCCCAGCGGCTATCGGCGGCTACGCGCGGTGAGCCGCAACGCTTCACACGATCACCCGGGCACGATCACGACCGAGCTTCGGTTCGATGCGAGTGGCTGTTATTCGCCCGTGGCAGGCGCGACCGGCGCCCCCTGAGCTCGCAGAGCGGTCAGGGGCCGGCCGGCGGTGGCCGCGGTGGTCGCGGCGGACGCGGCCGTGGGGGCGCCGGAGGCGGCGGTTCGGGAGGTAAATCGGTCCGATCGAGGGAGAACGAGCTGCGCGTACGGAGCAACGCGGAGGCGATCGGAGCAGCGAGCGTGAACCGGCGGGGGTTCCGGCCCGGGGTCAACCAATTCGGCCAGTCTCGCAGGTAGTTGAACGCGTCTCGCACGTTCGCGGGAGCGACGGCGAGGAGCGCGTCGAGCAACGCGGTCTCGTGCGCGTTCGTCCAGGTGCTCGGATCGCCGGTCCACACGAGAGCGGGGTTGTCCGTCTGCGCCCGGGTGAGCGCGCCACGGAGCCGATCGCCCGCGGCGCGAGCGCTGACCACGTGCGCCGGGGAGCGGATGTGCCAGCGCAGAAGGCAAGCGACCGCGCACTCCGACGTGAAGACGTCCCCGATCGTCGGGTCGCGTGGCGTACCTCCCGCGACCGGTATCTGCGCCACGCCGGCTCCCCACCTCGCGCGCAGGATATCGCGCACGCGCGTGCGCGCCATGTGCCACATCCGCCGCCGGTAGCCTTCGATGGTGCGGCCGGCCATCACGAAGCGGTAGTGCCAGTGCCAGGTCTTGAAGTAGTTGCCCTCGTCCTCCAGGCGCGGGAGGGCCGTGAAGTTGCCGGCCTCGTTTTGCAGCGAAATCCAGGCTGCGAACTTGTGCTGCGACGAAAACAGGTCGGCTCCGTCGGCGACGCCCGTCGCCGCCCAGTCTTCGTCGATCCTCGCGCCGAAGTTCTCGAACGCTCGAACGAACGCCGCGTTGTCGGTGTTGGCCAGGTAAGCCAGATAGCCGCAAAGCTCGCCGCGATCGGTGCGCGCGACCCCAGCGTTCACGATCCCGAGCGTCCAGTGACAGGGCCCGATAGAGACGAAGGCGTTGTCGAAGGAGTTCACGCAGTCGAAGAAGCCGATGCACTCCACTTCACACGCGGAGCGGATCACGCGGTAGCTCGAGAGCGCAGCGCCGGTTGGAGCGGCGTCGCCCGTGAGCGGCTCTGGCAGGATCTCACCCTCGGCGATCACGTGGTTCGGCGGCTCGGCGCGCGGCCCGCTCTTGCCCGCGAACGTGGCAAAGTCGCCGATCACCTGCATCGCGTTGGCGTCGAGGCCGGCGGGCAGCACGTAGTAGCCGGTGAAGTCGCGCGCAAAGAAGCGCGGGGCACGGTTCGGGACGCTGTCGTGTGCCCAGGCGTTGGACGCGACGAGCGCGTCACGTGCCCCGCGCCGCACGCTCCAGGCTTCGATGATCACGGGACAACGGAAATTGTTGTCGAGCCAGTGCTCGATGGCGTCGCGCGTCGCCGCGTTGACGACGCCGCTCTTCGGTCCCGTGTACAGCCCGGCAGCGTCGTTGGTGACGGCCTCCAGCGAGCTCACGTACACCGACAGGTTGGTAGCCGTGTCCTCGCCGAGCGCGGTCACGAGGTGCGCGCCCTGACGCTGCTCCGCAGGGACTCCGGCACGCACGCGGGCGACCGTCGCCATCGAGGCATAGATCTGGAACTCGCGAACGGCCCAGAACGTGAGCCGATCGAAGACGCCGCTCGGCGTTCCGACGATCGAGAAGCCGAGCGCCCGCAGATCTTCTTGCAACTGGCGGACGTGCTGCGGAACGGCGAGCACGTGGAGACCGGTCGGGCCAACGGGGACGGCGGGCGCGGGAGCCGGGCAAACCGACGAAGCCGGGTTGTTCGTGCCGCCCCAGATCGGGACCACGCTGGTTGCCGGATCTCCGTCTCGATCGTCGCGTTGCAGGTCGTGACAGCCGTACCTCATGGCATGGAGCTCCTCAGCAGCCGAAGACGTCGGTCAGCTTCTGCTTGGTCGCGTCGCTGATCGTGCCGTCGGCGAGCAGCGCGTGGCGGTGCTGAAACGAGCGCAACGCCTGCTCGGTCTTCGGCCCCGCATTTCCGTCGATCGCGCCGGGGGCGAACCCCTGCCCGTTCAGGCGCGCCTGGACGCCGGGCACCGCGTCCACCGGCTGGAGTTTGCCGATCTCGAGCTCCCACTTGTAGCTCCGGCTCGAGGCCTCGAACGGCAGCACCTCGAGCGTCCCTGTTCCGCTCGTCACCTTCTTCGGCAACACGATCTCGCCGGAGCTCGGGATCACTCCGAAAAAATCCTCGCCGTTCACGGTCAGCTTGTAGCTGCGGTTTGCCAGCCGAAAATCGTCGTATTGCATGCACACCGCCAGGCGAAGCCGATCGCTCACGTCTGCGGGCACGAGGCGCAGCGGAATATCCAGGACGTCGTCGATGGCGAGCGGCGCTTCGGTCGCGCCCGCGATCGCGAGCTCCACGCCGAGCTCGACGAAGCGCGTGTCCTCCGGCACCTTGGGGAGCACGAGCTTCCGCGCCTTCGCTTCTCCCTTATCGACGAAGCCCGCGCCGTACTTCAAGAGCAGGTGCCGGGCGGGGTCATCGGCTTCTTCCGCAGAGAGGAGCTCGTAGTCCCAATCCGCAGGCAGCGTGAGCGACAGCGCGCCCTTGTCGTCCCGCTCGATCTCGCCCTTTACGCGAGCGAGCGCGGCAAACTCCGGTTCACTGACCTTGCGGGCCAGAGTCAGAAACGCCAGGTGGTACGTCAGCTCGGCGTCGAGCTTTTGTTTGGGTTTCAACTTGCTGTTCGGCGGCCCGAGCGCAGACAGCGCCACCCGACAATGATCCGAACCGAGCTCGTCGCGCTCCGAACCGTCGAACAAAGGCTCCATCACCACCCGAACGCCGCGCATGGCTCACCCTCCGTACCATTCACCGTTGGTCATCCACTGTCGGAGCAGCCCGGGCACGGTCACCGCGTCCCGGCACAACTCGAACGGGAACTGAGCGACGCCAAAGCTGCAGATCGGTAAATCCGCGGGCTCCGCACCGAGAAACTCGATCGCCCCGGGCGCAGTGACGACGGAGAACGCTTCCCCCGACGGCGCTGGCTCGATCGTCACCACCTGCTTGCCGTCCGAGCGCCGGTAACCACGGTCGCCGTACCAGACGAGGCCCCGCACAGCATCGCTCGGACCAGGCGACGCGCGGCCCGTCGAGAGCTCCCAGACCCGGCTGCTCCCATCGTCGAAACCGACGACTGCGTTGCGCCGATCGGTCGAGAATCTCAGCACCTTGGGCCAGGCCCCCGGCGCAGATCTCAGCGCTTGCCGCTCCGCCAGGCGCTTGGGGTGAGGCTCCCGTGGCGCGAAGTACCAGAGGTTCGTGCCGAGCACCAGCAGCGCGCCCGTCACCGGATCCACCGCCGCGAGCCGGAAATCATCCGCCGCGCTCGCGAGGGTGGCCCCCGTCGCTAGCGACACGACCCCGAGCGTCGAAGAGCCGTCGCTCGCGAGCTTGGTCGACACTGCCAGCTTCCCGTCGGGCGACACCCACGCGACGCGCCCGGAGAGCTCGCGCTCGATCTTGCCACTCTCGAGAGCCACGAGCTGGGAGCGCTCGCCGTGCGCCGCGACGGCGTGCCCGGGTGACACCGCGAAGGCGCCCTCCAGCGGCAACTTCAGTTTAACTTTCGACAGGATGCGTCCACCCGCGCGCGAAGCGCGGATCAGGTGGCTCCCACAAGTGAGCAACAACGAATCGTCGTCGTACCACTTGGCGGCTCGACAGTCGCCGCGAACCGGGACCTCGCCCTCGAGTTTTCCGCTCTCCGACACCACGAAGACGCGGCGCTCGCTGGTCATCAGCGCGAGCGCGCCGCTCGACGCAGCGGACACGGTGAGCGTGTGCGAAGACGGGCTCTCCATCCGCCGAAGCAGTTGTCCTGTACCCGTGTCGAACAGCTCGAGCGTCCCAGGAGGAGCGCGGACGACCAACCCGCCGTCCCCGGAGAGCGCGAACGGTTCGACATCCCCACCGCCCATGCGGAGCTCGCCGGGATCGGTGGCCAGCGGCTGCGCGGTCACGCCACCCCAGCGCCAAACCGTAATCGATGAGCAACGCAAGAGCGCGACCGTGCTCGCGTCTCGCGACACGGCAGCCCAGCTGATGTCTGCCGAAGGTGGCAGCGACGCCGGACATCCCTCGAGAGGCACGCTTCGAATACGATGTTTGCTCGGCAGCTCGACGAGCGCGCCTCGATCCCCGAGGTTTACGACGGCCTTCTTGTCGCGCACCGCCACGGCCGGGCCTCCGAGGGCGAGAGGCGCCCGTCGCGTCGATCGGTCAAAAGCCCATGCCGAGTCCACGGTGGACACGACGGTCCACTGGCCGTCGGGATCGCTCGTGATCGCGACCTCGGCGCCACCCGCACCGGGCAGCGACAGCAGCGGACCCACGGCCTCTCCCGACGGCGCGCGGACGCCGAATGAAAGCTGGTCGGAGCCCGCGCGGTCCTGGACAAACAGAAGCAGTCGATCAACCAGGCGCACTGCACGCAGGTTCTCCGGGTACGGCGTTTCGCTGAACGTCGTCGGGTCGAGCGAGCTCGCCGTCGTCGAGGTTGCGACGCCTCCCTCCGCAATGTCCAGACCATGGCAGCCTCCCGCGAGAGGAAAGCGGAACAGTGGTTCGAGCGTGTTCGCGTCGGTGACACGACCGCGTGCCAGGCAGGACCAGAGCTCACTATTATCCGCCCCGAACGTGAGCCGGTGGAAATCCACGAATCGCTCGGCCGCGGGCTCGAGTTCGGGCGCGCCGAACGCGAGCAGGGCTTGCTCGAAGTATGGCTCGGCCGCTTGCATCTGCCCGCGTGAACGCGCGACGAGCCCGGCCTCAGCGAGGACGAACGCTCGACCAGGGTTCGCCGCCAGCAGCCGGTCGACGGCGCTCTGCGCCTCCTCGGCCCGACCAGCCGCGCGCAGCGCTCGGACGCCCGACAGCTGGCGCCGCAGCGCTGGGGCCGGCAGAGCTGCGCTCAACCCGAGCACTTTGCGCTTCTCGTCGAGCGCACTCGAGAGCCGGTCCGCACCAGGGCACGACGCAGCGCGGAGCGCCCGCAACGCCACGAGCGCCCGGCCATAGCGCCCGCTCGCGAGCCAGCCCTCGACCGCGCGCTCCGCCACTTTGCATTCCGGCGCGACCGCGCGCCGCGCCACCACCACCGGCTTCGAGGATGTGGCCGCGACCGGCGAAGTCGCAGTCGCGCGCGGCCCGCAAGCCAGCGCCATTCCGGTCAGCACCGCCGCCGCAGCAGCGGGAAACCGGGGTCGAGCAAGGCGCGTCACTTGGGACCGTCCAGCGCGTAGTACTTGAGCTGTGCGTCATCTTGATCGATGGGCAGCGGGGCGAGTTGCGCGCTGGCCTCTCGAAAGTCGAACGGGCGCATGCCGATGCGGTGCAACTTGTTGAAGTCGTCCTTCTTCCCCGTGATGCCGTCGGTCCACTTGGAAACGGTCGTATTCCCCTCGATGGTGGTGCCGAAACGACCCACGAATCGCACCTTACCGTCCAACTTAGAGCCGATGTCTGCAACTCCAAGGCGCGAAGTCCAAGGCGCCCTGGTTCCGTCGATTTTGACCTCGCGAGACGCTACCGTCGCGCGGAAGGCCTCGTGCTGTGGGATATCGAGCAACCAGCGAGCCTCGAACTCTTCGAGGTGTGGATGGTCTCGAAGTGACCAGAAGTAGCGCGAAATGGCGTAGTTCTTGGAGACGTCGGTTTCCCACATCGGTATCGCCGGCGATGCCACCACTAGACGCGTCTTCAACATGTCCTTCGAGTTGGGCGTGTTGTCCGGCTCGCGCTTCAAAAGCACGAAGCGCGCGAGCCCGATCGGCCTGGCGCGCTTCATGCGCTCGATCCCTTGCCGCAGCCGCGATGCGCGCGGGGGTACCGCCACCTGGGAGATGGGTTTGTCGTTGACGCTGTCGGCCGGGTTGGTGTCGTAGTTGTTGCCGAACGAGAGCCCGCCCGCGCCGAGGGCCACACCGAGCGGGTTGGTGTGCGCGGGCACCGTTTGCATCGCGCCCGTGTCGATCATCTGCAGCTTGCCCGACTTGAACACGCGCACCACGAACGCGATGTGCTTCTTGTCCTTGCTCACGTAGTTCGTGCCCGGCACCAGGGATCCGTTGGCGATCGCGGAGGCAGCGTTGAGGTTCCCGGATTTGCCTCGCATCTCGGCGCTGGAGCCGGCGCCGATCTTCCAGTTGAGCATGCCGCTGGCGCTGCGCGCGTCGAGCACGCTCGTGGCGGCGTCGTCGAACCCGCGAGTGATCGCTGCCAGCGTCCCCAGGTGCTGGCACGCGAAGATGATCGGATGACACGGATCGTCATCGTCGATCGCGTGGACGTAGACTTTGCTGTCCGCTGCGGCCAGATAGTTCGGCCCGGGGCCGGCGTATGGCGTTCCGATCAGCGCCTCCGAAATGAGCTGCGACCAGGCCTCCTCGAGCTCCTCCTGGGTGGTGAGCTCGGAGACCGGCACTTCGCAGAGCGCGCGGCCGTCCTTCAGGGGAAGACCCGGAATGGCTCTCCACACCGGCCCGAGTCCGCCGCTCAACTGGCGATACACGAACTTGAGGACGTCCACCGCCCGCGTCGCCGCATCCGAGCCCTTGGTCACGAACTCCGCTGGCTTGATGTTCGCGTCGTTGATCGACTTGGCAAGCTCCGGAGCCACCGTCGGCAGTTCGACCTGACTGGCTGCGTTCAGCTGGTTTCCGGCGTCGAACTCCGTCTTCTCTCGATGCGCCGTTCCCGCGGCGTCCTTCCAGTCGACCGTCACGGCGATCTGACCGAGGAAGATCCGCTGTTCCCAGAGCAGCTCCCAGAAGTCTTTTTCTGCGCCCGGCAGACCTTCGCCGAGCAAGATGAAGCCGCGCTCCTCGATCACCTTCGGCGGCTTGTTCTTGACCGGAAACCGGTGCTCGACCTTCACCTGCGGCGTATCCGCCGGCGCTCGGCCCGGCTCGAAGCGCATCTGGACCGAGACCTGATCGAAGCCGTCGCGCGACCGAGAAAACCCGTTGCTGAAAGTGACGTCTGCCATGGGATCAGTCGTGGGCGATCACCAGCGTGAAGTCGCGGAGCACGACGCGTGCCCCGCCGGGCGGTAGCGCGGGAAACGCGACCTTGCCCTCGGCGTCGGTCTCGCCTTCGACGAGGCCCCACGGCGTGTGCAGCGTGAGCTTGGCGTCTGCCGCGGGCAGCTCAGTGTCGCGGTGCACGAACGTGAGGTCCAGCGAATCCGCGAACTCGAGCTCGTCCGAGCGCGCGATGCGGCCGCCGCCGGTGTACACGAAGCGGAACGTGACCTCGGGGAGCTCCTTCACGACGCTCGAATCCGGAGGAGCCGCGTCGGGCGAGAACCAGTCGGCGAACGCGAAGCTTGCGCCGTCGCCGCCCGCAGTCACCGTGCTCTCGTCGATCAGCACCGGCTCGCTGCCGGGCACGAGGCAGAAGATCTGAAGGTCGAGCGGCGTTCCAGCGGGCAGCCCCGGCGCGAGCAGCGTCGCTCGTCGCTCCTGGTCCGTGCGCGCGGGCGCGGCGGGGTCCCATCGCGCTGTCCACGGTTTCGCGCTGACCATCGCACCGAGCGGCGTGCGCTCGTAATGGTTCGGCAGATAGAGCTCACTGGTCTCCGGATCGCTCTCCGCGGCCGCGAGGTCCGGCTCCTCCCCGGGCTCGAAGAACAGGAGCTCCACTCGCCGGTTGAGCTGGCTCTTGTAGCCGTCCACACCGAGCTCCTCGATCGGAAAGTACTCGCTGAAGCCCAGGGCCTCCCGCTCTGGATCCACGAACACCAGGCCCTCTCGCAGCTCGGCGAGCCCCTCCTCGTCCTCGCCGAGCTCCTCGCGCAATGCATGCTCGTAGCAATCGAACACCGCACCCCAGGTCAGCGGGCCCATATCACCGTCGGGCTCGAGGTCGTCCGCGGTCGCGCCCAGCGCGTCCTTGTTCGCGTTGTACGCGACTTGGAACCTGCGAACGGGTTCGACTCCGGTCGCTGCGTTGTCGTCGATCTTTCCCGGATCGCAGTCGAACTCGAGCTCGGGGAATGCCCGAGACACCCAGGCCAGGATCTGCTTGTAGTCGGAGACCTGATGCCGGCCGTCACACAGAGCCTTGAACGCTTCGCGCTGCTCCTCGCCACCGACCAGTAGCGCGAGGGCACACCGTGCCCTCTCTTCACTCAGGGTCTGGTTGAAGTCGATCTCGCCCGTGGTATCGCAATGTCCGGCGACGAACACGGACTGGTTCGGATGCTCTTGCAGGAACCGCAGCGCCGTGGCGAAGACGCCGACGGAGCTCAGGCTCTCGAGCTTGCCCGAGTCCTGGTTGGGCGCCTCGCCCTCGGGCAGCACGACGGCGCTGTTCGTGCGGAAGTGCGAGTCCAGGAGCTCGACGAACGTGAGCTTCGGTCCGTTCAGCGGCCCGGCGCGCAGGTCGTGCGTCTGAACGACGCTCTTGCGCCACGCGGGATACTGCGTGCTGCCGGCGGGCGAGTTCTCACCCGGCGGCGCGGGCACGATGCCGAACTCGGGGTCGAAGAAGAACAGCTCGACGCGACGATCGCCCTGGTCCTTCTGCTCGTCCGCCGGCCCGGGATCGAGCACCTCGCCGCTGTCGTCCACCGGGAAGTTCTCGCCGCAGCCGTGCGCGACCGCGTCGACTGCGATACCGAGCTCCGACGGCGCCGGGCCATCGAGTTCCATGTACTCCGTGATCAACTGGCGGCGCGTCTCGGGGCCAGCCTTGCCGTCAACCTGCAGCCCGCGCGTGGTCTGGAACCACTTCACCGCGTCCTGCCCCTTCGGCTTGTCGGGGAAGTCCGGCAGCGAGATGAGCATCATGCGATCTTCCGCCCGACCCCAGCGCTGCTCCTTGGAACCTCCGTCCTCGTAGTATGCGAGCCAGGCGTCGACGTCGTCCTTCAGGAACGCGATCGTCGCCTTGGCGCGTTCGAGAGACAACGGGTCGTTGATCGACGGCCCTCCGGTCGTGTCCGCGTGGCCGACGACGAGCAGCTTGTCGTCGCGGTGCTCGAGCTGAATGCTGCGCAGGCCGCGCAACCCGGGCAGCGCCGTTGGCAGCAGAAACACCTTACTCGTGTTGAAGAACAGATGGAGCCGGGCCAGCACCGAGAAGGGCGCGACCCCCAGCATTCGCGTCTCCGGCGTGCTCGACCCGGCGGGCAGTACGACGAGCTGCGTCTCGTACTCGTCCGTCTGCTGGTCCTTCCCCTCGAAGAACTCGAGGAAGAACTTCAGCGTGTAGTCGCCGGGGAAGACGTCGTCGTGTTGCAGCCGCCCGGCTGTGTCGGTCTTCCCTTCGAAGGTCTGCGGTCCGTCGATCTGGTAGCGGCGCTCGGAGTGGCGGATCCGGCCCGTCTTGTCGAGCAACTGCGCGAACAGCCGTCCCAGGGGCGGCTTGATGACGACCACATTCGACACCACGGGCTTCAGCGCGATGCCCCCGAGATCGGCGCCGTTGAACACGGAATGAGTCGTATTCGGCTCCGTTGGGTTCACCCGCCGGCGCGGCCGCTGCCATCGAGGATCGACGATTCGATCCAGCGCCGTCGCGTCGATCCGTGTGATCTCACCGCTCGAGCTGGTCGCGTTCTCGACGAGTGCGACACCGGCGGCGTTGCTCGTCTGATCGCTCGCGACAGTTCCGATCGTCAGCTCGACGGGTAAGCCGTTCAGCGCCGAGCCCGCCTCGTCCACCAACCGAACCTCGAAGAGCGTGGTCGTCGATTCGCGCGCTGGCTTCGGTAATGGCGGCAGCGCGAGCTCCGGCGCTTCCTCCGGCTCACGGAACGTGAAGAGCGTCTCTCGCTCGACCGAGATCTGCCCGCGCAACGTCGCGAGCTCCACGCGCCGGAACAGGTCGCCGGCGCCTGCGGTTCCGCGCGACGGCACGACGCTCTCGAAGGCAGCGCCGCCGGACAAGGTATTCTCGAGATCTCGCGCGAGCGCTAGTGTTGCCGAATCGCCGGAGTCGAGTCCCCAGCGCAGGGCCCTCAGGAATCGAACCTGGAGCTCTGTGAGCTCCTGGCCTTTCGCGAGGCTAAAGCGATCGACGCGGACCACCAGCCATTCGGCGGGCGTCCGCAACGAGAACCCACGTTCTCCCACCACGACAGCGTCAGGATACGAGGTTCGAGCACGCTGTCAACCCTCGGCCGGGGCCTCAGTGGTGCCGTTCGTTGCTCACGGCCTTGCCTCCAAGATCATGTTGAAGGGAGTCTGCGCAGCTTTGCGAAGGTTGCGAAAGCCGCCCTCGGAGATGACTGCCGACAACGCCTTCAGGCCTGCCTGAGCTCCGAGCGCCGCACCGACGGGTTGGTCGAGCGAGGTCGGGACGCAGATCATGGTGGAGGCGGCGTAGTAGAGTCGGCTGACGGGGTTGAGGTTGTCGTCGAGTCGGTCACCCGCGGCGGGTTCCACGATCATCCAGGTTCCATCGGGCTTGAGTGCTTGGCGAACGTGCCGGGCGGCGCCGACGGGATCGCCCATGTCGTGCAAGCAGTCGAAGAACGTGACGAGGTCGAGGTCCTTGCCGGGGAACTCGCTGGCCAGGGCGACCTCGAAGCGGGTGTTCGCCGTGACGCCGTGCTCGCGGGCATGCGCTCGCGCTTGCTCGACCGAACCAGCGTGGAAGTCGTAGCCGATGAAGGTCGAGCGCGGAAATGCCTTGGCCAGGATCACGGTCGAGAAGCCGTGGCCGCAGCCGACATCCGCGACCGTGGCGCCTTGCTCGAGCTTCGCGACTACCTGGTCCAGCGCCGGTAGCCAGGACTGGACGAGGTGATTCAGATAACCCGGCCGGAAAAAGCGACCTGCTGCGCAGAAAAGACACTGCGACTGCTCGCCCCAGCCGACGCCTTTGCCGGAGCGAAAGGCCGGCTCGAGCAACGCCTGGTTCTCCATCATCGTCACCGCCAGATCGAAGCCACCTTGCAGGTAGACCGGGCTGTCCTGATCTGCGAGCACCATCGCCTGCTCGGGCGGTAAGCTGAACTTGCCCGTCTTGGCGTCGTAGCTCAGATAGCCGGACGCGGCCTGGTGCGAGAGCCACTCGCGCGCGTAGCGTTCTGCAATGTTCGTCCTAGCCGCCAGCTCCGCCGGTGTCATCGGGCCTTCGGCGTGGAGCGCCTGATACAGGCCCAAACGGTCCCCCAGGCGCACGAGCGGGACGCTCAGCGCTCCGCCGAGGTCGCCGAGCAGCTGTCCTACGAATTGATTGAGCTTGGTTTCATCGATGGCTTTCATGTCGTCTCTCCAGGGATTGCAGCGGTCCCTTGCCTTCCAGCGTTGGCACGCTCAAAGTCGGGCGCTCGATGAGCCAGAGCCTGCGCGCAGCGACGGCACGATGGTTTGCCGCGCGGCCTGAATTCTTTGCAGGGCCACAGCCAGCGGGACCCTGGGAGAACGGTGGAGAGCGGTGATGGATGCTCTATCGGAAGCGCTTGGCTCGGTGCGCATGACCGGCGCGATTTTCTATCGCGCGGTGTGCACCAGCCCCTGGGCCTTTGCGATACCCCCGCTTCGCGACTATGCGCATCTGCTCTCGCCGGGAACGGAGCGCCTGGTGAGCTATCACCTGATGACCGAGGGCGACGCGCTCGTGCGTTTCGGCGACGGCGAAGAGGAGCCGATGACGGCGGGCGACGTGCTGATCGTTCCCCACGGCGATCCGCATGTGGTCTCGAAAGGTCGAGCGGCCGAGATCGTCGAGACGGGCCCGAACCTGGATCGGTTCCTGGCTGGGGATCTGTCCACGCTGCAGCTCGGCGGCGGTGGTGAGGCGACGCGCTTCGTCTGCGGTTTCTTCGGCTGCGAACGTCATGCAGACCGTCTGTTCCTCTCGGGCCTGCCGACTGTCATCAAGATCAGCCTCCGAGACGACGTGGCGGGGCAGTGGCTCGAGCAGTCGATCCGTCACCTGGTGACGGAGGCGGGGAGCGGTCGGCCGGGGCGGTCCGCGCTCCTGTCGAAGATGGCCGAGGCCCTCTTCATCGAGGCGCTGCGCCGCTACATGGAACGCCTGCCCCCGGAGCAGGTCGGCTGGCTCGCGGCGGCGCGTGACGAAGTCGTCGGCGCCGCCATCGCGGCGATCCATCGCGCGCCGGCTCGTCAATGGACGCTGGACAGCCTCGCGGCCGAGTCCGCAACCTCGCGCTCCGTTCTGACCGAACGGTTTGCGCGATTTCTTGGCGAGTCGCCGCTTTCCTATCTGGCGATGTGGCGCATGCAGCTCGCCGCACGCCGGCTGCAGACGGCGAGGGACAGCGTCCTTCAGGTAGCGCTGGAGGTCGGGTACGAATCGGAGGCCGGGTTCATCCGCGCCTTCAAGCGCGAGTTCGGCCTGCCGCCGGCGAAGTACCGAAAGGCCGACCCGTCCGCGGCGCAATCGCGTTCATCTGGTTGATGCGAGGCTCGCGCGCCGCCTGCGCCGCAACTGAAGGACGAACAGCAGCGCAACGCCCGCGAGCGCGGCCGAGCTGTTGCGTTGGCCGGCGACCCTGCAACCGCATCCGGGATCTGCTGACGACCCGTCACTCTGGCTGGCCGCGCCCGCGACCGGGCTTGGTGAGCCGCCGGGGTTGGCTCCGCCTCCGCGCGCTCCGCTCCCGGCGAGCGCTCCGCTCCCTGTGACTGCTCCGCTACCTGTGGTTGCGCCGCCCGCGGGGCCACCGCCTTTGCCGGCGGTGCCGACACTCATTCCGCCGCTCGAGGTTCCGGCGTTGTCGCCGGCCGCGCCGCCCACTCCGCCGCTAGCAACGAGCCCGCCCACACCACCGGTCGCGATCGCGCCGCCTTGCGCGCCCGCAGAGCCGCCCGCGTTCGGCTTCCCGCCGTTCGCGGCACCACCCGCGCCACCCGCGCCACCCGCGCCACCCGCGCCGCCCGCGCCGCCCGCACCCGCGGTGCAGTCGCTCCAGATCTCACCGGGCATACCGCCCGCGGCGCGCGTGGTCCCCTGCTCGCCCGTGAGACGAAAGTAAATGCCGTAACGATCTTCGTAACGCAGGTACTGCGGGGTGAACTTCAAATCGTCTTCATCGGTGTTTCGCAGCGTAAACTCCAGCTCACCTGGGGTCTGAACCAGGTTCTCGTCGATGTCGGCGACGAAGTCCTCGATGGTCGTGCTGCCGTCTACGGCGATGTTGTCCTTGATCGTGACTCCAGCCGGGATCGTGGCCTTCGCCGAAGCGAGGTGGCTCGTCGAAACCATCTGCTGGGTTCCGAGCCCGGCGCTCAGCACGATCGGGCCGTAGGTGAACGCCACCGCGTTCTGGTTGTCGGGCAATCGTGACACTCCGACCTTCGCGGGCAGCGTCAGCTCTACCGTGTCGCCCGCTTTCCAGACGCGCGACACTTCGAAGTACCCGCCCTCGGCCTGCACGCAGCTCGGGGCTCCATTCACGCGGATCGTCGCAACCCGATCGGGCCCGAGCCAGTCCGGCTTTCGGAAGTGGATGCCGAGCTCGTCCGCGGGGGCTGCGGCGATGCTGAACGTCACCGTCGGTGAACGCGGAATATCCGCCGTCTGCGCGAGCGCGAAGGAACGCGTGCTCCAGTCGAGGGTCGAGCTCACGTACAAATTGACGTACAAATTCGTGCCGTCGCGGAAGTAGATGCCGTCGTTGAGCTTCGTGTAGTTCTCCATGCCGGTGCCGTTGCAACACCAGAAGGTCTCCGTCTCTTGCCCGAAGAGCTTGAAGTAGCCCGTCCCCATCGGCTTGAAATACGCCGTCATCCCGGTCTCCGGGTGAATCGCCGACAGGATCTCGTTGTAGAACGCGCGCTCGTAGAAGTCGGCGTACTTCACGTCACCGGTCACCTTGTACAGGTCCCGCGTGAGCTTCAGCATGTTGTACGCGTTGCAGGTTTCGTTGTTGATGTCGTTGCGCGTGGAGTCGAGCTGACCGGCCGCCCTGAAGTGCTCGTTCTCGCTGTTGCCACCGGTCACGTAGCTGTGTTCCTGCGTGACCATCGTCCAGAACTGCTCGGCGGCGCGGAAATAGAAGCTCTCCGCCGCTCCGAGCGTCCGGTAACGATTTAGCGCGCCGACGAACTTGGGGATCTGGGTGTTCGCGTGCAAGCCCGCCAGGACGTCGTTCCCCTGTGAGATCGGCGTGAACAAGCTGTCTTCGTCGAAGGTGTGCGCGGCGGCCAGGTGGTTCGCATCGTTGGTGAACCGAAAGAGCTCGTACAGGCCGTCGTTCATGCCGCCGTACTCGACGCCGAGCACCCGTGTTCGAAGCGAGGCGTTCCAGCTCGAGGTCCTTCCGTAGATCCAGTCTCCGAGTGACGCGGCGACGTCGAGCGCCGGCGCACTACCCGTGAGCTCGTGAACGTCGACGAGGCCGGACAAGAGCTTGTGCATCGTGTACCAGGGCACCCACATGTCGCCGCTGGCCTTGCCCTCGACGACGTCGAAGTGCACCTCGGGCGACGCGAACAGGTATCCGTTGCCGTTGCGACTCTGGAACGTCTGAAGCTCGACGATCATCGAATCGAGCCTGGTCTTGACCCGCTCGTTCAGCGTGCCGTTCGTGCCGCGGGTTTGCTTGTAGGCCTGCGCGAGCGCGGTCAGGTAGTGACCGAGCGTGTGACCCCGGAGCAGGCTCCACGCGCCTTCCCAGCCTCCGTACAGGCGCAGACCGGTCGCCGTCGAGGGGTCACGCCCCTCGGAAACCGCGCGGAACCCCTCCATCAGACGCGCCGGATCGAGCCGCAAGAGGTAGTCGACATCCACCGTAAAGAGCTTCTCCAGGTAAGGGTCCGTTACCCGGACGCGTTCCATGTCGAACTCTTGCCGCACCTCGACCGGGGTCTGGCCCGAGGCGACGCCTGGCGCGAGGACGGCGCCGAGGGTGAACACGGAAAAGGCCGTGATTTTCCAGCGAATCGCCCCCTGTGTTCGAAGAATGCTCATCGCGCTGACCGTCTCAGCAGGGGCGCTATCCGCCAAGAGTGGGCGTTCGAACAAGAGAGATCCGATTCCGACCTCGTGCACGAAAGCGGGCTCGCGCAGTCGAAGCGACGCTGCGCCGGCTCTCAGCGCGCGTTCACGAAAGCACGCGCCATCAACGCTCGATACGCGCTCGGCGACACTCCGTGGTGACGCTGGAACACACGCCGGAAGTGCCCGACCGAGTCGTATCCGCACGCCGAAGCGATCTCGGCGACCGTGTTGGTCGTGTCGCGCAGCATGATCGCGGCGTCGGTGGCGCGCCGACGCTGGAGGTACTCCGTCAACGTGACCTGATGCAGGCTGCGAAACACCCGATTCAGGTAGTCCGGGTTGACGCGGAGAGCGCGGGCGATGCGCGCCGTGGACAGCTTTTCCGCCAGGTAGCGTGTGACGTACGCTTCGGCACGGCCGGCCAGCGCCGCCCCGCGGCTCGGCGGCGACGGCGCCGCGTCGAGGGGCGCCCTCCCAACCTCCCGTAGAATGAGGAGGAGCAGCAGCGACGCCGACATCGGATCGAGCCGCTCCGCCTGCCGGTCCTCGAGGTAGCGGTGGAAAAACTCGGCCACGCACTCCGGACGCTGCACCTGCATCACCTGCGGCAACTCGATGCTTGCCGCGCGCCCGGGAGGCCCCTGCGGCACGAAATGAATCCAGTAAAACGACAGTTCGCGCGCGAACGGAGCCGCCGCGCGATGCCGCCTGCCCGGGAAGAGCACCAGCGCCTGACCCGGCCCAATATCGAAGCGCACGTCCTCCTCCCAGAGGGAGAGCGTGCCCTTTCGCACGACGATCAGCTCGTAGCTGTCGAGCACCCGGTCTGGGTGCTCACCTCGGCCGCTGCTGATGAACAACCCGCAAGCGACCACCTCGAGCCCCAGCTCGGGCGCAACCTTCACCAGGTTCGCCGCGCCTTCGGCGGGACCAGCGGGGCCACCGCGCAGCGGCACCGGCGCGGCCGCGGCTAGCTCTGTGCGGGGGCCCGACGATACGAGGCGAGGAGACGCGGACATCCGCCTCGCAGTGGCGGCACGCGCCCAGAACCACCATCAAATCGAGCACCACGAGGTCGCCGCTCAGGCGCTCGAGCGGCACCGTTCTTGCTGAATCGCTGCTCATGCGCGTGGCAGCGGTGGTTTTTGGAATTGCAATCGGCATGTGCGCCGCGCCGCTGGCCTGGAGTCAGGCGGAGCCACCGAGCGGCGCCGCTTCGGCTCCTGTTGCGCCGGCGATACACCGTGGTGCCGCGGGCACGGCGGTCGGCTCACCCGACGCGGAAAGCGAAGCCGAGTGGGAGTCGTATGCGCACTGGGTGGTGGCATCGGACTTGACCGCGGTGCTGCTGTTCTTCGGTGCTCTGGAAGGCCCGGGCGAGTTCGGGTATGCCTCAGCAGCCACGTATCTCGTGGGAAGTCCGGCAGTGCACGTCGCCCATGGTGAAATCGGTAAGGCGGCGCTCAGTCTCGGGCTGCGATTGGGGATTCCCCTCACCGCCATGGTCGTCGTGGATGCGCTGAACCAGAGCCCTCACTGCCCCGCCGACGACGCGCAGGAGAATGACGGGTACTGCAAGCCCATCTTCGATCGCATGGTGAAGGCGGGCGCGCTTGGAATGCTTCTGGCGATGGTAATTGACCCCGTGTTCCTCGCGCGCAGGCCTGTGCCGAGGAAGGCAGCCTTCACGATCGAGCCGAGCCTCGGGTGGAACCGGGTGCGCGGGTGGTCACTGGGGTTGCAGGGCACTTTCTGACGCAGAGATCACTCGGACGTCTTGCTGCGCGGCCTCGTGGCGATCATGCGGAGTTTTTTCGCATCGACCAGATCCTGATCACGTCGATGACGAGGAACTCAACCCCGTGGGCGTTCAACGAGTTGAAGAACTCTTTGAAGTCCTGGTTCATCGTTCGGGAACGCCTCTGCCCGGAGCGCCTCGCCCGCCCTCACGCGCTCGCGGCCCGATAGGGCGAGCCACTGCTCGAGGTCGGCATCATCTGCCTGCTCGAACGACTCGAATATTTGGAGAACTCGCTCCATAGAACCTGCAGCGTACCACGTAAGCCCGAGCCCGCCCGAACGGCGACCGTTCTGAACGTCAGGTCTCACCCGGCTGGCCGCCGAGCGGGCCGTCTTTCGGGCCGTCGCTGGCTTGATCTGCCGGCAAGAGCGAGACGATGCGGAATAGGTCATCGCGCCGATCGAGGCGAGGAGTGACGGTGCCTCCTGAGCGGACGGCGTGCAGGGCGTTCAAATCGACATCGCAGATCAGCACCGTTTCCTCGTTCGAGTCGGCCTCGGCAGCGATGCCGTCACGCGCGAACGCGAAGTCGGCCGGGGTGAGCACGGCGGCCTGCCCGTAGTTGATGTCGAGGTTGCCCACGTCCGGCAGGTTTCCGACGTTGCCCGCCATCGCGACGTAGACCTGGTTCTCGACGGCGCGGGCCTGCGCGCAGTAGCGGACGCGCAGGTAGCTCTGTCGCGTGTCGGTGCAGAACGGCACGAACAAGATCTCCGCGCCCAGGTCCGCGAGGTACCGCGCAGCTTCAGGGAATTCGATGTCGTAACAGATCAGCACGCCGATGCGCGCCTGCGGTGCGTCGATCGGCCGCAGCGAGTGGCCGCCGGTGATGCCCCAGGCGTTGCGTTCCCACGGGGTGATGTGGAGCTTCGGTTGCTGAACGATCTGACCGCTCGGCAAGCACACACAGGCGACGTTCAACAGCCGCTCGCCGTCCATCACCGGGTGGCTGCCGGCGACGATGGTCATCCCATACTTCACCGCCAGGCCGCTCATCAGGTCGAAGACCCGATCTTTGTAGCCGGCCAATCGGCGCACGCCTTCTTTGGCGGTCACCGCGTCTTCGGCCGACAGGATCTGCGCGGAGACGAACTCCGGCAATAGCAGGAAGTCCGCGGAGTAGTCGGCCGCCACGTTGACGAAGTAGCTGACCTGTTGGGCAAAATCCTGAAACCCCGTGACCTTGCGCATCTGGTACTGCACGCAGGCGATGCGAGCCTTTCGCTCGCCCTGCTTCGGTGCTCGATAGTCGGGGTTGAGCCATTCGAGCAGGCTCGCGTGGTTCTTGCTGCGCGGATCCGGCAGGTAATTCGGGATCACGCCGCGAAGCACGAAGCCCTCCCTCAGCTGAAAGCTCAGGACCAGGTCGCGAAGCTCCCCGCCCACGACACGCGCGGCGTACTCCTCGGGCGTCATGCTGGCATGGTCGATGTAGTTCCAGAGCCGACCCCCGACGAGGATCCGTCGCTTGTTGAGCCGCCGACACAGCTGCCGGCGCGCCTCGTACAGGGCCGCCCCGACGCCTTGCCCGCGCGCAGCCGGATGCACGTACACGTCGGCTCCGTAGAGTGTGTCGGCCTCCGAGTTGTGGTTCGAGAAATAGCCGCTATCGGTGACACCGGACCAGGTGTGGTGCCGCAGTGGATCTGGGCCCAGGTCCACGATCAACGAAGCCGCGGCGCCGACGATCTGACCATCGAGCTCCGCCACGAGTTGCCCCTGAGGGAACACGCGCTGGTGACTGACCAGGTGGCGCTCGCCCCAGACGACGTTCTCCCTCGCCAATACCGGGTACGCTGCCACATTCAACTCGACCAGCCGAGCAACGTCCGCCCGGCTCGCCTCGCGCGTCACGATCCGCGGATTCACGCTTCCCATCTCCCGACTGTCTCACACCGAACGGCCATGCGCACGGCGGTTGCGGCTCGCTGACGCCCGAGCGAGGCGAGCACCGCGTTAGAGCTACGGCCGGGCCGTCGAAGCAACCGCGACCGTAGTGCGCGACCTCGGCCTCGCTAGCTCACGGTCCTGGGAGCACGTACTTGATCTCGAAACTCTCGCTCGCGACCGGTGTGTAGGTCCAGACGCTCTCCCGGGTTCCGTCAGCGGCTTCCCGAAAAAGCGTGTCCTTCTCCGGGTAATAGAACGAACCATCCGGAGCGGCAAAATGGCTTTGGTTGAAATTGATGACGGGGGTCGGGCGCCGGCGGACGAGCACGAACTCGTCCTCGGAACCAACGGCATAGATCAGCATTTCAGGATCGACGTCGCGATCGTGGACAAACACCACGGACGCAGCTGAGCCGAAGACGTGACCGACGCGAGGATCCGGTACCAGATCCACCGAGTCGAACTCGGTGTGAGGCGAGGCCCGAGAGAGCTCGTTCCCGTCGGCGTCGTAGAGCACGTAGTCCAAAGCGTGTTTGGGCGGCGAGCCCCAGTCCAGCAGGGCATCGGACTCGCTGACGGTGATGAATCGGCCGTCAGCAAGGGCTCCAACGAAATGCTTCATGCCCGGAGGACCAATCTCGACGCCATCGCGATAGAGCGGAGTGTTCGAACTACAGCTGTAGTAAGGAGCGCCCTTCGCATCCACGGAGAACAGGTCGAAGACCGACGTGGTGCACGGCGGTACGGACACGTTGACGTAAGTTCGGGCCTCCCGATCGTTCCAGAAGAACCCCCGATTGCTGTAGTAGAGCTGCCCGTCGCCGCCGAAGTGGATGCCGGTAGGACAGGACAGACGGTCGAGCGATTCGCCAGCCTCGGGCCACGCGGGGTAAACATCGAGTCCGCTGCAACTTCCGGGCTGGCCGCCCGCGACGTAGACGCGGTCCGTGAAGGGTTGAGGGTTTTCGACGTCAGGATCAGGGCAAACGAAGTGGTCGTCGACGACTCCGTCGCAGTCGTTGTCGAGCCCGTCACAAACCTCCGCTTCCGGCCGGTCGCAGCCGATCACCTCGGTGTTGAGCGGGATGTTGTTGGCGATGTCCCGGCCATAGTCGCCACACGTCGCGCACGCCCGCACGCCCGCGCGTATCTGGAAGCGCCTCGCGTCGCAGGTCTCGAAGACGTCCATCAGGCAGTCGACGCACGCTTTTTGGTCTTCGGTGAAAGAGCTGGCTTGGGCGCAGTCGTCGGCGACCTTCTGGAGCCGCGCGATGTTTTCTTGTCGCCCAAGAGCCTCGCCAAAGCAGGCATGGATCTCGTCCAGCACCTCGTAACACAGCCCGTTTGCAGCCGGATGCATGACTCCCGGCCCGTTTTCGCTCCCGCCGGCCCCCGAACCGCCGCTCTGCTGGACGGCGCTTTCCCCCGCAGCGCTCCCGATGCCTGCGTCGTCGGCGCGAGGCGACTCCCCGCAGGCCGACAACCACGCGCCGCTGGCGCCGAGCGCCACCGCTGCGAGCTGCCGGTCCATCCTTCTCCACTGGGTTCTCGGCCGCGGGCTTGGTGACATCGAACGAGAGCCTACCCGCAAGGCGCGCTAGCCGCGCCCTGATTTTTCTTGTTCGGGTGCCACGGAGTGCCGGGCGCAGTTGAACCTACTGCCTCGTATCCGGCTTGCGCGCCCAGCACCGCTGGCCGGGCAAAATAGAGCCAGAACCAGTTGGCACGGAGCTTCTCCTCGCCGGCGTAGGTTACGAAGGAGTTCAAGCCGAACACACACGCCACGAAACAACCCGCCAACAAGATCAACAGGACGAGCCGGAGCTCGACGTCGATGTGTCGGGTCCGACCCGTGCTAGCCTGGGGCGTGACCATCGAGGAGCTGCTGGCTCGACTCCGCACCGCGCTTTCGGGGCGCTCGGAACTGCGGTTCGCGGTGCTGTTCGGCTCGGCGGTCACGCGCGGTCCCAATTTGGCGCGGGACATCGACGTAGCGGTTTCCTGTTCGCGGCCACTCGCTCTGCTGGACCGCGCGAGCCTTGCGACGGAGCTCGAGCTGGCTTTGGGTCGCGAGGTCGATGTGGTGGACGTCGATGAGGCTTCGACGCTGCTACGCTGGGAAGTGGTCCGGCATGGCCAAACGATCCTTGCGAACGATCCAGAGCACCTGCTTCAGTTCCAGGCGCGGGTGCCGATCGAGCGCGCCGATCTCGAACCGCATTACTCTCGCGAGAGCGCCGGGCTGCGTCGCGCACTCGAGGAACCCCGATGGTCCGCATCGAACTCGTCCGTGATAAGATCCGGCGACTGAGGGAGACGGTCGCCGCGCTTCGCGACGCGCTGCCCTCGAGCCCGCTCGGCCTCTCGCACCGAGATGCTCTCGACCTCGTTTCGTTCCGCGTCTATCGGGGACTACAAGAGGCCATCGATAGCGGACGAGGGCTGGGGCCCAGCACCGAGCCTTCGTGACCATTTCACGATCCTCGGCTCGCACAAGGTTCTCGAGCCAGAGCTCGCAACGGCGCTGGCCGGCGGGGTGAAGGTCAGAAACCTGATTGGGCATGCTTACGCCGACGTGGACGCCGCAAAGCTCCACGAGGCCGCCACCGAGCTCGTCGGCGTTCTAGACGCCTTCTGCGCCGAGGTGCTTCGCTACGCCGAAACGCGCACCCGCTGAGAGGGTCGAGCGGCATCGAAGGGCACCCGCGTAGCGGTCGCTGTGCTAGTGGCCGGGCTATGCGGATCGTGGGTTTGCTGGCTGCGGGCGCGGTCGGAGCGGTGACGCTCGCGGGGTGCGCCGTAGATAAAAACAAGTTCGAGTTCGATGGGCAGGCGGGGGAGAGCGGCGACGGAGCGGGTGGAACGAGCGGTGGACGCGGCTCGAGCAAGGGCGGCGGCGGCTCGGGTGCAGCGGGATCGGTGTGCGATTCGGCTCCGTGCCTGAACCAAGGGCAATGCACGGACGTCGGCGGAGGGCGCTACCAATGCGCGTGCTCGCCGGGCTACGGCGGCGTGCGCTGCGAAATCGACATCGACGACTGCGCGGTGGATCGATGCAAGAACGGAGGGGTGTGCGTGGATCGGGTGAACGACTACGAGTGCCAGTGCTCGGTCGGCTACGGGGGGAAAGATTGCGAGCTGGCGGATGACGATTGCGCCCGGATGCCGTGCCAGAACGGCGGCGAGTGCGTGGACGGCAACGCTCGCTACACGTGTGTCTGCCCGGCGGGGTTCTCGGGGCTCGACTGCGAGCGCGCGGTCTCCGGTTGCGCGGACGCTCCGTGCCTGAACGGCGAGTGCAGCGAGACGGCTGGCGGCTACACGTGCGCGTGCTCGGCAGGCTTCACGGGTAAAAATTGCGAGACCGACATCGACGAGTGCCTGACGCAGCCGTGCCACAACGACGCCGCGTGCATCGACGGCGTGAATGGTCGAACGTGTCAGTGCAAGGCGGGATCCGATGGGCCGGACTGCGACGTGGACGTCGACGAGTGCCAGGACAATCCCTGCCAGAACGGCGGCGAGTGCGAGAATCTCTCGCCGGGGTTCGAGTGCGATTGTCCCCCGGAATGGACGGGTAAAACCTGCGAGCTCGACGTGGACGAGTGCGCCTCCGCGGGCGCTTGTCCCGCCGGTCGCAGCTGCGTGAACGAGGCCGGGGGGCACGATTGTCCGTGCGCGCCGGGCGGCATCGGTGCGAATTGCGAGCGCGTCTTCGATGTTTTGCCCCCGGTGGAGCACTACGAGGATTGCTTTGGCTGGGACGTGAACGCCGACGGTTCGGTCGTCGTCGGCGGGTGCAGGCAGGGCAGCGGCACTGGCCAAGTTGCATACCGCTGGAGCGAAGCGACCGGCATGGAGGCCCTCGAGGGTTTGCGGGAGCCCGCAGCGCGGAGGGTGAGTGACGACGGCAACGTCATCGCGGGGGACCACGCCTACATCCAGGGCGCTACCAGCGTGGTATTCCGCTGGACGCGCGCGACGGGCATGGTTGCAATCGATCTACGCGCAAACTGCGTGATGAACGCCGACGGCTCGGTGGTAGCCGCCGCCAGCTCACGCTGGACCCCATCCGGCATCCAGGACCTCTCTCCCATCATTCAGGCGCAGGCCGTGAGCGGTGACGGCAACGTGATCGTCGGATCCGGATCCTCTCAAGAACAGGTTTACCGTTGGACACCGAGCTCGGTCGACGAGCTGCCCGTGCCGACCGGCGCGCGCTTCGTCTGGGTGTGGGCTATGAGCACGGATGGATCGACGCTCGTCGGCAGAGTGGACATCGGCGACACCACCGGTGGGATCATCTGGCGCGGCACCGAGCTCGTGCGCAGCAGTGGGCTCCCCGAGCTCTCCGCCATCAGCGGCGACGGCTCGGTCATGATCACCTACCACCCCGTGGGGATCTGGGATGAAACTCAGGGGTTTCGTGACTTGAAGCAAATGCTGAATGCCCAGGGCGCCGCCATTCCCGAGGCGCAGCTCTTTGCGTCGGCCATCTCCCGCGACGGCCGCTATGTCGTCGGCACCATGCAGGTCAAGGGCCAACCGGACCGCGCGTTTCGGGCGAAGCTGCCCTGAGCTCACGGCTTTGCACCCACCAGGGTAGCGGTCGTTCGACTCGAGATCTCGGCCGTGCGCGCCGGGTCCCCGCTGGGCAGGCGCTCGAGCTTTTCGGGACCGCGCGCGTACGCTTCGTGCAACCAGGACTCCCCGTTGCGCTTCAGAACGTCGATGCTCGCGACGGCGCCAGGGGTTCGCGCGCCGAACCAGCGTTCGTCGTCGCTCGCCGACCAGGTCGCGAGCACCAGGATCGAACCCGGCGGATAGGGCTCGTTGCTGCGGGTCCGCGCGTGGTTGGCCGCGACGTGGTCGCCCAAGAGCATCGAGAAGGTGGTGCGTTCGGGGTTCACGCTGAGGCCGAGCACGCGACCCGTGAGCAGATCGAGCCCTTCCGGCAATTCGGCGCTTCGTCGAACCGGCCGTGTGAAGACGGCATCGCTGTCCTTCAAGGGCGCGTGGCAGCCGACGCACTCCTCCGCAAAGCTCGCGTCCTGGCCATAGGGAGCGAGCTCGTTACCGCGCCAGCGCGCGAAGCCCCAGCCCAGCGTACCGGCGTAGCGCTCGCGATCTTTGAACATGAGCTCGACCTGCCAGAAGTCCCCGGCGTGCGCGCCGCCGTCGGGATCGGCTACCAACTTCCAGGCCACCTTGGCGAGCCCGGCACCGTCCGGCCATGGCGCGATCTCGTTCTCACGAATGGCCTGGATCGCGGCAGCGTTACCGAGGATCGCGCGCACCGTACCGTTGTCGAAGCGCTCCGAGCCGCTGATCGGCTTCCACGCACCGTAGTCGGCGGGAAAGGCGATCCCGTTGGGCGCCGGAAGCGGCGGGCTCGGTGGGCTCGGCAGCGGGCTCGTCCCCGCGGGCGGCTTGGGTGCGACGGCGAGCGTGCTCAAATAACCCTTTATAGTGATTATGTCGTCGCCCGAGATCCGCGCTCCCGGATGGATCGCCAGGTAGGGCTTCGGGGGCATCGCGCCGAGCAGGACGTGGTTCACGGACTCGAACAGCGCGGCGTTTTGCCTGGCTTGAGGGAGCTTACCGATGTCCGAAAAGTTCAGGCGCTTTCTGCCCTCGGTCACGTCGCGGACTACGAGCCAGTAAGCAGGCACGATCCGATCGAACCAGGGCAGACGCGTCTCGTTCGAATGGCAGTCGTAACAGGCCCGCCGTAGGATCGCCTTCACCTGGGCGGGCGCGGACAGATCTGCGGTGACCGGAGGATGGGGCAGCTCTGGCCGAAAAAACTGCAAGAGGACGAACACTCCTCCGACCAGGCTCGCGCAATGGAGCAACACCCGACGTGTCTTCGACATGTTTCGGACTTTCGATTTCGAGAACGCGAATGAACGCGCAAACTCAGGTGCTCGGCAGTAGACGCTCGAGAACCTCGGGGCTCGACTCGCCAACCAGCAGCGAGCCGACGCCCCGGCCCAGCCGCCCGACGACCACCTGCGAGCCCGCTTGACTCAGGTACACGCCGCTCCGTCCGATCGCTTCGCGCACCAGCGGCTGGCGCAGGAACAGCGCCTCGGAGACGACGAACTGCACCAGGATCCGCTCGCGAAAGCGATACGCGATGGCCACCGACGACTCTTCTCGAATCGTCGTCAGCCAAGAGCTCACGAGCGTCACGTCGTCGCTGCTCAAGTAGGGAACAGGGCGGCCGAGCGCGCCTTCCAGCTCGCTCGGGGCGCGGGGAGCCGGCAGCTCGCGTTCCCGCACGCGTTCGTACTCGCGCAGCGCTTCGTTCACCATCGGCGGCAGCGCGGCGGTACGAGTTGCGTCCCGTTCGCTCCGTTGCACGAGCCAGAGCGCACCGAAGCCCGCAGCGGCGGCCCAACCTCCGGCAGCGGCAAGCACCCAGCGCCGCGGCATCCGCGACTTCACGGGCGTGTCCCGCGTTGCTTCGCCGTCCAGGCGCGCAAAGGCGCGCGCGCGCAGCAGCGGATCCGGCTCCGAGGAACGTAGCTTTGCGAGCTTGCCTTGGACGGCGCCGAGCAGCCGCGACTCGCGCTGGCATTGCTCGCAGCCCTGGACGTGCTCGCGGATCGCGCGTTCGTCGCTCATCGAGCGCGTGTGCTCGAGGTTCGCCGCGAGCTCTTCGTCACCGGCGCGCATGTTCGCTCTCCTCACCCGCTTCGGACCGTGCCGTCGGGGGCGCGGTCAGGATCACGGCCAGCTGCCGCCGCGCGCGGTGGATCCGGCTCATCACCGTGCCGATCGGCAGCCCGAGCGTGTCCGCGACTTCGCGGTAGCTCAGCTCTTCGACTTCGTAGAGCTCGAGCGCCAGCGACAACTCTCGGGGCAAACTCTGGAGCGCGGCCCAGACCTCTTCATTCGAGGCCCGTTCGAGCAGGAGCTCTAGCGAGGTCGGCGAAGAAGAGGCGACGAGCTCCACGAAATGTGGTTCCAGATCGACTACCGGGACCAGCTGTTCCCGGCGAGCGTTCTTCCGCATGTGCTCTTGAAGGACGCGCAAGCAGATCCGGAACAACCAGGGCCGCACCGCATCCCGATCGCGCAGCGTGTCCCATTCGCGCCAGGCCTGAAGCACGGCGTCCTGCAAGAGGTCCTCCTCTACCCCGGAGCGGCTCTTGATTCGCCGCGACAGAAAGCCCAGTAGGCGCCCCAACAGCGGACCGACCGCGGCCTCGAACTTTCGGCGGTCGGTCGAGCTGGATGGAGAGAGCGAGGACATGAAACGCCGGGGTCGAAGCTCAGATGGGACGAGCCCGTGGATTATTCTCGCGAACCGCGCCAGCTCGTCTCGCAATTGCTGGACCTCGCCGCGATCGCCGGGCAAAAGAGCGAGCTCGAACTGCGACGGGCTGGGCCCCAAGGGGGCTCCGCGCGCCGCCGTGACACTTTTGCGCCGCTCCGTTTCGACCAGGCCACCCGATCGGTTCGGCCGACGGCACTCAGAGGCTGATGTCGGAAACGGCGGAAGGCGAAGTGCACGATACCGAGGTGTCCGCTGGGAACTCGCCGGGTGCGGCGGCGCCTTTGCGCGTCGCGCTGCTGTTGGCGGCGGAAGATGCGGGGCAAGTTTATAGCCCAGCTGCGCTATGCGATGCGGTGCTCGAGCTCCAAGCCTCGGGAGTGAAGGAGCTGACCCTTTCGGCGTTCGGCGAGCTCTCGCACTGGGCGCGAGCGGCGGCACCCTCCGAGGCGCAGCGCTTTGGCGATTTCCTTGCGTATGCCACGCCCTGTCTGGTCGCCGCGGGGATCCGCGTCAGGGCTCTCGGCAATGTCGACGAGCTGCCGAGCGCGCTCCGCCACGGCCTGGAGCACCTTCTGGAAGCGACCCGCTCGTGCCACGGTATGGCTCTTACGCTCCTGGTGTCGTACGCGGGGTGTGCCGACGTGATCGAGACGGCACGACACCTGGCCGCGCTGGTTCGGTCCGGGTTGCTGATCCCCGAAGACATCGACGAGCAGCTGTTTCGCGAGCGCATGCAAGCGGGGAAGGTCTCGGACTTCGACCTGTGCATTTCCCGCGAGGGAGCGATCCTCGCGCACGAGCTATTCCCATTTCAAGGTGCACGCGCGGAGTCGTTGGAGATCTCACCGGAACCCGAGCAGCTCGGTGCAGAGCTCGGCCGCGTGCTCGACGAGCGCGCCGCGCGTGATCGCCTGAGCGAGGCGCCGACCGCGAGCGGGTCCCGCCTTCGCCCGACCCAGTTTCGCGGCGCGCGCCTTTCAGCGAATGGTCGAGGCGCGTGACCACCCAAATTTCTCCCGAGGGGCCACTCGATTATCGTGACCACGACGACACCCCCGTGCATGGCGCAAGGCGGACGCTCGGCCCTCCCGAGCGCCATCCTGCTTGCGCTCATCACGATGGCCTGTGGCTCCTCGGGAGATTCCGCTCCCGGGCGCTCGTCTCAGCGGCATGGGCCCGCTAGCTCGGGCGGATCGATCACGGAAGACTGGTCCACAGGGAGCGGCGGAGTCACGGCCTCCGCAACGGGTGGCAGTGCGTCGCCCGCAACGCCGTTCGTCGCGTTGCCGAAGAGCAGCGGCGGCGGTGCCCCGTCGAGCGGTCGTTCGCCACAGGGAGGCGCAAGAACCAGCGGGGGACGCGGCGGCTCTACCACCGGCGGTGTTACAGCGAGCACTGGCGGCACTTCGGACAACGCCTCCGGCGGCGTCGCACCAGCGGAGAGCCCAGCACCTGAGGGCACTGCGAAGGGAACTTGCTGCGCGGACGGTGATTGTCTGTGCCATACGGCTCCGCCGAGCGAGCCGACCGCGAGTGACGGCCCGTACGAAACGTCGACGCAGACGCTCGGCACCGGCACGCTGCATTACCCGACCGACGCCGAGCCGCCGTTCGCGGGGATCGCGATCTGCCCCGGATTCTTGAATAGCGGACCGGAGATGGCTCCCTGGGGACGCTTCTACGCTTCGTGGGGCTTCGCCGTGGTGGTGACGAACACCGGTCCCCTCGACCTGCCGGACCTGCGCGGCAGCAAGTTGGTAGCGGCCATCGACGAGCTCAAAGCAGAGAACGCGGGCAGTGGTCCGCTCGCTGGCAAATTGGCAGGGCGCTACGGCACGAGCGGCTATTCCATGGGTGGCGGCGGCACGACGCTCGCATCCGCCAAGGACCCGACGTACAGGAGCTCGGTCGGGCTCGCCGCCTGGGGACCGGACGGCAGCAAAGTGAAAGTGCCGACGCTCTTTCTGTGCAGCGATAGCGACACGGTCGCGGGCTGTGGCTTCTCGCAAACCGCTTACGACGCGATGGGGGCGACACCGAAGATGCTGATCGAGATCCCGGGCGCGAACCACTTCGCCTGGTTCGGTCCCGACGCCGCGGGCCGAGGCACGTCCGGAGCGTACGCGCTGGCGTTTCAGAAAGTGTTTCTCGAGGGGGACGAGCGCTGGCGCCCGCTGTTGCTCGGTCCCGCAACGCAAGGCAGCGTCGTCACGAACATCCAGTGATCCTTCGGCGCTGAGTCATTCGTCGCCAGCGACCCTCAAGCGGCGCGCGGGCGAGGGTTCGTCTCGCTGGAGGTCTCGCCGAAGTGCGCTGCGCCCGCGGAGCAGCCGATCTTTGACGGTGTTCGGTGAGATCGCGAAGAGCTCGGCGATCTCTTCGATCGAGTACTCGAGACCATGCCGGAGGATCAGCACCGAGCGCTGCCGCTCCGAGAGCCGATCCAGGCACTCGCAAGCCAGCAGCGAGTGTTCGATGTTTCCGTGCGTGACACCTACCTCCTCGTCGAGAGGCGCACCGTGTGCGCGCCGCTCCGACGCGGCTGCCCGCAGCGTCGTGCGCACGGTGATGCGATCGGTCCAGCGCTCGAGCGAGCTTTCCCCGCGGTAATTCCGCGCGGACTTGAGGACTTCGAGCACGCTGAGCTGGACCGCGTCCTCGGCGTCGTGCTGGTTTCGCAGCAGCGCGCGGCACAAACGTTGAATGCGGCGGAGCAGGCGGCGTACGAGCGTGCGCTGGGCTTCCGAGTCGCCGGCCGCGACCTGGGCCATGAATCTTACGTCTTCGGCGTTCGAGAGCATGGCGCGGGGTGCTGCGGGCTGCGCGTCGGTGCCGTCGATCCATGCTGGTGCCGCTAGCCGCGTCATACAAGCGCTTTCGTCGGTGGCCGAACGAACGCGAGAACCCGGCTCCGAGCGACACGCGCAGCACGACGGCACCGTTCATGAGTGGCGGGTCGGGGCGACTTCGGGTGGGCAACGCGTCCGGCGACGTTGCTGACGAGCAGAGGGCGCGCGTGGTACTCATGAAAAGCTGTGGGAGTCCGCTCGTCTGTGCTCGGGTGCCTCGCTCGTTTCGTTTCCTCGGCGTCGAGATGGATTTGCTTCTGCGGGCTGCTGACCGCTGCGCGGCTGTCTGAGGCTCAACCGGTGAGCGCGCGGCTCGTGCTCACGTACGATCCGAGCTCCGCGGAACAGCGGGAGGCACTGCTGGCCGTACGTGTGCACCTCAGCGGATCGCCGATCGAGCTCGTGGAACAACCCGTGGATACGGCAGGCGATTTGGCCGATCGACTCGCCGCCGCGGGGACCCTGGCCACATCGCACGCAGCGCTCGGGACGTTTTCGATCGAGCAGGCCGCGGACCGTTCGCTCCTCGTGTTCTTCACCGAGCCCGGCGGCAGCGCGACGCTGGTGCGCCGCCTGCCTGCGTCGGAAGCCGGCAGCCGCGTGGCCATCGAGCAGGCCGCGATCGTGGTGCGGTCGCTGATCGAGGCGCTGCTCGAGGGAGGTCGATTGGGTATCGTCCCAGAACGAGACCCAGCGCTCGAGGCAACGCCTGCCGGCGCCACCGCAGCCCAGATCGCTCCGCAAGCGCCCGCGCCCCCCGAGGTCGAGGCCCCTCGAGTATTTCTTCTGCTCGGTTATGCCGGCGCGTACCCGAGCGGCGGTTTGACCTGGCAATCCGGAATGGCGGTGGGCGCACGCTGGCTCGTCCTTCCGACGGCCTACGTGGGCGCTCGCTACACGCTGTTTCCCGCCGCAAGCCTCGACGCGGGCAGCGCGCGCGTGTCGATCGCGCGCCACCCCGGGGAGCTGGTGCTCGGCTATGCCGCGGGGACCTCGCTGCTCATGAACTTCGAGCTGTCTGCGATCTTCGAGCACAGCTCGCGGGAGACCGTGGCGACGGATGCTGCGTTCGCACCGACACGACCGGGGTCACACTGGACCTTCGGCCTCGGTCCTCGCGCAGGAGCGATCCTGGCCCCTTCCCCCGCCCTTCGTCTCGCGGTCCGGGGAGGCGCAGACTTCCTCATAAGCCAGCCAGAGTATGCGACCGACGAGCGAACGGTGGTGGCTCCTGGTAGAATTCGGCCCCGATTGGACGTGGAGCTGGGGGTCGGCGTCTGGTGAACCGGTACTCACTAGCAGTGATGCGAAGCGAGTCTTTCGGGCGGGTACTTTTAGAACGAATTGATCCGCCTGAAACGCCGGCCCGGACACACTTGATCTCCGGACACTCGCGGACACAAGAATGTTTCGAATTCGAGCACGCCGTCACCGGCCCGGAGCCCGATGAACCCGGATTGCGAACGCTGGGTGGAGCTTTCGGATCGGCAAGCGATCGGCCAGACGCTGCCGCACGACGCTGAAGAATTCCTGCGGGAGCATGCGCGGGTCTGTCGTCCCTGTGGGCAGCACGCCGCGCTTTTTCGGGGTCTTCGCATCTCTGACCAGCCGGAGGGCGTGCCGTCGGAGCGTGAAATCGACGACGTGCTGCTCGGCGTTGCCAGGGCGACCCGGCGGCAGAGCAACGCGCACCGGCGGCTAGCTGGTGGCGCGGCTGCGCTGGCCCTGGCCGCGGGCTTGGCGCTCTGGATCACCGGGCGCGACGACGCCGGAGCGGGAGGGGCGCACTCGAGCAGCGCGACCCAGAGCTCCGGAGCGGTTGCGGTGCCCGAGCACAAAGCGTCGAATCCTTCTCCTCCATCAGGGGAAGCCGGCTGCTCGGAGGTCGTGACGGGTGTCGTGGTCTGCGTGGCGGCGGGGACCTCGATCACGAGCAAAGATCTGGCCTCGAAGGACCGCGTGCTCGGGCTCGGTGGCGGGCGTGTCGTGGTCTCGCTCGTGCCGCAACCTGCCGGGACGTCCTTCAGCATCGTTACCGAAAAAGGCCGCGTCACCGCGGTCGGCACGGTCTTCTCGGTCGAGTCCTCGGACGACGGCGCGATCACGGCGCGTGTCGTCGAAGGCAAGGTGGTCGTGCGCGAGAAGGACACCTCCCCGGGTCGCCCGCTGCGAGCTGGCGAGTCCCTGCGCCTCGGCGAGCTGAAGCCGTCGGCGCTCACCGTCGAAGAGCGTGATCGAGACCTCGAGCTCTTGCCGGCCGAACTGCGGGCCCCGCTGCGCGAGCCCGCTCCACCGCCCTCCGCGTCGGCGTCCGCACCGAACCCTGAAGGGTTGCTCCAGCAGGCGCTGGCGTTGCGCGCTCGCGGACAATTCCGGCGCGCCGCAGAGGTCTACCGCCAGATCCACGAAGCGACCCCCGGCAGCGCCGCCGGGGGCACGGCCCTGGTGTCGCTCGGTGAGCTCTCACTTTCTTCACTGAAGGACCCGCGCGCCGCGCTCGCCGCGTTCGACTCGTACCTGGCGACGGGTGGTGCCCTGTCGCAAGAAGCGGCGTTCGGCAGGATCCGAGCGCTGCGCGCGCTCGGGCGCAGCGCGGAGGAACGAACCGCGATCGAACGATTCGTGGCGCGCTACCCGAAGGTCCCCCAAAGCCGCGTCCTTCGCGAGCGGCTCCACACGCTCGGGAAATGACGGGGCGGCGCGTGGCCATCCCGGCCCTGCTGCTGGGCCTGGGCGCGCTGCGCTGCGGTGTCGAACGAGACATCGTGGCGCGGCGCCTGTCCGCCGCGGAAACGGGCGGCAGTGACACGGGAGGTCGAATCGAGACCGCGGGCAAGGCGACTCAGGGCGGCGCGGGCGGCGGTGCTCGAATCGGCTTTGGCGGCGCACTGTTCGGCGGTGCCCCGGCTCTCGGTCAAGGCGGCGCGGGCGGCCTGATCCAGGGCGGAAGCGACGCGGGCGGCAGCGAGGCAGCCGGTCGAGGCGGCGCACGCGTCGCGACCTGTGAAGAAGCCGCCTTCGTATCGACCGCGCAGAGCTCCCTGCCCACGCGGGACACCTGCGGCGCGTGGGCTGCACGCCGCAGCTTCGCCCACGCCCTGTGCGCGTGCACGGAGGTCGATCTGGGGCGCGGACTCGTGACCACGGCCTTCGACTCGTCGGATCCGGAGCGCGATCTGGAGGGGAGCGCGGCCGTGGGCGTCCTCGGCGATCTGCGTCGGGCGGAGTACTTGCGGCTCGACGGCTCGCTCACGGTTGCCGGCGATCTCAGCCTGCGCGCGAACGGCAGCGTCGACATCGCCGGTGACCTGCGGCTTGCCGGCTCGCTGACGGCCGCGGGTCCGATCTCGGTCGGTCGTGACGCCTGGTTCGCCGGAAATACGTCTTCGCTCAGCCTGTTGGAGGTCGAGCGCGACTTGCACACCGCCCCGCGCAGCCGGCTGATGTCGTTCGGTCCGCCGCGCGTCGGCGGCGAGCGTTTCGAGGAGGCGTTCACGATCGCGCCGCCGTGCGCGTGTGAGCCGAGCGAATTGCTCGACGTGCCCGGGATCGTCAGCGACGGCCTCACGCGCAACGACAACGCGCGCATCGGGCTCGCTCTCGACGCTCTCGACGCGCTCGACGCGCCCGACCCGGAGAGCCCGACCACCGAGCTGACGCTGTCTTGCGGGCGCTTTGCTCTCAGCGCCATCAGCGGGACAGCGCCCGTCACGATTCACGTCGAGGGTGCGGCGGCCCTGTTCGTCGACGGAAACGCGGAGCTCGGTCCCGATTTCGTCCTCGAGCTCGGGGCCGGCGCGACGCTCGATTGGTTCGTTCGAGGCAGCCTGACGCTCGCGAGAGGTGCTCGGCTCGGTGACGCGCTCAGACCGGGCGCGCTCCGGCTTTACACGACCGCGCCCTTCGAGCTCGGCATACCGGGCACGGACGAAGTCGCCATGAACCTGTACGCGCCGCTCTCGGAGGTGCAGGTCGGAAACGCGGGCAACGTCTACGGCGCGCTGTTCGCGGGCAGCGTCACCTCGCCCGGGACCTTGCTCATCGACTACGACGTGTCGGTCTTGGCATCGAGCCCAGCCTGCGAGTCGTTCACGCCTCCCACCTGCAGCCGCTGCGATGACTGCGCGAGCAGCGCGACCTGTACGCTCGGGAGCTGTGCGCCCTGCACCACGGACGCCGACTGCTGCTTTCCGCTCGTGTGCTCGCTCGGGGAGTGCGCCCCGCTGCGCACCGACGATTGAGGTCCATGTCCATCGCGGGGCTGTCTCGGCGAGCTGCTCGCTGGCTTTCGAGACGAAAGTACGCCGCCTGCGGGATCGTCGCGCTGGGACTTTTGCTGGCCAGCCCGTCGCTGTGGACGGAACCGGTCGCCGACGATCTGCTTCACGAGCTGCTCCTCAGGCCGGATCCCGGCGTCCGCGGCCTCGAGCCGAAGACGCTCGACCTGTTTCGATTCGCCAGCGGCGACGCGACGAGGGCCCGCGCGCTGATGAACGAAGGGGTCTTCCCCTGGTGGACCGACCCGAGCGTGCGGCTTGCGTTCTTCCGTCCGCTGGCGGGGCTCACTCACTGGCTGGATTGGCGCTGGCTTGCCGGAAGCGCCTGGTGGATGCACCTCCACAGCCTGGCGTGGTACGGCGCGTTGCTGGGCGCGCTGGCGCTCACTTATCGCCGGCTCGCTTCGCCGGCGACCGGGCTGCTCGCACTGCTCTTCTACGCGGTGGATGACGCGCATGCGCCCACGGTCGGGTGGATCGCGAATCGCAACGCGGTTATCGCTCTGCTTTTTTCCGTGCTCGCCCTCGCCGCTCACGCCAGGTGGCGTACCAGCGGAAGAGCCAGGTTTTGCTGGCGCGCGCCGGCCTGGCTCGGCCTCGGCCTGCTCGCGGGCGAGTCGGGCATCGCGGGCGCGGCTTACCTGCTGGCTTATGCGCTGTTCCTCGAGCGCGGGCCGCTCCGCACGCGGGTGCGCTCGTTGCTCGGGCCGTTCCTCGTGTTGGTCGCCTGGCGCGTCGTCTACGTTCAGCTCGGCTACGGGACGTCCGGCTCCGGCGTTTATTTCGACCCGGTCACCAGCCCGCTCACGTTCCTGCGCACGCTCGCTGAGCGGGTGCCCGTGTTGCTGCTGGCCGCGGTTGCGTTGCCGTGGTCCGACTTCTGGGAGGTGTACTCGCTCGTCTCGAGTTGGGCTGGGCCCGCTGTGTGGTGTTTCGCGATCGCGGTCTTGGCTGGACTCACGCTGTTGTTGCAGCCGCTGCTCCGCGACAGCGCCACGGCGCGCTTCTGGGCCGCGGGCACGGTCTTTTCGGCCGTCCCGGCGGCGTCGACCTTTCCGCACGATCGAATGCTGCTCGCCGTGACGGTCGGCTGGATGGCCCTGCTCGCAGAGCTGCTGACCACGGCGGTTCGCTCTCGCAGCCGCGAGTTCTGGCTTGCTGCGCTCGTGTTGCTCCACGGCGTCGTCGCACCGCTGGTGTTGCCGGTTCGAGCTTCGCAGGTCGATCAGCTCGGTCGCTTGCTGTTGCGCTCCACCCGCGAGTTTCCGAACCCGGCTGCGCTCGCCGGCAGCACCGTCGTCTTGTTGAATCCGCCCGCCGATCCGTTCGCGGCGTACTTGCCCCTGTACTTCGAAGCGCAGCAGCGCGCTCGACCGCGGCACTTCATGTGGCTGACGAGCGGCGTGTCTCCGGTGCAAGTCCGCCGCTCGAACGCGCGAACCCTCGCGGTTCGGCCGGCGGCCGGCTACTTGAGTCACGCGACGCAGCTGATGCTGCGAAGCTCGAGTCGCCCATTGCCACTCGGCCACACCGTACGTCTCGAGGCCGCGACGTTGGAAGTGACGGCGCTCACCGCCGACGGCAGGCCGGCCGAGATCCGCGTGACGTTCGCACTGCCGCTCGACGATCCGGCCCTGGTGTTGATGAGCTGGAGCGCTGACCGCTACGTGAAATTCATCCCGCCGCGAGAAGGCGAGGTGGTCGAGCTACCTGCGATCGATCTCGTAAGACTGCTGCTGACTCGAGCTCAGAGCAGCGACTCGAGGGCCGCCCGTTCGAAGCGCAGCGTGTGGCCGAGCGCGGGGGGCGCGACGAGCGTGTAGCGGTCCCCGTGCCAGGCGACGAACACGAGCGATTCGTGCTCGAGCGGCACGCGGAACCGGAATCGGACGACCGACGGCCCCTCGAGCTCGGTCTTTTCCAGGATCTGCGCGCTAAACGCCGCGAAATCGAGGACGGGGCGCAGCGACGTTCCGTCGCGCCGGTACAAGCGCTCGAGCGGCGCCGCCCAGTAGCCGCCCGGCCGCCGGACTTCGAGCGTATCGACGGCGACGCGCGTGATGCTGAACGCGGAGCTCGAGCTCGAGAGCCAATACAGATGGCGGGCCACGCCGGCGCCACGCGCGGCGCGCTCGAGCTGGATGTAGCTCGCGAACAGATCGCGCGGCGGATTCAACACGACGACCGTCCGGCGCTCGAGCTCGGGAATCGTATCGAAGATGCGCGTGGACTCCGCCGTGCGCTGGCCCAACTTCTGAAATTGTCCGGCGCGCAGCGCAAGCACCGCGGGCGCGCCCAGCGCGTGCCAGCCCACGAACAGCGCTGCGAGGACCCGAGGAGGGCGCAGGTGGGAGAGGCCGGGCACCAGACGGGACACGAGCGGCGTGACTCCGAGCAGAACGAGCAACAGCCCGCGATCGTTCGGTGGAGCCGCGCACAGCGGCACCAGCGCGAGCAGCGCGCTCAACGCCCAGAAGCGCGCGAGCGGCTCGCAATGCACGGCACGGCGGACCGCAAAGCCGAAGGTCAGCGCCAACAGCGCGGCGAGCACGAGGCTCGCCCGTGCCTGGTCTCTTCCTCCGACGAAGATCAGATCCGCCGAGACGGGCCCGACTGCAGCGCCGAGGCCGGACAAGAGCCGCTCCGGGGCCGCAGCCAGCAGCGCCGAGACGTCGTCCAGCGGGTCGAGGTACGCGCCCGAGCCGCTCGCGCCAAAGCCCGAGGCGAAGTGCAGTCCACGCCAGAGCAGCGTGACGAACGCGACGGGCAGGAGGCTGCGGATGCGCGCGCGTGCCGGCCGTGGATCGAGCATCCAGGTGTGACAGGCGATGTAAGCGAGCGCGCACAGCGCGAGTTCGCCGGACGCGAGCCCCGCCGCGAACAAGCACAGCGCGCGCAGGCGACAACCCGAGACCCAGGCCGTGATCGCGCAGATCCCGAAGAAGGTCGCGATCAGCGTGTTCCGACCGCTGAGCCAGCCCACGGCAGGTCCGAACGACGGCGAGACAGCGAACAACAGCGTTGCAGCGAAGGCTCGCCATGTGTAGCGGCGCTCCAGGCGGCGATGCAGCCGCGCTGCCACAGCGATCACGAGGCCGAGCCAGACCAGGCTGTGCGCGTACATGAGCCGCGGCGAGCGCGGCCAGCAGGCAAAGTCGAGGGCGTGGGTCAGCGCGCTCAGCGGGCGCAGGAATGCAATGCGGAGCTCGAGCTCGGACCACCACGGCAAGAGCACGCCCCGCTCGATGAGCTCGCGGTTTTGCTGGGCGTCGCCGCTCGCGAAGCGAAACGCCCCGAACAGTCCCGAATCGAGCCCTGAAAATCGGCCCCCCCGGAGCGCCAGCTCGATCACCGCGTCGTCGAGCACGCGCTCTGGACCGAGCGCCGGCAGACACAAGCTCACGCCCACGAAGACGCAAGCCAGAAGCCGCCAGCGAACGGCCACGCTTCATCCAGTGCGGGCTCACCAATGGAACGGGTGGGTGCGCGGCGCCAAACATCTCTGAACCAATGCGCCCGCCCGGACTCGCGCGCATCAGCCACTCACGAAGGTACGGCGGTCAACATGAAGATTCCGGAGCCTGCCCAGCCCCTGTCCTCGCGCGTGCCAAAGTCCGGTCCCCGGCTGCACACTGCCGAGCGGCCCCGCACGCATCCGTCGGATTGGCCAGGGCCTGGACCCATCGAGCTCTCCATCCAGGACTTGCCGCACGCGTCAGCGACGCTCGAGTGGTGGTATCTGAACTGTCACCTGCGCACGCTGAGCGGGCGCGAGTTTTCGCTGTTTTCTGCGTTCTTCCGGCAAGCGGCGGCGCTCCGCGCGGACGGAGCGTTCGAGTACGCTCACTCCCTGAGCTGGGCGCTCTGCGAGCCGGAGCGCCGCCGCTACTTCCCCAATGTCGCGGTCGACTCGCGGGCGCCGGGGCTCGGGCTGAAGAAGCTCGAAAGGCTCGGGCCGGGCGGGGACGATCGGCTGAGCCGCGCGCTCTCCGAGGTGCTCGAGCGCGGCCGAATCCCCGCGCCCACGCGAATCTTCGAGGGCGACGCCCGCGTCGAGAATCAAAAGCTCGATCTCGGCTACGGCCGCGACCGCCTCAGCAAGACGGCCTCTGGAGCGTATCGCGTGGAGCTCCACGACGAGCGAAACCAGCTCAGCTGCAAGCTGCTGTTCACTCCGCGGAAGCCTGCCCTCCGTCAGGGCGACGACGGGTTGATCCACGGCGTGGCCGACGAGCTGATGTTCTACTACTTCATCCCGCGCTGTGAAGTGACGGGCACGATCACGCTCGCGGGCGAGACCGAAGCCGTGGTCGACGGCTCGGGCTGGTACGACCACGAATTCGGGGCCCCGCCCGCGGAGACGGCGAGTGCGCCGGCAGCCGCCGAGACGTCGTGGCGCTGGACCTCGATCCAGCTGGATGACGGGACCGACGTCAGCGTGTTTCTGATCGCACGGCGCTCGACGGGGGAGGTGCTCGACAACTGGACGGTGGTGAGCCGCCCCGACGGCAGCTCGCGAACCGTTCGTGGCGCGCGGCTCGAGACGCTCGCGACCTGGCAAAGCCTGCGCTCTTTCGTGGAATACCCAACGAGCCTTCGCCTGATCGTCCCGGACCTAGGTCTCGAGCTCGAGCTCGTTGCGAGCTTCGAGGACCAAGAAGTGCTGACGGTCATCTCGGATCCCGGCTTCTGGGAAGGGCGCGTGGAAGCGCGCGGGCGGCTGAACGGCCGTCGCGTGAGCGGTCGCGGCTGGCTCGAGTGCAAGGGCTTCCGCTTCGCGAACGTCGGCGCCTTCTTCGAAGCCGTCGGCAAGCAAGTGCGGGGACGCCTGGCGGAAGTCTTGCCGAAGGCTCCCGACAAACCGCGCCTGGGCGGGCTGTTGGTGCGTGGAGACCGCGCGTCGAGCGGGGTCGAGCGCTACGCGGACGGAGTGCCCCCGAGCGCGCTCGTGCGCTCCCTGGTCGAACCGATCCGCGAGATCGCCGACCGCGGCGGCAAGGGCTGGCGCTCCTATGCGGCGCTCGCGTGCATCGACGTGGTCGGCGGCGACTCACGAAAGTTCGGGCACTGGCTGGCGATGCCGGAGCTCTTGCACGTCGGCTCGCTGATCGTGGACGACGTCGAGGACGCCTCCGACGTTCGCCGCGGTGGACCGACCTGCCACCGCATCCACGGGCAGAATCTGGCGATCAACGCCGGCACCGCGGCCTATTTCCTGGCAGAACCGCCGATCTGGGACGACGACCTGCCGCTCGAGGTCAAGCTTCGGGTCTATCGATTGTACTTCGACGCGCTGCGCGCCGGACACGCGGGGCAAGCGCTCGATTTGCTGGGCCTGGAGGACGAAGCAGCCAAGGCCGTCGAGAGCGGTGACGCAACCGAGCTCGAGCGCCGGGTGCTCGCGATCCACCGGCTCAAGACGGCAGCGCCGGCTGCGATGATGGCGCGGGTCGGCGCGCTGCTCGGCGGCGGGAGCGATGCGCAGGTCGAGGCGCTCGGCGACTTCTTCGAGGCGATCGGGCTCGCGTTCCAGATCGTCGACGACGTGCTGAACCTGCGCGGCTTCGAGAACGGCCTGAAACAACGCGGCGAGGACATCCGGCAAGGCAAGATCACCTTGCCCATCGCGTGCGCGCTCGGCCGCGCTCCCGTCGTGATGCGGCGCTGGCTCTGGCGCATCCTGCGTTCTCGACCCAGTCGAGAGAGCACCGTCGAAAACGTGATCCGCCTGCTCGAGAGCCTGGGTGCCCTCGACGACTGCATGCGGCTCGCTCGTGACAACGTGGAGGAGGCGTGGCGAAAACTCGATCCAGTGCTCGAAGACTCACAGGTCAAGCTGATGTTCCGCGCGTTCTCGTGGTTCGTTCTCGAGCGGCACTACTGAGGCTGCTGGCGCTCCTCGCTTGCGCGACCGCGGCCTGCGGCGCCGATCCGGCACCACCGACTATCGTCGCAGGCTCGGCGAGCGGCGGCGCGAGTGCCGGCGGCGGAACGACCCCGGTGCTCCCGGCCATCCCCCCGATGGCCACCAGCTCGGGCGGAGTCGGCGAGCCCGCGACTAGCCCGGCGGGCGGCAGCGCGGCGCACTCCGGCGAAAGCGCTGCGCACCACGCGAGCGGCGGCAACGCCGCGGGAAGCTCGGGCTCGACCCTCGACTTCGAGCAGCGCTGCCACGCTGGCGCAACCGACGAGTGCGCCCACTGCGTTTGCCGGGAGTGTGCGGCCGAGGCCGAGGCCTGCGAGCTGCGAGACGGCTGCTCGGCGATCGCGGCGTGCGTGCTCCAAACCGGCTGCGCGGGTACAGCCTGTTTCTGCGGGACCGCGGACACCTTGCGCTGTTTATCCGGCGCAGCGAACGGCCCGTGCAAAGAGGTGATCTTGAGCGCGCCCGGCGGGCGCTCGCCGACGCTCGACAACACCAGCGCAGGCCCCGCAGCGGACGCCGCCGTGGCGCTCGGAGCGTGCACCGAGCCACCCTCGGGCGTCTGCGCCCCCAAGTGCTCGTGACTCGTCCGCCTCAAGCCTTGCGGAAGACCAGCGTGATGTCCGTGCTCCGCGACAGGAACGAGCCGAACAAGCCGTAAAACAGCGCCAGCGGCAGCCGCGCGAGGAGCTTCCCGATCCGCACTGGCTCGATCAGCGCGTCGAGCGTGTCATCCGTGAGGGTGAGGTAGAAGCGGTAGAAGCGCTCGTTCAGGCACGGCAGGCGGGTGTTCGCGTACATCGTCGAGTACACGCGCTCGAGCCGCCAGCCAAGGCGCTCTCCCGCCGCGATCAACGCGCCGCGCGACAGGATGTGCCGGTGATACGGCAGGTGCAGCGTGTGCGCGTAGGCTTCGGGCTCACTCAGATCGATCGCGCTTGCGTCCGGTGTGCCGATCACGATCGCGCCTCGTGGCGCCGTCAGCGCGTCGAACTGGGCGAGCAGCGCGAGCGGCGAATCGACGTGCTCGAGGCAGTCCTGCGAGACCACGCAGTCGTAGCGACGCTTCAAGGCGGCTCCGTCCGCGAAGCTCGCCGAATAGGGATCATAGCCCTCGGAGCGCGAGTAGCCGGACCCTCGCAGGAACCGCACGAATGCGCCCTCCCCGCAGCCGAAATCGAGCACGCGGTGGTCCCGTTCCAGCCCCGCGCCGCGGAGCCGGCGAAGCTGATTGGCGTAGAGCGCGCGCAGTCGAAAGTCCGGCGGCAGAGCGTGAAATGGATACCGCTCGTAGTAGCGCGCGAGCTGAACGGGCTCCGACGCGTGCAGGCTTGCGCAGGCGCGGCAGCGCCACACCGAGAAGCATTCGCTGCGAAAGGCGCGGACGTTGGAGCGCACGCTGGCGCGCTCCGCCCCCTCCTGCGTGCTCTGGCCGCACACCGCGCAGGCGTTCTCGGAATCAAGCATGCCGCTTCCGCCGGTGGGCGCCCCACAGCACGACCAGCGCCGTGCACGCGAGCTCTAAAATACCAGGCTGCTTCGACGCGCCGATCCTGCACCCGCTGGCGCGATCGCCGCCTGCCTCCGGCGCCTCGGCCGCGGCGCCCGGAGCGGTGGACGGGGGAGCGGCGCCCGGGACGAGCTGCTCCAGGCTCCAGTCCTCGAAGGCCAATGCGCAGCTCGCGCCCTCGTCGCTCGTTTTGGGGCACGTCGCGCGCGCGGTGACCTCTGGAAAGCGCAGGAACCACCGGAATGTCGTGCCGGCGTCCGGGGAGACCAACACACCGAGCTCGAGAGAGCTCAGCGCGCAGGCGTAGAGCTGGCCGCCGTGTACGGCGAGACAGCTGATCCGCGTGAGGGCGGCGTTCTCCAGCGGCTCGAAGGTCGCCCCGCGGTCCCGAGACCGATACAAACCGGTTGCGCTACCCGCCCAGGCTTCGCCCGCGTCACCGAACGCGAGCGTGATGGGCCCCTGCGCCGTCAGTGCGGCTCGAAACGTCGCTCCGGCGTCTTCGCTGAGCAAGAGCCGCTCGGGCGCAATGCCGTCACGGCTCTCGGTGCGCACGAACAACCGCGCCGGGTTGCTGGCGTCGACGGCGAGCACGTACGTGCGGAGCTCCGTGGCGTCGAGCTCGAGCACGCGCTCGGTGAAGTGGCGCCCGCCGTCTCGAGACACGAGCACGTGGCCAATCGACTGGCTTCCCTCGGTCGTGTTGGTCGAGACGTACACGCGCTCTGGATCCGACGGCGCCGTCACGAGCGCAGTCGGCGCCGTACCCACGGGCGCAAGGCGCTCGAAGCTCGCTCCGCCGTCGGCGCTCTCGAACAAGCCTCCGTCGGAGCCGTCGAGGGGCAAAAGCAGCGCGCGCACCAGGCCGTCGGCGCCGCGCACGACGTCCACCGGGCTCACCTCGGCAGGTCCGACGGCGTCGAAGTCACACAGCGCTGCGTCCGAGCGCAACAGCCCGCCTGCGTACGTGCCCACCAGCAAACCGCCGCCGCCGAGCTCCGCCACGGGCACCTTCTCGGCCAGGCTGGCTCGAAATGCGTCGTTGCAGACGAGCCGAAACCCCTGTTCGCGGCTGCCGACAATCAGGCCACGGTTCGTTCGAATCATCGAACGCTCGCCCGCGGGCGTGACGTGAAAACCGATGCCCGTCGCGTAGGGCGGCGCGTGTGCCCGCGCGTCCACGGAGCTCAGCGCGAACAGGGCGAGGAACAGCGCCGTGCGCGGCATGTTTCCGCCGGAGGCCTCAAAACCCCGTGCAGTCGTACTTGCGCAGCAGCTGCAGGAGCTGACTCAGTTGCCCCGCCGGATAGGCAATCACGAAATTATAACACATCTCCTCGTTCGTCCCCTGACCGAACGGCGTGGGCTTCGCAAAGGTGCAGGTCGTCGTGAGCGTGTCACCCGGCTGAATCACCGCGGGCGTGTCGTAGGAAATCTGCGTGTTGAAGTCGAACGGCTCGTCGAGCAGCACCTCCGTTCCGCCGCCCTTGCGGTTGATGACGGTCTTCATGTGCCGCCCCTGCAAATGCATGTGCGGGCTCGACGAGAGGATCGTGACGGGTTCGGTGTTGATCGGCGTGCACGTGCCCGTTGCGTTCAGCTTGTTCAAGCTCTGAGTCCCGAGCCAGTGCACGGCCGCCTCTTTCGGGCGAAACTTTTCGGTGACACAGAGCTCGACACCGCTCGCGTCGAGCTGACCCGCGCCGACGCTGTTGTTGTAGTGAAGCTCGAGCGTGAACCCGCCGGCCTCGGTGCGCAGCCCGACGTCGTCCGGCAAGTCGAGCCCTTTGCTGCCCGGCGCCCAGCCCGTGATGAAGGCGGCGTCCGGATGCAAGCCTGCGCAGGCGGCCGTGGCGCCGTCCCGCACGTCTGCCGTGCGATTGTAGAGGATCCAATGGTGCAGCACGCGCGAGTTGTCGATGATCGGTTTTGCCGACACGACCTGCACCTTCTTGTCGCCCCAAGGAGGGACGTAGTCGAAGCACTGATACAGATCGGGAGATTGAGGGACCTCGAACTTGGCACCGGCGGCCGATTGACGTGCCTTCAGGGTGTAACAGGTCACGTCGGGCGGCAGCTCTTTCGTCGATCCTGGCTCCGTCGTGCCCGGCGGAGGGTCGGTGACGGCGCAGGTACCCGCCGGGGCGCCTGCGTCGATCCACGACTTCAGAGTCGCCACCTCGGCATCGGTGAGCCGCGCGTTCGGCGGCGGCGGCATCGGCAGCGCGTTATCGGCGACCCGAGCCAGCACTCGCTGCCCGAACTTGCCGAAGTCCGCCGCCGTCGCGAGCGCCATCGGCGCACCGAACTGTGTCGGGCTCGAATGACACGTGCCGCAGCCCTTGCCCACGATTTCCTGAACCTCGCACGGCAAGTCTACCTTGCCGGGGGCGCTGGGCGCGGTCGCAGTGCCGGCTCCGCCGCCCGAACCGCCCGCCTGGAGCGTGCCGCCGAAGGTCGGTGGCGGTTGAGCCGAGCTCCCGCCCGTCACGTTCGGAAGTCCCGACATGGCTCCAGCCGTTGGCACCGCGCTGAACGCGCCGCCGGTTCCTGACGACACAGATACCGGCGTTCCACCCGCCGGGGTTGCAGCGAGCGGGGTCTCTTGCCCGGGAGTCCGCGCGTCTGCGCAGCCGAGCGCCACCATTGCAAACAATCCGTGAATTCCTCGCATCGCTCGTCTCCATTCAGCGCAGCGGCTGCACGACGGTCTTGCAGCCGTACTCGACCTGGATGCTTCCGCCTTCGAGCGACGAACACGTCGTCGGGCAGAGCTTGATCGTCGTCGGTGACGCGGGGTCATCGTAGTACCAGCCTCCGTCCGCGCTGCAGCCGGTGTCCGCGCCGTCGTGCGTCTTCGCCACGAGCACAGAGCTGGTCGCGCCGGTCGGCGTGTACTTCACGTTCACCTTGTCGGGATCGATCTTTCCCTGGTCCCCTTGCGCGGGGATCAGGAAGTCACAGGGCACGGACACGTTGCGGATCCGCGCGAGCGCGTCCGCGAACGCCGTCGCCGCGTTGGCGTCCTCGACGAGAAATGCCTGACCGGTACCACCCGCGCGCGCGACCAGGTGCAGGCTGTCGAGCGATCGGCCAACTCCGATCACGAACGTCTGGATGCCGACCGCGAGCCCGGCGGCTGCGACCGTTGCCACGTCTTGCGGCGTATTCCCGGTGCAGCCGAAGGGCTCGCCGTCCGTAGCTAGGACCATCACCGGCTTGCGCTCCGGATGCGCAGTGGCCCAGGTGCTGAGGTACTGAAGAGCGCCTTCGAGCGCGGGTCGCGTCGGCGTTCCGCCGTTCAGTTGCCGCGCGAGCAGGTCGCTCGCCAGCGCTGCCACGTTCGACGGAAGCGAGAACGGGATGGTCGGCTTCGAGTAGTCGGTCACTTCGCACGAAGCGAGCGTCGGTGAGAGCGGCACGCAGATGCCGAGCAGACACAGACACAGCGGATCCCCCATCACGCAGGTCCCCGCGTCGACGTACGGCAGGTAGCCGAGCGCCACGCCGAGATCGGCGTTCTTCGGATCTCGCAGGAACTGAACGAGCGCTCCCGAGACCGCGCTCCAACGCGTCCCGCCCTGCACGATGTCGGCCATCGAGCTCGACGAATCCACGAGAAAGTACATGTCGACGGGCACGCGCTCACCTTCTCGGCCCTCCGCGCTACACGTCATGTTCGGTTGCCCGCCGCCACCGCCGCTGCCGGCGATATTGATGACGGGACCCGTCGGTGTGACGACCGCGGGAGCTGCCACGGCGGGCCCGGCAGCACTACCCCCCGCGCCGACGCCGGAAGTCGGCGAACTGGCGCGCCCGCCCACGGAGCTCACCTCCGAGGCGCCTGCTCTTCCCGGCGGCGCGTCCGCCGCCGCGCAGGTCGCCGTACCGAAAGCGAGCAGCACGCCTGCCGTTCCCAGGCCAAAGCGAACGATAGGATTTTGCTCGAACAACACGACCTCCTACGCCGCGCCCAGAGCCTTTGCGCAGTGCCCGCAGGCGAGCACGAGCGCGGCGACTTTCGCGAGCTTCGTCTCACGAGTCTGCGATTCTCTGTCTGAGCGCGATTGTTGGTAGGGTGTGCGGCGGGGACGTGGACGGGTGGGTGCGGGTCTAGCTTCTCGAGCGCATCGCCTTCGCCCACCCGCAGTCGAGCTTCGAGACCACTCTCTCAGTCATGCTCGCCGCCAGAGCCAAAGTTCGGCGCTGCGTCTGTCTGTTGTCGGCCGTGGGCATGGGTTGTTCCGCGAGTGGCACCGACGACGGCACGAGCACCGGGATCGGCAGCGTCGGAAGTTTCGGAAGCGCCACGAGCACTGGCGGCATCGCGAGCCCACCGAGCAGCGGCGGTACGGGAATCAGCGTGAGCCCGGGTTCCGGTGGCCAGGCGAGTGGTGGGTACCCGACGAGCTCTGGCGGCAGACTCACCGGCGGTGCAGCGCAGACCGGTGGCGCAGGCCGCGGCGGCACGTCCACGCTGAGCGGAGGCTCATCGCAGTCCGGAGAGGTACCGCCGCCGTCCTCGTCGTCGGCGTCCGACCCAGTCATTCCGCCCGTCTCCGGCGACTGCCCCGCCTTCGGGAGCTCCACCATCAGCTTCATGGGGCTGTCGGGAATACGCATCGTCGCAGGAGCCAAACCGCCCGACGCGACCGCACCGATGCTCTTTTACTGGCACGGCACCGGAGGTGTCTCGAGCGAGTTCGAGCGCATGGCCGTCGCCGTCGCAGAAGGAATCAAGGCGCAGAACGGCGTGCTCGTATCGTTCCAGAACACCACGGCCGGAGACCTCTATTCGGGAACGCTCATCTTTGGCGAGTCCGATCTGAAAATCGTGGACCAACTCGTGGCGTGTGCGGTGCGCGACGCCAACGTGGACCCGCGCCGCATCTACACGACCGGCTGCAGCGCGGGCGGGCTCTTCGCCACCGCGATGGCCGCGCTCCGGTCCAACTACGTCGCCGCCGCCGCGCCGAACTCGGGCGGCTACGTGATCAAACCGCCCTTTCAGAACGACCACACGCCGCCGCTGATGACCATTCACGGCGCGCCCGGCGCGGACGTCGTGATCGTCGACTTCTCGCAGACGAGCGCCAGTGCGGACCAATACTTCAAGTCGCGCGGTGGGTTCGTGATCAACTGCAACACCGGAGGCGGGCACTGCGGCGGCGGACCGCTTGCTTCCGACATCTGGGCTTTCTTTCAGGCGCACCCCTTCGGTGTCAGCCCCGAGCCGTGGAGCTCTGGCTTGCCGGCGGGCTTCCCCGATCACTGCTCAATCCAGTGAAATGATGCACTCTCGAGCCTCTGTGTACCTCTTGCTGCTGGGTTGGCCCACGCTCGCCGATTGTTCGGGCCACGAGCCACCACGCGAGCTGTTCGCCGGGAGCCCGGCAACCGGCGGCAGGTCCGACGCAATCTCGCCTGCAGCGGACGGAGCGAACGGCTCCGCCGTCGTGGATGACACCGGTGGCACGTCATCCCCCGGGAATGTGACAGCAACCGGAGGAACGAGCGGAGTGGTGACGTCCGAGTCGGGCGGCGTGGCCGGAGCGGGCATGGCTGCAACCGGGGGCGACGTCGGAGCCGCCGGCACCGCGGAAACGCCGGAGCCGGGCGCGGGCACCGCGGGACAAGCGAGCGGCGGAGGCGGAGGTGAAGGCTCAGGCCAGGCTCCATTCGCGGCTGGGACGTGCGAGGAGCTCCCGGCACCGAGCGACTACGGCGCGCCCGGACCCTTCGCAGACGCGAAAATGTTTACGGGAGCCGGTCCCAGAAGCGACTACACGCTGTTTCGTCCAGACGCTTCGCTCGGCATGGGCGGCTTCAAACATCCCATCGTCACCTGGGGGAACGGCATCGCCACGACGCCCGACGTGTACGCGAAGACGCTGACCTTCATCGCCACGCACGGCTTCGTGATCATCGCATGCAACGCCACGCAAGCGGAGCGCGCGTGTGTCTCGGCGGGCCTCGACTGGTTGATTTCTCAGAATGAATCGGGCCCCCTAGCGGGAAAACTCGACGTGTCCCGCGAGCTCGCTGTCGGCTACTCCTGGGGTGGCGGCGCCGTGATCGACGTGTCCGACCGCCCCAACATCAAGGCCACCGTGTCACTCCACGGTATGCCCCCGCGCGAGACCAACGCCTTCGAGGCGATGCATGCGCCGCTCTTGCTGTTCACCTCGACGGGCGACACGTTCGTCTCCGCTTCCGGATACGTCACCCCGAACTACGAGCAATCCACGGTGCAAACCTTCTACGCCACGCTCGACGACCCCACCGCCGGGCACCTCTACGTGGCGGACGAAGGCGCCGCGGTGTGCCTTGGAGCGGCCCTCGGCCTCGGCACCTGCGGCGACGCGCTGGCAGAGCGCGCCCCAACCGTCGCCTGGCTCCGCTACTGGGGGTGCAACGATCAAAAGGCCAAGGCCTTCTTCTTCGGTGACGATTGCGTGCTCTGCCGGAGCCCCTGGACGGATCCCCGGCGAAAAGCCTGGAAATGACCGACCGCTGTTCTCAGGGGCGGCACGCGCC
>JAICQO010000112.1 GCA_025937835.1 Polyangiaceae bacterium
CCGCAGTTCACGTCCGTCTCCAGGGCATTCTTGGCGGTATCACTGCAGGTCGGCTCGGCGCAGCGCCCGCCGGAGCAGACCTTGCTCTCGCAGTCCGAGCTCGCGGCGCAGGTCTTGTTCGTGCCGCAGGCACTGCAGGCCGTCCCGCCGCAGTCGATGTCGCTCTCGCCCTGGTTCTTGATGGTGTCGTTGCAGCGCGGGGCTTGGCAGCGCGAGCTCGAGCAGTTCAGGCTGACGCAGTCGCTCGTAATACTGCAGCGCTTGTCCGTGCCGCATTTGGGGCAGCTATTGCCGCCGCAGTCGACGTCGGTCTCGTTCGTATCCAAATCGCCATTGTTGCAACCACGCGCCGCACACGTGCTCTGCATGTTGCAGTACAGGTTGGTCGCGCAGTCGCCGTCCGCCTTGCAGTTTTGCCCGTTCGGGCAGCGCGCGCAGCTGCTGCTCCCGCCGCAGTCCTGGCCGGTCTCATCGCCGTTGGCGAGGCCATCGCTGCACGTCGGCGCCTGGCAGCGGTTGCCGGCGCATACCTTGCTCTCGCAATCCGTGCCGCTCAAGCAACGCTGGCCCGCGTCGCACTTGGTCGAGCAGGAACCGCCGCAGTCCTCGTCCGTCTCGTTGCCATTCGCGACTTCGTCCGTGCAGGTCGGGGCCTGACACACGCCGCCCACGCAGCGCGAGCTCAAACAATCGCTGCTCATCCGGCACGTCTCACCCTGGATGCAGCGTTCGCAGTCCGGGCCGCCGCAGTCCTGGCCCGACTCCTCCCCGTTGGTCAGCGTGTCGTCGCAGCTCGGCTGCACGCACACCTCGTCGCAGGCGCCGCTCTCGCAGTCGGAGGGTGAAGTACAAGGTTCGCCGTCCGGACAGGCCCCGCACTCGGAGCTGCCGCCGCAATCCACTCCGCTCTCTCCGCCGTTGGCGATGCCGTCGCTACAGCTGGTGCCGGAGCAGGTGCCGCCGTCGCAGTTGTCGCTCGCGCAGTCCGAGTCCTCGTTGCAGTTCTGGTTCTCGAGACAGGTCGGTCCGCATCCCCCGCCGCAGTCGATGTCGGTCTCGTCCCCGCTCAATGCTTCGTCGTCGCAGGACACCTCGGTGCAGCGCCCCGCCATCGAGCAATATTCGGTCTCGCAATCGGTGGCCAAGGCGCAAATCGAGCCGAGCTCGCAAGGAACCTTGCACAGCGTGCCGCAGTCGACCGAGGGCTCGCCGCCGTTCAGGATCCCGTCTTCGCAGCTCGCGGGCGAGCAGATCATTCTCGGCTCCTCGGCCTCCGGATCTTCGACGCAGATCTTGCTGTCGCAGTCGCGTTCGGTGAGACACACCTGATTGGTGCCGCACGGGCCGCACACGGGGCCGCCGCAATCCTCGTCGGTTTCGTTGCCGTTCTTCACGCCGTCGTCGCAGCGCGCGGAGACACACGCGAAATCGCGGCACGAGCCGCTCTCGCAGTCGTCGTTGCCGCGGCATTGCTTGCCGATCGCGCAGTCGCTGCATTCGGGGCCGCCGCAGTCGAGGTCGGTCTCGCTGCCGTTTGCCACCTGGTCGTCGCACTCGGGCTCGAGGCAAACCCGCTGCGCGCCTTCAGCGGCTGGGCCGCAGCGGCTGCTCACGCAATCCGAGTCTGCCGAGCAGTGGCGTTCGGAGCCGCAGCGCGGGCAATCGTTGCCGCCACAATCGACGTCGGATTCGCTGCCGTTTTGCGTGTTGTCGGTGCACTCCTTGGTGGTGCACACGTCGCCGGAGCAGATCCCGAACTCGCAGTCCGAGTTCTCTTCGCAGCGGCTCATCAGGCTACAAACCGGACACTGCCCCCCGCCGCAGTCGAGGCTCGTCTCGTTGCCGTTGAGCTCGTTGTCGTTGCAGCCCGGTGCCACGCAGACCGACCCGGAGCACACGAAGCTCTGGCAGTCGAAGCCGAACTGACAGGCCTTGCCGTCGTCACAGTTCTCGCAGATCGGGCCGCCGCAGTCCTCGTCCGTCTCTTCGCCGTTCAGGCGCTGGTCGTCGCACCGCGGAGGCTGGCACTTACCGCCGCTGCACACGCGGCTCTTGCAGTCGTCGTCGTCGGTGCACGACAGGCCGACGTCGCAGCGCTGGCACTCGGGCCCACCGCAGTCCTTGTCGGTCTCGATCGCCTGCTTCTGGTTGTCCGTGCAGTGCAAGGGCTGGCAGATGTTGCGCAGGCAGCTGCCGCCCGCGCAGTCGGTGTCGGTTTCGCAGGCCTTGCGCAGTTCGCAGGCGGGACACTCGCCGCCGCCGCAATCGATGTCGGTTTCTTCCCCGTTTTTCTTTTCGTCGCCGCAAAGGGGAGCGGCGCAGCGGCCTCCCACGCAGGCCTCGCTCTTGCAGTCCGTGTTCTGCGTGCAGAGCTGGTTCTCCATGCACGGTGGGCACTCGCCGCCGCCGCAGTCCGTGTCGGACTCCTTGCCGTTCTTGAGGTTGTCGCTGCAGCGGGTCGACTGACAGATCTTGTTGAGGCAGTAGTTCGCTTCGCAGTCGGCATCGGCGTTGCACGATTGCCCGCGCGAGCAGGGCGGGCAGCCGGGGCCGCCGCAGTCTTCGTCGGTCTCGCCCGAGGCGGCGTCCTGCATGCCGTTGACGCACGAGGAGTGCTGGCAGCGACCCGCTTCGCACGGCAGGCCATCCGCACAATCACTCTGCACGCGGCAGCCGGCGCCGAGCTTGCAAGCCGGGCAGGTCCCACCACCGCAGTCGATGTACGTCTCCGTGCCGTTCCAGATCTTGTCGTCACAGGCGCCCTCGGGCGTGTCCTCGAACCGAAAATCCGGAGGCGTGCAGGAGATCGCGATCCCCAGCACCAATAAAAAGAGCGACAAAGCGCGCAAGAAAGACACCAACAAGCGTCCCGTCACGGGCCGATCCTAGCACTGCTGATGCGAAAGTATGGCCAATTTGCCGCTCTACCCGGCAGGGTTCTGGTGTCGGACGCAAGCCGGGGCGGGTGCTCGGCGAGCTCGCCGGAACCGGCAGGAATCTCCGGTGATTCGCGCCTGCCGCGCGACTTGCCCCGAGCTTGGTCAATTGGGCTTACGGAACAGATGTGGGATGTCCACGTGCATCCGGGCGGGCAAAGTTTTTCGAGAGGGTTCAGAAAACGTCCGCACGCGCCGCCACTCACCGAGCAACCCGCAGACACGGAGGCTCGTCAGGGAATGGTTCGAAATCGATTACCCGCTCTCGTTTTGAGCATCGTCGCTCTTCAGTTCGGAGTCGCCTGTGGCGGCAAGAATGGCGACGACACCGGCCCTGGACCGTCAGGCAACGAAGAAGGCGGTGATGGCAACGGCAGCGGAAGCACCGGCAGCACCAGTGGCGGCAAGCCCTCGAGCGGCTCCGGCGGCAGCGGCTCCGGCGCGGCCAACGGCGACGGCGGAGCCGACGTCAGCGGCGACGGCGGAACCGCCGACGATCCTGGAACGACGCCGAGCGGCGGCACGAGCGGTGGGAGCACCGCGATCGACAGCGCGGCCTGCAGCAACGGCCTGGACGACGACGGCGACGGGCTGGTTGACGGCATGGACCCGGAGTGCACAGGTGCCACCGATCAGGACGAAGGCACCTTTGCCACGGGCATCCCCGGAGATAACCGCGATCCCAAGTGGCAGGACTGCTTCTTCGACGGGAACTCCGGCGCGGGCGATGACGGCTGCCGCTACGAGACGGGCTGTCTGTACGGCGACCTCGCGCAAACGGACAAGAGCTGCCAGATCACCGCCGAGTGCCGCGAGTTCTGTCAGGCACGGACGCCGAACGGCTGCGACTGCTTCGGCTGTTGCACGATCGAAGACGGCGCCGGCAACGCGGTCGACATCCTGACCGGCGGCAGCTGCTCGCTCGACAAGCTGGACGACGAAGAGGCATGCCCGCGCTGCGTCAAGTCCGCCGACTGCGAGAACACTTGCGGACGCTGCGAGCTCTGCCCCGGACGCAGCATCGAGGATTTGCCCGACGACTGCGGTATGGATCCGCCCACCGGCGAACCGCCGGACGGGGAGCCGCCTCCGCCCGACGACGATCCGGAAGATCCGCCCGTGATCGAGAACCCGCCGCCGGACATCGATCCCCCGCCTTACGAGTGCGAGAACGGCCGAGTGTGCAGCGACGCGCTGCCGTGCCCCGCGGACTCGTACTGCCAGCTCGGCTGCTGTCTGGTGCGGGTGTTCTGAGCGCGGGCTTCGGCCCGCCTCACGACGGAACGACGATGCAGCAGCCTGTCACGCAATATCGATCGGCGGGGCAGGCTGCTCCGTTGGCGCAGGGCGCAACGCCCGGCCCGCACACGGGCTGATCGGGCGAAGCGCAACTCGCGCTGGGGCGGCCGCCGCCGACGCACACCTCGCACGCATCGCACGGGTTCTCGCAGGCGGGCACCGGCGTGCACGGCGGACACAGCTCGGCGTCGTAGGCGTTTTCCGCCGAGCACCCCTCGCCGCCGACCAGCGGGGCTCCGATCCAGACGAAGCTGCCGCTGCGCGCGGGTAGCTCGCAACAACCGAAGCAATCGCAGCCGTTGGGCGTGAGCGGCTCGCAACTCTCGACGCAACGGTCCGGCTGAGTTTCGCGCGCCTCGGTGCAGCTCGGATCCGCGAGGGTATCGGGCGTGCTCGCACAACCCAGGCTCGTCCCCGGCGAGAGCTCGTCGCAGCGCTGGTTCCAGTCGCAGCGATCGTTGCCGAGCCCGGCGTTCCGATCGAACGCGCAATCCAGTCGGCAGCTTGCCGCGACGGTTCCGGACGACAGCGCTTCTTCGTCATCGTCACAAGGGCCGAGGCAGTCCGGGTCTTGCGCGTCGAGCAGCTGGTCGCCGTCGTCGTCGTCGCAGTTCCCGCAGGCGTAGAGCTTGCCGTGGCAGGTGCGCTGCTCGCACTCCGGCGTGGCGCCGCCGCTTCCGAGCCCGCCTCCGGTAGAGCCTCCCGTGTTTACGGAAAGCCCGCCGCTCGGCTCGAGCCCTGCGACCGCTCCCTGACCGCCGCTGCCGTAGTCGTAGCCGACGTCTGCCCAGTCGGAGCACGACGCGGCGGCGACGAGGCTGACGCCAGCCGCCGCGAAGAAGCTCCTCACGGCACGAGCCCTCGATCCACGGCGCGTCCGTGGGCCGAATTCGGGAACTCGCGGCGAAACTCGCTACCACGCTCGCGCGCCTGATCGGCCTCGCCGAGCCTGCGCAGCGCCTCGATCGCGATCACCTCGCGCTCTTGGCGCAGCACGCCGCGTGGAAATTCGGCCTGGTGGCGTCGCGTGAGCTCGAGCGCGAGCGCCGGATTCTTGGACAGAGCGCGGCGTGCTCGCTCGAGCAGCGCCGCCTCGTTCGGCTTCTTGGCGCGCGCGGCGGACGCGGGGGGGGCTGGTGCCTCGGCGGCCGGCTCAATCGGAGGCGGCGCGGCCTCGGCGGCGCTCGGGACGGGAGCCTGTGGTGCGGGTTCCGTGAGGTGTGGTGCGGACGACGCCATCGGCGGGGTGGTAGTTTCCGTCCGCGGCGCGCTGCTCTGCAAGCCGATCAGGGCCACGAGCGCGGCCAAACCGCCGACCGCTGCGGCTATGGCCAGCGCGCGCCCGCCGGAGCCCAGCAACCCGGACTTTCCGAGGCTCTCGGGCGCAGGGATCGCGGGTGGATCAGGCAAGCGCGCTCGCAGCGACTGGAGCTCTGCAGCGCTCGGGAGATCGAGCGCTGCGTTCTCGAACAGCTCGCGGAGCTCGGGGCCGGCGTCGGAGCCGGCCTCGCGAAAGCGCGGCGGATCCCGTTCGTCAATCACGAGCAGGCTCCTTCTTTCGGCTCTGCACGCTGGCCTTCAAGGCGTCGCGCGCGCTGTAGAGGCGCGAGTAGGCCGTTTGCATCGGGCAGCCGACGATCTCCGCGACCTCTCTCATCGAAAAGCCTTCAATCTCGTAGAGCACGAGCACGGCGCGCCGGTCTTCGTCCAGCGTCGAGAGCAGCGCTTGCAGTGTCTGTCGGGCTTCCGGGGGTTCGAGGTCCGAAGTGCCCGGGGCGCTGCTCGCCGGCTCGAGGGGCTCTGCGGTCGCGCGTTCGCGCCGCACATACGCGCTCCGGCGGTAGTCGGAGGCCAAACGCAGGGCGATGCCGTACAGCCAGCTGCGCAGTGACGAGCGCCCTTCGAAGCTCTCGAGCTTGCGTTGCGCGGTGAGGAACACCTCCTGACACACGTCCTCGGCGTCGGCATCGGCCACCCCCAGCTGCTTGACGCAGCGCCAGACGTAGCGGGCGTGTTCACGGAACAGGGCATCGAAGTCGTGCTCGGGTGGCGTCTCTCCAGTGAGTGGGGACGGCCCCCCGGAACTTCGGATCAAAACCGCACCCCAAGCCCGATTCGGACGCTGGCCACGACGGGAGCTACGCGAAACAACTCTTTCCGCTCCTCACCGGAGAGTCTCTCGGAGAATCTATCCCGTGTCAGCGGAAATTCGCCGCGCACACCCGCGCTGAGCAGCAGGCTACCGAGGGTCAGCTCGCCGTCCGCGCCCGCAGCGAGCGCGTAGTACAGCCGCGTCGTGTCGAGGTTCCGATCGAAGTCGAAGCCCCGAGCTCCGAGCCAGCCCACTCGCTGTCCGACACACGGCTCGACGCTGAACGCGCCCCACGACCCGCCCAGACCGCACAGCTCGAGGCCGATGCGACGCGCGTTGAACTGCGCGCCGCCGCGGCTACCGCTGCGCTCTCGGCTCAGCGTGGCGTCGAACAGGGCGAGCACACGCGGGCCGCGAGGGAAGTCGAGCTCGGCCGCCACCTCCGCACCGAGCCCCCAGCCCGGCACGAGCCCGGCGACGGCCAGTCCGGAGCCTCGCGCTCCGAACCCGAGCGGCTCTCGCGGAGCGAACGACTCGTCCGGCACTCGGATCGGCGTCGGCGCGCGCCGTGCGGGCGGTGGAGGAGCCGGTTTTGGCACGGGCGCGTCCAGCGGCGCGGGTTCGCGTTCGGGCGGTGTGTCGACGAGCAGCGCCACGACCAGCGCCAGCGAGTCGTCGAGCGCGGAGCAGTGACGCGCCTCGGTCGAGAGCTGTCGCTTGCCGAGCAGGCCCTCGGAGTCCGCCAGCTGGAGGTCCGCCAGCCAGGCGCCGTCGCTGCGCCCGAAGCTCAAGCGGAGGAAGAACCGCGCATCGGCGCCGAACACCTTGCGCCGCAGTCGGCGCTCCACGCTGCGCTCGAGGGCGCGCTCGGAAATGCACGAGCGCGTGGCCTCGTCGCGCACGATCTCGAGCCGAGCTTCGCTGGTTTTCGCCTGGGCGCCGGCCGTGCTCGCCCACGACGCCGTGCACGCGAGTGCGAGGGCGGCGGCGCGGACGAGTGCGTTCCCGGCCCGCATGCTCAGCCCGCGTATGCAGCCTGCTTGGCGGCGACCTTGGCGTTGAAGCGCGCCGTGTCGATCAGGAAGCGCTCGTGCGTGCCCTTGCAAATCGGATCCACGCCGTCGTGAGCGGACACGCTGAAAGACAGCTTGCGACCTTCGACGCGCTCGAGCTTCGCCTGGACCGTCACGGTGAGGCCCGGCGGAGTGGCCGCGGTGTGGTCGAGCCGCACGTCGGTGCCGACCGATTGCTCCCTGGGGGTGTCCAGGTACGGCGCTATCAACTGCATACACGCCCACTCGACGAGCCCGACCAGGAACCCCGTAGCAAACACCTGGGGCATGCTCCGAAACTCCGGAGCTTCTGGATACAGGTGCGGGACCGTCTTGGTCTCCGGGATCCGAAATGAGAAGGTGTGCACGATGCCAGCCACCAGGGGCGTGTCCGCGTTGGGCATGGGTCCTCCGAGCTCTGGCACCCAGCTTGCAACGAAATCGGGACGAGGAACCAACGAATGCGCCATTCCGCACTGTGGATCCCACTGGGGTTCGCTCTGGTTCAGGCTGGCTGCGACGATACGGCTCGCGCCGTCAAGCAAGAGGCGGCAGAGGCAGCGGCGTCGACCGAGCGTGCGGCCGACGACGCCAAGCGCGAGCTGAGCGACGCCGGGGCGCGTCTCAAGCGCGAGGCGGAGCACGCGGCCGATCAGGTCAAGGAGGCCGTCGACGATACGGACCGAGCCGTGGCCGACAAGATCCGCGGCGACGAGCCCGACACGGAAGCGAAGGAGCCGAAGAAGTAAGCCTGACCCGGGTCAGGCGAGCACACCGGTCGGAGGCGCTCAGGTCCGACTGGCGATCGATGGCGGTCTCGGCCGTGACGTCCGCGAGCGCGCCCGGCGTGGTGCAGCTCGGCGCTTGCATCGACAGCGATCGCTCGAGCTCCGCGCAGGCTTTCGGCGTGGGCCTCGAGGCGCACCGCCCGCGGAGGTCGTGGGTGTGCCGCCCAGGGTTGCTGGCGCGACTGGCTGCCCTCCCGAACCGGGGGCTGGAACACCCGAGCCAGCCTCAGAGTTGGCCGGGGAGCCGTCGGACTCACCTCGGCGGCGCCAAAAAGGGTCAGCTTCGATTGTCATCTCCATTCTGCTCGGAGATTCTGCCCCGGGATGGACGCGGCCTATCTGTTCACCTTGTGCGGACCGCATCCGGTGTGCGTCTGGCTGCACACGGACAAGGATCCACCGGACGATCTCTGGCAGCGGGCCATGGTCGAGACGGAGGCGGCGCTGCGGCGCGCAACGGAGCTGGGCGGAGAAGTGAAGGCGCTGGTGGTGACCGACGGCGGAGCCCCGAGGCTGCGGCAGCGCCGGCGCCTGACAGAAATTTACGACTACCGGCCGTACCAGCTCAGCATCGTGACCACCGCGCTGCCGAACCCGGTCAAGCGCGGCCTCGCTGCCGCCATGCGCTGGTTCAATCCAGCGCTGTGCATGTTCCAGCCAGAGGAAATGCCCGCGGCTCTCGAGCACCTCGGACTGACCGCGCATTGGCCCGAGCTCGAGCGCGTGCTCGCCGAGCTCCAGAGCAAGCTGCCGCGGGTGCAGGCGCTCGAGCTGGCAGTGCGCGCGATGAGCTAGGCGCGGCTCACCAATTCAAGAACTGATCCCAGTACACCACGTCGCCTCCGTGGTTGGCCACGAAGCGCACGACGCCGTCGTGCGAGACGACGACGGCGAGCCCGCTCGGATGCGACGTCACGAAGCGGTAGGCGGCGCGGTGGCGCGTTCCGACCGAGTTTGCGGCTTCCGGAGCGCGTCGCTCGCCGTCGACGTCGAGCGCTTGGAACACCGTGTCTGGATACGGCAGCTCTCCGGAAACCTCCGCACCGAACCCCATCAAATCGAAGCGCTTGCTGAGCAGCACGGCCCCGTCGACCGCGGCGAGCCCCGCGATCAGCCGGCTCAGCTCGAAAATCGCTTGTTCGGCGCGGGTGACCTCGGCCGTTTCCGTGCCGAGGAACCGCTCGAGGTCCGCCGCACCCGGCGCCGTGTTGCGCTCGAGCTCGCTGATCAAACGCTCCATCAGCGTTCGGTAGCGCTGCCGCGCCGGGCCGTCCGTGAGACGATATTTGGAGCGCAACGGCGGCAGCTTCGAGCGCGAGCACTCGATCAGAAATTCGGGCTCTGCGAACAGGAGCATCCCCCCGTTGCCAGCCTGGCGGATCAGAAACACCGCTCTCCGCACCATGTGCTGAGAAATCCAGCGCACCAGCGCGTCGTCGGCCCGTGTCAGCGCGGCGTGCTCGGTGGCGAAGCGCCGGCGCGTCTCGCGGAACAATGCCGAGAGCCAGCGCGAGGTGAAGACGTCGGTGGTCGTCGCCTCGATCACTCCCCGCTCGAGGGTGGCCACGAGCTCCGGCCCTGCGTACACGCCGAGCCGCCCCGCGCCGGTCACGTGCACCTCGGGCAGCCCGAGCGCCAGGTGGCGGTCGCGCCCTCCCCAGCTCGGCGCCAACCACTCCGCTCCGGAGTGCACGAGACCCCAGATGGACCAGGCGGTGCCCTGTCCGTCCGCCCCGATCAAGCTGGAATGAAAGGGCGCCGCCGGGCTCAGGCGCCGCAGGTTGTCCGGAGTGAGCTCGCGCGGGCGCTCCAGAGTCAGCGGGAGAAACTGATCCTCCGGAGCGCGTGAAGTCACGTCGTCCACGCTGCCGAGCACCAGGCGAAAGCGCACGGGGCGCCCTTCCTCGTGAGACAGAGACGCCTGAAAGCAGCTCGATAGAACCTCCATCAGTGCCCGGCGCTCGAAGACGCGGGACGCGCCCACCGGCCAGTGATCGAGCACGAAGTCAGCGAGCTGCTGAGGGTAGGCGTGCATCGCCCGAAGTTAGGACGAAAGCCCTCCGGGGACACGCCTTTTCCATGAACGGCGAGGTGCTGGTGCGGCGCTCCGAAGAGTGCCGTCCGGGCCCTCGCCGTCCCATCAAACGCAGCGGAACGGCCTCAGTCGCACTCGGTCACGCAGTCGTCGTGGTCGCTCTCGCAGGTGGCCCTGCATCCGTCGTCGTCGCAGTTGCCGGTGCAGGCGAGCTCCGTATCGTCGCACTTGGTCTCACAGTCATCGGAATCGCGGCCCGTCTGATCGACGTCGGGATCTTCGACGTTCGCGGTACAGCCGATCGCGGGGAGGCCGAGCGCCAGACAAGCCAGAGTCACACCCAGAAACCGTTGCTTCGACATGATTGCATTGCTCCTTCAGCCAACGTTGGCCGTTGTCGCAAATGCATTCAGCAAGGAGAATGCCAGCCTCACAATTCAGCCGAATTCGAGCGAAGCATCCGAACGCTCGCCGAGAACACGCACTCCCGAGTTTCATTTCTGTCGCGCGCTCGCCGGCCGCGCGACAACGTGCCACGCACTCCGCGGGGTGTTGGCGAATTGTCCGCGAATCGAAGCAAAAATCCGCGCACCGGGGTCGACCCGATGCGCGGATTCTCTCTCTTCGGGGCAGGTTCAGCCCGCGTTCGTCGAGGCCCACAAGCTCGACGGAGCGGCAGACTCCGCGCCCGAGGCCTCCGCTCTTTCCGCGGCTTCGCGGCGTGCCGTGCCGTCCGCGGGGGCGAGCGCGACCGCCAGCACGTCGCTCAGCGTCTCCGCGAGGTGGAACTCGAGCTCGCGCTGCACCTCGGCCGGCACGTCGTCGATATCCGCTTCGTTCTGCTTGGGCAGCACGATGTGGCGGATACCGGCGCGGTGTGCCCCGAGCACCTTCTCCTTCACGCCGCCGATCGGCAAGACTCTGCCGCTCAGCGTGATCTCTCCGGTCATGGCCACGTCGCGCCGCACCAGGCGTCCGGTGATGGCCGACGCAAGGGCGGTCGCCATCGTCACGCCTGCGCTCGGCCCGTCCTTGGGGATGGCTCCGGCCGGCACGTGGATGTGCGCCTCGATCGAGCCCAGGTTTTTCTGAGGGATACCAAGCTCCCGGGCGTGCGTGGCTGCATAGGTGAGGGCGGCCCGGGCGCTCTCTTTCATCACGTCACCGAGCTGACCGGTCAGGATCAGCGAGGCGTCGCCCCAGCCTTCGGCTTCGATCGTCGTCTCCGGGCGCGAGCGCTGGGACAACCTGCGCACCGCCGCTTCGACGAACATGATGTCGCCACCCGCAGGGGTGTAGTACATGCCGGTCGCCACGCCTGCCTGGTCGATCTCGCTCGCGTGCTCCGGGTGCACCTTGGGCCGGCCGAGCAGCTTCTTGATCTGCTGGGCGTCGATCGTGGGCTCCACCGGGCGAGCCGAGGCCAGGTTCCTGGCCAGCTTGCGCGTGACCGCACCGACCTTTTGCTCGAGCTGGCGGACGCCGCTCTCCCGCGTGTAGCGGGCGATCAGCGTACGCAGCGCGCTGTCTTCGAACTTGGGCGCCTGCTTTTGGAGGCCGGATTCCGCGAGCTGCCGCGGCACGATGTAGCGCTTGGCGATCTCGAGCTTTTCTTGCTCCGTGTAGCCGGCGAAGCTCACGACCTCCATGCGATCGAGCAGCGCGGGCGGGATGGTGTGCGCCACGTTCGCCGTCGCGATGAACAGCACCTCGCTGAGGTCGAAGGGCACGTTCAGGTAGTGATCGGTAAAGTCGTTGTTCTGCGCGGGGTCGAGCACCTCGAGCAAGGCGCTGGCCGGGTCCCCATGGAACGACTGGCCGAGCTTGTCGACCTCGTCGAGCAGGATCACCGGGTTCTTGGTGCCGACCTGGCGCATGCTGTTCAAGATCCGCCCTGGCATCGCGCCGACGTAGGTGCGGCGGTGACCGCGGATGTCGGCTTCGTCGTGGACGCCGCCGAGCGCGATCCGCACGTACTTTCGCCCGAGCGCCCGAGCGATGCTCTTGGCGATGCTGGTCTTGCCGACGCCGGGCGGCCCGACGAAGAGCAAGATCGAGCCTCTGGGCGCCGAGCTTTCGGTAGCTTCGCCGTCCTGCGCGCGCGCTGCCCGCAGCGTACGAACGCTCAGGAACTCGAGCACTCGGTCCTTCACGTCACCGAGGCCGAAGTGGTCCTCTTCCAGGACCTTCTCCGCGAACCCGAGGTCCAGTTTTTCCTCGGAGCGCTGGTTCCACGGCAGCTCCGCCATCCACTCGAGGTGGTTGCGGATCACCTGCGCCTCCATCGACTCGGGGCTCACCCTCGAAAGCCGCGCGAGCTCGCGCTTCACCTCGAGCCGAGCCGGTTCCGGGAGCTCGATCTTCTCGAGCTTTTCGCGGAGGGCCTGGACTTCGTTGTCCTGCTCCTCGTCGCCGAGCTCCTTGTGGATCGCCTTCAGCTGCTCGCGCAGGTACATCTCGCGCTGGCGATTGCCGATCTCCTCGGTCACGCTGTCGCGGATCTTCTGCTGCGCGCTAAGCTCCTGGATCTTGCGTTGGAGCTCGACCAGCACGCGGCGCAGGCGCTCTTCCACGCCCAGCGTCTCGAGCAAGCCCTGTTTGTCGGTAGTGGGCAGCTCCAGGTGCGTCGCCACCAGATCCGCGAGCTCACCGGGGCTCCGAACCTCGCCGAGCACCTGCTTCAGCACGTCCTCGGACAGGCCGCGCTGCTTGCCGAACTCGATGGCCCGTTCGCGAACCTCCTTGTAGAGCGCGAGGAACGCCGGGTCGTTTTCCGAGACCGGCTTGTGCTCGGACACGGGCCGGACCACGGCGCTCGAGAAGCCGTTGTCGCTTCGCTGCTCGAGCAGGGTCGCGCGCTCGACCGGGGTCAGCAGGATCTGCAGCCCGCCGAGCCCGCGTTGGACCTCGCCGATCTGAGCGATCACGCCCAGGTCGTACAGCTTCGACCCCGGCGCGCCGTTGGGGCGCTCGGCCACTGCGAACACGGTGCGATCGCCCTTCAAGGCCTCCTCCACCGCGCGCAGCGACCCGGCCCGACCGACGCCGATCGGAATCGTGGTACCCGGAAACAATACCGCGCTGCGCAACGGCAGGAGCGGCAAGACACGACGTTCAGACATGAGGGTGGAGATGCGCACGCCGGAGCCCACGCACATCTCCCTGAACGGCTAGGTCGGTCTCACCAGATCCGGACGCGCTCCGCGGGCGGCAGGTACATCGGGTCGCCGGGCTCTACGCCGAACGCGTCGTACCAGGCGTCGACGTTGGGCACGACGCCGTTGACCCGGAACTTCGGCGGGCTGTGCGGATCGGTCTTGAGCGCGCGCAGCGTGTACTCGTCGCGCTGCTTGGACAGCCAGACCTGGGCCCAGGACAGGAAGAACCGCTGTATGCCGCTGTACCCGTCGATCACTGGCGCGGGTTTCCCGCCGAGCGAGCGCTGGTAGGCGTGGAGCGCGATCGACACGCCGCCGAGGTCCCCGATGTTCTCGCCCAGCGTGAGCTCGCCGTTCACGGCCTGGCCCTCGAGCGGCTCGAACTTCGAGTACTGCTCTACGAGCAGCTTGGTGCGGGCCTCGAAATTTTTGCGGTCTTTCTCGGTCCACCAGTTGCGCTGCACGCCCTTCTCGTCCGACTTCGAGCCCTGATCGTCGAAGCCGTGTCCGAGCTCGTGGCCGATCACGGCGCCGATCGCGCCGTAGTTCACGGCCGGGTCCGCGTTGGGATCGAAGAACGGCGGCTGCAAGATCGCCGCGGGGAACACCACCTCGTTGTACGCGGGGTTGTAGTAGGCGTTGATCGTCTGCGACGTCATCTGCCACTCGTCCTTGTCGGTGGGCTTGCCGAGTCGCGACAGCTCGTCCTCGTACCAGTACTTGGCGACGGCCTTGTAGTTCCGGAGCAGCTCGCCGGGCACGATCGCGATGCTCGAAAAGTCGCGCCATTTCTTGGGTCCGCCGATCTTCGGGTTGAAGGTGGACAGCTTGAGCAGCGCCTGCTTCTTGGTCTCCGGCCCCATCCAGTCGAGCGCCTGGAGCCGCTCTGCGAAGGCCGCGCGCAGGTTCGCCACCAGATCGGCCATCTTCTGGGCGGAATCCGGCGGGTAGTGGCGCTCGACGTAGAGCTTGCCGATCGCCTCGCCGAGCGAGCGGATGTCGCCGACCAGGTTGAGCGCGCGCTTCCAGCGCTCGCGCTGCTCGGGCTGACCGCTCAAGACCCGGCCGCGGAACGCGAAGTTCTGGTTGTCGATCACGTCGCCGAGCAGCTCCGCGTGCTGCGTGATCAGGTGGTAGGTGAGGTAGTGCTTCCAGGTCGCGATCGGCGTGGCCTGGACGAGCTTCGCGAGCGGCACCAACGCGCTCGGCGTGTAAACGTTCAGGTCCTCGAGCCGCGCGAGATCCAGTCCTCCGGCCTGGAAGTGCTGGCGCCACGGGTAGCCGGGGAAGCGTTTCTCGAAGGCTTCGACTCCCACGATGTTTTTGGTCTTGTCTACGTCGCGCAGCTCGGCCGGTGTCCAGTGGACCTTGGCGATCTTGGTCTCGAGCGCGACGATCGCCTCGGCGGCCTGCTTGGCGGCGTCCTTGCCGAGGCCTGTGAAGCCCAACATGCTGGCGATGTGCTCGCGATAAGCGGCGAGCACGGTCTTGAACGTCTCTTCGAAGTAGTACGAGCGATCGGGCAGACCCAGGCCGGAGTGCATCAGGTTGAGCTGCGTCTTGTCCGAGTCGCGCCGATCCGGCTCGACCCAGCTCACGAATGGCGCGTTCGTCTGCATCAGCCGCGAACGGCCGAACGCGTCCACCAGGTCCTTCTGGGTCTTGATCGCGGCGATGTAGTCGAGATCCGGCTTCAACGCGGCGATGCCCCGCGCCCGAAGCTGCGCTTCGTCCATGAAGCTCCGGTAGTAGTCGGAGATTTGCTGCGCCGGCGAGCCGACCGCGGCGGGTTTGCTCGAGATCTCTTCGAGGATCGCCTTCACCTGATCCTCGGCGCGGTACGAGAGCGCGATGAAGGCGCCGTAGCGCTTCTCGTCCGGCTTGAGCTGGTAAGTGTCGAGCCAGTGGCCGTTCACGTAGCGGTAGAAGTCGTTGCCCGGTTTGGCGGAGGTGTCCCGGTTCGAAAGCTCGATACCGAAGCTCCCGAGCTCGGGTTTGGGCGCGGGCGCCGGAGGCGCGATCGGCGTTGCAGCGGCCGGCTCGGGCAGCGGCGCGGCCTTCGGCGACTCCGCGGGCTTCGATTGGCAGGCGTTGACGAGGCCGAGGACGGCGAGGCTCGAGAACAGGCGCTTCATGCGGCGGACGCTACCACCCCGAGCCGATCCATGGAAAAGTCCGTAAGTCATCCAGGCTACCGAGCACGAAGCGAGCAACTCTCTCGTTCCACCCGCGGTCGAGGCCGCGTCGATCCGCGTCGTGCCGGAAACGGAGCAGGGCGTGGAGCTGCTCCGGGCGCGCCTCGCGCTCTGGCTCGGCGTCACAGCGGCGCTCGCCACTTCGTACGACGTGAGCGCGAACGTGGTCGGGGTCTGGGCCCTGGGCCGGCACTGGTCCGACCAGGTTGCCCACCCGGGTAACTGGGCGGTCGCCGCAGAGGTGGTGGCTTTCGTCGCGCTCTACCTGTGGGTGACGCGCGGGCGGCCGAGCCTGCGGCAGCTGCGAGCCATCGATGTGGCGTTGATCGCGATCCTGAGCCTGGTCGGCGCTTACCTGAGCTACTTGTGTCCTGGTGCCGTGCACCCGGGCCTGGACCTCGGCGCTCCGCCCTCGGCCAATCTGCCGATCGGCGTGATCAGCAATATCGCCATGCTGTGCATGCGCGCGGCGCTGATCCCGAGCACTCCCCGGCGCACGCTGCTGATCGGCGCGCTCTCGACGCTGCCGGTGCTGGTTTCGGGCTACCTCGTCTACCGCGAATACCTGAGCGAGGACGCGATCAACTTCGCGCTCGGCACCACGCTCGTGAGCCTGGTGGTGATCCCGATCCCGGTGCTGATTTCCAGGATGATCTACGACCTACGACGGCAGGTCGAGGCCGCGGAGCAGCTCGGCCAGTACACGCTCGAGGCCAAGATCGGCGAGGGCGGCATGGGCATCGTCTACCGCGCCAACCACGCGCTGCTGCGCCGGCCGACCGCGATCAAGCTGCTGCCCACCCACCGTGTCGGCGCCGTCAGCCTGGCGCGCTTCGAGCGCGAAGTGTTGGAGACCAGCCGCCTCTCGCACCCCAACACGGTGGCGATCTTCGACTACGGGCGCACCGCCGAGGGCGTCTTTTACTACGCGATGGAATACCTCGAGGGGCTGTCGTTCGAACAGCTCGTGGAGCACGAGGGTCCCCAGCCCGAGGGGCGCGTCGTGCATCTGGTGCGGCAGGTGTGCGGTGCCCTCGCGGAAGCACATCGGCGCGGCCTCGTGCACCGCGACGTCAAGCCCGCCAACCTGCACCTGTGCGTGCGCGGTGACGTCCCGGACTTCGTGAAGGTGCTCGACTTCGGGCTCGCCAAGCAGCTCGAGACCAAGGACCCGAAGCTGTCGACCGCAGGTGCCGTGCTCGGGACGCCGCTCTACATGGCCCCCGAGGTCGTGGCCAGCGCGGACTCGGTCGATGCGCGAGCCGACATCTACGCGCTCGGCGCCGTGACCTACTTCCTCTTGACCGGCTCTCCGCCGTTCCGGGGAGACTCTCCGCTGGCCGTGTTTGCTCAGACCCTTCACCAGCCGCCGGAGCCGCCCTCGAAGCGCCTCGGCAAGGCCGTCTCGCGCGAGCTCGAGCAGCTGGTTTTGCGTTGCCTTTCGAAGGCCCCCGAGCAGAGGCCGGACAGCGCCGCCGAGCTCGCCGAAGAGCTTTTGGCCGTGAGCGGCGTCGCAGCCTGGTCCGAAGCCGACGCCAGACGCTGGTGGCAAGAGCGTTCCCAGGTCGTCCTCGAGCAGATCGAGCTCGCACGCCGCGACGCCTCCAGCTCTGGAGAACGCACGGTCGCGGTCGACCTCGAACGCCGGCGCCGCGCCTAGTCGGCTGGAACGAACACGATGAGCAAAGCAACCTGGTCCGCACCCGAGCGCAACAAGCAGCCGATCCTCGAGGTCTTGCAGCGCGTGCTGCCGAGCACGGGGACGTTGCTCGAGATCGCGAGCGGTTCGGGTCAGCACGCCGCCTACTTCGCCGAGAAGCTGCCCGCGCTCCGCTACCTGCCGAGCGACGTCGACCCAGAAAATCTGCGTAGCATCCGGGCCTGGGTGGAGGAGGCACGGCTGCCGAACCTCGCGCCCCCGCTCGAGCTCGACGTCAGCTCCCAGGCCTGGGGCGTCGGGCAGGTGGATGCGATCTTCAACGCCAACATGATTCACATTGCACCTTGGGAGTGCGCGCTCGGGCTGATTTCAGGCGCCGGCCGCCATCTGCGCTCGGGTGGAGTGTTGGTGTTGTATGGGCCGTTCCGGATCGACGGCGCGCACACGGCGCCGAGCAACGCCGCGTTCGACCAGAGCCTCCGGGAGCGCGATCCGCGCTGGGGCGTGCGCGATCTCGAAGCGCTGGTTGCCCTCGCCGAAACGGCCGGGCTCTCTTTCGAGGAGCGCGTCGCGATGCCGGCCAACAACCAAACGCTGGTGTTCTCTCGAGACGGGGCGGCGGACCTCGGCGGGCTCGCCCCCGCCTCGAGCTAGCCGAGGAAGCGTCCGAGCACCGGGCTCGGGTGGCGGTGGAAGAACTCCTTCTGAACGAAGTTCGGCACCCACCACTCGCTCGCGGTCCCGACACCGAAAAACGCCAGGCTATCCTTCTCCAGGTGGTGCTCCTGCCCGTTGACGATCACCCGCACTTCACCCTCGAGGATGCGCACCACCTCGTCGCACTGAAAGTACCAGTTGAAGCGCCCGGCAGTGCAGCGCCACAAGCCCACGCTCATTCCGCCGTCGCCGGAGGTTGCGTAGGTGAAGGTGGCGGCTCGCGGCGTTCCTTCGAGGATGTCGGGTGGGTGGATTGGCGCATCGACCCAGCCCTCCTCCGTGATCGCATCCGGACGTACGTGCACGAACGGCACGCTCGAGCCGTGGACACGCGTGTTGTACTCGGACAGAGCTCGGCGGCGGACGCGCTGAATCAAATTATTCATGTGGTCAGGCCCTCGTAACCCACGACGATAGCATCCGACTGCGGTAGTCGACTAGCTCACGGCGGCGCCCCGGTTCTAGAGCGACAAGCGGTTAGGAACTTGCCGAGATTGGCGGAAAACTCCGACGAAAGAGTGAGCGCGAGGGGCGGCGCGTGCCTCAGGATTGATCACATCTTTTTCAGGGGTCGCTGAAATCTCCGTGGGCGATGAGAACGCCCTCTTCCAAGTCGAGCAGCTTCTGGTAGC
>JAICQO010000076.1 GCA_025937835.1 Polyangiaceae bacterium
AGCGCTTCGCCAGTCGCACGTCACCGAAGTTTGCTCCCCGAAACTCGTCTAAAGCGTGCATGTCGAGCTTTGATCACGCCACGATCTTCAAGGCAAGAAAATTGTGTAGGATCCTGAGGCGCGTGCCGCCCCTGAGAACAGGGCTAGAACGCCGAGCAGTCAAACTGATCGGCGTTCTAGCGGCTCAGTCGACGTGGCAATCGCCCCAGTCCGTTGCTTCAGGGAAGACCCTGCCGATCAGCGCGTAGAGCGCAGGATCGTAGTCCTTCAGCTCCTCCCGCGTGTTCACGCTGTTGTGAATGCCGTTGGGCGGGTCCGCCGAGTCGTTGGTGTCGTACCAGTCCTGGACGCCCTCGGCCCAGTACTCCTGCTCGTTGCTGGTGCGGTACGTGTCTTCGAGGATGCCGCTTGCCATCGCGCTGTCGAAGGCGGCTTTCAAGTCGTCCTCGAACGTGTCGTCGGCCGTGTATGCGCCGTAGAGGCTGATCGTGTGCGAGAACTCGTGGACGCAGATGCTCTCGTTTCGGTAGCGGTCGCCGTTCAGGCACGAGATGTTTTCTTCGCCGCAGGACGCGACGATACCGCCCAGGCCGCGCGCGCGTTGGTTGATGTAGTCGATGTCTTCCTGAGGACCGCCCACGTAGCCGTACTCCGGGATCTCGGCGGTTCCCTCGCTCTTGCCGATGATGGCGAAGCGCGCCTTCCTGCGGATCAGCTCCTGTCGCACGTCGTCGCGCTTGCCGAGCAGGTTGTTCAAGAGCTCGCACGCGAGGAGCAGCGACTCGTCGGCGGGCGCTGCGGAGGAGAGGACCGACAGGCCGTTGGCGTCGACGTGTTTCTTGTAGAAAGGATCCAGGTCGAGCCGCTTGCGCACGGCTTCGGGCACCTCGGTGACCGGACCGCATCGAGAGCTGCTCGCGCCGCCACTGCCGCCGGCCGCGGCGCTGCCGCTCGCTCCGGTCGCCGCCGCACCGCCCCGACCGCCCATGCCCCCCGAGCCCGCGTTGCTGGCCTTGCCGCCGCTCGCAGGCGCGCCGCCGGCTCCTCCCTGGCTCTTGCCGCCGCTCGTGACGCCACCGGTGCCAGCGCCGCCGCTCGCCGGTGCGCCGTCGGTCACGCTGCCGCCGGTGGTTCCACCCCGCGTCGCCGAGCCGCCGGTTTCCGAGGCCCGGACGCCTCCCGTGCTGCCGCCGGAAGCGGCCCTGCCGCCCGACATGCCGCCCGCAGCGGGCGGATCGCCAGGGTTCGAGCCCGTGTTTTCGCCGCAGGCTGCCACGAGCAGCGCAGCGAGCAGTGGAAGCGAACGAACGCGGAGCATGCACCACTCTAGACGCGCCGCGGCCGGAGGTGCAGGCAGCAAAAAACGACCGCTCGGGCGAACCCGTGTCCGAGAAGTGTTGACAGCGGCGGTCTTCTGTTCTGCGTAGCCGCCGCGAGGCACGCGCGCGAAGCCGGTTCTCATCACTCTCTGGGATGACTTTCTCGAGCGCGTCTCTGGTTTCGCGTCCCGAGAGAAACGCCCGCTCCACCGTGAGCAGTGATGAAACGCCGCCTAGTCATTTCCTGAGCGAGCGCGGTGCGCTCGTTGACACGTTGTGTTCGAAGCGATAGCGATAAGGCTCATCGACGTGGCGCAGCAAGGCCGCGTGTCGCTCTCGCAGACATTGCATTCATCATCATCGGGAGGTCACCGTGCGAACAGCATCAGGCGAGGATCCGCGAACCGGTCTGACTACGCTAGGAATTCCAACCTCGAAAATCCCCGGGTTGCTCACCTGCGAGACGCGCGACCTGCAGTCGCCGGAGTTCATGCGCGAGTGGGCCTCGATGAGCAAGGACCTGTACCCGCGCGCGGAGGTCTTCGGCGAGTACTGCACCTGCCACATCCACGTCGATTGCCCGATCGACATGGCCTACGAGTACATCTCCAACGTGCACAGCCTGGAGGAGTACACGGCGAGCACACGCTCTTTCGAGCACCTGGGCGGCGGGGTCTACAAGGGGGAGGACCGGCTGGCGCGCAACACGCCGCTGTACATGCAGGTCAAGTGTTTCCCCGACAGCCGCTGCGTGGATTACCTGTGCGCCTGGGACCAGGGGAAAGAGCTCTGGATGCGCTACCACTTCCGCCTGCTCGACGCGTCCGAGGTGTTCGCGAAGCCGGGCTGCGTCCTGATCTGGACGAACTGCAAGCACCCCTACTACGACCGCGCGTCACCCGCGCCCGACTACGTGGACGTGCACCGAAAGCGCACCGACCGCCCCTGGGTCGGCGATCTGTGGCCTCATTTTTACGAGGGGCACCTGATCGAGGCGCGGAACCTCAAGGCCATCCTCGAGTACCGCTTCAACCACGGTCCGAAGCACGACCACCGCTGACCTCCGACGTGAGCCGGTGACTCCGTGCAGCTAGCCGACGCGAGGGTACGTGAGCACCGGAGCGCAGCGAAAACGAAGCCAAAACCCAAAAATCGCCGGGTGTGGTGGAAGCTAAAGATCCCGGGATGCGTGAGCCGGTGACTCCGTGCAGCTAGCCGACGCACTCGTCGAGGTCCTGAAAGGGCTCGGCGTTCGCTACGTCTTCGGTGTGAGCGGCGCGAACATCGAGCACTTCCACGACGCGATCCATCGCCTCGGAGGTGACAGCCTGCGCTCGGTCCTGGCCAAGGGCGAGGACGGCGCGGCGTTCATGGCCGATTGCCATGCTCGCGTGCACGCCTCACTCGCCGTCTGCGCGAGCACCTCCGGCGGCGGGATGATGAACCTCGTCGCCGGGCTCGCCGAGTCTTACCAGTCCTCGACGCCGGTCCTGGCGATCGTCGGCCAGCCGCCGCGCAGCCTGCATGGCCGCGGCGCGTTTCAGGACTCGTCCGGCGTCGGCCGCACCGTGAGCGCGGTGCAGCTGCTCGGCTCGCTCACCAAGTTCGTCGCCGAGCTCGACGGCTCCGAGGATTTCTGGGCGATCCTCGAGCGGGCAATCCTCGAGGCCACGAGCGGCCGCCAAGGTCCGTCTGCGCTGCTGATCCCGCGCGATCTCTACGTGGCCGACGTCGGCCCGCCGCCGAGCGGCTTCTTCGAGCGCTTGAAGCCGAAGCCGCTGCCGCGGCCCTCGGATACGACGCCGTATGAGCGCCTGCTGCGCATGCTGCGTGCGGCGCGCCGCCCGATGCTGCTCGTCGGTCAGGGCGTGCGGCGCTCTGCCAACGCCGATGCCGTGCGCACCTTCGCCGACCACACCCGTATTCCGGTGGCGACCACGATGTCCGCGCGCGGCGGCTATCCCAACGACGCCCCGAACTATCTCGGAGTGCTCGGCGCGGCCGGGCATCCCTCGGTTCAGGAGTACGTGAGCAACGTCGCCGACCTGATCCTGGTCGTGGGCGCGAGCTTGAATGCCATGACCTCGGCGCCCCTCGCCAAGTCGCAGAACGGCCTCTCGGGCAAAGAGATCGTCGCGATCGGGCAAGATCTCGCGGGGGTTTCGCGCGCTCTGGATCCGAGAGCCGAGATCGCGCTCGGCATCGAAGGCGATGCGGGGGGCACCTTCGAGCTCTTGAACGAGCTCTGGGCGCGCGCGCCGTTCGTGGTCGCGAACGCCGACTACGAGCACCTGGCGTTTTCGCCGTCGCTCGCACCGGACGTGAGCCCGCGGCGCCACGCCGAGTCGGAGCTCCTGCAGAGCGAGGCGCTACGCGTGCTCGAGCGGCACCTGCCGGAGGCCGGACACATCTTGTACGACGCCGGCAACTGCGCGGCGGCGGCGCTCCATTACGTCAAGGTGCCGCGAAACGTGACGGCCACCATCGCGCTCGGGATGGGCGGGATGGGCTACGCGATCGGCGGTGCCGTGGGTGCCCAGCTCGGCTCACCTCCCGGGACGCGCTCGATCGTGTTCACCGGCGACGGCGCCTTCTTGATGAACGGCTTCGAGATCCACACCGCCGTGGAGCTCGGTTTGCCGATACTGTTCGTGGTCTTCAACAACAGCATGCACGGCATGTGCGTGACGCGGCAGCAGCTGTATTTCGAGGCCCGTATCGAGTCCTCGACCTACGGTTACGTGGACGTTGCAGCGGTGGCGCGCGGCCTCGGGCCCGAGGAGCGTCTGTGGGTAGCCAAAGCAACCACCGCCGACGACTTGGATGCACTCCTAAAGGTCTACGCGCGGCGGGGCTTCGGGCCTGGTGTGATCGAGGTCGTGACGGCGCGCGAAGAGATCCCGCCGTTCAGCCCGTTCCTGTCGGCGAACGCTCGAACACAGCGGCGTCCGAGCAGGCCGCCTCGGCGTCCGGCACCTGACTCGCAACGCCTACGTAAGTAGCGAGTGGCGTTGCCCGCTACTGGCGGAGTGTGATAGCTCGGTAATCGCATCATCATCTTGGATTGGAGGACACGATGTTTCGCATGCGCTCCTTGATCTTCGTTCTTTGTACGAGCTTGGCCGCCATCGCTTGCGGCGATGACGACGGGGACGACAACGGCAACAACGCTGGCACCGGCGGCGAGAGCGGCGAGGGCACGGGTGGCAAGTCGGGTGACTCCGAGCTCACGACCATCACGGGCACCATCAACTACGAGGGTGACGCTGCGGGCCCGCTCCTGGTCAGCATTCACAGCAGCTTCCCCCCATCCGACATGAACGTGGTGGGCGCGGGGCAGGTCGCGGATCCCGAATTTCCGCAGGAATACACGATCACGGACGTGGCCCCGGGTAGCTACTTCGTCGTGGCGTACATCTCGGTCGGCAAGTTCCACGTCGGTGCGGGCGCCGGCGATCCACAGGGTGCCTACGTCGTCGACGGCATGCCCGCACAGGTCGAAGTCACGGACGAGCCCCTCACCGGCATCGACTTCGACCTGATGGACGGCCCGCCGCCGCCCTGATTGGTCGAGCGTGCGGCTCGTTGTTCGTCGCGGGCAACGAGCCGCGCTCGCTCACCATTTCAGCGTCATCGCCGCGACCAGATCCCCGCCCCAAGAGAAGGTGCCGAGCGCCAGCACGTCGCCGCGTTTGATTTTGCGCTGCTCGAGAGCGTCCGCGAGCGTCACCGGGATGGAGCTCTGGAACATGTTGCCGTACTTGTGAAGCGTGTCGTGGCTGCGCTCGGCGGGCACGCCGATCCGCCGCCGCCACTTGCGCAAGAACACCCGGTTCGGCTGGTGCGTGATCAGGCAGTCGACCTGCGCCGGCTCGAGCCGGGCTTCTTCGAGGGCGGCCTTCACCGCGTTCGGCACCAGCGACAGCGCGTTGGTCTGGAGCGTGGTCAAGACCCCGGGCGCGAACTCGAACGCCAGGGGCGGCGCTTCTGTCTCCCAAAAACCGTAGTTTTTGGCGCCTTCGCGCTTCTCGGGGCTGCAGGAGAACAGGCCGTAGTGTCCGCCGAACGAGCGCTCCACGCTCGACAGGATCGAGGCCTTGCCGTCGACGATCAGCGTCGCAGAGGCGCCGTCGCCGAGCGGGTAGCTCTGGGGCTTCTTTTGAAAGTCCTCGAGCCGTGAAATCAGGTTCACCACCGTGAGCAGCACCACGCGCTTGTAGACGCCCGAGCCGACGAAGCTCCGAGCCATGTGCAGGCCGGTAACGAAGCCGGTGCAGCCGTTGTCGAGGTTGATGCTCGCCGCCCGCGTGGCCCCGACGCGGTGACCAACGGCGCTTGCGATGCCCATGCACAGGTGATCGGTGAAGGCGCAAGAGCACAGGATCAGATCGATGTCGCTCGCCACAACGCCCGTCTCGTCGAGCAGCTTCTTCAGCGCGGCGGCTCCGAGGTCTACGGAGGTGTAGTCCGGCGAGGCGAAGCGCCGCTCCTCGACGCCGAGGAAGAAAGCATCGCTGCCCTGTTCCCCGTCCGTTGCCTGCGAAAGCCGTGCGTTCTTGATCACCCGCTCGGGCATGTAGTTCACGACGTGCACGACTTCGGCAGCGGGCATGTATCTCCTACTCGCAGAGGGCCGAGCGCAGCGATTGTTCGCGGCGGAACAGCTCGTCCGTGGTCGGGCTTTGGGGATCCCACAAGAACGGCGACAGTCGCTCGCGCCCCCGTCGCTGCGGGGAGATGTGGAACGCGGAGTCTACGGGCACCTGCTCGGTCATGTGGCAGCCGTTGCAGGTCTGGTTCGCGAACGCCTTGCGCAGCGGCTCGTCGACGTCGGCGCGCCACACCAAAAGGCCCGGGGCGGCGCCGCCGCACAGCCGCTCGGGGACGACGCCGATCTCGGCCATCACCTTGTCGCGGTTCGCGAGCAGGTAGTCGCGGAGCTGAGCGCTTCCGTTCATCGAGGCGTCCGGCGTGTTGGTCGTGACGCTGGGCTGGGGAACGCCGTTTTGGTCCGGCACGAACTCGCGGAACTCCCAGCGCCACTCCAGGTCGCGCTCGTTGGTGCGGATCTGGCGCAGCGACTCGGCGCTGATCAGCGAGTCGGTGATTTCCTGAAGGCGAGCCTTGAAGTCGTCTTCGGAAAGGCCGCCTTCGCCCAGGCGGTGCCAGCGCTCCGCCCAGTCGCGCGTCGTCTCGCCGTTCTCCGTCGGGTTCGCGAACTCGAAGATCACCGTCATTCGCAGCGGCGTCGCATCCGGATCGTCGCCGGCGCCGTTGGTGAGACCGAAGGCGAGCCGCCCCTCTCCCGCCGGGGCGTGCGCCGTGCGCTGGTAGCGAAGGTCCAGCCGATTCGCGATGGCCATCAGGCGGAACGGCGCCTGCGACAGGTCCAGCACCTCCGCGTCGCAGCTCCTGCAGTCGGGATCGCAGCCGTTTTCCGGGCTCCTCTTGAGCCACGGACAGATCAACACGCTCCGCACCTCCGGCCGCGGGATCACGGAGTAGGAGTTGATCTTGTTGACCCGATCCCAGCTCTGAAACAGGTTGAGGACGTAGTCGGTGGGCTGCATCCCGGGCGGGGTAACCGTCTCCACGATGTGGCGGAAGCTCCAGGCGCCGCTGTCTGCATTCTTGCCGCGGGCGTCGTCCGTCACGAGCTCGTCGACCACCATCAGCTCCCGGAAGCGGTCGACCGGCAGATCGGCGCACGCTTCCGGGACCTCCACCGAGGTCAGGCTGGGGGCTGTCGTTTCGGAGTCCTCAGAACCGCAGGCGAGGCACAGCGCGGCCGCGAGTACCGAGCGCCGGGGGTTCCTGAGGTTGCCTAGTCCAGACACTTGTTGTTATCGAGACCGGTCAGCTCTTTGGTGGTGGGGTCGTAGAAGAGGCCGCTCTGCATGAACGGATCCTCGACGTTCTTGGCGATGTCCTCGGCGGTGCGCAGGCACATCACGAGGCCCTTGGTCGAGAGGTTGCCGCTTCCGTCGAAGCGCGAGTCCGTGAACGCGCCCTTGACGATCGCGCTCTCACCCCGGAGCAAACGGCTCGTCACCGGCAAAATTGAGTTGGCCGGCCCGCGCGGGTCGTTGAAATACATCCCGCTCGTGAGCTTGGTCAGCATGGCATTGCCGATGTTCGAGCCCGTTTCCGGCAGGGGTGTGCCATCTGGCCCAGCCACCCAGTTGGCGTGGATTCCGTACATGGTGAAGTAGTACTGGTCGTAGCTGGGGGCGCCGACGTAGCCCGCGAACAGGAGGCCCTTCGGCCCGTCGGGGTACGTGCTCTCGAGGCGGTTCACGAGGCGCTGGTAGTCGAGGTCCGCATAGTCCTGACCGCCGAGCACGTTCCAGACGCGGCGCTTGCGGCTCAGATCGGAGCCGACCCAGGTTTGGAGGGCCGGAAAGATCGCCGACGGGGGGTTGATGTAGTGGGCGATGTCCGGGTAGGCGTCCTCGATCGCGAGGATCAGCGGGATCGCCTGCTCGGCCGAGAAGGTGAGCACCACCACGTGGGGCTCGTATTCGGCGACCTTCAGCGCCGTATCGATCACGTTGGCCGAGACCCGTGGATCGGCGAGCGGCCCGAAATCGAACTCCTCGTAGTTGCCCTTGATGTTGTTTTCGGCTGCGCTGAGCCCGTTGTACTCCATCGTCCCGAACAGCTCGGAGATGAAGCCTTCTTGCGCGGTGTCGCCGCTGCGCACCACGGCGACGCGGATCGGCTCGTCGTCTTCGAGCTCGAGGTCCTTGCGGATCGTGGGCTCGAGCACCTTGGTGAGCAGCTGGTTCGAGGTCGGCACCAGCACGTTGGCGCTGTAATTGTTGTTGAACAGGATGCCGACGCGCGCGGGGTTGTCCTGGAAGTTGTCGCCGATCTCGTAGCCGCCCGTGAACAGCATCACGTCGTTTTCGATCGCGATCGGCAGCGCGATCGACATGAAGTTGAGCGGGAAGGGGCCGAAGATCACCGGCGTCTTCACGACGTTGATCAGGTGGTCCATCGAGGTGCGGAGGGCCTGGGTCTGGAACGGTTCGTGCTCGCACGAGACCATCACCACGTGGCGCTTTTGGCCGTTCGGCCCCGGAATGCCGCCCTCGATCGTCTCGAAGTCGTCCTGCGCGAGCTCGAGCGCGTTGGCGTGCGAGAGCAGCGGCTCCTGGGCGTTGGGGATGCCCTCGAGGCCGAGCAAGAGCACGCTCTCGCTGCGCAGGTACTCGTCGAGCTTGTTGCTGCGCGGCAAGAGCGTCGGGCACTCGTCGGTGGTGAGCTCGACGCAGCGGTTCACGGCCTTGTCGCAGACGAACTCGGCGCGGCCGGCGCGGTCGATGCACTCCGCGTTGGTCATGCAGAAGTCGAGGTTGCGAACGCACGTCTTGTCGGCGCTGCAGACCGTGTCGGAGAGCCCTCGGTCGAGGCAATCCTGCGTTTTACTGCACTGCTCGCGCTCGTAGTCGACGATCGCCGTGCACCCAGGCAGCAGCGCGCCGAACCACAGCGCGCACACCGCGCTGCCCAGCACCTGCCTCGTCTTCCTGCTCGTCAGCATGTAGTCCTCTCGAGTGAGTCGGTCGAGCCAGGTCGGGCTCAAAAGGTTCCGTGAAGGGCGACGTCGCGTGGAGTCACGGCGAGGCCGAGCTGCGGCTTCGGCGCCGTCGCGGCGCGCTCGGCCGGATCTTGGTTGAAGAAGGTCAGGTACACGGAAATGCCGCCCGCGATCAGCGCGCCCGCTGCGAGGGCGTCCGTGGCGATGGCCCAGGTCTTGACCTTGTCCGCGTCGTCGTCGAACGCGCCCTTGGGCGCACCGATCTCGCTGTCCTTGCGATCGTTCAGGTCTTTCTCGGCGTTGAGCGCCACGATGCCGCTGGCGACGGCGCCGGCCGTGAGCAAACCGGTCGCGGTCCAGGCGATCACCGGCGCGATGCTGCTGCGCTGTACCACGACCTTCGACTGCGCCACCTTGGTCGGGCTGATCTCGAGCCGGCGCGCTTCGGTCGCGGTGACCTTGACCACGACCGTGACCGGCAGGTAGCCCGGCTTCGACGCGGTCACGCGCCGGTCGCCCGGATTGACGACCAGGCCCTGGACCGGCGCCGTCCCGACCGGGTGATCGTCCACGCTGATCAGCGCGCCCGGGACCTTGCTCACGATCTGCAACGTCGCCACCTTCTGCTGCAGCGTCCGAATGAACTCGTTCACCTGCGCCCGGCGGTCGTCGCTGATGTTCGCGCCGCCCTCGGCGAGGTACTTTCGGAGGTCGCGCAGAGCGCGGGCGTAGTTCTTGAGCGCGACGTGGATCCGGCCGGTGTTGTAGAGGATCTGGTACGACGGCGCGATCTCGTAAGCGCGCTGGAACTCGACGAGCGCGGCCTCGTACGACTCGTCGTTGAAGAACTCGATGCCGCGCCGAAAGTGCACGCGCGCCGCCTCGATCTCGGAGGAAGCCTTGGCCTGCTCTCCGCTGCTCGCGTCGCCGGGTGCTGCCGCGGGTTCCGGCTCGACCGCGGGTGGAGCTGCGGGCTCCGCGGCGGGTGCGCTCTGCGCGAAGAGGTGGCTCGAGGCGAGGAGCGCCGCCGCTCCCAGCAGCGCCGCGCGTCGGAATCGCCCGAGGGGCCTTTGGTAATGGCTCATGTTCCGCATGGTTTCATCGAGGCAAAGGGCGGGATTGGCTCCCGCGTTCGAGTGCACCGCTGGCTCGCATCCCAGCGCGACCCTTGGCAGCCCGAACGAGTATAGGGACCTTCGTGCTAGCCGAGCAACGAGACCAAGCTGATTACTATGCGTGGTTCGCGCACGACGCCGAAACGCGTCACGCGGAGCGCGCGTGGCTGGATGTGCGACAGACGTCGGAGCGAGCAGCGCCGAGCGCGGAGCTCACTTCCAGGGATCGTCTTTGTCGATGTCGACGGCGGGCCTGGTCGGCTTGGTGACCACGGGCTCCGGCGGCTTTGCGACCGGAGCGGGCTCGGGCGCTGGCGCAGGCGGCGGGTCGGCGGCCGCGGGCGCTTTCTGGGGCCGAGCCGCGGGCGCGCGGTGGCCTCGCGGCGCGCGCGGCGCGGGCGCCACGGGAGCGGCTTCAACCGCGGGGGTGGAGCTCGGCGCGCTGCTCGCCTCCGGCGCGGCGCTGGCCTCCGCCGCGGCGACCGCTTGCTTCTCGGCAGGCGGCGGCTCGGGCGTCGCCGCGGCGACGGGCGGCGGCTCGGCTGCGTGCGGCACCTGCGGTGCGGCAGGAGGTGTCTGGCTCGCGGCGTCGTTGCGGGGCAGAGCGAACGCTGCGACACCCGCGGCGGCCGCCAGGCCGGTGAGCGCCACGACCAGCTTGCGAGACTTGTTACCGCCCGCCGCGGGCTCGACCACGACCGGCTCCGGCGTGGCCGGCGAGACGCGGTTCGTGATCTGCGGGACGTCCACGATCGTCGCCGACGCGCGCTTGCTGGCGGTGCCCCAGCTCTCCTGTTGAACCGTGGCGCCCACCGCCTCGCAGAACGCTTCCCCGAGCGAGGCCGCGCCCTGAAAGCGTTCGTCGGGGTTACGCGACAGCGCGCGCGCGAACCATTGGTCGAACCCGGCCGGAACGTCCGGCGCCTCGACGCTGGGGATCGGCAGCGGCGCGGTGCAGATCGTCACCAGCAGATCGCCCACGGACTCGCCGTGGAAAGGCATCCGACCCACCAGGCACTGATAGGCGATCACGCCGACGGACCACAGGTCCGAGCGATGATCCACGCTGCGCAGGCCGCGAGCTTGCTCGGGGCTCATGTAGAACGGCGTGCCGAGCACGGAGCCGGTGCGCGTCGCGGACGTCATCGTGCTGTGGTCCGCGAACTTGGCGATGCCGAAGTCCACGACCTTGGTCACGTCCGCGTTCTCTTCCGCGTCCCAGACCAAGAACACGTTCTCGGGCTTGAGGTCGCGGTGCACGATGCCGGCTTGATGCGCCTTCGACAGCGCCCGGCAGATCTGCACGATCATCCGCGCCGTCTCGATCGGCGTGAGCCGGTTGACGCGATCGAGGCGCTTGTCGAGCGGCTCGCCCGACAGGAACTCCATCACGATGTACGGCCGCCCGTCGCGCATCAGGCCGTGATCCAAGACCTGCACGACGTGACGGCTCTGCAGCGCGGCAGCAGCGCGTGCCTCGTTCTCGAAGCGCGTGCGCGCCTCGGCGTTTTCGAGGTACTGCGACTCGATGAACTTGACCGCGACGCGCGTGCCGAGCGTGGTATGAACGCCCTCCCAAACTGCGCCCATGCCGCCCTGGCCGACCAAGCGCGTCAGCTGATACTTTCCCGCCACCAGCTCGCTGAGAGCATTCTCGTCACCTGCGGGGATAGTCATCGCTTCGTGCACGTCCGGCCGTCTCTTACTACGACCAGTGGCCCAGCCTAGGTCAATCCCGCTGCCCGCGCAATGCCGCGGCCTTCGGTCTCCGCGCTCTGTCACACCATCTCGTCAGGTGTGCGCCGGGTGTGCGCCAGGTGCGCGGGAGCCTCGGAGCGCTCGCTCTAGAATTGCCGCGCACCTTCTCCGCGGATACGTAGCACTCCTCCGAGATCGGGTGATGTTCCCTTGAGCTCGACGCGCCTGCTCGATTTCTGGTTCGTGTACGTCGTGCGCTGCGGGGACGGCAGCCTCTACACCGGCATCGCCCGCGACGTCGCAGCGAGGGTCGCGGCGCACGCGGCCGGGCGAGGGGCGCGCTACACGCGCAGCCGGGGCCCGTTCGAGCTGTGCGCGACCCGGCGCTGCGCGTCCAAGACCAACGCGCTCCGGTTGGAGCTCGCGATCAAGCGCCTGTCCAGGGCCCAGAAGGAGGCGCTGCTGGGGGACGGCCAGTTGGCGAAGTTCGCGCGCGGGGCCCTGCGTGCGGCCTCGAAAAAGGCCAATCGGCCCCTCGAAACGCCTCGAAGCACGGGGCGCTAGCGGGCGCTTTGCGTTCGGGGTATCGCGGCTCTCGCCGCCGAGGTCGTGTGGGCGGCGCCGCGCCTCTGCGGCTGGCCCAGGATGCTGTTCGCGAGCTTCGATTTCCTGCTGTTCTTCGCCGTGGTGTTCGCGGGCTACTGGGCCCTCCGCGGACAGTTCGTGCTCCGCGCGCTGTGGGTGACCGCGGCCAGCTACTTCTTCTACATGGGCGGGTCGAAGCCCGTGGACGGACCGCTGCCCACGCCCTGGTACTTCGCCGGGCTGCTGCTGTTCACCACCCTCACCAGTTATCTGGCGGGCCTCGGCATCGCGGCGGCGCGCGAGCGCGCTCGCAGCCGCGGAGAGCCGCTCGGGCCGGAGCAGCGCTACGGCCAGGGCTGGCTCTTCCTCGCGGTTTGCGTGAGCCTCGGGCTGCTCGGCTACTTCAAGTACGTCGGGTTCCTGTCCGCGGCCGTCAACCAGGGGGCCGCGCTCGCGGGCAGCGGTCCGTGGCTGCCGGCGAGCGCGCCGCTCTTGCCGGTCGGGATCAGCTTCTACACGTTTCAGGCCGTCGGCTACGTGATCGACGTGTACCGCGGCCGCTCGCCCGCCGAGCGGAACCCGCTGCGCTTTTGCCTGTTCCTTTCGTTCTTTCCCCACCTCGTGGCGGGGCCGATCGTACGCGCCTCGGATTTCTTGCCGCAGCTCGATCGACCGCTGCGCCTCGATCGCGACGAGCTCGATCAGTCGCTGTTCCGGATCGCGCGCGGCCTGGTGAAGAAGGTGGTGTTCGGCGATTTCATCGCGGCCTCCTTCGTGGACCGCGTGTTCGCATCCCCCGCCGAGTACGGCTCGCTCGAGAACCTGCTCGCGCTCTACGGCTTCACTCTCCAGATCTACTGCGATTTCTCCGGCTACTCCGATATCGCGATCGGCGTGGCGCGGCTGCTCGGGATCCGCTTTCCAGAGAACTTCGACCGGCCCTACCAGGCGGTAGACGTCGCGGACTTCTGGCGGCGCTGGCACATGACGCTCTCGTCCTGGCTTCGCGATTACGTCTACTACCCGCTCGGCGGGAGCCGGCTGGGTCCCGGACGGACGTACCTGAACCTGTGGCTCACGCTGTTTTTGGTGGGGATCTGGCACGGCGCCGGCTGGACGTTCGTGATCTACGCGGTGCTCCAGGCTTCGGCGATGGTGTTCAACCGGTACACGCGCCACGACGGAGTCGGCTTCTTCGGCCGCATCGGGCGCGGCCTGGTGAGCGCTGGGCTCGTGTTCGGGCTGTCGGCAGCGTTCGGCAAATTGCTGGTCGACCTGTCGAGCCCCTGGACCCTCGGCGGCGTCGGAGCCGCGATCGCGTTCGTGCTGGCGATCCTCCCGCGCAGCGACGCCGTCGGCTGGTTGCGCCCGCTGCACATCCTGATCACCTTGCACTTCTCCGTGCTGTCGCGGGTATTCTTCCGGGCAGACACGCTCGACGCCGCGCGCGAGATCCTGAAGAAGCTCGTGACCTGGGACGGCTTCGGGGTGCGCACCGGGCTGTTCGGCAACGAGGCGCTGTCCGAGCTGTTGCGCGGGTCTCGGCTGTCGTGGGCGAGCCCCGTCGCGGACTGGTGTGTGCTCGGCCTTTTGGTGCTGGGCTTTGCGCTCCACTACCTACCGGCTGCGCCGTTCGAGCGGGCAGCGCAGCGCTTGACTCGCGAGTCCCCCGCCGTGCTGGTGGGCGTGGGCTTCGCTTTGCTGTTCGGGGCGCTCGGGCTGTTGCTCGCCGGGCCGCGAGCGAACATCTACTTTGCGTTCTGAGTCGAGGCTCGTGAGGATGACCGACTCGTTTGCCCAGACCTCTGCTCCGGTGACGGAGCTCGCGGCCGCCTCGCAGTCGGCGCCGCCGCAAGCTGGCAGCGGCGCGCTGCGGCGAGCGTTCGGGATCGCTTGCGGCGTACTGCTTTCGATCGGCGCGACGTACGTCGTCCCGGGGCTCGGCGCGCTCCGGCCGTGGGCACCCGGGTCGGGCTACGTGCCGTTCTGGAACGTGATCGGCCGCGAGCTCTTGGGCGAGGGGGAAGCGCTGGCGGCCGAAGCCCAGAAGCTGAAGGAGCTCCAGCAGAAGACCGAGCTACCCGCGGCGGCCAGCGCGAAGGTGCGTGAGCGCTCGGCGCGGCCCGCACGCCCGATGTTTCCGGCGTACACGCCCGAGGCGCGGATCGAGCGGCCCGAGCAAACCATCGAGTTTTCGGAGGCGCTCGAGGGCTACTTCACCAAGCTCACGCAGGTCGATCTCGGCATCGACGGGGCAATCGCCCGCACCGGGCATTGGGGCGACTCGGTGCTCGGTATGGACGGCATCACCTCCGGCATCCGCCGCCGGCTGCAGGCGCGCTTCGGGGACGCAGGCCACGGCTTCCACCTGATCGACCGCTATCACCCGTCGTACCGGCAGCAGGGCATCGAGTTTTCGGCCGGCGGCGGTTGGGAGGGCTGCCTGGTCATTTACGAGTGCCGCGCCAAGCAGGACCGCCGCTACGGCTACGGCGGCTACGTCGTGAGCTCCGATCCGTGGAGCGTGGCCTCGGCCGTGTACACCACGCCGAAGAGCGGCTTCGGCAGCACGGTCTCCACCTTCGAGGTCTGGTTCCAGCGTCAACCCCGCGGCGGCAAGCTCGAGCTTTCGATCGATCGCCAGGAGAAGGTGGTGATCGAGACGCGCTCCGAGGTGATCGAGGACGGCTCGCGCATGGTGTACGTGCAGCCGGGGCCGCACACCTTCACGCTGACGGCGCCCGCGGGCGGCGGTCCGGTGCGCGCTTACGGTGTGGTGCTGGAGAACGACGGCCCGGGCGTGGTCTGGGACGGCATGGCGCTGATCGGCGGCTCGACGCGCGGGCTGCGCACCCAGGACGACGAACACATCGAAGATCAGGTGCGGCGGCGCGGCCTCGATCTGATCGCCTTCCAGTTCGGTGGCAACGACCTCGCTCGCAAGTACGTGGACCTCAAGCACTCGATGCAGCCGTATTACGACGAGTACGGCGAGGTGATCCGCAAGTTCCGCGCGGGCCGTCCGGAGGCGTCGTGTCTGATCCTGAGCGTGATCGACCACGGCGAGCGCAAGACCGACGACCGCATCGTCACGAAGTCCTTCGTCAAGCCGCTGGTCGCCGCGCAGCGCGAGGTCGCACGCCAGAACGGCTGCGCGTTCTTCGACACCTTCCAGGCGATGGGTGGCGAGGGCACCGCGGCGCGCTGGTACCGCTCCAACCCGCGGATGATGGCGCCCGATCTCGGCCACCCGACTGGCACCGGTCACGAGGTACTCGCAGGCCTGATCGCGCACGCGCTGCTCTACGACTACGACCAATTCCGTTCGCGCATGGCCGGCAAACCGCTGCCGCTACCCGCCGAGAAAGCCCCGGAAAAGCCGCCGATCGACCTCGACGCGCTGCCCGACGTGCCGCCGGCCGCGGTGACCGCTCAGGGGGCCGCAGGTGAACCCGCGACCCGCGCGGGCTCAGAGCCCTGAAGCGTCGCTGCGTCGTAGGCGCGCATCAGCGCGTCTCCCATCGCGGTGCCTGCGTAGACATAGCCGCGGCGCGTGAGGTGGATCTGATCAGGGCTGGCGAGCGGCGGCCGCGCGTAAACCCAGCGCCGGATCGAGCCCTGCCCGCCCATGAAGGCGTAGCCGTCCCAGAAGCCGCACGAAAAGTCGCGCGACACGCGGCGTTGCACTTCACTCACCTTCAAGAGCCGCGGCCGCACCTTGCTCGCGAGATCGAACGGGGCGAGCAGCACGCAGCTCGTGTCGGGCAGGGCGCGCCGCATCCGCGCGAGCACGGCCCGGAGCTTTGCCTCGTAGCTCGCGACCGACAGTCTGGCGTCGGCAGCCTCGTTGGTGCCATAGGCGAAGGTGATCAGATCCGGCGCGCGCCGCCGCACGGCCTCGGTCCAGATCGGCTCGTCCCAGCGTAGCTGGTCGATCATGCGCGAACCGCTGATCCCGAGCGTGTCGATCACCACGCCGGGCGAATCGCTCTCGCCGATCACGCCGAACAGGCGCACCGGGCCGTTGCCGGACAACCGCACGCCGATCCGGTGCAACCCGGGCGTGGTTTGGAACGAATACACTCCGAGCCGCTCGCCGTTGGCGCGGGTCTCCACCCGCGCGAGCGGCTTGCCGTCGATCTGCAGGTTGAAATCGCCGCCGCCGGGCTGGACCAGATACTGGATCTCGAAGCGCCGATTCGGCGAGTCCTTGGCCGTGACGACCTCGGCGTAGCCGTCCGCGTACTTTCCGCTCAGCGCTGCGCCGAACAAGCCGAGCGGCTCGTGCTCGGCATCGGAACGACTGCGAGCGTGCACGACCTGGAACCCCTGATGATCGGTGAAGCTGTCGAGCGTGCGGTACCAGCGGTTCACGCGGCCGAGCATCACGAACCCCTGGCCACCGTCGCCGAATCGACTCTGGAGATAGACGCGCAGGTAGCCCGTATACAGATCGGATTGGGTGTGCGAGGCGCCGTAGGACAAGATCCGCAGCTTGCCGTCCGTGTCTCTTCCCTCGCGCAGGCGGGCGAGCGCCGCGTGGAACCCGGACAGCGCAGCCTCGTTTTCGATCGCCACGAAGTGACCGAGCGCGAGCGAATCGACCGCGGGTTCACCGCGCAGGACCCGCGTTTGAGCGCGGCGGCGAAGCAGCTCGAGCTCCCCGTCGAGCGCCGGGCGCGGCGCGACTTCGAGCGCTCGACTGGGGGCCTTCACCTCGCTCGCGGGCGCTACGGGCAGCGGCGCTGCCGGCCGTAGCGGCCCCGTCGCGGCTGCTGCGCTGATCGGGGCGGGGCCCCGGGCCTGGCCCGCGTCGGGGGGAGCCGAGCCCAACCACGCGGCGCAGCCCGTCGCCAGCAGCAGCGTGAGCGCTCGAACGCCGGAAGCGGCATGCGCCTGCGGAAGTGAGCGCAACGGTTTGACCAAGCTGCATCAAGGTACCGTCAAGCCGTGGGGACAGCAAATCCGCGGACCCGGGGCGCAGGTGATGCGAGGTGCGAGACACGAGCGCCTCCGGGGCAGCGCTGTCGCAGCGCTCGGAGCTCGTTGCGAGGCGGGCTCGGGTTCGCGTGGTCACCGGGAAAGCCTGCTGGCTGTGTCGTCCCATCGCTTCGGGTGTGCCAACGGCTGACACAGCGGAGTTCACGCAACCCCGAGAATTGCCGGTACTCCGCCCTGGCACGCGACATGCACACCTCGCCCCCGAAGGGTTGAAGGGTGTGCTCTTGAGCCAAAAGAATTTTGAACCGAAGGACGTGGCGGAATCGTTGCTCGGCGCAGCAGGGCGGCCTTTCTTGGTCAACGGAGTCGCGCGGCGCGCCGAGGTCGGCAATCACCGCGACTGGATCCTGCCGCGCACTCCCCGGCCCGAGACGGCAGGCCTCGGCGCCGAGGCGCGGCTGATCTTGGGCGAGGCGTGGACGCGAACGGGGCAGCTCGAGCACGCCTCGGTCGCCGCCTTCGCCCGCTTCACGCTCGAGCTCCTGGCGTTCGGCGCTCCTGCGGAGCTGGTAGCTCGCGCCTCGGCGGCGATGGCCGACGAAACGGCGCACGCTCTCTCCGCGTTCAGCCTGGCGAGCGTGTACGCGGGCCGAGCGATCGGTCCCGAGCCGTTGCCGGTGGCTGATGCCGTGGGCGCCTGCGATCTGGACGAGGCGATCCACACCACGTTCGTCGAGGGCTGCATCGGCGAGACCGTCGCCGCGCTGGAAGCTTCGATGGCCCGCGATCACACCAGCGATCGAGCGGTGCGCGCGGTCTTGGCGCGGATCGCCGAAGACGAGGCCAGCCACGCCGAGCTTTCGTTCCGTTTCTTGCAGTGGGCGCTGCCGCGCACCGCGACGCGGCCGCTCGAACGCCTGACTGCGGTGCTCGACGCGGCCATCGAGCGCGCCGCCCGCGAAGCCGACGCCGCTCCGGCACAACCGACGATCGCCGAGCAGCTGCTAGCGCACGGCGTCTTGCCCGAACCGCGCCGCTCTGCGCTGCGCCACTCCGCCCTGCGCGACGTCGTGGCGCCCTGCCTGCACTCACTGCGCGACGGACACTGGCAGAACCGCGACTTGTTCGGCAGGCTCGATAGCCGCGCGGAGCGCGTGGCCTAGAGCGACAAACGGTTAGGAATCTGCCGAGATTGGCGGAAAACGCGGACGAAAAGCCTGAGCGCGTGGGGAGGGGCCCCGACGAATTCACTTCGGCGGGGAGGGGCGGCGCGTGCCGCCCCTGAGACTAGAGCAACCAACCGAGCTGCACGCCGAAGCTCGGGAGTGGCTGGCGCGCGACGGTCTCGAGCGTGTCCCGCACCTTCCTGTCGAGCGGCGCCACGTAGCGCTCGATCGCGACCTCGGGCAGGCCCTCGACGGTGGTCTCGAACTCGATGTCACTCGGGGCGATCGGGATCTGCGCTCCGAGGAACAGGCCCACGCTGAAGCCGCTCTTCGCGGTGTGGAAGTAACCGATCTGCGGGGTCAGGATCATCGTGCGCACCCGCCCGTCGGCTTGGTACTCGATGACGTCCGGGATCCCGAGCTCGGGATATTCGTCGGCGAGGGTCGAGGAGTTGACGCTGTCCTTGATCGTGCCCTTCACGGTCTCGTAGCCGACGCCAGCGCCAAAGTAGAAACCGCCGCCGAACGGATAGATCCGCCCGTAGATGTCGTATTCCTGATAGCTGAGCTTGGCCTCGCCGTAGATGCTCAGCCGGATCGCCGGGATCACCCCGATGTTGAGCCCCGCACCGAAGTACTTGGTGAGCTTCATCGTCCCGCCGAACTGGATCAGGTTCGGCATCCCGACGCCGATCACGGGTCCAATGCGGAACGGCCCGAGCAGGCCGTCCGAGTCGTCCTTCTTACCCCCGCCGTACTCCGCTTGCGGAACACTCCAGTCCGTCGCGGGCGCCGGCTGCGGTTGGGGTTCGTAAGCCGGGGGAGCGACGCCTGCGGAGGGCGGAGGCTGTGACTGAGGCGGTGGCGGTGGCGGTGGCGGTGGCGGTGGCGGTGGCGGTGGCGGTGCTGCCTGGCTCGGGGATGAGCCGGTCGCAGGCTCGCTCGGGAAAGCGCCCGTCGGCGGCGGCCCGGGTGGAACAGACGGTTCGGCGGGGGTAACGCTCGGCGCTGGTTCGTACGGCGGCGGCGCTGGTGGAGGCTCCGTCGGTGGATCGCTTTGCGCCGACACGTTGGCCGAAGCCAGCGCGGTCACGAACGACACCGGCAGGAACGCTCGTGCGAAACTCGATCGCATCAGACCTCGCTGGGACACATCCCGCTTCTTCAAGAACCCGAGACGATAGCATCCCGCGCCTCGGGGAGGTGGCCGAGGTTTTTTTTGGCAGATCCTGAGCCTAGTTTCTGGCCTGCTCCAGAAAGCGGCGGAGCTCCTGGTGTCCGACGGCGCCTGCTTGCTGTCGCACCTGCTTGCCGCCGTCGAAGACGATGAAATTCGGGATGCCTCGCACTCCGAAGCGCGCGGCGAGCTCGGGGTGCCGCTCGGTGTCGACCTTGAGCACGACGGCCTTGCCCGCCATGTCCTCTGCGACGCGCTTCACCTCCGGAGCCACGGCGCGACAGGGCCCGCACCACTCGGCCCAAAAATCGACGAGCACGGGCACCTTGGCGGTTCGCGTGATCTCCTCGAAGTCTTGCGGGTCGGCGTCGAGTGGGACGTCGAGGGGCGCGAGGGCGGCCTTGCAGGAGCCGCAGCGGCCGGTGTCGGCCAAGTGCCGGCCTGGGATTCGGTTTGAAGTGCCACAGGCCGGGCAGGCGCGAATCATGCGCGCCAAGCTGAGCACGCCTGCTGCCTCGTCAAGGGGAGGGCGGCCTCGCTAGGCCGTCAGGCGCTCGAAGGCTTCCTGCAGCGCGTCTTCGTCGCGGGGGCGGACCACGCGGGCGACTTCGCGACCGTCGCGAAGAAATACCAGCGTTGGCCAGAGCTTGACGCCGAAGGAGCGACCGAGCGGCTTGCCTTTGCCGTCCTCTACCCAGACGCGTCGCACAGCGGCGTGCTCGGCGAAGGCGCGATCGATCAGGGGCTTTGCCGCCGCGCAGATACCGCACCAGCCCGTGCCGAATTCGAGCACGAGCGGGCCCTGCGTCACGTCCACTTCGGCTCGGTCGAGCTCCGCGTCCTCGGTGGTCATCGCCAATTCGTACTCCTCGTGCCCCCTCCCTGCCATGCGCCTTTTCGCGGCTTTTAGCGCCGTTTTGCGAAGCGTTTTTCTAGCTCGCGCCGGCGGGCGAGGATCCGCAGCGTCAGCTTCGGCACGGGCTTCAGCGCGACCCAGCGAGCGCGGCGCTTGCGATGACCGCAGATGGCTCGTCGCTGCATGTCGAGCCCCTGGTAACCGGGCAGCCAGTGGATCGCGAGCCGGGAGCCGACCTTGCGACCGCAATAGTCCCGCCAGGTCGAGAGCGTCTTTGCCGTCTCGCTCAGGTTGTACTTCCACTCGAGCAGGCTCGACTTGAGCGCAACGCACTCGGCTCCTTCCGGCTGCTCCCGGCAAACCCGGTAGTTGCTGGGCATGATCTGCCCGAGCCCGAGCGCACCGGTACGCGGGTTGACCGCCTCCGGTTTCCACCCGCTCTCGTGGCGCACCACGGCCACGATCGTGAAGGGATCCAGCTCGTGCTCGATGGCGAGCGCGCGCACGTGAGCGCTGGCTTCCTGCGCGTGCTCGAACTTCGGCGCCACGAACTCGAGCGCAGCGAGGACGGCCGCGAGCGGGCGAATCACCGCCCAACGCTAACACCGGCGCCAGAGCTGGCACGCTCCTGCGCTGGGACTTCAGTTCTTCACTGAGAAAGTAGCCTGGAGAGTGAGCTCGGCGCTGTTCGGGCCGACGAGCACGGAGTATTCCCCGGGATCGATCAGGTATTCGCCGTTCTCGTCCCCCTCCCAGTGCCTCAGGTCCTGAATGCGCAAGGGGATGGTCACGCGCCGGGTCTCGTTTGCGTCGAGCTCCACTCGGGCGAAGCCCTTGAGCTCTTTCTGCGCCCGTTCGCCCGTGACCTGCGCGGCCTTCGGCGGTCCTTGCACGAACAGCATCACGACCTCGGATCCTGCCACGTCGCCCGTGTTCTCGAGCTCGACGCTGACGTCGAGCACGGAATCCGGATCCACCTCCGCACAGGGCAGCTCGAGGCTCGAGTACTCGAACGTGGTGTAGCTGAGGCCGTGTCCGAAGGGGAAGACCGGCTCGATGGGGAAGACGCCCGCTGCTTCGAGCGCGTCGTACAGCCGGTAGCCGAAAAAATAGTCCATGAAGGCCATCGTCGAGCCGCCCTGGAACGGCGGTAGGTCCGCCTGTTCGACCCAGGTGAACGGCAATTTGCCGCTGAAGGTTTCGTCACCGAACAAGAGCTTGCCGAAGGCCACGCCAGCGCGTTGACCCGCGTATCCAGCCCAGATCGTCGCCTGCTTCTGGTTCGAGTGAGAGAGCCAGGGCAGGTTCACCATCGACCCCGATTCGACGAAGATCGCCGTCGGTTGGTCGAGGTCCAGGATCGAGCGGACGAGCTCGGCCTGCCCATCGGGAAGCTCGAGCGTCATTCGGTCGCCGCGCGAGGAGATGGTCCACTCTTCGCCCTCGTCCCCTGCGTGCAACCCCACGACGACCACGATCAAGTCGGCACCTGCGGCCGCCTCGATGGAGTTGCCCACCACCACGTCGTCGACGCCGTGGCTGGCCGCGACCGCGCGGATCCCGTCGAACGGGCCGACCGACGACGCCGGATCGTTGTTCACGCGGCCCTGGCCGCGGTCGCCGAGGTTCACGTCCGACGCGAAGCGGAGGGTGGTGCCGGTCACGGGCGGTTGAGCTCCGGCGACTACCTTGAGCGCGCGCTCCGGGCCAATCACCGCGATCCGGCGCGGCTTTACGACTGGCAGGACTCTCGCGTCGCCGAGGCCATTGGTCAGCAGCACCGCGGACTTGATTTCGGCTTCCTCGGCCAGGTCGATGTGGGCCTCGTTGTGGGTCAAGGCAAGCGTGCTCGGATCCAGCGCCGTCGTCGGTTCCCCGAGCCCGTACGGCCCATCGGTGTACTGGCTGCCGAAGCGAAATTTTTGCTCCAGCACGCGGCCCGCCGCGCGATCGATGTCCGATTGGGCGATCCGGCCCTGGGCGAGCGATGCCTCCAATTGGTCGAAGTGCAGCGCCCACGGCAGCTCGACGTCGAGTCCTGCGTTCAGAGCCTCGACGGCCAGGCTCGACGCCTGCGCGGTGTCGAGAAGGCTCTGATCGCCCGGCATGGCCCAGAGATCGCTGATCACGACGCCCCGAAATCCGAAGTCCGTGCGCAACACCTCCGTGAGCAGGTGCTCGTTCTGGGTCGACTTCTGGCCGTTCACCAGATTGTACGCAGCGACCACGCAGCCAACCCCACCTTCGCGGACGGCCATCTCGAATTGCCGGCCGTACACCTCGCGTAAGGCCTGTTCTTGAACCACGGCGTTCAGGCCGGACCGGCTGTTCTCGACGTTGCTGGCGGCGAAGCTGACGGCGCAGGACAAGACGTGTTGCTGCGCGCCGGCGATGAAGGCCGAGGCCATGCGACCCACATGGAACGTGTCTTCACCGTAGCTGGCCTGGGACTGGCCCCAGTAAGGGTGGTTGAGGACGTTGAGGGTCGGCGCGCGCAGCACGGTGTTCAGCGAGGCCATGGTCTCGTCGCCGTGAGCCTGGCCAATGCGAAATTCGAGGTCCACGTCCCACGACGCACCGCGCACCGACTGCGAGGGGAAGGCAGTCGAGTACTCCTCGCCGTTCGATGCGCGATTGTCCTGCTCCTCGACCAGATTGACGCCACGGCCGCCGTCGCGAAACCGCGACCCGCGGAGGGTCTTGCCGTCCCCCGAGTCGGCATCTCGGCTGCGACCGATGTCGCGGTACACCGCGCCAGTGCGGTTCGGTGGGTTCGGGAGCCCGGTGAGTTGCAAGAGCTTGCTCTCGAGCGGCATGCTCTTCAACGTCGATTGGACCTCGGTCAGCACCGCCTCTTCGGACTCGTAACCGGGCCGCGTCGGATCAGCAGGCACGGTGCTCCGACACGACTCCTGGTCGCTCTTGCTCCCGGAGCCCGCCCCGCCCAGGGAGCTCACGGAGCCGCCTGAACCGGCCGAGCTATCCGATCCTCCCGAGTCATCGGAGCCGCCGCGCTCGGGATTCGGTTCCGCACCGTGTGGCTCGTGGGAGGACGTCTTCCCACAGCCCACCGCCGAAAACACGAATGCGACTGCCCAATAACGCCCGAGCCGCACCATTTCCCGATTCTATGTCTCGGCGGCACGAGAGGGATCGGGAAATCGACACTCGCTACTTCGTTGCGCGCTTCTCGAGGTTTTCACAGCCGACTTCGGTCCCTGCCGAGCACGCCTGCTCGAACAGCGTTCGAGCCTTTTCCTGGTCCGGCGCGACGCCGCGGCCGAAGTGATAGAGCGCCCCCAGGTTCGAGCAGCCGAGTCCGGAGCCGGCGTCGCAGGCGCGCTCGTACGCCTCACGAGCCGCGGCGAGGTCTCGAGGGAGGCCCGCGCCCTGTTCGTGCATCACGCCGAGGTTGTTGCAGCCGTCGGCGTTGCCCGAGCCGCACGCATTGCTGAAGAAGGCGAGGGCCGTGAACGGATCTTGCGGCACCTCGCGCCCGGATCGATAGAGCACACCGAGCGCGTTGCAGGCTTCGGAATCTCCGCGGCCGCACGCCGCCTGGTATTGGCCGGCAGCGCCGGTCTCGGTCGTGGCAACCAGCGCTTGCGTGCTGGTGTGCACGGGCGGCGTCGGCGCGCGCGTCGCTAGCAGGAGCGCGACGGCGGCGGCGGTCGCGCCGAGCGCGATGCCCGTCGTCAATCGACGCCCCTGCGCGCCACTTTCACTGACGCCGGACACTGGGGGACGTGGACGTGGACGTGGGAGAGGCGCTCGATTGCGCAGCCCCGGAAGTCGGATGGTCTCGAACATGATGGCCCTCGAATAAGCACAGCGCGTGCCGCGGCGGAGCCTCGGGTAAAACCGCCGAATTCGCGGTGATGCAGCGCAGGGCGCGTGCTCCCGGTCGCGTTCGTGGGAAGACTCGATCCCGGATCCGGGACCAGTCACGGTGAACGACCTCAGGCTCGGATCGGCAAGCGGATGCGCGCTGCGGCGCCTGGTTGATCCACGCGCGACTGCAGCGTGATCTCGCCACCGTGGGCTTCCGCGATCTGGCGTGCCAGAACGAGACCGATTCCGGTGCCGCCCGGCTTGGTCGTGAAGAACGGAACGAAAAGGTTGTTGGTGTCGCGCACGCCCGGTCCGTCGTCCTCCACGGTCACGAGCAAGTTGGTTCCGGCCACGCTCCAGGCGATGCGAACGCCCCCGCCCTCGGGCAGGCTCGCGTCGGCCGCGTTCTTCACCAGATTGATCAGCAGCTGATCGAGCTGATCGGCATCACCCAGCAACGTCACCGCGGGGCCGGGCGAGATGGCGACGCTGAGCCGCTGCTCGAGCGCCGCCACCCGCCGGATCCAGGGCTCGACCTCGACTGGCCCGAGCACGGGCGGGGGGAGGCGGGCGAGCTTCGAATAGGCCGAAAGGAAGCGGCCGAGGCTCTCGGCGCGGCGCTCGATGATGGCCAGTCCGTCCTTGAGATCCACGTCGACGTCGTCGGGGCGAGGCGTGCGATCGAGCAGGGTTCTGAGGTTTTCCGAGAGCGAGCGGATCGGCGCGAGCGAGTTGTTGATCTCGTGCCCCATCACGACGATCAGCCGCTTCCAGGCCTCTCGCTCCTGTTCGCGCAGCGCGTGGCTGACGTCCGGCAGCACGATCAGCGAGTGCGGCTCGCCCGCCATTCTGAAGGACCCGCGCCGGAGCTCCCAGGGCCCGCTGCCGAGCGTCGGCAGGTCCTTGACGATCCGGCGCGCGTTGCCGGAGAGCAGCTCGGCGACACCGAGCTCGCTCGCCGTGCGGTCGAGCAGCTCTTGCTGGCGCAGGTTCAGCACACGCTCGGCGGCTTCGTTCGCGAGCTTCAATTTCCCGCCTTCGTCGAAGGCGAGCACGACGACTTCGAGCTCGGACAGCACCTTGCGCAGCAGCGTCCAGGCCTCGAGCTCGCCCAGGCGGTGCTTGCGCAGCGTGTCGCCGAGCTCGTTCAGCTCCGAGAGCACGCCGCCGAACACGCGATCGCCCGGGCGCGGCGTAGCGCGCACCGAAAAATCTCCCAGGCGGTAGGCCGCGAGCACGCTGGAAATGCTGCGCATGCGCCGGATCAACGCGCGCTCGGCGCGCACGGCGAAGACGGCCGCGGCCGCGGCAAAGACGCCGAGCAGGATCAGCGTCGTGTTCATGCTCACTCCTGGACGCGGATCCCGAGCGCTTGCAGGCGGCGGTAGAGGGCGCTGCGGGAAAGGCCGAGCTGCTCGGCCGCCTCGACCACGTTGCCGGCCGTTCGCGACAGGGCTTTGCGGATCAGGTGCGCCTCGGCATCGGAGAGGGTCATGCGCTCGAGCTCTGCCGAGCCGCTCGAGAGCCGCGACAGGTTCAGATCGCGCGCCTCGATCACGCTGCCCTCCGCCAGCACCACTGCGCGCTCCACCACGTGTTCGAGCTCGCGCACGTTGCCCGGCCAGGAGTGCGCGAGCAGCACGGCCGCCGCGTCGGCGCTGAAGCCGCGGATGGCCTTTTTGTAACGGCCGGCCTTGGCAGCCAGAAAGTGCTCGGCCAGCGCGGCCACGTCTTCCCGGCGGTCGCGCAGGGGGGGCAGGTGGATCTCGACCGTGTTGAGGCGGTACAGGAGATCCTCGCGGAACGCCCCGCGCTGCACCTCTTGCGCGATATCCGCGTTCGTCGCGGAAAGCACGCGCACCTCCGCGCGCCGCGTGCGCGACGAGCCCACCGCCTGGAACTCCCCGCTCTGCAGCACGCGCAATAGCTTGGCTTGCTGGCCCTGCGGCATCGTGCCGATCTCGTCGAGGAACAGCGTGCCGCCGTCCGCGAGCTCGAAGCACCCGACGCGATCCGACTTGGCGTCGGTGAAGGCGCCCTTCACGTGGCCGAATAGCTCGCTCTCGAACACGCCGTCCGCGAGCGCGCCCGCGTTGACGGGCACGAACGCATGCCCTGCGCGCGGCGACGCGGCGTGGATCCAGCGCGCGACCACGTCCTTTCCGGTGCCGTGCTCGCCCGTGATCAGCACGCTCGCGTCCGAGCCGGCAACCCGCTCCATCAGCTGCTGCACCTGCGCCATCGCTCGGGAGCTCGAGAGCAGAAGCGGCAAGCCGCGCTCTTGCTCGCGCGCCGCCTGCGCTTGCAGCCGCTCGGCCTGCTTGACCGAGCTCCGGAGCTTGAGCTGGACCTCGATCTGCGAGAGCAACCGCTGGTTTTCCCACGGTTTCTCGACGTAGTCGCTGGCGCCGCGCTTCACCGCCTCCACCGCGCCGGCGACGGTGCCCCACGCGGTCATCACCACGATCGGCAAATCCGGCGAGAGCGCGCGCACGCGGCTCACCAGATCGAGGCCCTCCTTGCCGGAGGTCGTGTCCCGCGCGTAGTTCATGTCGAGCAGCGCCAGATCGATATCCTCGCTCGCTAGCGTAGCCTCGACGCCGGCGGGAGACGACGCCTGAACGACCGAGTAGCCGTTGCCCTTGAGCAACAAGCGCAGCGCGTCGCGGATGTCGTTCTGATCGTCGGCGACCAGGATCCGCGGTGCCTCGCGTTTGCCGGTCATGGTCGCCTCAAGGTGGCCGCGGGTGAAATGCGCACCGCGTTCCACGCGGGGAAAAAGCAGGCGAGCGCCGCAGACACCAGCAAGACGAGCGGCGCCGTCGCGAACCAGAACGTGTCGAAGGCCAGTGCGTCCGGCACGAAGCGCGACAGCGCCTGTCCGGCGGCGAGCGCCAAGACCCAGCCGATCGCCACGCCGATCGCGACTGTCGATAGACCGGACCTGACGATCAACCAGCAGACGGAGAGAGGGGGAGAGCCGAGCGCCATGCGAATACCGATTTCGCGCGTGCGCTGCTGCGTCAAGTGCGAAGCGAGGCCGTAGGTGCCGAGCGTGGCCAGGAACAGCGCAGTGATCGAGAATACGGCCAGCAAGTACGTCGCGAGCGAGCGGCCGATCGCATACCAGGTGACTCCCGCCTCGAGCGGCCAGGCCTCGACCACGGGCACCTCGGGATCCACCGACGAGACCAGCTTCTGAAACTCGAATCGCACTCGCTCCGGCTCGCTGGTCTTTACCAGCACTCGCATGCTCTGAAATGGGCTCTGCGCGTACGGCAGGTAACCTTCGATGCGCGTGCTCCTGCCGAGCCCGGGGCGGTGGATGTCCCCGACCACGCCCACGACTTCCCGCGTGACCTTCTCGTTGTCGAGGCGAACGCGGCTGCCGAGCGCGTGGCCTCCGAAGTAGCGGTCTTCGGCGCTCTTGCTGACGATCAGCACCGGCGGCCCCCCTGCGTCCGCGACGCTGAAATCACGCCCTGACAAGAGCGGAATGGCGAGCGTGCCGAAGTATCCGGGCGAGATGCGGTCGTGCTGCTCGAACATCGGCTTCGGCTCCGAGCCCTGTCCCTCGATCTCGAAGTAGATCGACTCGAAATCGTGGGGCGGCGCGCTGTTGTTGATGGCAGCGGCCTCGACGTACGGAAGCGCCAAAAATTTCTCGATGACCCGGTCGTAGAACGTCGAGACCCGCACGGGATCGAGGTACTCGTTCTTGGATGCCAACACCGCGCCGACGACGACGTTCTTCGGTTCGAAGCCGAGAGGAGCCTCGAGCTGACGCACGAGAGTTTCGATCGACAGCCCGGTACACAGCACCAGGGCTTGCGCGATCGCGATCTGCGCCATGGCGAGCGCGCTCCGCATGCGTCGCTGCGAAGCGCCGGGGGAGGCGGCTGCAGCGCTCTCCTTCAGCATCGGTGCGAGCTCGAGCCGCGTCGCCGACAGGGCCGGTGGCGCCCCGAACGACAGCCCCGCGAGCAAGCTCACGAGCAGCGAGCCCGCCAGCGTGGAGAGCTCGAGCTTCACCGGGATCCCGAGCAGAGCGAGATCCGTGGCGGTGAACTGGTAGAAGAGCCCGAGCAAGTTGTGCGCGACCAGCGCGGCGAGCGGCACCGAAAGCGCGTACAACAAGACGGCTTCGGTCAAGAGCTGGCGCACCAGCGTCAGGCGCGAGGCCCCGAGCGCCGAACGCAGCGAGAGCTCGCCTCGCCGCGCGTGGTTGTGCGACATCAGAAGGCTCGCGAGGTTCGAGCACACCAGCAAGAACACCAGCCCGACGGCGGCGAACAGCCCCCAGATGAGCTCGCGCGAGGTCCGAACCGCCTCGGTGTGCAGGTTCTCCAGCCGCACGCCGATCCGGTGCGTGGGGTGCTCGGCGGTGATGCCGGCCGCGCTCGCGGCGAGCTCGGCCTGCGCGCGGGCCTCGGTGATGCCGGGCTTGCGGCGCACGATCACGTTGAACTCGTGGCGGTCGCGCGCCTCGCGGATCTCCGCCGCGTACTCGAGTGGCCCCACCGACAGCGGCACCCACAGGCTGGAGCGTATCTGCCCCGGAAAACCGAACGCGAAATCCTCCGGCGTGACGCCGACGACGGTGTACGGCGTGCCGTCGAGCTGGATCGTTCCACCGACGAGGTTCGGATCGGCGCCGAACGCATCACGCCACAGTGACTCGCTGAGCACCACCACGCGCGGACCACCCGGCGTGTCGTCTTCTTTCGTGAGCAGCCGGCCGTGCAGGGCGCGCGTCACGCCGAGGGTTCCGAAGAAGTCGCCCACGACGTGATCGCCGGACACACCGACCGCGGGTCTGTCGGGCAAGGAGAGGGCGAACAGCCAGGAGCGCACGCCCGCCAGGTGACTCAGGGTGCGGGTACGCGCGCGGTAATCGTAGAAATCCGGGAGGGAGGCCTTGAAGCGCTGCTCTTCGGCGCGCAGGGTCCAGAGCACGCTGAGCTGCTCCGAGGCGGGGAGCGGCAGCGGGCTCAGCAGCAACGAGCGCGCCAGCCCGAACATGGCCGTGGTCGCGCCGAGTGAGACCGCCAGCATCGCGATCGAAAGCGCGAAGAACTTCCAGCGGCGCCCCATCGAGCGCAGCGCGAAGCGCAGATCGGCCCAGAGCTGCGCCATCGTCAGACGGCCGAGTGCGCCTGGTCGTCGACCACGCGCCCGTCGAACAGGTGGATCGCCCGCCGCGCCCGCCGCGCATAGTCGTGGTTGTGCGTGACGATGCAGATCGTCGTCCCGGCCGCGTGCAGCTCGTCGAGCAGATCCATCACCCCGTCGCCGCTCTTGGAGTCGAGGCTGCCCGTCGGTTCGTCCGCCAGCAGTACGGCGGGCGCCCCCGCAACAGCGCGCGCCACGGCGACGCGCTGTTGCTGGCCGCCCGACAGCTGACTCGGCAGGTGACTGACCGTGTGCGCCATCTGTACCCGTTCGAGCGCCGAAAGCACGCGCTCGCGGCGTTCGCCGCTCGAGAGCCCCCGGTACAGGAGCGGCAGCTCTGCGTTCTCGTACACGGTCAGATCGCCGATCAGGTTGAAGTTCTGGAAGATGAAGCCGATCTCGCGGTTCCTGATCCGTGCTCGTTCGCGCGCGCTGAGATGCTGAACCGGGCGCCCCTGGAACCAGTGCTCCCCAGAAGTCGGAGGCTCGAGCAGCCCGAGGATCGACAACAGCGTGGTCTTGCCGGAGCCCGACGGGCCCTCGATCGCCACGTACTCGCCGCGTGCGATCTCGAGGTGCACGTCCGACAAGGCGTGGGTCTCGAGATCGTCGCTCCAGAACACCTTGCGGATCCCCGAGAGCCTCAACAGCTCCGCCTCGGGCTCGCTCTCGCCGTCCATGCTCCGCACTGTACTGAGCCAGATCCGTGCCGGGCGGACAACGGCCGTCAGTGTCCGCAATTGAACGGAAAAAGCGTCGGTTGATCGCGGGGGCCCGCGCCGGAACTGGGACCGCCCGTCCCAAATTTGGGACTCAGTCCGGCAGGCCGGGGACGGCCAGGGTCACGTACTTCAGCACCGAGCGCGAGGTCGCGTAGAGCGTCTTCCGGTCTGCGCCGCCGAAGGTCACGTTGGAGGCCTCGCCGGTCGGGATCGAGCCGAGCGGCATGCCCGAAGGCGAGATCACCTCGACACCCGTTTGCGTCGAAGCGTACAGGTTCCCGGCGCAGTCCACGGCCATGCCGTCGAGCGTGTTGCCGGTGGTGGTCGCGAACAGCTTGGCGGACGCGGCGTCGATCGCGCCGTCGTCGGCCAGCGAGAACGCCGTGATCTCGCGGCTGTTCACGTTGCCGACGTACAGCGTCTTCTCGTCGGGCGAGAGCGCGATGCCGTTCGGGCTCTGTCCGACCATCAACGCCGGGCTGACAGCGCCCGCGGGGGACACGTAGTACACGCCGACCTGCATCTGCGGATCGCTGAAGTAAATCGCGCCGTTGCTGCGCATCACGAGATCGTTCGGCTTGGCGTTGCCGGTCGACACCACCAGCGTCGGCGTCGGCGAGCCCGAGGACGGATCGATCCGCGTGATCCGCCGTTGCACCTGATCGGCGATCAGCAGTTGATCGTTCGAGTCCACGGCGAGGCCGTTGGCGCCGACGTTTTCGAGGACCAGCTCGGGCGTGGTCGACGGCGGCTTCACCTTCCAGATCCGCTCCGGCGAGACGTTGTCCGAGAAGAACAGCGTCTGCTGGCTCGCGACCCACATCGGCCCTTCGATGAAGGCGAAATACGTGACCTTGCCCATGGTGGGCGCGCTGATGGTCTGGACCTGTCCCATGCCCTCTAGCGGGTTGCCGTAGGTCTCGCCGGCTTTGCAGACGTAGGCGGCGGACGCGCCGCCCTTCAAGTTGGTGCTGGGGCTGCCGCCGCTCGGCGCCCCGCCCGGCTCGCCGCCACCCGAGCCACCGCTCGGCACGCCGCCTGCGCCGCCGCCCGCGCTCGTGCCTCCGGTTGCCGTGCCGCCGCTCGCGCCGCCCGCCGAAGTCCCGCCCGTCGGGCTCGCCGTCCCGCCGGTTCCTGCCCCGCCCGTGGTCGCTGCGCCGCCAGTCGGCGTGACGACCATGCCGCCGCTGCCGCCCTTCGGAGCAGGAGCGCCGCCGGTCGACGTCGGCGTGCCGCCGCTGCCCGGAGCCGCGCCGCCCGTTCCCGTCGAGGTCGTTCCGCCGGTGCCCCCGGATTCATCCGAAGAAGAGCAGCCAGAGCCCGAGGAAAGAACGGCAGGTGCGAGGACGAGGGCGGTCGAGAACAGAGAGCGGAACATCATTGGCTTTACCGGTGGCGCAGCCTAACACGAGCCTCCCCGAACGCCGGTCGAGGTCGGCGCTCTGCCCTCGGTAAGATCCTTAACTCGGGCCGCGCGCGATCTGTCGGAAGTGCGAATGCTCAAAACGCGAACACGCAGCCGGCTCCCGTCTCGAGGTACGGGATCCAGGTCGATTCCCGATCGAAGAAGCTGAGCCGGCTGTAGTGAGCAGCGAAGTCGGCGAACAGCGAAATCGAGGGCAGGCGCCACAACAGGCCGGCTCCGAGCCGCGTGTCGTGAGAGACCGCGCTGCCCTCGCGATCTTCGACGAACGATTGCTGGAGCAGCAACCCGTAGTCCAGAAACGGGTAAACGCCGTGGTTCTGGCTCCAGCGCGGGCTGAAGAAGTGCTTCAAGACGGTGCCGTAGCCGATTTGCTGAGTCGATGCGTCACCCGGGTAGAGCCGGTAGGCGAGCGTGAGGCCGATGTTGAACCGCGGCGTGACGTGGAACTCGTAGGAGCTGCGCACGCCGAAGCCGTGCCCTGAGCTCGGCTCGAACGCGTCGCTGGCGAGGAAGTCGTAGGTCGGCGCGAGCCACACGCTGCGCGTCGGACTGGCTGCGACGATCGCAACCTCTGCTGTCACTCCTGGGGGTGCTTCTGCGAGCAAGGCGCGGGCAGCATGGCACGCGCGCAGGCAATGACCAGCACAGTGCGGGCTGTCATTGATCGTCCGAGGCGAGCATCCACCACACCTGCTCGATCATGTGCCCGCTGTGCGTGCAGGGCGAAAGCACCTATGGCTGCGGCGCCGTGCGGGGGAGCTCGTGCTCGTCCAGCGCGCGTTCGAACGCTGGTTATCCTAGCCGGCGGCATGCGAATTGCTGCATAACCAGGCAATGGCTCCCGCACCCAAGGTCCTGGTCGCGCTCGATTTCGGTGACGCCTCGCTCGAGGCCCTACGTCAGGCGCGCGAATTAGCGCATGGCACGGGAGCCGCGCTGGCTGCGTGCCACGTCCTGCCGGCCGAATACGACCTGTCGCTGCTGTTCCCGGGCCGGGTTGCCGATGCCAGCGCGGATTCCATCGCTGAAGACGAACGAGCACGCAAGAGCCTCGAGGCGCACGCCCGCGACAAGCTCGGGCTCGAGCTGTCCGAGATCTTCATCGAGCGGGGCTCCGCGTACGCGCAAATCGTGCGGCGCGCCGAGACCTGGGGCGCAACTTTCATCGTCGCGGGCAGCCACAACCGCACCGGGCTGTCGCGG
>JAICQO010000050.1 GCA_025937835.1 Polyangiaceae bacterium
CGTGGGTCGTGCAAAGCGCCCCCAGAAAAACTTGCGAGTCTTTGCGCCCCTTTGCGCCTTTGCGGCAGAAGCTCACCAAGCCCGTCTCTTCGACTCACGAAGACGCGCACAGCGCCCCCCAAAACTTGCGCCTGTGGCGCTCTGTCCCCGACCGCGTCGTCACTCAGTCGCCGTGGGTCGTGCAAAGCGCCCCCAAAAAACTTGCGAGTCTTTGCGCCCCTTTGCGCCTTTGCGGCAGAAGCTCACAAAGCCTTACCCCCGAGGCTAGAACTGCCCCGTGTACTTGGCCGAGCAGCTGCTGCGGCTGACGCGGACGGCGAGGCCCGGGCGGGGGCCGGACGGGCGCGGTTGGGGTGCGGCTTCCATGGCGCGGAAGAAGAGCAGCAGACCGCCCGTGAGCGTGGCCGCCGTGCCGAGGCCCGCGAAGAAGGCCGTGCCGGGACGGATCGTGTCGGACGACGCGGGGCTCGCGGCTTCGATGGCGAGCGCCGTTCCGAGCGCGGCGCCGCCGGTGATGAGCGCGGTCCAGGTCAGCGCATCCACGCGCGCCTTGTGCCGCGTGCGCGTGACGGGCGGCGGGAGGTGCTTGAGTGAAGCCGGACCGGATTCCGGAGTTTCGTGCAGCACGACCTTGACCTCGGCCGAGCGGTGCGGCTCCACCTCACTCACGAAGCGGTCCGTCTGGTAGCGGTCGCGGCGCACCTCGATCTGGTGTTTGCCCGGCCATGTAAGGCCCGTCCACGGAGTCAGTCCAACCGGGTGACCGTCGAGCACCACGAGAGCTTCGGGCGGATCGCTGATTACCGTGAGCTGTTGCACGCCCTGATCGACGAGCGCAGTCTCGAGCTGGCGAACTCGGACCTCGACGGCAGCGCGATCCGGGGCGTCCGGAGAGCGGCGCAGGTAGTCGCGGTAGTAGCGCAGGCTGCCGCTCTTGCTGCCCAGGTTGTCGTAAGCCTTGGCGATGTTGAAGGAGAGCTGCGGGTTCGGGTAGAGGCGGTCGGTCTCGCTGAAGATCTCGATCGCTTCGTAGTAGTGGCCGAGGTCGTAGGCCGCAGCTCCCTTGTCGAAGAGCTGCCGGGCGCGTTTCACGGCGCCTGATCCTTCGGCAGCGCCCGGCGTCGGGGGCACGGAGATCGGCGCGGGCTTGGGCGTTGCACCTGGTCGCGCGGCCGTGGCCTTCGGCTGCGACGCAGGGGTGGGAGGCGCGGGCTCGGCACCTGCGCGAAGGGTTACGAGCACGGTCACAGCGCACAGCCAGGCGAAAGGACGCGCGCGCGGAGCCATAGGCCCCCGAACGGCGCGGCGCGAGACACGATTAGGTAGGACGCGCACCGCGAGCCGCGCAGCCTGGAGGCGAAGGGCGCAGAACCAGCGAGCGGGTAAGCCTCACGGGTGAAACGGCGGAGCCGCTCAGTCGTCCCCGTCGAGCTTACGGATCAGCGCCTCCACCCGCAGCATGGCCGGCAGATCGCTGGTGCGGTGCGCGTGATCCATGGCGGCGAACAGGTGCGTCTGTTCCAAGAGCAGACGCTCGGGCTCGCGCTCGAGGAGCGAGACGTAGTGATCGAACAGGCGAGCGTGGTTGCTGCGGGTGCGGCGGCTCACGGCGTGCCGCACCACGGCGTGGAGCGTGAAGCGTCCGGCGGCCGGCTCCTGAACCAGGCGGAACGCTCGCAGTGGCTCGAGGGCGCGCTCGGCGTGGCTCCGGATCCGCGCCAGGGACACGAGCGACGCGCGATCGACGTGGTCGCCTTCCACGTGGGCGAGCACGGCGAGGATCCGCCGGCTCTCGGGCGAGAGACGGCGCCAGGCCCACTCCACGAGCAGCGCCACCTCGGGCAGATCGTCCTCGTGCTCGATGGCGACCACCCGCTCCACGCCGCGCGCGCGGAGCGCCTCGGCAAGCCCGGTTACGGTCTCGGCGCGCGAAGCCACGATCCCGTCGGCGATGTCGAGCGCCAGCGGGTTGAAGCGCAGCAAACGCGTGAGCCCTGCCACGCGCGGGAATGCGCTCTTGCCGGAGGTCACGAGCGGCGCCGTCACGGGAAAGATCCAAACGCCGGCCAGCAAGCAGCGCCGGGCGGTGATCACGAAGCTCACGGGAGTCTTGGAGAACGCCTCGAGCAGCCGCGCCGTGGCGCGATCGTTCTCATGGTTGTCGAGCACGATCAGCCGCGGGCCGCCCGCCCGAAAGAAACGAGCGAGCGCGGCCACGCGACCGTCTCCGAGCGGCGTGCCGAAGCGCAGCGCGAACAGCTCCGTGACCGTGCGGAACCCCCAGGAGGCGACGCGAAACCAGTGCACATTGCCCCGGAAGAAGCGCGCCATTCGGTGACCGAGCGCGGAAGCCAGCAGCGATTTGCCCGAGCCGCCCGAGCCGACCAGCGCCAGCCGCGCAGGCGCCGCGCTCTTTATCGTGCGCTCCAACGTCGAGAGCTCGCCGCGCCGGCCCTTCAGTCCGGTGGGCTTGGGTGGGAACAGCGCGTCGCTGATCATGCGAAGCGCAGTCTACGCGACGCGGTCACCCGAGAGAAACCCGGCGTCGCCGTCGGGGCAAGGCGTCGAACGACCGCGCCGAGCCCGCGCTCGGAAGCGCTTACGGCGCGAGGTACCGCCGCTCGAGATGACGGAAAAACGCCTCCGTTCCGAGCGGCGCGCCCGTGGCGCGGCCGATCAGCTCCGGCGTGTCGAACAGCGAGCCCTGCGACCAGACGTTGTCCTTGAGCCAGGCGTTCATCGGCGTGAAATCGCCTGCGGCGAGCGCTTCGCGAACGCCGTCGGACTCGATCATCGCGCGGAACAGCTGCGCGGCCGTGAGGGCGCCGAGGGTGTAGGTCGGGAAATAGCCGAACAGCCCGGCAGGCCAGTGCACGTCCTGCATGCAACCGTCGCGGTGGTTGTCGCCCGTGCGGAGGCCGAGCAGCGAGAACATGGCGGCGTCCCAGGCTTCGGGGATGTCGGCGACCGTGAGCTTGCCCTCGATCAACGCCTTTTCGATCTCGAAGCGGAGTACGACGTGGCACGGATACGTCGCCTCGTCGGCGTCGACGCGGATGAAGTCGCGGCGCACGCGCGTGGCCAGGCGGTACAGGTTGTCCACGGAGAAGGCCCGGGCGTTCCGCGCGAAGGCTTCGGGGAAGGCTTCGCGCACGAGCGGCTCCATCACCTGCAAAAACTCGCGGCTGCGGCAGACCTGCATCTCTTGCAAGAGGCTCTGGCTCTCGTGCACGCTCATGCCGCGCGCCGCGCCCACCGGCTGCTCGAGCCAAGATTTCGGCAAGTTTTGCTCGTATTTCGCGTGCCCGGTCTCGTGCATCACGCCCATCAGCGCCTTCTGGAAGTCGCTCTCGTCGTAGCGCGTGGTGATGCGCACGTCGGTCGGCACGCCGCCGCAGAACGGGTGGTGGCTCTGATCGAGCCGGCCGTGGACGAAGTCGAAGCCGACCTTTTCCATCAGCCGGAGGCCGAGCCAGCGCTGGCGTTCGACGGGAAACGGCCCCTCGGGCTCGAGCACCGTCTCTCGGCTCTGCTTTTCGACGACGCGATCGATGAAGCCGGGCAAGAACGCGCGGATCTCGGCAAACAGCGCCGCGAAATGCTCGCTGTTGCCGCCGGGCTCGAAGCCGTCGACCAGCGAGTCGTACGGAGAGAGGCCGAGATTCGAGGAGAGCGCCGCGGCCACCTCGCGCTTCAGCGACACCACCGCCTCGAGCAGCGGACGGAAGCTCTGCCAGTCGCTCGCAGGGCGAAGCATGCGCCAGGCCTGTTCGCTCTGGCTCTCGGCGCGGGAGGAAGCCTCGACCAGGCGCCGCGGGATGCTGGTCTCGCGCAGGTAAGCGCGCTTGATCTCGCGCAGGTTCGCGCGCTGCCACGGCTCGAGCCCGCCCGAGCTCTCGGCCGCGGCGATCCAGTCCCCCACGCGCGGATCGGTGAGCTGTTCGTGGATCAGGCCGCGCAAGGTGGCGAGCGCTTCGGCGCGCGCCTGACCGCCGCCGGGCGGCATCATCGCCGCTTCGTCCCAGGCGCTGATGGCCTCGACGTGTCGCAGACCGGAGATGCGCTGGTTGTGCTGCTCGAGGGCGGCGTAGGACATGCCCGAAGAGCGTACGCCAGATCCTAACCCGGGGCTTGTTCAATCACGGCCTGGGCCGCGGCCCTCCGCTCGTTCTCGCGCGAGATGGCCAGGACCAACCACAGCCAGACGCCAGTGAGGACGAGATTCAGCACCGCGAACACGCGCACTCCGAGGCCCATCGTGGCCGAAAGCAGCAGCACGAACCCCGCCGAGGTCACGTCGCCGAACCGCACGCAGAACGAATCCACGGCTTGCTTGGCCTTGTATTTGGCTTCGGTGCTCGTCGGCAGCCACAGCATGTTGCGGGCCGTGTTGTTGAACGAATAGTCGGAAGAGTTCTCGAGGATCTTGCCGATCCGGAGCACCCCCAGCACGGGCAGGATCGCCACGCTGAGCGCGTCACCGAGCGCGATCACCGGCAGCACCAGCAGCGCGGCCTTCACGCCGCCGCGCTTGACGAGGCGCGAGACCACGAGCGTCTGCAAGAGCACCGTGAGGGTGTTGGTGATCAGGTAGAAGTCCGCGTACTGCTCGCTGATGTACTGGCCGATCTCGCCCTTGGCGATGGCGCCCTGGTCGGCGAGCTCTCGAGCTACGCCGACGAACAGCTTGGACAACATGAACTCGCCGTTGGTGTTGACGAGCGTGAACACCACCGTAAACGCCGCGATCAGCCCGAGATAGCGGTCGCTGCGCAAGAGCTCGAACGCCCCGGCGCGGTCCGCCGCGGGCTTCTCGGCGACCGCGTGCTCCGGCGCGACTTTCTTGCGTAGCCGGTACACGACCGAGCCGAGCGCGGCCGAGGCCAAGAGCAGCGCGGCGCTCACCAGCATCAGCGTGTAATTCTCGAAGATACGCACCAGCAATGCAGCGACCAGGCTGCCGAGAAACGCACCGACGGTTTGGCCGATGCCAACCAGCGGGAACAGGCGCTTGCCCTCCTCGACCGAGTACAGATCGTTCGCCAGCGCCCAGAACTGCGCGACGATCATCATGTTGAAGATGCCGTGCCACAGGTAAAACACGATGCCGAGCTTCGACGACAGCGCCGGCACCGAGTGGGCGAGCGAGAACAGCAGCAGGTGCGAAGCGAAGAACAGCGTGACGCTCACCACCAGGCGAAGCTTCGGAACTCTGTCCGCGTAGCGCGCATAAGCCGGCACGGCGAAGACGAGCGACGCGGCGATCGCCGCGCCGACGTAGCTCTTGTACTCGGCGCCGGACGGGCCCATGGACAGGATCAGCCCGTCGCGCACCGGCTTCAGGATCAGCGACGCGGTCAGGATCAGGCACACGTTCAGCGCCAAGAGCAGCGCTGCAATGCCTTCCCCGGCTCGAACTTCGGTAACGACGGCGAGCGCCCGCTCGAGCGAGCTGGGCTTGGGCTGGGTGTCGGTCATAGCGGGGGGTGGTTCCAACGGCAGCGCCCTGGGCGCAGGTCCCGAGGAAGCGGGGCAGCCGCAGACGAGTCGCGTCGCCGTGAGAAAAGCTGATCCGCGGGGGTGCGGCAGCTGCCAACTGCAGTGCGGCGGCAGTATATGCTCGGACCATGCGCCCAGATCAATGGCGGCGACAGCCGGGCCCCGTGGCCCTCGCCGCGCTTTGTGCGGCGCTGATGATCTGTCATCAGGTGGTCGCCAAGGCGCTGCGCGACGCGCTGTTTCTGTCGGCGTTCCCGAGCGCGGATCTTCCGAAGGCGATGCTGGCGGCGGCGCTGCTCGGCGTCCCGAGCGTGCTCGCGGCCGCGAACGCGATGGGGCGAGTCGGTCCCGGGCGGCTCGTGCCCGGATTGATCCTCGCGAGCGCGACGATCTACGCTGTCGAGTTCTTGACCATCGAGCGCTGGCCAGGGCCCACGGCGGTGCTCGTGTACCTCCACGTCTCGGTCGGCGGCGCGCTCACGATCAGCGGCTTCTGGTCGGTAGTGAACGAGCGCTTCGATCCGCACAGCGCGCGCCGCGCGATCGCCATCATCACGGGTGGAGCCGCGCTCGGCGGTCTGGGGGGCGGGCTGCTCGGGCGCTCCCTGGGCGAGCTCGGCGCGAAGGCCATGTTGCTTGCGCTGGTGACGCTCGGCGCGATGGCCGCGCTCTTGGTGCTGCGGCTCGGCCAAGGGTCGAGCGCGTCGCTGCTCTCGACGCGCGCCGCTTCGGCGATCGTCAGCTTGCGCGAGTCGTCCTACCTGCGGAAGCTTTCGCTGTTCGTGGCGCTGACCAGCTTCTCGGCGGCGCTGATCGATTTCGCCTTCAAAATGTCGGCCGCGGAGGCGCACAGCGGCGCCGCCGATCTGGTCCAATTTTTCGCGGTCTTCTACACCGTGACCAGCGTGGTCACCGTGCTGTTCCAGCTCGGCCTCTCACGGTTCATCCTCGACCACGTGGGGCTCGGCGGCGCGCTCGCGGTCCTGCCGGGCGCGCTGCTCTCGTTCGGCGTGCTGGCCCTCGGCGCCCCGGGCACCCTCACCTTCTCGCTGCTGCGCGGCGCCGAGAACACCTTGCAAAGCTCGCTGTTCCGCTCGGCCTACGAGACGCTGTACACCCCGGTCGCGCCCTCCATCAAGCGCAGCGCGAAGGCCATCATCGACGTCGCCTTCGATCGTGCGGGGGAAGCCATCGCCAGCGGCTTCGTGCTGCTCTTGCTGTTGTTCCTGCCCGCGCTCGCGCCGCGGATCGGCGTGGGCACGGCGATCGCGATCGGCGGCGTGTGCATGTTCATGGCGATGCGCCTGCAAAAGGGCTACGTCGAGGAGCTCGCCGCGAGCCTGCGCGCCGGCCGTATCCACCTCGACGAGATGCAAGTCGGCGACGCCACGACGCGGCTCGCGGTCTCGCAAACGGCGCTCGAAATCGACCGCGCCGAGCTGCTTCGTCAGATCCAGGCGCTGCGCTCGCAAGAGGGGCACGCAGGCGAGCGCGGCTCGCGCCCGACCTCGGCGCGGCCCAGCCTCGAGCCGCTGGTCGCGTGGCCGCGCGCGGCCGAGCTCGCCTCGGGCGACGTCGCGCGCATCCAGGCAGCGCTCGTGTCGGCGCCGCTCGAGCCGCCGCTGGTGTCGCTGGTGATCCCGCTGCTCGCGCACGACGAGCTGAACCCCGCCGCGGTCAAGGCCCTGCTCGGCGTGGCGGAGCGCTCCGCGGGGCAGCTCGTCGACGTGCTGCTCGATCCGGAGCAGCCGCTCAAGCTACGGCGACGCATTCCGCGCGTGCTGCGCTCGGTAGCGTCGTCGCGCGCGGCGCGCGGCCTCTCCGACGGCCTGTTCGATCCCGAGTTCGACGTGCGGCAGCGCAGCGCGGTGGCGCTGCTGCGCATGGTCGAGCAACGGCCAGAGCTCAGGCCTCCGCGGCGCCTGGTCTACGAAGCGGCGGAGCGCGAGCTGTCGCTCGACGCGAACGACGAGGCCTGTTTCCATCCGGACGCACTCGACGACGAGCAAGCCCTGGCGCGCGGGCCCGGCTCGGCCTTTCACCGCGGGATCGAGCACATCTTCACGCTGCTCGGCCTGGCCCTGGATCGCGAGGCGCTCGACCTGGCCGTCCGCGCGCTCGCCGGCAGCGACGCCAAGCTGCGCGGCACCGCGCTCGAATACCTGGAAAATGTGCTGCCGGACACGATCCGCACCGAGCTCGTGAAGCGGCTTTCTCGCGACCTGCCTCGCAAGCCCGTCGAGCGCCGCCCGAGCAAGGAGCTCGTTGAAGAACTGAAACGCTCGATGGGCTGATTTCGTGATAGGACCGGCCCGGATGGCGACCGCGCGAGGACTCGGCCTGTCTATGGCTCTGCTCCTGGCCTCGCCCCTGGCCTCGGCCGCCGCGCCGGATCCGACAGAAAGCGGCGGCAAGCGGTCCGAGCCGGCACCCAGGACGCCGACCGAGGAACACCCGCGCGTCCCGCCGGACTACGACGGCCGGCCGTCTGAGCCGCCTGCCCCATCGGGCGCGCTGTGGGTGCCGCGGGTGGTGTTGTTCCCGCTCTGGGCGGTCAGCGAATTCGTGATCCGCCGTCCGCTCGGCTGGGTCACCACCGAAGCGGAGCGCGCCAACATCCAGACGCTGCTGCTCGACTTCTTCACCTTCGGCCCGGACCGCAGCGGCGGCATCGTGCCGACGGCGCTGTTCGACTTCGGGCTCCGGCCGAGCGTCGGCGTGTATTTCTTCTGGGACGACGCGGGCTTCAAGGGTCACGATCTGCGCCTGCACGCGGCGACGGGCGGCACGGACTGGCTGAAGGCCGCGTTCGCCGATCGGATCGAGCTCGACTCGCGCACCAAGCTCGAGCACCGCTTCCTCGCGCTTTCCCGGCCGGACTACCTGTATGCCGGGCGCGGCTGGGACTCGCGCGACCAAGACCGCGCCCGCTATTCGGCCAACCGCTTCGAAGCGGAGGTCGGGCTCTGGCGACAGCTCTCGGCGTTCGGCTGGTTCAACGGCTTCGTCGGAGTCCGGCGCGTGACCTTCGAGAGCGGCTCGTGCTGCGATGATCCGGGCATCGCGAGCCGCGTCGTCCAGGGCACGTACGCGTTGCCGAGCGGCTTCGACGAGGGTTACAGCATTCTGCGCCAGGGCCTGAGCGTCGAGCTCGACACGCGGCAACCGCGGCCCGCGCCGGGCTCGGGCTTTCGCGGCATGTTCCGGGGCGAGCACGCGAGCCGCCTGGCTGGCGAGAGCGCGCGCGAGTTCGTTCGCTACCGCACGGCGCTGAGCGCGTTCTGGGATCTCACCGACCAGAACCGCGTGCTCAGTCTGTCCGTGGGGGCGACCTTCGCCGATCCTCTCGGCGCGGGCTCGGCGCCGATTCCGTTCACGGAAGAGGTGCAGCTCGGCGGCGAAAACCCGATGCGCGGCTTCCTCGAGGGGCGGCTCACCGATCGCAGCACGGTCGGCGCGCGCCTGGGCTACGACTGGCCGATCTGGGCCTTTCTGGACGGCTCGATCCAGATCGACTTCGGCAACGTGTACGGCGAGCACCTCGAGGACTTCGCGCTCGACAGGAACCGGCTGTCGTTCGCGCTCGGTATCCGCAGCGCCGGACGGCGCGACCAGCCGTTCGAGCTCTTGATCGGCACGGGCACGACGCCGATCGAGGACGGCGCGCAGCTCGACTCTTTCCGCTTCGTGCTGGGGGCGACCAATGCGTTCTGAGCAAAGCCGCGCTCGGCGCCTGGGCCTGTGGCTGGGGTTCATCACTCTCGCGGGTTGTGCGAGCGATCGCGTGGTGCGCTTCCCCGAAGGGCGGCCCACGGTCTGGCAAGACAACGACACCGTGCCGTTCTACACGGAGTGTTCTCCGGATCCCGAGGAGCCGGGCCACGAGCTGTGCGTGCCGGAGACGTATGTCTCGCCGTTCGCCTGGGACGCGGTCGATAACACCGTCTTTTTGCCCGTGTCTCGCGCACTCAGCGTGCCCGGCTCGCGCGAGGCCGAGAACGCCAACGACCTCGACGAGGTGCCCGACTCGAGCTGGTACCAGAACCGGATCGGCCGTTTCGGCATGACCACGGCAGAGCTGATGCGCGGTCCGTGCGAGGGGGGCGGCACGCTCGACCCCAACGCCACGGCGTCGGGCGATTGGCTGATCGATCAGGGCAAACCGAACGGCGCGAACCCTGGGTTTCGGATCCGCGCCAAGGGCGCCGGCAAGTTCATGCTCAAGGCGGACATCGCCGGCGAGCCGGAGCGCGCCACCGCAGCCGCCGCGATCGCCGCGCGGCTCTACTGGGCCGCCGGCTACCACACGCCGTGCGATTCGGTGCTCTACGTCCATCCCTCGTGGCTTTCGCTCAAGCCGGGTCTGAAGTTCGCCGACAACAGCGGGGTCGAGCGCCCGTTCGACGATGCCAAGCTGAGCTCGGTGCTCGGCAACGCGGCACGGCGCGGTGATTTCGTGCGCATGTCTGCGTCGCGCTGGCTGCCCGGGCGCACGATCGGGCCCTTCACCTACGCCGGTGTGCGCGACGACGACCCGAACGACGTGATCCCCCACGAGCACCGGCGCGAGCTGCGCGGCGCACGGCTGTTCGCGGCCTGGCTCAATCACTTCGACTCTCGCGAGCAGAACTCCATGAACACGTGGATGGCGGTCAACGAGGAGGACCCCGACTCCACGCCCGGCCACATCCGCCATTGGTATCTCGACTTCGGCGATTGCTTCGGCAGCCAGTGGGACTGGGACTCGCTCTCGCGCCGGCTCGGCCACGCCTATTACCTCGACCTCGGGTACCTCTCCGCAGACTTCCTCACGCTCGGCGCCGTCGAGCGTCCCTGGGATCGCGCGCAGATCGACGACCGTGCGCGGATTTTCGGCTACTTCTCGGCCAAGGACTTCGACCCTGCCGCCTGGCGCGGGGGCTATCCGAACCCGGCTTTCCACGAGATGACCGAGCGCGACGCGGCCTGGGCAGCGCGCTTGATTGCGCGCTTCACGCCGCGCTTGTTGGCGACGGCCGTCGCCTCCGGCAACCTCACCAACCCCGCTCACTCTCGAATCCTGCTCGACGCGCTCGTGGCGCGAAGGCGCGCGATCCTGGAGCGCTACCTGACGCGCCTCTCGCCGCTCGCCGACGCGACGGTCACCGGCTCCAAGCTCTGCCTCCGCGATCTGGCGCGGGCTTCGGGCGCATTCGACGCGAAGCGCTTCCGCTACACGGCACGGACCTACGCCGGCGCGCGGCTCTCACCACTCGGTGAGCCGCCGCTCCGAACCTTGGCGAACGGCGAGCTCTGCCTGTCATTGCCGCGCTCACCGGGCGGCGGAGCCGGCTCGAGCCTCGAGCGCTACCTGATCGTCGACATCGCGAACGGGCTCGCCGAGGGTCCGCTGCGCGTGCACCTCTACGATCAGGGGCCCAAGGGCTTCGAGCTCGCGGGCCTCGAGCGCCCGGAAACGAACGAAGCGCCCGAGCTGTGATCGAGGCCGTTGCTTCGGCCGTGCACTCGAGTTGACGCCTCGGCACCCAAGCCGAGCATTCTGCGCCTCACGGGGTGCCCCTCTCGAATCGGACCAGCCGCTCGGCTGCGAGCGCGAGCGTTTCGCGACTCTTGGCGAAGCAAAAACGGATCAGCCTGCGCTCCAGCGGCGTGGCCGAAAGCGCCGAGACCGGGATCACGGCCACGCGCGCCTCGACCGCGAGACGCCGCGCGAACTCCAAATCGCCCTCCGGCGACAGCTGCGAGTAGTCCGCGAGCTGAAAATACGTGCCGCCGACGGGCAAGAGCCGGAAGCGAGATCCGGCGAGCAGCGCGCGAAACTCGTCGCGCTTGTGCTGATAGAAGCGCGACAGGTTCTGGAGGTGCTCCGGTTCCTGCTCGAGCACGTCGGCGAACGCGTGCTGCGTTGGCGTCGACGTGGCGAAGGTCACGAACTGGTGGACCTTGCGGAGCTCGGCGGAGAGCTCGGGCGGCGCGACGACCCAGCCCACCTTCCAACCCGTGGCGTGAAACGCCTTGCCGAACGAGCCGATCACGAACGAGCGCGCGCGGAGCTCGGGGCTTCGAAGCACGCTCTGAAAGGGCTTTTGGTCGAACACGATGTGCTCGTAGACTTCGTCCGAGATCAGATAAACGTCGTCGCGGCCCCTGAGCACGCGGGCCAGCGTTTCGAGATGCTCGGGCGCGAGGACCGCGCCGCTCGGGTTGTGCGGGTAGTTCACGATCACGAGCCGCGTGCGCTCGCTGAAGGCGGCCGCGAGCCGTTCGAAGTCCGGGGTGAAGTCGGCGGCGAGCGGCACGTGGATCGGGCGCCCGCCCTGCAACAGCACGGCTGGCTCGTACGAGTCGAAGCAGGGATCGAGCAGGATCGCCTCGTCACCCGGACCGATCAGCGCCGCGATCACGTCGAAGATGGCCTCGGTCGCGCCGCTGGTGATGGTGACCTCGTGCTCGGGGTCGGGCTCCGCGCCGTAGTCGCGCGCGAGCTTGCCGGCGATTGCCTGACGCAAGCGCAGCAGCCCGGCCATCGGCGCGTACTGGTTCTTTCCCCCACGCGCGTGACGATCGAGCGCGGCGAGCAGCCGCTCGGGCGGGTCGAAGTCGGGGAAACCCTGGCCCAGATTGACGGCGCCGGCCGTTTCGGCGAGCCCGGACATCACGCTAAAAATCGTGGTTCCGACTTGGGGCAGCTTGGAGCGGACGGCCATCGCGTTGCCGGCCGAGCATAACCCAAGGTAGCGTCCGGAACGTGAGCGTCTCGCGCCCCGGCCTGCTACTCCTGCTGCTGGCAGCGGCGACTGCGAGTGGCTGCGCGAGCCGGGGTACCGCGCGCGTCCGCGTCGATCACTACGCGTTCGGCTTGGCCGCGGGAAAGTCGGTGGACGTTCGAGACGTGTGCGCGTCCGGCCAGGCCGATACTCTCGAGTTATCGCGAACCTTCGGGGACTACGCGTGGAGCATCGTGACCCTCGGGTTCTACCTGCCACACCACGTCGAGATCGCGTGCGTGAAGGAAACCGCTCGATGAGGTACGGCGTGCTCGCGGCCGTCGTCTTGTGTTTCGGCTGCACGGGGACCACGCTGCGCTCGGGCACACCGCCCGGTACCGCCGCCCCAGGCTACGAGCGCCGCTGGCATTCGAGCTTCCTATTCGGCGCCGTCGAAATCGAGGGGCCGTACCCGCTCTCGAGAATTTGCCCGAAAGGCTGGTCGGAAGTGCAGGTAGGCCCGGACGAATTCACGATCTTGGCCGGGCTTTTCACGCTATTCCTTTACTCTCCGAGCCGGGTCACGGTGGTGTGCAGCGCCGCAACCGGAACGAGCCCTCCCGAGCTGCCCGAGCTTTCGACGTTCACGCGATGACCGACAAGACCCGCGACTATCAGGTCGAGATCGACGGCGAGCTCGTGTCGGTTCGCGTCGAAGCGCATGGTTCGGTCGTGACCACCGCGCTCGGCGCTGAAGGCTCGGAGCGCCGCCCGCTGCGCGTGCTCCGCTCGGGACCGAACCCGCTGGTCCTGGTCGAAGGTCGCGTCGTCTCGTTCGCGCGCGGCGCCGACCATCGCCTCTCCTTCGGCGGGCGCCCCACCGAAGCCCGCGTGCAGAGCTCGGCGCGGGGCGGCAGCCACGCGCCCGAGCAGCTCGGCGGAGGGGGTCGGATCGAGGCGCCCATGCCCGGCCGCGTGGTTTCGGTGCGGGTGAAGGTCGGCGACGTGGTCGCGACCGGCGCCGCGCTGGTCGTGGTCGAGGCGATGAAGATGCAGAACGAGCTGCTCGCACCGCGCGCCGGCACGGTGGCGCGCGTGCTCACGAGCGAGGGCGCGGCCGTCGAGCGCGGCGCCGTGCTCGTCGAGCTCGAATGAAGCTCGCTGTCAGCTATTTGTCAGCTATGAGCTAGGGCTTGCGCACTCGAACTTCGCGCAGGCCGCGGCGGAACTCCTTGTACGACTCGAGCGCCGTCTTGGTGCGCTCCTTGTCGGACATCAGGTTCTTTTTCTCTGCCGGATCGGCCGCGAGATCGTAGAGGCCGAGCGGGCGGCCGCCGCTGGTGATGAGCTTCAGATCCGACTCGATGAAGGCGCTGCGCTCGGCGTTGTACGGCCCCTCGGGCATGTCGACCAGGATCGGGCGCGCCGAAGGCTCGCCGGGCGTGAGCAAATCCGGTACCAGGGACTGTCCGCTGAGTGCGTCGTCGCCTTCGGGCAGCGGCAGCCGGAAGAGCTCGAGCACCGTGGGCACGAGATCGATCACGCTGCGGCGGGTCTTGATGCGGCGCGGGGTGACGCCCGGCACGCGCACGATCAACGGCACGCGCACGAGCTCCTCCCAGAGCTCGAAGCCGTGACGGATCAGGCCGTGCTCGCCGAATGCCTCGCCGTGGTCGCTGGTGACGATCACCGCGGTTTTTGCCCAGAATGGGCTCTTGCGCAGGCCGTCGAGCAGGCGACCCACGTGATGATCGACGTAGGCCACCTCACCGTCGTAGCGAGCGCGCCCATCCTTACCGAAATCGAAGCCTTCGTGCTCGACGTATTCGGCGTGCGGATCGGTGTAGTGAGTCCACAGGAAGAACGGCTTGTCGGCGAGCTCGGGGCGCGCGAGCTCCGCGAGCGCCGCGTCCGTCAGCTGCTCGCTCGTGGAGGTGCGATCGCCCTCGGCCTGGGCTTGCTTCGGCTGCGCGCTCGAGTCGATGCGCGAGAAGCCACGCTCCATCCCGTAGTTCTTGAAGAAGTACCAGTGGCCCTGCACGCTCACGCTCGGGATGCTCGCTTGCTGGAGGCGCTCGGCGAGGAAGGTGTCGGTCTTCTCGAAGCGGTTGAAGTGCGCGTAACCGCGGTGCGTCTCGGAGCAATAACGACCGATCAACATCGGCGGCAGGCTCTTCGCCGTGTAGGACGCCAGCGAGTAGGCGCGCTCGAAGAGCACGCTCTCGCGCACCAGCTCGTCGAGCCGCGGTGAAATCGGGCGCGACGCGCCGAGGTAGCCGAGATCGTAGCGCAGCGTGTCGATCGTGATCAGCACCACGCGCAGCCCTTCGGGCAGACTTTCGCGCGCCGCGGCAGAGTCGGCTGCGGCGGGCTGCGCCGGCTGCGCGGCGCTCCGCGCGCGCGCGTCCGAGCCCGAGCAGTCTTCGTCGACGCCGTTTCCGGGGAGGTCGTCGGCGGCGGGGTTCTTGTTCGGATCGGAGTCGTCGCAGTCCCCTCCCCCGTAGCGCGCGGAGTAACCGTCGCGATCCGCGTCGCTTCGCTTGCGCAACGCCTGCAGCACCTTGCCCGCGAGCGGCGAGGAGCGCTCCACCGCGAGCGAAAGCTCCGGCTCGTCGAGGCGGCGCTCGACCAGAGACCAGCGCAGCACTGGCGGGACCAGGGCGAGCGCGAGCCCCAGCCCGAGACCGAGCCAGCTGCGAGCCAGCGGCCATCCCAGGGCGCCGGCCGCCACCACGATCAGCATCGACAGCGGGTAGAGGTCGAGCTCGTCGCGCGTCAGCACACCGAACAGCGACAAGGGCCCTCCGGCACCACTCGTTTCACCCGTGACGATGATCAGCATGAGCAGCGCGCCGCTGAGCAGCGCCGAGCCCAGCAGCATTTTTGCAGGCGACGGAAAGCTCGACGCCCGGCGAGCCAGGCCGCGCGCGACCGCGAACACGCCCGCGGCAAGCGCAAGCCCGAGCAGCGTGGTTCCGAGCGCAACGCCCGACGGGAGCGGCCCCTCTGCCTCCGAAGCGAGGCCGTGGAGCGCCGTGCCCGCGCTCCACAGCAACCAGAACACCAACGAAGGCGGCGCGAGCAGCGCGAGCAACGCGCGTTCGCCACGCTCGCGTGGGTCCTCCGGGGTGAACCAGCGCGCGAGCGCGGCACGGCTCGAATCCGGGAGCACGACGGCCAACGCGAGGCCGACGCCAAGGCCGAGCGCGAGCGCGCCCGGTAACAGCAAGCCGACCGAGGCCGGCAACGTGGCCCCGAAGCTCTGGCCCGAGAGCTGCGAGGTGCGCCAGGCGTCGACGATTGCCGCCACGACGCCGCCGGCGACGCCGCCCGCAGCTCCAGCCAGCGCGCGGCCGAGCCCCTCCGAGAGCCAGGCCTTCATCGGCCCTTCGGGCGCGGCGCGCGGGCCAGCGGGTGAGCCTTGTCGTAAACAGCGAGCAGTTGATCCATCGAGACGTGGGTGTAGCGCTGAGTGGTGCCGAGGCTCGAGTGACCGAGCAGTTCCTGGATCACGCGCAGATCCGCGCCGCCCTCGAGCAAGTGGGTGGCGCAGGAATGACGGAGCGCGTGCGGGTGGAGATCCGCGCGCCCGGCGCCGAGCACGCCGTAGCGCCGCACCAGCTTCTGTACGGCGCGCACCGACAAGCGGCGGCCGCGCCGCGATACGAACACGGCGCCCGGCAGCTCCGGGCCCTTGCGCGGGCGGAGCTCGGTGCGGCACGAGAGGTAGGCCGCGAGGGCTTCACGCGCGCGGCTGCCGACGGGCACCACGCGTTCCTTGTTGCCCTTGCCGAGCACGCGCAGCTCCTCCGCGTCGAGGGCCAGGTGCTCGAGATCGAGCCCCACGAGCTCGCTCACGCGTAACCCCGAGCCGTAGAGCAGCTCGAGCAGCGCTGCGTCGCGGGTGCGCTCGGCTGTGCGACCCTTGGCCGAGAGCGGGGCTTCGACGATCTCGGCGGCGCTCTCGGCATCGACCAGGCGCGGCAGCTTGCGGCTGAGCTTCGGGCTCTCGAGCAGCGCCGCCGGATTCTTGCGCAGCGTGCCGCGACGCTCGAGGAAGCCGAACAGCGCGCGAAAGCTCGACAGCTTGCGGCCGATCGTGACGGGCTTCACCGATTCGGCGAGCTTGCCGAGGTAGACGCGCAGCAGGCTGCGGTCGATCGCCGCAAGCTTCACCCCCTCACCGAGCCGCTCTTCCGCGAAGCTCGAAAGGCCGTCGAGATCGCGGCGGTAGGCGGACACGGTGTGCGGCGAGGCGTGCCGCTCGTGCGCGAGGTGGTCGAGGAACGCGGTGATGGCTCTTCTGAGCTCGGAGGCCGGTGCCTTCACCATGGTCGAGCCGACGTATACCGCGATTCCCGGGTAAATTCCCGATTTCTGCAGCCGCGAGCGCCACGCTGGCCGCTCAGGCTCGATACACCGCGAGCGCCCAGCACAGCGCACCAGCCACTCCGAGCACGGCACCCAGCAACAACTCGCGGCGCACCGGGCTTCCGTCGCGGCGCACGCCGCGCAGCGCGGCCCAGGCCACGCCCGCTGCGCAGAGAACCAGGCCGGATCCGAGCAAGAGCGACCAGAGCCCGCTGCGCGCGGCGGGCCGCGAAAGATCGCGCTCGAGTGCGCGTTCGAGCGCGGCGGCCTCGCCCGGCGTGCGCTCGACGACCTGCCGGGCGCCGAGCCGCGCCAGGTTCCGGTTGGCGCGGCTCAGGTGATCCGACGGCGCGCCGAACGCGGGCTTCCCCTCGAGCGCCGCGCTCCGCACCGCTTCCCAGGCGAGCCGAGCCGAGTCGAGATCACCGGCGGCTTCCGCGCCGCGAGCCACGACCAACAGCCGCGCGAAGGCTTGCTCGACGTGGCCCGCGCCGGGCACGACCAGGCTCGCCGAGCGCCGCGCTTCGCGGATCGTCTCGCGCAAGTCGCCGCGGTCGAACGCGGCCTCGGCGCGCTCGAGCGCAGCCTCACCCAGGCTGAGCGCGCGAAAGGTCATCACGGACGACCCGAGCACGAGCAGCGCGACCACGAGCCCGAGCGAGCGCAACCACGCGAGCGGCGGGCGCTGCTCGCTCATAGAAAATCGCGCCGCCGGAAAATCAGACTGGCCGCGGCGAGCAGCCCGGCGATCCAGCCGAGCGCGTGGAGCGAGGCGAGCCCGAGGTACGCACCGAGGCTCGCCCCTGCTGCTTCACCCGTGAGCAGCGGGCGCTCGGGCGCGTACACCATCAGGTTTGGAACCACGCGGCTGGCGACTCCGCCGAGAAAGCGCACGCCCTCGCCAAAAAGCCGGAGCGGCAGGTTCGCCAGCACGTCCGCCGAGCGCCCGACCACGAACACGCCGAACGTGAACACCGCCGTCAAGAACGGCGAAGAAAACGCCGAAAACAGCGTGGCCAGGGCCGACACGATGCCGACCTCCAGCAAGGTCAGCGCGGCCGAGCCGAGCAACACGCGCCGGTCGTCGGGCGCTGCACCCGACAGCAACACGCCGGCCCCGAGCAGCAACAGCGCCCAGGGGATCGGCAGCGCCGTGCGAAAGCGCGGCAGCTTCCACGACAGCAACACGAGCGCGGCCACGCTGCCGAGACCAATCGCCACGCCCGGCCAGGCCGCTCGCCCCGACAGCGGAGCCAGCGCGAGCAGCAACGCGCCCGTGTCTGCCGCGACGAATACCAGCAGCGTCAGCAAAGTCCCGAAGAACTTTCCGACCAGGTACTCGCCCCGGTAGAGCGGGCGCGCCAGGATCGGGAAGATCGTCTTCAGCTCCAGCTCTCGATACAGCGAGGTCGCGCCGAGCACGATCGCCACGATGATGCCGTAGATGGAGATCGAGGCCGCGCCCAGATCGCTCACGACCCGCAGCCGCGCTCGTCCCGCGAAGGCGCCGACCACCAGCGCATAACCCGCGGTCGCGAGCGCGAGCCCGAACAGCCCGTGGAGCACCCGCGCCCGCACCGCTTCGCGGTAGGTGTTGAAGGCGATGGCGGCGATGCGCGCGAGCATGAGTCGCGCGAGCTTATGGATCCGTCACGAAGACGTCGAGTACCCAGTTGCCGTAGCCGCGGTTGTAGCCGTCTACCTGCACCCAGTACTCCCCTGCCGGCAGGACCCGGTCGAGGTAGCTGCGATTTTCCACGTAGCCCGGGGCGCAGGCGCGCAGGATTTCGGGGCCCGGACAGGAGCTGGCCTCGCGCACCAGGAGCAGGGTCGAGTAACCGCTGCCGGCCATGTCGAGCACGACCCGCTTCTCCTCGGACAGCGTGAGCTTCAACATCTGCTCGGGAGCTCCGCCCGGCACGCCGGTCCCGAAGTCGCAGCTGCCCTCGTAGTCGGCCTTGGCGTTGGCGGTGTTGCCGACGAAGCGCCCTCCGCTTTCCGGGATCGTCACCGCGTCGTCGCAGGTATCGGAGAAGCCGACCAGGACCGGCGTCGCCGCCGAACGCACGAACGCGGTGAGCGTGAGCGGCGCGCCGAGCGCACTCTCGACGATCGCTCGATATTCACCGGGAGGCACGGCGTTCGAGACCGCGCGGAGCGGGCTCTGGTCGCTCAGGTTGCAGGCGAGCCGCGTGTCCAGCGAGCAATCGGCGCCGGTCAGGCTGAGCCCCCCGATGTCGCCGTCCGAGAGCCGCGCCACGAGCAAGACGTCGCTCGGTTCCTCGAGCGTGAGCCCGAACGTGCCGTCCGGCGCGCCCGCGAGGCACTCGGGGTTCACGGCGTCGATGCTGGTTTGCAGATCGAGCTCGCGTGTCTCGCCCGCGCTCAGGGCCGGCGGGTCCTCGCAGCCCTCGGCGTCGGTGCCGGGGCTCGGTTCGCGCAGGGTCAAGCGCACGTCGATGTCCGACGGGCCACTCGAGCCGACGGCCACGTAGTAGCGGCCGGGCTCGAGGCTCCGCGCGTAGAGGCTCGAGGGCGAGCCGCGCCGGCAAGCGAGCTCGTCGCTCGGATCTCCGCAACCTTCACCGCGCAACGACAACCAGGGCAAGCCGTAGCCGTCGAGAGCCACCGCCGCGACCTCCACGTCGCTCGGCGACTCGAGCTCGAAGTAGTAGACGAGCTCGCGGCTGTCGGTGCCGCCGCAAGTGGTCTCGAGCTCGCCCTCCGCGGTGGCGAGCTCCGCGACCTGGTTCTCGTCGGGGACGAGCTCGAGCGCCGTCTCACAGGTCTCGTTCTCGGGCTCGGGTGTCGGGGCCCGGTAGGCCACCCGCAGATCCAGCTCGGTGTCGCCGGGGGCGTTCAGGAACAGCGGATAAGTGCCGGGCTCGAGGCCGCGCAGCACGGTGCGCGCCACGCCGCTGCCATTCGGCGCAGTCGTCACGCCCGCGGCGCACACGAGCTCCGAGCCGAGGTCGGTGCACGACCCGGCGAGCCCGAGCGATGGCGTCACGCCGGAACCGCGCACCGCGACGTCGAGCTCGGTCCCCTCTTCCGGCACGGTCAGCGCCACCACCACGTCTCGCCGCAGCGGATCTTGCATTACGCAGCCGAGTGGGAAGTCGAGGCGCGCGGCCGCGAGCGACAGCCGAAACGAACCGGAACCGTCGACCTCGAGCGGGCTCGCACAGGTATCGTTTGCCGGCTCGACGCAGTCCGGCTCGTCGATTGTGCCGTCGCAGTCGTCGTCGCGCCCGTTCTGGCAGACCTCGCCGGCGCCGCTGTGTACGTTCGGATCGTCGTCGCGACAGTCGCCGCCGCCGCAGTTGTGGATCGGGTCACCGTCGCCGTCGGCGTCGCGCGGGCGCGATTCGCAGCTGCGCGTCGCCTCGACGCACACGTCGATCGTGCAGCTCGAGCCGTCGCTACAGGAGACCGGCTCTCCCGCGGCGCAACCGACCCCGACCACGCAGATTTCCCCGCCGTTGCAGTACGCGTCGTCCCCGCAGCGCGTGTGTACGGGCGAGAACCGACAACGACCGAGCTCGGTATCGCAGGTGTCGTCCGTGCAGTCGATGGCGTCGTCGCACTGGTCGGAGTCGACACAAGGCCCGCCCAACATGGGGTCGGGAACGGTGGTGGTCGGCGCGGGCGCAGCGCCGCCCTCGCCCCCTGCTCCCGCCTCGTTGCTCGGGGCGAAGGGGCTCGGCGCCGCCGGGCTGCCGCCGCACGCCGCGCCGACGGCCGCGGGGAGGACGAGCAGCGCTGCGAGCCAGAATGAGCGCGGGATCCCGCGTCTCGAACACGTGTCGGTCAAGCTCGCACCTCGACGCCACTAGCGGATCCGCGCACACGCCGGCCCATGGGATGCGCTGGGTGTACCACGCCATCCCCGCCCTCGCCGAGGCGAACGCAGCCGTAGCGGCGCGCCTCGGTTAAAGCGTAAGATTCCGGCGGTGACTCAAGATCGGCTCACGCGCCACGAGTTGAGCTGGCTGCTGGCGCAGGAGGCAAAAGGCGCCGCCCGCGCCTTGCGCGACGAGGTCGGCAACCTCAAACGCGACGGCTTGGCCGCAGAGGCTCAGCCCGTCGCGCCGAGCCTCGACGCGCTCGACGACGCGATCGAGATGCTGACGGCCCTGAACGCGGGAAAGGCCGGCGCGCGCGGCCGCCACGGGCGCATCGACCTCGCGGCGCTGCTCTACGAGATCGCGCCGAATGCGCGGATTTCGATCGCGCCCGGCTCGGGCACCGAGGTCTTCGGCGACGAGACCGAGCTGCGCCGGATGCTCAACGTGCTGGTGGCGCAGACGTCCGCGGCCGAGACCGAAATCCGCATCGGTCGCCAGGGCGACTGGATCAAGATCCAGATCGATCTCGGCCCCGACGTGGCCACGACGGGCGAGCTCGAGCGCCGCTGGCTGAGCCGCATGGCGACGCGGCACGGCGGCTGGATCGAGCTCGAGGGCGGTACGCAATCGATCTTTTTGCAAGCCGACGGCGCCAGCGACAAGCGCGAGGTCACCGAGCTCCGCAAAGAGCTCGCGCAAGCCCAAAAACTGGGCGAAGCCTACGCCCGCGAGATCGCCACGATGCTCGCGACCGGCGAGGTGAAGAGCGAGCTGCCGCCGCTGCCCGACAGCCAGGGAGCCGCCGTGTTCGAGGCGCTGCGCGCGCTCTCGTGCGTCTTCGAGCGGCGCCTGAAGAGCCTGGCGGAAGCCCTGCGTTCGGACGCGACGCTCGGCTACGAAGAGCTACAAGCCAGCGTGTCGAGGCGCGCGGCCGGCGCTCAAGATCTGGCGAGCGATCTCGCGGCGCTCACCGAGTGCCCGCTCGACGAGCCCGTGGTGTCGATCGACGTGGCCGGTGCCGTGAAAGACGCCGTGAGCCACCTGGAAGCGCGCGCGGGCCGCGCGAGCGTCGGCATCACCATCGACGTCCCGGAGAACCTGCGGTTGCGCCAGCGACGCGGCGCCTTCGGGGTGTTACTCCGGATGCTCGTGTCCCACGCCGTTGCCGCGACTCCCCGTGACGGCGCGGTCACGGTCGCCTGTTTTCGCACCGAGATCGGGCTCGGGCTGCGCGTGGAGGACGGCGGCCCGGCCGTTCCCGAAGCCGCTCGCGACTCGCTGCTCCGGCTCGGCGCCGATCCCGCAGGCCTCGGTCGCCCGACGGGTGTGGCCTTGCTCGCGGCGTCGGTCGCCGCCGGGCGGCTCGGCAGCCTGCTCGAGCTGAGACAGGGGCCGACGGGCGGCGCAGAGACCTGGGTGCTCCTTTCCGACGCCTGAGGTATGCTCGAGCTCGTATGCGTATCCTCGTGTGCGAAGATCAGGACTCGATCCGCAGGATGATCGAGGCACTCGTGCAAGCACGAGGCTATGAAGTCACGGCCGTCGCGAGCGGCGCCAAGGCGCTCGACGTCGCGTTCACCGCTCCGCACGATCTGGTGCTGCTCGATCTGATGCTGCCCGGTCAGTACGACGGCTTCGAGGTCTGTCGCCGGCTGCGCGCCGACGAGCGCACGCGACAGACGCCCGTGCTCGTGATCAGCGCGCTCGACGATCCGGAGTCCCGCGCGCGGGCGACCGAAGCCGGCGCCAGCGCGTATTACACCAAGCCGTTCAGCGCGATCGCCCTGTTGAAGGAGATCGAGCGGCTAGGTGGGGTCGCGCCGCGAGCCTGAGTCGACCGGCTCTGGGCCAGGCGTGCCCTCGACGCCGGCCAGGCGCTTGAGCTCGGCGCGCAGCGCCTTCTCGTCCAACGGCGGCGCGGTCTCGAAGCTCTCCATCAGCTCGCCCACGCCACGCGGCGCTGGCGGCTCGCTGGAGTAAGCAGGCGGCGCGGCCGTCGGCAGATCGGGGCTCGGCGCATCCACGCACGCGATTGGGGCGTCCAGGTGCACGTCGATGCCGATCGAGCCGATGTACGGCGTGCGATCGGAGAGCCGCTCGCGCGGCGGCGGCCGCCCCGATTCCGACAGGGCGACGACCGTCTCGGGGCGCGTCGAGGGCTCGCCGAAGCCCGCGGGCGGCTCCGGCGGAACGGCCTGCACGGGGGGCGGGACGCGCAGCGCCGTGGTGGCCGGCTCCGGCGAAAGCGCGGGCGGCTCCGGCGAGAACGCCACGGCAGGCGGAGGCGCGGGCGACGGCATGGCCGGCGTGGCTTCCGGCGAAACCACGGCGGGGAGCGGCTCCGACGGCTCGAGCACGAGCTTTCCTTCGCGGCGCGCGCGCTCCGTCTCGCGGCAGAGCCGCACCAGCGCGCGCTTGGCCGCGGTGCGGTTGACCGGCACGAGCGCGCGCTCGAGCTCGGCGACGAGCGCAGGCAGATTGCCGGTCGGCGGGCGCCCCGCCGCGCGCATCAAGGACGGGCCCGGTGACGAGGCCACTGCCAGGAGCTGCGACAGCACGCCGCGCAACGTCTGCTCGAGCGCCGCCCCTTCCAGCGCCTCGCCGGCCAAGAGCTGCAGGCTGCCATCGTCCTCGAGCTCAACCGAGCCGAGCTCGACGCGGCGCGGGACATGGAGCGCACGCTCGGACAGCGACAGCGCGAGGTACCCGGCGCTCTCCGCCGCGAGCGGCACCGCCCGCGCGCGCGCCGCCTGAACTACTTCGAGCAACGTCACGCTCATGCGCTGCCTCCTCGGACCACCACCCCGTGCTCGGACAGATAAGCCTTGGCTTGTCCGATGCTGTAGATGCCGTCGTGAAAAATCGACGCCGCGAGCGCCGCGTCCGCGCCGCCCTCGGCAAGCCCTTCGCGCAAATGCTCGAGCGTGCCGACTCCGCCCGAGGCGATCACGGGAACGCCGACGGCATCGACCACCGCGCGCAGCAGCGCGAGGTCGTAGCCGGCCTTGGTGCCGTCGCGGTCCATGCTGGTGAGCAGGATCTCGCCCGCGCCGAGCTCGGCGACGCGCGCCGCCCAGGCCACGGCATCCATGCCCGTTCCGCGGCGTCCGCCGTGCGTGAACACCTCGAAACCCTGCGCGGAACGCTTGGCGTCGATCGCCACCACCAGCACCTGGCTGCCCCAGGCGTCGGAAACCCGGCGCACGAGCTCCGGATCGGAGACGGCCGCCGAGTTGACGCTGACCTTGTCGGCGCCCGCCTCGAGCAGCGTGCGGACGTCGTCCGGTGTGCGGACGCCGCCGCCCACGGTGAGCGGCGCGAACACGACCTCGGCCGTGCGCGAGACGATGTCGAGCAGCGTGCCGCGCGCCTCGTGCGACGCGGTGATGTCGAGGAAGGTGATTTCGTCGGCGCCCGCGACGTCGTAGCGGCTCGCGCATTCGACGGGATCACCCGCGTCTCGCAGTCCGACGAAGTGCACGCCCTTGACCACGCGACCGTCGCGTACGTCGAGGCAGGGAATGATTCTCTTGGCCAGCATGGGCTTCGGCCCGGAAGGCCGCTCCCCTTGTTAAGCCATGCGCTCGCGATTGGACAAGGAAGCCGGACGGGGAGACGGAGCCTGCTCGCGACGTTCTGCCTCGGTGCCAGAGCGAGAGCGGTGGATCGCGCAGGCCGGAACCTCGACAAATGCCCGCGTTCTCCCGGCTCGATCGAGGGTATAGTGTGCGCGGATGACGGTCTGTCCGCGCTGCGGAACCCAAAACGCGCCGCATTTACCGGCGTGTGCGCTGTGCGGAATGCTGTTGGGGCGCGGCGTCCCCAAGGGCACCCTGGTCGGGATTTCTCCATTTTTTACCCCGCCAACCGCGCCGGTCGGCTCGGAAAAACCGGCGCCCGCCGCCGCGCCCGATGGGCCGCGCGCCGTCGAGGCTCCGGCACCCGCCGACGCGCCCGTCCCCGAACCAGCGCAGCCTGCCGCGGCCGCCCCCGCCGGGCTGCGCGGCACCCTGGTGGGTGTTCCGGTTCCGCAGTCGCCAGCTGCCGCAACCGCGGCGCCCAATCGCCACGGCCAAACCATTCTCGGCATGCCCGCCGTGGTGCCCCAAGCGCCACCGGAACCGGAGATCTCGGCGACCGGCCACGCGCACGCGCCGACGTCGCAAGCGGAGCCCTCGTCGCCGGTCTCGTCGCTGCCCGGCTACGCGTATCCGCAATACGAGAACGGCGAGTATCCGTACCCGTACCAGGGCGACGCGCAGGGTCAGGCGTACTCGTACGAGCAGCAGGCCGCACCGTTCTCGAGCGATCCGACGGATTCCGCCCCTGCGTTGCCGCTGGCGAATGCGCCTCCGACGGAGCCGTCGCCAGGGGGCCCGATGACGCGCACGATCCTCGGCGTTGCGCGACCGGGCATCGCTCCGCTCGACCCGAGCCAGAAGAAGGAGGGAGCGCCCCCGGCCTCACCGTACATTTACTCGCCGCAGCTGGATCCAACCGCGACCGCCGCGCCCCCGCCGCCCGCGGGATACGCGCCCCCCGAATACGCGGCGCCCGGCTACGCTCCGCCGCCCGCCGCGGAGGCTCCGGCTCCGGCCGCGCGCCCGCGCGGCATCCCGGTGCTGGCTGCGCTCGCCGTCACGCTCGCAGCAGCGCTGTTCGCGGCCGGCGTCGTCGTGCTCGTCCTCCACCGCGGAACGGGCCCGATTGAGGGCCGCGCGGTGCTCGGCGCCGACGGCAAAGAGCGGCTCGAGCTCAGCTGCGCGGAGTGCCCCGACGGCACGCGGATCGCGCTCGGCAAGGCCAGCACCACGCTGAAGGCCCGACGAGGCGCGCTCGTGCTGCCCGCGCCGCTCAAGATCGGCGAGAACAAGCTCGAGCTCTTGCTCACTCGCCCGGAGGAGAAAAAGTCGACCGAGGTGTCGCTGACCGTACCGGTTCAGTACCGCGTGCGCGCCGACACCTCGACGCTCGCCGACCCGAAGCCGCGCTTGCGCGTGCTGGTCGACGCGCTGCCGAAGAGCATCGTCACCGTGGCCGGTGAAGCGGTGAAGCTGGGCTCGGACGGCAAGGGCCATTTCGACGTCGATATCAGCGAGGAGATCACCGGCGCGGATCCCTCGGTGCGGAAGCTCGAGCGAGTGCTCGACTACAGCGTCACCCCTCCGGGTGGTGTCGCAGAAGCGGGCAAGGTCACGTTCCAGCTCGGCGTCACCCCGCTCACGATCGAGGCCCCCCGCGAGCGCATCACCATCGATACCCCGACGTTCGTGCTCTCCGGTAAGAGCCAGAAGGGCGCGAGCGTGAGCGTCGCCGACCGGCCGATCCAGCTCGACGCCGAGGGGCGCTTCGCGCAGGTGATGAGCGTCTCGTCCGAGGGCGAGACCACGATTTCCGTGCGCGCCACGAGCCCGGATCAGGCCCCGCGGCTCTACGCGATCCAGATCAAGCGCGTCGCGCGGCTCGCCGACGAGGCGGCGCGGCTGCGCCCGCTCTCGATCAGCTCCTACGCCAAGCTCTCCGACGCCGACGCCCACCGCGGCGAGGAAGTCGCGCTCGACGGCTCCTTGCTCGAGCTGCGCGCCGAGGGCTATGCGAGCTATCTCTTGGTGGACGTCTCGAGCGGCTGCAAGACGCCGCCGTGCCTGCTCCGGGTGCTGCATGGCGCGCCGGTGCGCGTCGCGCAGGGCTCGTCGCTGGGCGTTTACGGCCGCGTGACGGGCTCGGTGGACGGAGCGCGCAGTGGCACGCGCATCCCCGAGGTCGTCGCGAGCTTTCTGATCCCGGGCACGAAATGATCCGGCCCTGGCTGCCGGCACTTCTACTGCTCGGGGTGGCGCTGAGCGCGCTGAGCGCACGGGCACGTGAGCTCGATCCGGCCGTCCCGCAGCGCTTCGCGCTCGACCCGGTGCGCGCTTCGACGTCGAGCCCGAGCCAGGGCTCGCTGCCCCGCAACGCCAGCGTCGCGTTTCGGCTGCGCGTCGCCAACGCGGTCGCGCACCCGCCCGCCGTCACTCCGGACAAGACCGTGCTGATCGCGCACGCCGATCCCGTGCTCGCCGAGTACGACGCGCGCGGGCGCTCGCTCTGGGCAGCCCGGCTCGGCCCGAACCCCGCGGCCACGAGCCCGTTCGTCTTCGCCGACGGCACGCGCGCGGTCATCACCGAAGGGGGCGAGCTGGTCGGCTTCTCGCCGCGGGGGCGCAGCGTATTCCGCGCGCGCTTGCCGTTCGGCACGATCGGCCCTTCGCTGGTGGTCGCGCCGCTCGGCGACGGCGGCTTGTTGCTCGCGGAGCGCCAGCGCGTCGTGGGCCTCGACGCCGCGGGCACGCTGCGCTTTCGAGCCGAGCTCGACAAGGACGTCTCGACCATCTTACCGGGGCTCGCCCCCGCCGCCGGCGCCGACGCGCTGTCCACGCGTGCACTGCTGGTCACGCGCGGGGGTAGCGTCCTCGATCTCGGGAGCGACGGTCGTTCCACGTGGCGGGCGCGCTTCAGCGGCAACGTGACGGCGGCGGCGCGCCTCGGTGCCTCACGCGTCCTCGGCGTGCTCGACGCGCAGCGGCTGGTCGAGCTCGACCTCGTCGCCGACACCGAAAAGCTGTTGGCCGAAGCCGCCGATTTTTCGCTGCTCCCGGAGCTCGCGGTCAACCGAAGGGGAGAGAGTCGCGTGCTCGGCAGCAACGACTTACTGCTCGCATTCGACGCCGCCGGCGCGGAGCGCTTCCGGGTTCCGTTCGCGACGCCCGCCACGGGCCCCGAGCCGCGCGACGGAGCGGCGGAGCTCTTGTTCGACAGCGCCGGCACCACGCTCGTGGCGCGCGCCGGCGCCGGAGTGTTTTCGATCAGCGCGGACGGCGTCGTCACGCGAGTGGAGAGCTCTGCGTGTCCCGAGCCGCTGCGTCCGGCGCTCTTACCGCCGTCGAGCGTGGTGGTTGCCTGCCGGTCCGGGATCCTGCTGCGCCTCGAGGCGGCCGCGCCGCCTGCTGCTAGTGATACACCACGCTGATCTGCGCAGCGGCGAAGTAGCTCGTGCCCTGGCGTAGGACGTCCTGGCCGTCGATCGTCGCGTCGTCGCGGCTCACATTCCCACCGAGCTCGACCAGGGCGCCGAACGACCACTGCTCGGCGATCCACGTGTCCAGCCCCGCAAACACGGACACGCCGACGCCTTCGCCCTCGTACGAAGTCTGCGGCTGATCGCCAGTGGCGGAGCTCTCCACCTCGCTCGACGAAGCCGAGAGGATGCCGCCGAAATGGAAGCCGTCCTCCGGCACCGGGTAGGCGTCGATGAACACGCCGGCGCGCGACGCCGAGGCGGTGACCCGCGCTTTCCGATTTTCGACCGTGCCATTATCGGAGCGCTCCGCCCTGCCCCCGACGACTCCGCCGATCACGAGACCGGGTTTCGGCGTGCCGCCTAGCCACAGCGAGACATGCCAGCCGACGCCGCTCATCCGCACGTCGGGTTGGCTCGTGCGATCGGTCCTGACCGACGTCCTTCCGTAGTGCGGGCCGGCCGTCACGCGGAAATAGAATCCGTCGTGAAGGTGAACCGTGGTCGGCATCCCGAGCTGCGCGCGCGGCGGCGCCGGTGCTGGCGGCGGCGCGGGCTGCGCGCGCTTCCGGGACGGTGGCGGAGGCGGTGGCGGCAGGGGCGGTGGAGCCGGCGACTCCGCACTACGGGGCTCGGGAGCCAGCCGCAGCGGAGGCGGCGCGGGGGGCGACGCGGCTCTCCCCGACCCGAGCGCGGGCGGCTGCTCTTCCGCCACCACCGGACGTGAAACTCCCCCGACCGCGACAAGGAGGGAGACGCAGAGCAGGTGGCGCGGCCGGGTCACTGGTCAGGGCTCCGAACCGTGCCTATACTATGCCGGTCCGCGACGAGGCTGCCTCGCACGCGGCCATCCGAAGAAAGGCGAACCGGCGTCCCGATGATCTCGATCACCCAACTCGCGGCCGAAAAAGTTCAAGAAATCTCGAAGAGCGAAGGCCTGGACGGCCAGGGCTTGCGGCTCCGGGTGATCGGCGGTGGCTGCGCCGGCTTCCAGTACGACCTTTACTTCGAAGAAGCTCCCACGGATCTGGACGAGCGATTCGAGTCGAACGGCGTTCAGCTCTACATCGATCCGCTCAGCTACCAGTACCTGGAAGGCACGCAGATCGACTACGTCGAGACCACGCACGGCTCGGGCTTCAAGTTCGGCAATCCGAACGTGTCCGGCACCTGCGGCTGCGGCTCGTCCTTCAAGGTCTGAATTCCGCGCTCAGCGGAGCGTGAAGGGGTCGGCCGACTTCGGGGGCGAGTCGGTCGGCTGACCCGGCACCACTGATCTGACAGCGATCCCGCGGACAAGTGTCCGCCATGACGCTGCGGACAAGTGTCCGCCATGACTCGGCGTCCGGATGACTTTTCCATCCGTCCGAACCACCGAAGAACCGGAACTGCCCCGGAGGCGCGCGCGTAGCCCCACCCGACACCCACTCCCACTCGGACTACGCCATGTCCCGACAGATCGATCCGGAACTCACCCGTTACATCACCCGCGTTCACGCCTACCCGCGCTTGTCTCGAGAAGACGAGGCGGTCCTGGTCGAACGCTGGAGCAGCCAGAAAGACCTGGTTGCACGCCAGCAGCTGCTCGAAGCTCACCTGCGCTACGTCGTCGCCATCGCCCTCCGCTACCGGCGCTACGGCGTGCCTGTCTCGGAGCTGATCGCCGAGGGTAACTTCGGCGTGCTCCATGCGCTCGACAAGTTCGAGCTGTCGCGCGGCACGCGCTTCGTCACTTACGCCGCCTACTGGATCCGCGCCTACACGCTGAACCACATCATTCGTTCGTGGAGCCTGGTCGGCGTCGGGTCCGGCGCTCTCCGCTCGAAGATGTTCTTCAAGCTCCGCCGGGAGCGCGTGCGCATCGCGAACCTCGTCGGCGACGGCGAGCAAGCGGAGGAGCTGCTCGCCGAGCGGCTGAACCTGCCGAAGGCCAAGGTCGAATCCATGGTGCGGCGGCTCGAGAGCCGCGACATCTCGCTCGACACGCGCCCGCACTCGGACTCCTCCGTCACGCTGCTCGATAGCCTGGCCGCGCCCGAGACGAGCCAGGAAGATCAGGTCGGCGACAACGAGCTCGGCGGCCGTATGCGCGACGTCGTGCGCGACGCGATGGTCGTGCTCGACCACCGCGAGCGTTACATCGTCGAGAAGCGCCTGATGGCCGACGCGGAAGAAGAGCTGTCGCTCGCCGAAATCGGCCGCCAGCTCGGGGTGTCGCGAGAGCGTGCCCGCCAGCTCGAGGCGCGCGCCAAGCGCAAGCTCAAGTCCCGCATCGCGCAGCTCTCGCCGAGCGACGTCAGTTACCTCACGGCAGCCTGATCCGAGCCGCCCTCACCTCCTCCCGAGCTTGTGCTAGCGTCCCGCCGCCGCAGTCAGTCAGGCGATCGCTCGGCTTCGGCCGGGAGGAAAGTCCGGGCTCCGCAGGGCAAGATGCCGGGTAACGCCCGGTGAGGGTGACCTCGAGGAAAGTGCCACAGAAAACGCGAAACCGCCGTCACGACCGCGAGGTCCTGGCGGTAAGGGTGAAACGGTGGGGTAAGAGCCCACCGCGCGATCGGTAACGATCGCGGCACGGCAAACCCCATCTGGAGCAAGGCCACGTAGAGGAGCGTTCGAGAGCTGCCCGCTCGAGCTCCTGGGTAGGCTGCTCGAGGCGCGCGGTAACGCGCGTCCCAGAGGAATGACCGCCGCGCGCTTCTGGGCGACCGGAGGCGCGAACAGAACCCGGCTTATCGACGACTGCGACCGCGCCCGGTGGGAAACCGCCGGGCGCGTCTATTTCGTCCGTCGCCGCGATTCGTGGAACCATCGTCACTCGTGCCAGTAAAGACGAACCACTCGTGGGCGCGCCGCTTCGCGCGGGTGGCGACAGCCCTCGCCCTCGCCTTCGCCCCGCGGCTCGGCTGGTGCTCGCCCGATGCAGCACAGCAGGCCTTGCCTCGGTCGACGATGCAACGCTTGCGCGGCGAGGCGGAGCTCAGCGGCCTTTTGGCAACGCCGTTCGAAGGAGGCGGTGGCCATCTGGGCATCGGCTGGCGCGGTGCGCTGGGCGTCGGTTGGGACCGCCTTCCGTTCACGGTCGGTCTCGATTTCGGGGGAGCCTATTTCGGCAACTCGAGCTCGCGCGACGTGATCCTGATGGACGGGCAACCGCTCGAGGTCGATCAGCAACGCAGCGACTCCGCGCTCTTTCTCGATCTGTTTGCGCGCCTGCAACCGCTCTGGCCCGTGCGGCCGTACCTGGAAGGAGCGGTGGGACCAAAGCGGCTGCACCGCGAGTATGAGCTGTCCTTTCCCGACGAAGCCTTTGCCCCCGAGACGACGAGCGCCGATGACTGGACGTACACGCTCGGGCTCGGCGCGGGGCTCGACGTACCGCTCGGCGCTAGTCTGTGGCTCACGGGCGGCGTGCGCCGCTTGTTCGGCGGGCGAGTGTCCTACGAGCGCGCGCTCGTTGCCACCGGGGGCGCCCGGATTCGCTACGACGCCAGCACGACGACCACCACGTTCTCGCTCGGCCTGATCGTTCGGTAGCGCCTGAGTCGGACGCTACTGCGCCGCGAACACGAACGGCACGTTCACCGTGGTGGTGCTCGAGCCGGGCGGGAACTGCCACGAGCGGACCTTGCTGGTGATGCAGTTCGAAAGGCCGGGGTAGCCCCGCGGATCTCCGGAGGCGGTCGCGCTCTGCACGCTGCCGCTCGGGGCCACGGTGATCGACACGTTGACGCGCGCGCTGGACGGCGCGTCCTTGTCGCGCGTCTCGAGCGCGGGCTGCCAGCAGCCGCGCTTCACCCCTGCGGTATACCGAGCGACCGTCGATTGGATCTGGCCTGCGCCGAGCTCCTGGCCCGACGCCGTCGCGCTGCTCTCGCCCGGCTTTTCGCGGCTCGGGCCCTCGGTAGGCGCCACGCCCGAGCCCAGGTTCTTGAGCTCGCCGGTCAGCTTGCTCGGGGCCTCGGGCTCGGCTTTTTTGGTGCCCGTGCCCTGCACCCGAGGCTTCGCCGGTGCGTCTTGCGGGGGCGGGGCGGCGGCCGTGGCCGTCTCTGCCGGCGGCGGCGGGACGGACGGCAGGGGCTCGCTCGGCTGCGCCGCGGCGACGGCGCTTTGCGGCGGCGCGGCCTCGGACTTCGCCGACTGCCCGGGGCTGAACAACAGGAAACCGATCCCGAGCCCAACGACTGGCAGACCGAGCCAGAGCGCGGCGCGCACGGCGATGTGCGGCTTCCGCGCGGCGCGTGCCTCGAGCTCGACCAGGTCGAGCGGGTCGCCCTGCACGCGTGACGGCGTCGTCGCGCCCGCCAGCGTCCCGGGCGTGGTTCCGCTCCCGAACGGATCGGGGATGCTCATCGGCGACGAGGCAGTTGGTAGCGACACCAGACCCGAGAACGGATTCGAAGGCGCAACGGGCGCCGGCGCAGCGCTCGGCGTCACGGCTGGCATCAGATCCGCGGCCGTGATCGTGGCCGCGACCGGCGCCGCGTTCGGCAACAAGGAGGCGGCCGGCGCGGGTGCGGCGTTCGGGCTCGACGCCGGCTTCGGCGGCGGCGCGGCGGCGTTCGAGCTCGACGCCGGCTTCGGCGGCGGCGCGGCGGCGTTCGGGCTCGACGCCGGTTTCGGCGGCGGCGCGGCGGAGACCGGGCTCGACGCCGGCTTCGGCGGCGGCGCGGCGGCGACCGGGCTCGACGCCGGCTTCGGCGGCGGCGCGGCGGCGACTGGGCTCGACGCCGGCTTCGGCGGCGGCGCGGCGGCGTTCGGGCTCGATGCCGGCTTCGGCGGAGCCGCTGCGGCGGCGTTCAGGTTCGGCGCGGGCTTTGGCGGCGGCGTGGGGGCCGCAACGGCGGGCGCGGCAGGGCTACGCGCCGAGGCCGGAGCAGCCGCATTCGTCACTCCCAAGGGTGAGCGAGCCGAGAGCGGCGCGACCTCGGGCGGGAGCGTGTTTGCAGCGGCGCGGGCACGCGCAGCCTCGGCCGCCTTCTGTGCGGCGGAGGGCGCGGCGGGTTGAGTACGCGGTCGGGGCGGCGCACCGACGTTGGAGGGCCGGTTCGCCCGCGACTCGGGCAGCGCGGACTCGCGGTCGCCCGTCGGGGAGGGCGCGACGGGCGGCGCCGCCGCGGGAGCTGCCGGCGCAGGAGCCGCTGTCGCCGGAGGTGCGGCGGGCGGCGCCGGAGGCGGAGCCGCGATCGCGCTGCTCTTCGCCGCAGCTTCCAGAGTGCGCTCGGCGAGCGCGACCTGCTGCTCGATGCGCGCTTTCGCGATGCGCTCGGCGGCGCGCAGCGCTTCTTCCTGAACCTGCTCTACGATCGACGCGAGCTCGGGGAAGGTGCGCAGCGGCCGCCACTCGTCGCAGCCTTCGCGCCAGGTCAGAGATTCGAGATTGACCGCACCGGTGGCTGCCTTGCTGCGCAGCTCACTCAAGCGGATCGGCCCGACCGGCACGCCGTTGATGCCGACGAACCAACCATCGGCGGCCGGCTCCTGCGGCTTGGATGCGGCCTGGCGCGCGGCGGCCATGGCCCGCGCGACGGCGCGCGGTTGCACGATCGCGGTCGTCTCGTCGTCGTCCGGCGGCAGCGGCTCGTCGTCTATCGAGCGCACGCTGGCCGGCGCCGCTGTGGGCGGCTCGGGAGTCAACGGAGCGATTTCACCACCGGACGTTGGAGGATCGGACTCATGGCTGGCGTCGGCCCCCGAAATCTGGATCATGTACCCACATTTCCGGCACTTCATTCGTACCGATCGCCCCGAAACCTTCTCGTCGGCGAGCTGGTACTTGGCTTTGCAGCTAGGACAGAGAAACTTCATCCGGACCGAGCAGTAAACGTCGCGCCCGCGCGCGAGAATAGCCTGAACATAGCGCCTCGTCCTCCGAGTAGCGACGGCTATCGGCTGGCGGTCCTGCTTCACCGGCCGGAGAGCCCGCGCAACGGTGAAACTCCACCCACCGGCGTCTCGAGCCAGGACGACCCGAGTCAGAGCGACTCATCACTGGCTCGCGGCAGCACGGCCGGGCTGCCTTCACCCTCGTTCGGCGCGCCGCGCCGGAAGCGCTCGAGCGTCGCCGTTTGCCACTCGGCGAACTGCCCGCGTTCGATCGCGGAGCGCGCCCGCGCCACGAGCTCGGCATAAAACCAGAGGTTGTGCAGGCTGAGCAGGCGGAAAATCGTGAGCTCCTGAGCGACATACAGATGGCGCAGGTAGCTCCGCGAATAGCCCTTCCGGCACGTGAAACACCCGCAGTCTGGGTCGAGGGGCAGCGGGTCGTTTCGATACCGCGAGTTCTTGATCACGATCCGCCCGTCGTTGACGAAGACCTGACCGTTTCTCGCGTTCCGCGTCGGCATCACGCAATCGAAGAGATCCACGCCCCAGCCGATCGCTCGCACGATGTCTTCCGGAGTACCGACCCCCATCAGGTAGTGCGGGCGGCGCGGATCGACCGCGGGTCCGAGCTCCGAGAGCACGCGATACATGTCCGCGATCGGCTCGCCGACGCTGAAGCCGCCGAGCGCGATGCCGTCGAAGGGTTGTTTGGCGATTTCCTCGGCGTGCCGCAGCCGGAGCTCGATGTCGGTTCCGCCCTGCACGATGCCGAACAGCGCCTGCTGCTTGGCCTTGGCGGCGAGGCAGCGCTCGCCCCAGCGCAGCGTGCGGTCGACCGCCTCGGCCAGCTCGGGTCGCGGCGAGCCCCCCTTGGGGCAGACGTCGAGCTGCATGGCGATGTCGGAGCCGAGCAAGCCCTGGACCCGCATCGCCTCCTCCGGGGTGAGCAAGAGCTTCTTGCCGTCGAGGTGAGACTTGAACGCGAAGCCCTGCTCGCTGAGCTTCACGAACTCCCCGAGCGAGAACGCCTGAAAGCCGCCGGAATCCGTGGTGATCACGTGAGGCCAATGCGAAAACGCGTGGAGCCCGCCTTGCTCCGCCACGAGCTCCGGCCCGGGCCGCAGCCACAGGTGGTACGTGTTCATGATCACGATCCGAGCGCCGGTGTCGTGCACGTCTTCGGCGGTGAGCGCCTTCACGCTCGATTGCGTCGCGACAGGCTGAAACGCCGGCGTGAGCAAATCGCCGTGGCGCGTATGGAGCACGCCGGCTCGCGCGTGCCCGGACGTCGCCCGAACTTCGAAGCTCAACCCGCTCGACGTGGGATCCACAGCGCATCTCCGTAAGACAGGAACCGATAGCCCGAGCTCAAGGCGTGCCGGTATGCGGCGAACGTGCGCTCGTAGCCGGCAAAGGCCGAAACCAGCGCGAGCAACGTGCTCCGCGGTTGATGGAAATTCGTGAGCAGCGCGTCCACCACGCGAAACCGATAACCGGGCTGGATGAGCAGCCGAGTCTCCGCGTCCACGGCGTTCACTTCGCCCGGGCGCGATGCGTCGGCGGCGCTCTCCAGGGCGCGCACGACCGTCGTGCCCACGGCCACCACCGGCGCGCCCCGCCGCCGCGCGTCGCTCACCGCTTCCGCCACCGAGCGCGGCACCGAATAGCGCTCGACGTGCATCGGGTGCTGGTCGAGATCATCGTTGTTTACCGGTCGAAACGTGCCGAGGCCTACCGAGAGGTGCAGCCGCGCCGTGCGCACTCCGCGCGCTTCGAGGCGCGCGAGCAGTGCCTCGGTCAGGTGCAGGCCGGCGGTGGGCGCCGCGACGGAGCCGATGCGCTCCGCGTAGACGGTCTGATAGCGCGTGGCATCTTCGGGCACGTCCCCGCGATCGAGGTAGGGCGGGATCGGCACGTGACCCGAGCGCTCGAGCACGGCCTCGACGCTCTCCTTCGATTCGACCGAGACGGCCACGTCGAGCACTCCACCCTCGCGCGGTGAAAGCACCTCGATGCGCATCCCCCCGTCGGCATCGATCAGCGTGCCCGCCGAGAGCGGCTTGTTCGCGCGCCCGAGCACTTGCCAGCGCTCGCGCCCCTCGCTCTGCGGCTCGACCGGCCCAACGCGCTCGATGAACAAGAGCTCGACGCGCCCGCCGCCCGGGCGCCGCGCCCCGAACACGCGCGCGCGCCGCACGCGTGTCGCGTTCAGCACCACGAGCGCGCCTTCCGGCACGAGCTCCGGCCAATTCACGATCTCGCTATCTTGCAGGCGGCCGTCGTGCCCGTCGTAATCGAGCACCAAGAGCCGCGCTCCGTCGCGCGCGTCCGAAGGAAAGCGAGCGATGGCCGCGTCAGGAAGGTCGTAGTCGAGAAGCTGCGTGCGCACGAGCGGCCTTCTCTAGCCTAAACAATTTCACCACGCGATCCCGGCCCCGAGGTGCTTGTGAAATGACGCTAAATCGCATAGGGTCGCGCTACTTTCGAACAGGAGTAACCGTGAAGCCGCTCGTGAAACGCATCCTCATAGGTGTAGGTGCGGTCGTCGGAACCATCGTCGTCGGAGGTGGCGCGTTCGTCGCCTACCAAGCGCACGCTTTCGGTTCCAGCATGGACACCGTCTATGACGTTCCGGTCCCCAATATCACCGTCTCGAACGATCCGGCGGTGCTCGAGCGCGGCAAGCACCTGTCCGAAGCCGTCGGCGGTTGCCTGAACTCCGACTGTCACGGCGGCGATCTCAGCGGCGGCAAGACCATGGAGTTCGGCCCGCTCGGCAGGATCACCGGGCCCAACATCTCCAAGGCCGGCATCGGCGCGGCCTACTCCCCCGGGGAGATGTTCCGCGTGATCCGGCACGGCATCAAGAAGGACGGCCGCTCCGTCCGCTTCATGCCCTCGCACGAGATCGGCTGGTTGCCCGACTCCGACATCACCGCGATCGTCTCTTACCTGGCCACGTTGCCGCCGGCGAACAAGCCGAACGGCCCGATCGAGCTCGGTTTGATGGCCAAGGTGCTGGACCGCATGGACGCCATCCACATCGACGTCGCGCGCCGCATCGATCACAAGAGCCCGATCGTCGGCCCCGCACCCACGCCGACCGCCGAATACGGCAAGTACCTCGCCAAGCTCTGCACCGGCTGTCACGGGAACACGTTGTCGGGCGGCCCGATCCCCGGTGCCCCGCCGGATCTGCCGATCCCCACCAACCTCACCCCGGACGAGACCGGCTTGAAGGGCTGGACCTACGAAGATTTCGATCGCTTGCTCACGCAGGGCATCAAGAAGAACGGGCAGAAGCTCAACCCGTTCATGCCAATCTCTTCGTTCGGCAAGATGGACGAGACCGAGAAGAAGGCGCTCTGGGCTCACCTCACCCAGCTGCCAGCCAAGCCCTTCGGTGGCCGCTAGCTCGATGACCGCGCGCTTCGATCGACGAGGCTTGCTGATCGCCTCGGCAAGCCTCGCCACCCTCACCGCCGCGGGTTGCAAGAAGGTCCCGGCAACCTGCCCTCCCGGGAACATGAGCAGCGACGAGCTCAGCGTGCGCGCCACGCTCGGCTACGTCGACCAGACGCCGGACCCCGGAAAGCCGTGCGTCCGCTGTACTCAATACATCCCCGCAACCGGCGGCGACCACTGCGGCGGCTGCAAGCTCATGAAGGGGCCGATTCACCCGAACGGCTACTGCCGAGCCTTCGCGCCCGTGTGACCTCGCCAAAACCGCAAGCCTACCAGGCGGGCGTTCGTTGAAGGTCTGGGGATGGCGACCTATCCGTCGTAGGTGATGCCGAGCCGGTTCATCTTCCGCCACAGCGTGGTCGGACTGATGTCGAGGGCTTCCGCTGCGCGCTCGCGGCTGCCCTCGCTCTGGCGCAGCGCGGACTCGACGGCTGCGCGTTCGGCGTCGTCGACGATGTCGGCGAGCGTGCGGCCGCTGCGGGTTTCGGGCGCCTTGGGGCTGCGCGGCAATATATCGTCCACGCGGATCACGCCGCCGGTGCAGAGCGCCACCGATTGCTCGACCATGTTCTCGAGCTCACGCACGTTTCCGGGGAAGTCGTAGGCGTCGAGCCGCTCCATCACGCCGTCGCCGATGCGCGCCCGGGCGTTCATCCGCCGCGAGTGCTTCTCGAGGAAATGCTCGACGAGCAGCGGGATGTCCTCGCGGCGTTCGCGCAGCGGCGGCAAGCGGAACCGCACCACGTTCAAGCGGTAATAGAGATCCTGACGGAAGCGCCGCTCTTCGACGGCCGTCGCCAGATCCACGTTGGTGGCGGCGACCACGCGGATGTCCACCTTGATCGCCTTGTTCTCGCCGACGTGGCGGATCTCGCCCTCTTGCACGGCGCGCAAGAGCTTGGCCTGGAACGCGGGCGTGGTCTCGGCGATCTCGTCGAAGAAGAACGTCCCGCCGTCGGCTTCCTCGAACAGACCCTTGCGCGCCGTGACGGCGCCGGTGAACGCGCCGCGCGCGTGCCCGAAGAGCTCACTCTCGAGCAAGGTCTCGCTGATCGCCGCGCAGTTCACGGTCACGAACGGCCGCTGGGCGCGCTTGCTGTTGACGTGGACCGCGCGCGCCACGAGCTCCTTGCCCGTGCCGCTCTCGCCCGTGATCAGCACCGTCGCGTCGGTCGGCGCGATCTTGACCACCCGCGTGAGCACGTCGCGGATCGCTTGCGAGCGCCCGACGATGTTCTCGAGGTGGTACTTCTCCTTGAACTCGCGGGCGAACAGCTGGACCTGGCCCTGGAGCTTCCTGCTCTCGAGCGCGCGCGAGACCTTGACGATCAGCTCCTGCTCGGTGAACGGCTTCTGGATGTAGTCGAACGCGCCGGCGCGCATGGCCTCGACGGCGTTCTCGATCGTGCCGTACGCCGTCATCACGATCACCTCGGTCATCGGCTGCGCTTCCTTCACGCTGCGCAAGACGTCGATGCCGTCGTACTCCCCCATTCGGAGGTCGGTGATGACCACGTCGTAGGCGCCCGTCGCGCCGCTCTCGCGTCCTTGCTCGCCGCTCGCTGCCTCGTCGACTTCGTAGCCGGCTCCGCGCAGCATCATGGCCAGCGTGGTGCGCATGTTGCGCTGATCGTCGACGACTAGAATCTTTCCCATGAGTGGCGCAGAGGAGCCCCGAAAACCGCGGGCAACATCCGAAGCGAGTCTCCGAGTCTAGCTCGGTCCGGCCCCCGCTGCCTCAGTTCTCAGGGGGCGGCACACGCCTGACGTGCCCTCGCTCGGATAGTCGGAGCTTTCGCCAATTTAGGCGGGTCCTGAGCTCCCCTGCGCGCTGACTAACGCCGGTAAAACAGCAAAACCAGGACCGCGAAGACCACGCCCAGGATCCCGATGGCGTACCCGAGCGTCCCTGGCGGCAGGCCACGCCGCACCGGTGCCTCCCGTGCCCGCAGGCTCGGAAGCGCAGGGGCGGCCAGCGCCGGACCCGGCCCGAGCTGGGGCGAGGAGGGCCCCGACACCCCGCTGATGCCGCTGCGGCTAGACCGGTCGCGGCCGGTCGGCGTGAAAGCCGGATCGGAGGACAAGAGGTCGCCCGCCGCCGCGCCTTCCCCGAGCGCGCGCAACGCCGCCCGCACGGCCTTGCGGCGCTGCTCGATGCGGTCGCCGACGACCCGCTTCAGGAGCGCCGCGATCCCGCTCTTCGGCACCACCATGTGCGCCGCCTTCAAGAAGCCGCGCAGCTCGGCCTCGAGCGCGGCGGCCGTCGGGTAGCGCTTCGAGAGATCGCGCTCGAGCGCCGTCATCACGATCCGCTCGAGATCACGCGGGTAGCTCGGATCGATGCTCGTGGGCGGAGGCACCTGGCCCATCGTGACGAGCTCGAGCGTCTGCAAGTCGGTCTCGCCACGAAACAGGCGCCGCCCCGTGGTGAGCTCGAACAGCACGATCCCCAGCGAAAACACGTCGCTGCGGCGATCGACCGGCTGCCCGCGCGCCTGCTCGGGCGACATGTAGCCGAACTTGCCCTTGAGCTGTCCCACGCGCGTCGCTTCCGAAGCGCGACCGACTGCCTTGGCGACGCCGAAGTCCACGAGCTTGATCGCGCCGTCGGCGCCGATCAGGATGTTGTGTGGCGAGATATCGCGATGGACCACGCCGCGCGACTGCCCCCGCTCGTCCTCGAGCTCGTGCGCGGCGTGCAGGCCCGAAGCCACGTCCGCGATGATCCGAACCGCCATTTCGGCCGGGATGGCGCGGCGCTTGCCGGCTTCCGCGATCACGGTGTGCAGGCTCTCGCCCTCCACCCACTCCATCGACATCCACATCACGCCGGCTTCCTCGCCGACGTCGTGCACCTCGACGACGTTCGGATGACGGATGGCGCGCACCAGCCGAACTTCGTCCCGGAACATTTTCACGAACTCGGGATCGTCCGCGAGCTCGAGCAGCATGGCCTTGACCGCGACCAGCCGGTCCTGGTCGCGCGTGCGTTCGCGGGCCACCCAAACCGTGGCCATCCCGCCGCGCCCAATCCTGAGCACGAGCTCGTTGTTGCCGAGCATGCCACCTTGCCTGAGCTCGTCGGTCATTCTGGATCTTGGGTCGGGCTAGAAACGCACCGGCTCATCGCGGCGTCCGGCCCCTACTTGGCACGAATGCCCCGCTGAACGAAAACAAACCGGCGCCCGACGGGCCTGGGGTCTGCAACCGGCGCCTCCGGCCGAGAATCCCGGTCAACCCGCGTCGCACCAGTGGTAAGAGGGGTCGCGCAATGGCAACCCTCAAAGAACAGTTCTCGAACGCCGATCGCAGAAATGCCCTGGTCGATGACGCGGTCAAAGTCCTGGACCAAGAGGTCGCGGACAAGGGCGGTCTCACGGGGATGGCGATCAAGGGTGCGTACAAGCTGGTTCAGGGGATGCGCCCGGGCTTCGTCCGTCACACGGTCGACGCGCTGCTCGACGATTTCCTCGAGGCGCTGGAGCCGGTTTATCTCGAAGCTTCGGAGAAAAAGCGCCCGGCGGGGGCATACCTGCTCGAGCAGCGAGACCGCGTCGCGGACGCGCTCCTCAGTGTGACCGACAAGAAAGCTGAACGGGCCCAGAGCGCCCCGCTCAAGTCGGCCTATTCGAAATTGAGGCCGATGGCGAAGAAGCAGGTGGACGCGGCGGCACCCCGATTGGCCACGCTGATCGACCGCCACACGACCCCGACCGGCTGAGCTTTCGCGGGATATCCGCCCAGAAGGGCCGGAAACCGGGCTGGGATCCGGCCACATGACATCGATCCTTGACGGGAGACGAGCGCCGACCCAGGCATGGGGCGCCGCCCGAGCGAGGTGTGCCCTGAGAAAACCACCTCCGCCGGGCGTTCGGTTTGCCATCCCGAGGGAAAGCGGTAAGGAAATCTCCGCGTTGCACCCCGGAAATAGGGAGCCGTTTCACCGCATCGAAACCAAGAACCCGCTATTCCCGACCGGATGACTTGACAATTGTCCCAGACGGTGCACTTTTCCAGCCAATTTTAAAGCGCATGGCCTCTTCCCAGATCGTTCCAACTCCGCAGACCCCCTCTCAACAAGTAGTGCGTGCCGCGGTCGTCCGCTTCGTGGGCGACTCGGGCGACGGCATGCAGATCACGGGGGACCAATTCACGGTCGCCGCCGCGCTCGCGCGCAACGACCTCGCGACCTTCCCCGACTTCCCCGCCGAAATCCGCGCACCCGCGGGCACCACCTACGGCGTCTCGGGCTTCCAGATCCACTTCGCGGCGGATCACGTCTACACGCCCGGTGACGCGCCGGACGTGCTCGTGGCGATGAACCCCGCGGCGCTCAAGACCAACCTGCGCGATCTGAAGAAGGGCGGGATCTTGATCGTCAACAGCGGCGCCTTCAACGCCGCGAACCTGAAGAAGGCCGGCTACGGCGAGAAGAACCCGCTCGAAGACGGCTCTCTCGAGGGCTACGCGCTGCTCTCGATCGACATCACGAAGCAGACCCAGAACGCGGTGAAGGACTCGGGCCTCTCGAACAAGGAGGCGAACCGCTGCAAGAACTTCTGGACGCTCGGCTTGATGTTCTGGATCTACGCGCGGCCGCTCGAGCCGACGATTCAGTACATCGAGCAGAAGTACGGCAAGCGCGCCGAGCTCGTGCAGGCGAACATCGCCGCGCTCAAGGCCGGGCACGCCTACGGCGAGACCACCGAGGTATTCCAGAACCGCTATCAGGTCCCGCCGGCTCCGGTCGAGCCCGGTGTGTACCGCAACATCAGCGGCAACGCGGCCACCGCGCTCGGGCTGGTCGCCGCGGCCGAGCTCGCGAACCGCGAGATGGTGCTCGGCGCTTACCCGATCACGCCCGCGAGCGACGTGCTGCACGAGCTCAGCAAGCTGAAGAGCTTCGGCGTCACGACAGTCCAGGCCGAGGACGAGATCGCGGCGGTGTGCGCTGCGATCGGCGCCTCGTACGCAGGCAACCTCGGCGTCACCACCACCAGCGGCCCGGGCATGGCGCTGAAGACGGAGGCGATCGGCCTCGCCATCGCCGTCGAGCTGCCGCTCGTGATCATCGACGTGCAGCGCGGCGGCCCGAGCACGGGTTTGCCGACCAAGACGGAGCAAGCCGACCTCTTGCAGGCCGTGTACGGTCGCAACAGCGAAGCGCCGCTGTGCGTGCTGTCGGCGTCCACGCCCGGCGAGTGCTTCTACATGGCGATCGAGGCGGTGCGCCTGGCCGTCTCCTACATGACGCCGGTGATCCTGCTCACCGACGGCTACCTCGCCAACGGCGCCGAGCCCTGGAAGATCCCGAACGTCGCCGACCTGCCCAAGATCGAGCTCAAGTTCCGCACCGATCCGGTCGGGTTCCACCCGTTCGTGCGCGACGAGAAGACCCTGGCGCGCGCCTGGGCGATCCCGGGCACGCCGGGCCTCGTGCACCGCATCGGCGGCCTCGAGAAGGACTACGACTCGGGGCACATCTCGTACGCGCCCGAGAACCACGAGCGGATGTGCCGGGTTCGCGCCGCCAAGATCGCCGGCATCGCCGAGGACGTGCCGGAGCAGGCGATCGAGGTCGGAAACGAGAGCGGCAAGCTGCTCGTGCTCGGCTGGGGCTCGACCTACGGCGCGATCCGCGAGGCCGTCGAGCGCAGCCGCGCGCGCGGGCTCGACGTCTCGCACGCGCACGTGCGCTACCTGAACCCCTTCCCCAAGAACCTCGGCGACTTGCTGCGCCGCTTCGACCGCGTGCTCGTGCCGGAGCTGAACCTCGGCCAGCTCGTGAAGATGATCCGCAGCCAGTACCTGATCCCGGCGGAGAGCCTGCCCAAGGTGCAAGGCAAGCCGTTCCGGATCGAAGAGCTCGAGGACAAGATCCGAAAGATGCTGGAGAGCTGAATGTCCAACGTGATTGACCCCACGCGTCTCACCAAAAAAGACTTCGAGACCGACCAGGACGTGCGCTGGTGCCCGGGCTGCGGGGACTACTCGATCCTCGCCAACGTGCAGAAGGTGATGCCGGAGCTCGGGATTTTGCCCGAGAACATGGTCTGGGTGAGCGGCATCGGCTGCAGCAGCCGCTTCCCGTACTACATGAACACCTACGGGTTTCACACCATCCACGGCCGCGCGCCGGCGTTCGCGACGGGCATCAAGATCGCGAACCCGGAGCTCAGCGTGTGGATGGCGACCGGCGACGGCGACGGCCTCAGCATCGGCGGCAACCAGCTGATGCACTGCCTGCGCCGCAACGTCGACATCAAGATCCTGCTCTTCAACAACCGGATCTACGGGCTCACCAAGGGCCAGTACTCGCCGACCAGCGAGTTCGGCAAGGTCACGAAGAGCACGCCCTACGGCTCCGCCGATCAGCCCCTCGATCCGGCGAGCTTCGCGCTCGGCGCCAACGCGAGCTTCGTGGCGCGCTCGATCGATACGGAGGCCGCGCACCTGTCCGACGTGCTGCGCCGCGCGGCGCGCCACAGCGGCTCGGCGTTCCTCGAGATCTATCAGAACTGCAACGTCTTCAACGACGGAGCCTTCGACTCGTTCCGCGAGAAGGACGTGCGCGCGGAGCGAACCATCCGCGTCGAGCACGGCAAGCCGCTGTTGTTCGGTGCGAACAACGACAAGGGCCTGGTGTTGAACACCAAGACCTTCGCGCTCGAAGTGCGCGAGGTAGGCCCGAACGGCGTGAAGCCCGAGGACGTGCTGGTCCACGACGAGACCAACCCCATGCTCGCTTACATGCTGTCGAAGATGCCGTATCCGGAGTTCCCGGTCGCGCTCGGCGTCCTCTTCGCCGTCCTGAAGCCCACTTACGACGGCACGCTGCGCGAGCAGAAGGCCGCCGCCAAGGCCAAGGCCGGCAAGGGCGACCTCCAAAAGCTGCTTCGCGGCGGCGCGACCTGGGAGATCTAAAGGGACGAGGGCCGGGGGACAGGGACGAGCGCTGCCCCTTTCCCCTTCTCCCTCCCTTTTCCCTCTCCCTTTCCGTTTGTAGTCGCCTGGAAACCTGCTAAACAGCGCGCCACTACAATGGGAACCCCGCAAGACCCCCGCGCCCGCCGCAAGCAGCGTATTCGCCGCGCGAAGAAGAACGCGGAGTGGGCCGAGAAGCGCGCGCTCGAGAACGCCGAGGCCAAAAAGCCCAAGGCGCCCGCGAAGACCGCGACCTGAGGCGTGCACGCGGCGCGCCGCCGCGTCTCCTCGCTGCCCGCGCAGAGTACCTGCCCGATGTGGCAGCATTTTCGACTGTCGCTAGACAGCTCGCCCGAGCGTGGTCAAATAGTCGCGACCATGTCGACGGAACGGCCCAAGGGAGACCCGGAGCACGAAGGGGATCTCTCGCTCGATGAGAAGCCGCGCGTCGAACGGCCGCGCCGCTACGTGGTGGTGCTTCACAACGACGACTACACGACGATGGAATTCGTCGTGCACGTGTTGATGAAGTTCTTCCATCTGGGTGCGACCGAGTCCACCCAGATCATGCTGCACGTACATCACAAGGGTTACGGAATCGTCGGCACGTACACGAGAGACGTCGCCGAAACCAAGGCGGAGCAGGTCACGGACTACGCCAAGGAGCACGGCCATCCGCTCCGGTGCACGGCCGAGCCAGAAGGGTTCGGCGAACAGTGAAGGTCAGCCCCGAGGTCGAGATCGCCTGCAACCTGGCGCTGCGCGAGGCCGAGCGGCGCCGCCACGACGTCATGACCGTGGAGCATCTGCTCTACGCGCTGCTCCACGACGAGGCCACGGCCACGGTCGTGCGCAAGGCCGGCGGTAACGTCGAGCGCATCAAGGCCCGGCTGGATCGGCTGCTCGAGCGTGACTTGCCGAAGGTGCCCGACGGGCAGCCCGTCTCCCCCACTCCCTCACGCGGCTTTCAACGCGTGCTGCAGCGAGCTGCGTTCCACGTTCAGTCGAGCGGGAAAGACCGGCTGGAAGGGCACAACGTGCTGATCGCGATGTTCGCCGAGCCCGAGAGCTCCGCGGTCGAGGCGATGAAGGCCGAAGGGCTCACCCGCTACGACGTCGTGAACTTCGTGTCGCACGGGGTCGCGAAAGACGGCACCGACGACGACTCGATGGAGCTCAGCGAGAACGACGGCGAGGACGGCGACGGCGAGCGTGAAGCGCCGCGCGGCGATCCGCTCCAGCAGTTCGCGGTGAACCTCAACGAGCGCGCCAAGAACGGCGAGCTCGAGCCGCTGGTCGGCCGCGAGAAGGAGCTGCGCCGCGCGATCCAGGTGCTGTGCCGCCGCAAGAAGAACAACCCGATTTTCGTGGGTGACGCCGGCGTCGGCAAGACCGCGATCGTCGAAGGCCTGGCCTCGCTGATCGAATCCGGGATGGCGCCGAAGCCGCTGCACGGCGCGACGATCTACGCGCTCGACATGGGCTCGCTGGTCGCCGGCACGCGCTTCCGCGGCGACTTCGAGAAGCGCGTGAAGGGCGTGCTCAAGCAGATCGAGAAGCTCCCGGGCGCGATCCTGTTCGTGGACGAGATCCACACCGTGATCGGCGCGGGCGCCGCGAGCGGCGGCACGCTCGACGCCGCGAACCTTTTGAAGCCGGCCCTCTCGAGCGGCAAGCTCCGCTGCATCGGCGCGACGACCTTCGAGGAGTACCGGAACCACATGGAGCGCGATCGCGCGCTCGCCCGCCGCTTCCAGAAGATCGACGTGCCCGAGCCGAGCCTGGACGAGACGATCCAAATCTTGAAGGGCCTCCAGAAGCACTACGAGGAGTTCCACGAGGTCAAGTACACGCCCGAGGCGGTCGAGTCCGCGGCGAAGCTCGCGGACCGGCACCTCCGCGACAAGAAGCTACCGGACAAGGCCGTCGACCTGCTCGACGAGTCCGGGGCCGATACCAAGCTCGACGAGGGCCCGGGCGCCGTGGTGGACGTGGACCGCATCGAAGCCGTGGTCGCGCGCATGGCGCAGATCCCGCCCCGCCAGGTGAGCCACGACGA
>JAICQO010000136.1 GCA_025937835.1 Polyangiaceae bacterium
CTGCGGCGTCCAGTCGAACTGGGAGACCAGCGAGATCCTCGATCACAACGGCGACCGCGAGGTCACGGGCGAGGCCTTCGCGGTCGATCCCGACGGCAACCCGCGCTTTCTGATGCACACCTACCGTGCGTACCTGGGCATCGGCCAGAAGCCTCGCCACACCTGGTACCTCGCGTGCGACGGCGACTGTCAGGATCCCGCGAGCTGGAACGAGTCACCGATCGCGGACCAAACCTGGGAAGGGACGCATCTGCGCTACGACTCTCGCGGCGTCGCGCACGTCGCGACCGTCGCCAACGTCGAAGAGGAAGGCTCCGTCACCAAGAAGCTCGGCGCTTACCTCGAGTGCGCCGAAGCCTGCGAAAGCGAAGACAACTGGATCGGCGCGGGCCTCTACGAAGCCTACGAGGACGAAATCGAGGTCGTGTCCATGAAGCCCACGGTCTCGATGGCGCTCACCGCCGACGGCAAGCCGCGCGTCGTGGTGCTCGGTAAGAACGAGGAAGGCAATCGCAACATCGTGTACTTCGAGTGCGATCAGGACTGCACCCAGGACAACTGGCTCGGCAGCATCATCAGCGACCACGAAAAGATCACCACCGGGCTCGATCTGGCGCTCGACAAGGCCGGCCGCCCCCGCATCGCCTACACCCTCGACTACAACATCGCCCTCGCCTACTGCGACGGCGGCGACTGCGCCGGGGAAAACGCCTCCTGGGACCTGACCAAGGTGGAATTCGGCTCCGACATGCCCCCCGACGAGATCTTCCTCTGGGACAACTGCACCGTCGGCTTCTGGTTCCTCCACAACCCGTCGCTCGCCATCGATGCCAACGGCGCCCCGCGCGTCGGCTACCAGGCCCGCGACATCAGCGGCGGCCTCAGCAACCCCGATCCGACGCGCCCCGACTGCGTCGCCGGCACGGATATGACGTGGAGCCGCATCTCCGTCATGTCCTCGTACAAGGAATGACCGCGTAGCCGAGACCCGCAGAGTAAACGCGGCCGGCGGCAGAACGTCGCCGGCCGCGGTTTTTCGCAGGGCTGGTTAGAAATGGTAGCGGCATGGCAGGATGCACCGTGCTCGCGTGACGCAGCACGCGGAAGACACGACTTTCAGCGTTGGGCCCAGAAGATGCAATCCCGAGCTCATGGCCCAAGCCGGAAAAGGCAAACCCACCAAGCAAGTCGCAGACGAACGCAAAGAGCGAGAGTCCGCACGCTTTGGCAGCACCCAGGGCGTTCGTTCGATCCATCGACTGGACCGCAGCAGCTCGGACGAGAAGGGCGGTAAGGGCGGCGGCCTCGTCGAAGGCGGCCGTCGTGCTCCCAGCGGCGGCCCGCAGCGTCCGAATCGCGCCGCCAACACTCGGTAGCGCATCCCTTTCCCAAACTGCGCTACCCACCCGAGCCCCGCGGCGGAGACGACCCTTCAGGCTCCGTCGCGGGGCTCCGCTTTTGCATCACGCGAAGCCATGGCTACCGTAGTTCACGTCTTCGGACTGGCGCTCCTGGTCAGTGGCTCGGTGTTGGGTTGCAATCGTGCCGTCGCCGCGGCGGACCCGCCCGAGCGCAAGGCCGAGGTCACGCCCGCGATCGAGAAGAAGGCCAACGAGATTTTGCGCGCCAACGCGGACGCAGCGATCGGCAGCGAGCATCCCTTCACTCACGAAGGGAAGCGCTACGTCGGTCGCATCGAAGAGCACGAAAACAGCTCGGGCAACCCGAACCGCCCGCCGGGAAAGCACCGCGGCGTCACCGTGTACACCGCGGATTAGCGCGTGGGGCGGGGCCCCGACGAATTCACTTCGGCGGGGAGGCGCGGCGCGTGCCGCCCCCGAGAACAGCGGGCGTCGCAGCAGGGCGCTGTCCGCAACCCCGAAAGTTGGGGTATGGCACGGCCATGCGCCGCGCCGTGTCTCCGAGGCCTCAGACGAGCGTCGACGGGCTCACGCCCGAGCTCGAGGCGCTGCTGACGCTGCTGGCGCTCCTCGGAGAGTCGGGAACCCCGCGCATCGCCCGGCTCGCGTCGGCGACGGACCTGCGCGACAAGGCGGGGCGGCAGCACGACCGGCAATCGCTGCGGGCGCGGCTGCAGCAACTGGTGGACCTCGGTCTGGTCGTTGCGGACTCGATGTCCTATGCCTGCGTCCGCGGTCTCGATCAGCAGCTGCTGCGGGAAGCGCGACGAAATGGCCGGTTACAGGGGCTCGTCGCGGCAGTGGAGCGCGCGGACTACAGCCTGGGGAGTTACTACGGCCCGGGTCCTCACCTCGAGCTTCTGGCACGAGCCGCTCTGGCGGAAGGCTCGGAAAAGTTAGAGCCGCTGGTGCGCGAGCTCGTCGCGCTGACGAGCGTCGGCGAGGTCGTGGAAGCGGTGATCGCGCCCGGCTTCGACGCCTTCGATGCGGCCTGGTTCGAAGCGCTGCCGGCCGCGTTCCGGGACCAATGGACCGGGCTAGCGCTCGGGCGCATCGAGGCCGAGGGGCTCGAGAGCGCGGCCTTGACGCAATACTTCGGCGAGCACTTGCAGGCGGCGGCAGTGCCGGATCGGCTCCTGCCGCTCGCGGGCATCGCCATCGCGCGCGGCGATCGGGCGTTGCTCGAGAAGTTTTTGCAAACCGCCACCGGAGAAACTCGCGCCGCGATTTCAGCGGCGGCAGCGGTCGTGGACGGGCGCCATGCCGAAGCGGCGGAAAGCGTGCCGGCGCCGCGCAAGGGGCCGTTGCCGCACGGTATGGGTCTCGTGGCGGTCTTGAACGCGCTCGCGCTCCTGATGCGCACGAGGCCCGCCGACCTCGAGCTCGCGAGAAAGCTCCTGGCAGCAGGCTCACGGAAGGGGCTGCCGATGCGGGACAGCTTCCGTGAGCTGAAGGACCTCGCCGCGCTCGTGACACTTCCGGCAGGCGACAGTCCGCCCACGTCGACGGTCGGATACCTGGATCCGGCGGACAGCGTGGCGCCGCTCTTGCGTTTGCTGCGGACGGTGTGGTTCCACCCTTCCCCGCGAGATGCGAAATACACCGTACTGACCGCCGTCTCGCTCTCGACTCGCTATGGCGCTCGCGGGCTGGTCTGGCTGAAAGCCCAGGCCGAGCACCTGGCGGAGCACCTGGCGGAGGCGCTCGACCACCGCGCTCGCGAGGGAGCTCCGCGAGCGACCATCCAGCAGGCGCGCCCGGAGCTGCCCTCCGTCCCACCGCTGCTCGCGCTGCGCGCCGAGAAGGCCGCGTGGGAGCTGGCGCTCGACGGGCTCGAGCGCTTTGCCGAAAAAAGCAGCCCGACCGAGCGCGCCGGAACTGGTCCGGAGGAGCGGCTGCGCTGGCGCGTGAGCCTCGAAGACCAACGGCTATCGCCGTACCTTCAGAAGCGGACCGCGAACGGCTACACGAAGGGCCGGGAGCTCGCGCCGAAGCAGCTCTTGCCTGGTGGAGCGCTGCATTCCCGGTTGCCGCCCGAAGACGCGCGCATTGCCGGGTTCGCGCGGGACGATCGCGCCTCTTACCGGGGGTGGACGCACGCGCACCAGTACTTCGAGCCGCAGGCGTTTCTGGCGCTGGTCGGGCACCCGCGCGTGTATCTGGAGGGGAGCGACACGCCGGTCGACGTGGTGCGCGGACAGGTGCAGCTCGTCGTGCAGCGTCATGGCGACGAGCTGCGCGTGCAGGTCGAGCCCGCGGAGCTCGAGGGCAATCTGAAGCTCGTGAGCGACGGCCGCCGGCTGACGGTGTACTTGGTGGAGGGCAGCGCCGAGCCGCTCTTGAAATGGCTGGGCACCGGCTTGACCCTACCGGCCACGGCGCAGCCGCGCGCGCTCTCGGTGCTCGGACGGCTGAGCCACGTGCTGCCGATACAGTCGTTCGAAGCGACGGACGCGCGCCGCGTCGCGGCCGATCCCACGCCCTGGCTCCGGATCCAGCCGCGCGGCGCGGGGCTCGCGATCGCGCTCAGCGTACGGCCGCTCGGTGCGGCAGGGCCGCAATCCAAGCCCGGTCAGGGAGCACCGACGCTGCTCGGCCACGTCGAGAACCAGTTCGTCCAGGCCGACCGAGATTTGAACGAGGAGAAGCGGCTCACGCAGCAGCTGCTCGACGCCTGCGAAGCGCTCCGGGCCAACGAGATCGGCGACTACGCCTACGAGCTCAGCGAACCTTCGGACTGCCTCGAGCTGGTCTCCAGTTTGCGCAAGCTCGAGCCCTCGGTGCACGTCGAATGGCCGCTCGGCAAGCCGCTCCGGCTCCGGGCCAGCGTCTCGAGAAAGTCGCTGCGGGGCGGGATCCGCCGCGCGGGCGACTTCTTTCTAGCGACCGGCTCGCTCGAGGTGGACTCCGAGCTGACGCTGGACCTCGAGGAGCTGCTGCGCTTGTCGGCCGAGTCCAGCGGGCGCTTCCTGCGGCTCGAGAACGGCGACTACCTCGAGATCGAACGCGAGCTGCGCGAGACGCTCGAAGCGCTGACAACGGCAGAGAGCGCGAGCACTCGCGCGGCCAAGGCGGGCCTGCGCGGCGTCGCGCTGGGCAAGAGCGCGGTCTCGAGCCTCGAAGAGCTGTTCGCTCACGGCTCGCCGTTTTCGCTCGACAAGGGCTCGAAAGAGTTCCGCGATCGGTTGAGCGCAGCGTTCGCGAAGAAGCCGAAGCTACCGCGCACGTTGCAAGCCGAGCTCCGGCCCTACCAGGAAGAGGGCTTCGTGTGGCTCGCGCGCCTTTCGGAGCTCGAGCTCGGAGCCTGCCTCGCGGACGACATGGGGCTCGGCAAGACGGTGCAGATCCTGGCGCTGCTGTTGTCGCGCGTGAAAGCGGGGCCGGCGCTGGTGGTCGCACCGGTCTCGGTCTGCGACAACTGGCGCAGCGAAATCGCGCGCTTTGCTCCGTCACTCGAGGTGCGCTGGTACCTGGGTCCGGGCCGCGAAGGCGAGCTCGACGGCCTCGGCAGCGGCCAGGTCGTGATCACGAGCTATGCGCTGCTGCAGCAGGACATCGAGCGGCTCCAGACGATCGAGTTCGGCACCGCGGTCCTCGACGAGGCCCAGTTCATCAAGAACGCGGACAGCCTGCGCGCCCGCGCGGCCTGCGCGTTGACGGCCCGGATGCGCGTGGCGGCCACCGGTACGCCAGTCGAAAACCACGTCGGGGATCTATTCGGGATCTTCCAGTTTCTGATGCCGGAGCTGCTCGGCACGCGGAGCGGCTTCAACAAGCGCTTTCCACTCGCCTCGGAGGGCGAGGTCGGCGCCACCGCGCGCCGCAGGTTGCGCCGGTTGATTCAGCCGTTCGTGCTGCGCCGCACCAAGTCCCAGGTGCTGAGCGAGCTGCCCGAGCTCACCGAAATTCGGCGCACGGTCACGCTCACGCCCGAGGAGGCGGCCCTGTACGAGAGCTTGAGGCGCGCCGCGATCGCCAAGCTCTCCGAAGCTGGAAGCGCTGGCAACGATCCGCGCGACCGTTTTCAGGTGCTGGCAGAGATCACGCGCTTACGCCGGCTGTGCTGCCACCCGAACCTCGCGATGCCGGAGCCCAAGCTCGAGAGCTCGAAGCTCGCCGCCTTCCTCGAAATCGTGGACGAGCTCGTCGAGGGCCGTCACCGAGCGCTCGTATTCAGCCAGTTCGTCGACATGTTGCAGCTGGTGCGCGAGGCGCTCGACGCGCGCGGTGTGAGCTACCAGTACCTCGATGGCAAGACTTCGCACGCGCAGCGCAAGGTCGCGGTGAACGCTTTTCAGGCCGGTGAGGGAGATCTCTTCTTGATCAGCCTGCGCGCGGGCGGCTTCGGGCTGAACCTCACGGGCGCCGACTACGTCATCCACCTCGATCCGTGGTGGAACCCCGCTGTCGAAGCCCAGGCTTCCGATCGCGCCCACCGCATCGGGCAAACTCGCCCCGTCACCGTGTATCGCCTCGTGACGGCCAAAACCGTGGAAGATCGCATCATCGACTTGCACCGCACGAAGCGCGAGCTCGCAGACACCCTGCTCGAAGACACCGACGCGGCAGCGAAGCTCGGAGCCGAAGAGTTGCGCGCCTTGCTCGACTCCTAGCTGCCTTGCGCGAACCACGACGTGCGTGTACACTCCGCGAGTCTGCGGCCAGTGTGTCGCGGACTCGTCCGATCTTCCGGCTCATTGGACGCAGCACCCACGCGGCGGCCGACGAACGGAGATCGAAACATGTCCAGACACACCCGCGGCGGCGACGGCGTCCGACCACCCGCGCCCACGGTGGCGAGTTCCGTATCCACCATCGAACGGAACTGCATTGCGCAAGCGATGACGTCAGCGCGCGCCCTTTGAAGGCCAAGCATTCAGCTGACAGCGCGCTTCACGCGGAGTCGACGCTGACGATGGGGGAACGCGCCGATCGCGATCTGCGCCTGGCCATCGACACCGTCGAGAAGAACCTGTTGGCTCTGCACGACGATCCCAGCTCTGCCCCGAGCGTGAAGGTCGAGGCAGTGCGGAGCGCCTGGCAATCCGTCGTGGAACGGCTCGCGCTCGGCCCCGAGCCGGAGCGCCGGATCTGTCCGCATTGCGGGGGGTTCGTGCGGCGCGAGGCAATTCGCTGCATCCACTGCTGGAAACCGTCGTCCTCGGAATGACGATGGATCGCGAGACACTGGTTTTGGAATGCGCCACTCGCCTCGGCGCCAATTGGGCGCGAGCCCTGGTCGACGCGACCTGGCAAGACCAGCGCGAGGTTGCTGGTGGCTTTCCCGGCACCATCCCCGAAGCGCGAGCCCGTGTGGCCGCTTACCTGCGCGACGAGCTCACCCGGCGCGGCCTCTCGCCACTCGACCCGTCCGAGTTGTCGCTTGCCGTCAAGGCGGCCTACGCCAACGCGCGACGTGATTGGTTGAACGTGGGGCGCGAGACCAAGCATCCGACGGCGGACGTGCTTCTGCGCGGGCAGCGAGAGAGGAACCCGTGAGCGCCGGGAAGCTCAACGAAGATCTGGCCGCTGAGGTGGCGGCGGCCACGCAGGCCGTTCGGCAAGCGGAGACCGCCGTGGACGCGCTGCTGACGAAGCTCAGCCGCGCGCCACGCGCCGAGAAGGTGACGATCAACGCGCCCCTGGAAGCTGCGATGGAGCGCCTGCGCGAGGCCCGCACTCTGCTCGACCAGCTCGACGACTAGCAAGCTCGGCGTCGCTTCACCGCCGTCGCTCCGGGCGAGCCCAACGCCCTGACGCAGCGCAGCGTCCAACGCGGTCGGGGCGCGAAGGTGCCTGGGAACTGAGGGGGCGGGCGTTTCTAGCGTGACGGCTTTCACCGTGGACCGTCACTGCACAGCGAACCCATGCGATCCCTCCTGCCCTTCGCCGCCGCGTCCCTGATTTTGGCCTGTTCCTCGTCAGAATCGCCGGCTCCGGACCAAAACACGGCGACGGGCGGCGCGAACGGGACGGGCGGCTCGAGCGCGACTGGCGGTGCGGCGACGGGCGGCTCGACCGGCGGCAGCGCGACTGCCACGGGAACTGGAGGCGCGGCCCCGGTCACCGGCGGCGTGTCCGCCACGGGCGGCGCCTCGACCGGCGGCGCACCGGCGACCGGCGGAACGTCCGCGACCGGTGGCACCCCGGCGACGGGTGGCGCAACCAACGCCGGAGGCGCGGCCGTGGGCGGCGGCGGGTCTTCAGCGGGTGGGGCGGCAGCTGGCTCGGGCGGCAGCGGCGGCTCGGACGAGTCGAGCGTGGCAAAGGCCCTGAACGGCCTGCGCGTCGACGCTCCGTGTGAAGGGATGCCGCCCACGACCGACGGCTCGGTCTGCACGCATACCGTGTTGATGAACAACACGTTCAAGGCAACGAAGGACGCGACGCTCGCGGGAGCATCCGGCGCGACCTACGACGTGAAGTTGCGGATCCGCGGCGTGGTCGAGCCCACCTCGGTGAGCGGCGGGATGCGCCCGGACACCAGCACGTTCTCGTACAAGAACGAAATGTGGCGAAAGCTTCCCTACACGATCGGCGGGACCGTGAGCGCACCCGACTATCAGGCTTGGAGCATCCGCGTCGAGAGTCCGAAGCAGGACTATTTCTTGAACGACTACCAGAAGACCGCGCACAACGTGTTCAAGCTCGACTACGAGCTCACGATCCAGGTGGCCGCGGGCTCGAAGGTGACGCTGGACGTGACGGACGCCAACGAGCGACAGATCGACAACTACGAAAAGTACGAGCTCGAAGGGCTCGCCGGCTCGATGAACTTCGGGCAATTCGTGCAGATCGACGTGGTGTCGGTCACGCAGCGCTAGGGTGTTTGCTCGCGGAAGATCTCGCCGTTCAGCATCGCCTCGACCTCTTGCGGGAAGAATTGCTTTCCGTAGCGTGAGCCTGGGTTCAACACCAGGTGCGAGCCCAGCGTGAGCTCGAGCAAGTTCCGGCCCTGCATCGCTAGGTAGCCCCGCTCCGGCGCGAGCACGGCGCGCATGCGCGCGATCGACGAGAAGATCGGGGTGTGCAGGACACCGTCGATCTCTAGGGTCGCGATCCGGAGCTGCTCTCCCGGCTGGAGCACGCGATTTCCGGGGCCGCCGCTCGCCTCTGCGTCGTCGTTCACGATGTAGAGCGGCGAATCGAGCATCAGCCGGTAGAACGTGGGCCGAGCATCCGGCTCGGTGGCGGCAGCGATCAGCACTTGCTCGAGGGGGTTCTCCGGGTTCATGCCTGGCGAGTCTACTCTGCGGAGCCGACGAAGGTGGTCACGCTCTGGCTCTCGAGCGTGGCCGGGAACGAATCGCCGTCGACCACGATCTCCGGCTTTTTTGTCCAATCTTCCGTGGCGGAGGTGACGACGGGCGTTACCACGCTCGGTGTTGTCCCGCCTGAGACGTAAATCGGCAGGCTGACGTTCGAGGCTCCGCGGTTGATCGCCACGAGCACGAATTGGTCGTCTGGCCCGCGAAAGGCCGACAGCAAGAGCCCTGCCGGAACTTCACCGCTGACGCTGACGCGCTCGAAGCCCGGCCGCACGTAACGGCTGAACTGGCCGAAGGTGTAGTAGCGCTTGGCGAGCGTTCCGTCGTCGAGTGCGAGGCCTTCGTTGCTGCCCCTTCGCTGCGCCCGGTGCGCGCGGTAGAGCCAGGCCGAGGCGTTGCCGTTGACGAGCGCGTCGTGGATCCAGCCCGCGTTCACCAAGCCGTTTTCGATGCTGGTGGTGAGCTCGCCCTCGGGCCAAAACTCGAACCCCGCGAGCTCCGTCATCCAGATGGGTTTGGTTCGAGGCACGTCGCTCGGCCACGGTTCAGCGGCTTGGGTGCCGTAGAAATGAGTGGCGAGCACGTCCACGAAGCCCCAGGCGACCGGATCCGCGAACAGCGCGTGGCCATAGTCGTAGTTGCCCTCGAGCGGGTCCGACGCGCCGTCGCTCGAGCGATTGGTCCAAAGGTGGTTCCATTCCTGCGTCTCCGGCCCCATCAGCCGCACCGGCGGATCCAACGCCCTGAGCTTGGGGCCCAAGACCTTGACGAACTCCACCATTTGCTCGGGCGTGTAGAGCATCGACGCGAAGTTTCCGTGGCAGGGCGAGACCGGCTGCATCAGGCCGCAGGACGCGAAGTCGGGCTCGTTCTGCGGAGACAGGCCGTACAGGTCCACGCCGGTAGCTTGCTTGAACCGCGCTGGAAACGCCGCGAGCACGTCGGACCACGACTCGTAGCAGCTCTGTTCCAGGTACCCGCCGTCGTTTTGGTTGCGGTTCGTCTTGCACTCCGCGGGCGCGGTTTCCGGGACGGCGATGAAGGTGCTGGCGCCGCGCGCCAAGGCCTTCGCGACGTCCGACTCCAGGGAGACGGGGTGCCCGGAGGGATCCACGAGCACACGAAAGATCGTGAGCCCCAGCCCCCGCTCGAGGTCGAACACCTGCTCCGCCTGCTCCTCCATCATGGAGTAGCGGTGGAGGTTGCTGATCCCGAAGCCCTCGATGGTTTGCTGAACGCGGTCGAGGCGCACCGTGACCTCCGCGGAGTCGGGCAGCGCGCCCCCCGCTCCGCCCTCGCCTGCTCCGGCGCCTCCGAGCTCTGCACCACCCGCTTGCGACGGCTCCCCAGCCGATGCGCCACTCGAGCGACCACCCGAGACGCCTTCGGGATTACCGCCCGTGCTCGGCGTTCCGCCCGTGCTCGACGCGGGGGAGCCGCCGCTGCTCGGCTGTCTGCCGCTAGTGCCAGTCGCGGTACCGCCGCTCGCGGCGTCGGCACCACCGGACGCCGTCGAACCGCCGGTGACCGGAGCCTCACTCGGCGGCTCGCTCGGACTCGGCTCGCTCTCGCCGCACGCGATCACCAGACCCAACCCGACGCCGCCCGAGATCCAGAGCCACCTCATGGGCGCGACGGTAACCCGAATTCGGACCAGCGGCGTGCGGGACGCGGGCCTACCGGTGAAAAAAGAGCATCCCCCCCTTCGCTGGTGGCAAAGCCGACTCAGCGCCAATACCGCGTCACGGCGAAGTCGTGATTCGAGCCGTTCGCAGATCCGGCCATCAATACGCGAACCGACGGAATGCGCTCGTCCGCCTGCAGCAGCACGGCGTTTCCGAGGTCGTTCTTGGTGGTGCTCGCGACCTGCGTGATCACGAGGCCCTCCTCGCCGAACTCGGCGTCGAGCTCGCCCTCTTCCGTGTAGCGAACCAGCGCGAAGTTGCCGCTCGAGCTGTTGCCCTCGTAGGCCCAACCGCCGACCACGATCTTGCCGTCGGCATCGACCGCAATGCTCTGCGCCTCGTCCCAGTTGTCCTCGCTGACGGCGGTCACGACCTTGCCGCCTTCGCCGAACCTCGCATCGAGCGCCCCGCTCTCGGTCAGCCGGATCAGCGAGAAGTCGTGGTTGTTGTTGCCCGCGACCAGCAGCTGGTTGTCCGCCGTGACCGTGACGGCGCGCGCCGCGCCGATCACCGAGCCGAACACCTGGGCTACCTTTCCGCCTTCGCCGAAGTCGAGGTCCAGCTCGCCGTCCGAGGTGTAGCGAGCGATCGAAAAGTCGCCCTCGCCGCCCGCGACGATCAGGCGCTCTTCGCCGTCGATCTCCTGACTGGTGATGGCGTAGACGGCGTCGCGCCCGCCGCCGCTCGCGATCGGCGTGAGGACGACGCCCTCGTCGCCGAAGCTCTCGTCGAGTCGGCCGTCGGTGTCGAACCGCAGCACGGCGAAGTCGCCGCCGGTCTGGCTCGCGCCCTGGTTCGACTCACCGGCGACCACGATCTTGCCGTCCTTCTGGATCAGCACCGCGTGCGCCACGTCGGAGTCCGTGGACAGGCTGATGGTCACGCTGCCGCCGTCGCCGAAGTCCTCGTCCAGGCTCCCGTCGGGCAGGTAACGCGCCAGCGCAAAATCCAACCCCGTGTCCAGGTTTTCCGAAGAGCCGGCCAGCACGATCTTGCCGTCTTCCTGGACCGCGAGCGCGTAGGCGATGTCGCCGCGCTCGCCGATGGGCGTCGAGACCTTGCCGTCCTTGCCGAAGCTCGTGTCGAGGCTGCCGTCGCGCTCGAGCCGGATCAGCGCAAAGTCGCTGAGGTTCTCGGCCACGCGCCCCGCGACCAAGATCTTCTCGTCCGCGGTCAGCGCCATGGCGTTCGCGTAGTCGTCGCCGGCCCCGACCGGCACGATCACGCGCCCTTGCTGGAAGCTCGTATCGAGCGCGCCCGGGTGGCCGCAAACCGTGACCGTGATCGGCGTGCTCGCCTTCAGGTTCGACGATTCGCCGCGGATCTCCAGCTTCGTGGGCAGTGAGTGCGGCGCGTCGTCCGCGGCGCTGAGCACGATCGTCGTCTCGTCCTCGTCGGCGGCGATCTCCGCGCGCTTCATGCTCGCGCCCTCGGGCAATGACGCGGCGGACAGCTCGATCACTCCCTCGAAGCCGTTCTTGCGGACGGCCTTGACCGTCAACTCGACCGTGTCCCCCTGCACGATCGGCACCTTGGTGCTCGAAACCTCCAACAAGAAACTGCCCTCGGCGGGCTCCGGC